>NZ_REFK01000002.1:0-798802 GCF_003688535.1 Enterobacter sp. WP_7_1 | reverse complement strand
TCAGCTGGTACACCGCATAGCGGGTGCCCGTCAGCTCGACGGCGCTGACCGCCACGCGGGTAATCTTGCCGTTAACATAGCGGGACGTCAGCAGGTTCTGCGTCGGGATGGTCACCGTGACCGGCTGACCGAGCAATTTGCTGCGGTCAATGCGCGCGTCCGTGCCGAGCACGGTCAGCGTCAGCGCGAACGACTCGGACATCGCCTCGCGGCCCGTCAGTTTCCAGAACAGAAGCCCCTCCACCGGGAGCTGAACGGTAATTCGGTTGAGCATAATCTTTATTCCATCTAGCTTATGCGATTCAGAAAAGAGGTTCGCATCTGTGACTGAGCGTAATTCTAAGGGTTCACCAGCCAGGTACCCGGCTTAGTGATATCCAGCGTCTGGCCACGCGTTCTCCCGTTGCCCTGCAGTTCAATCTTCACCTCGCCGGCCGGCAGCTTGAGCGATGCATAGCCGTTGGTCGCCGGGCGCAGCGCTTTTGGCTCGCCGTTCACTTTCAGCGTTTCGCCGTCGAGGATGCGGATATAGACCAGCGCAACAGGGCTCTCGACAGGCGGTGGCGTCTGCTGGGCCGTCGCCTGCTCGTTAACCTTCGCCGTTTCTGGCTTCACGTCCGGCGTGTTAGCGGCGGTTTCAGTCGGACGCGTCTCTGCCGGTGGCTGTGCAGCCTGCTCGGGAGCATCATTACCGCTGCTGAACAGCATCGCCCCGGCGACAACGCCCACCAGCACGCCTGCGGCAACCAAGCCCGGGATCTTGTAGCGGCGCCAGTCGAGTAGCGAAGCCGGTTGTTCCTCCTCCACCGGTACCAGCATCGTGCCGGGCTTTTTCGCTGTCAGCACATCGTTGATACCGGCGACCGGCATCTCTATCAGCGCGGCGAACTCGTCGATTGACTGCGGACGATCCTCCATGTGCAGCGCCAGCGCGCGGTCGATGGCCTGCAGAAGCGGAATGGAATAGCCCTGCGGCATGATTTCCACCAGCGGTTTGCAGGTATCCTGAATTGAGCGCACCACGCTGACCGGCGGCGGAGAACCCACAATCAGGGTACGCAGCACCGCGCCGAGGGCGTAAATATCCGTCCACGGGCCCTGCTCGCTTTCGTTGTCGTCGGTATACTGCTCAATCGGCGCAAAGCCCGGGCGCAGCATGGTTTCCGTTTCGTCGGAGAGGTTACCGATGGTGCGGCGCGCGGAGCCGAAATCGAGCAGCACCGGCAGGCCGTTATCCTGGATCTGAATGTTATCCAGAGAGATGTCGCGGTGCAGATAGCCTTCGTCGTGAATGGTCTTGATCGCACCGAACAGCATCGGCAGCGTGCGGCGGATCCAGGCTTCGTTGATCAGCTCCGGCTTTTCTTCGCGCAGGCGCGAAAGCGTGGTCCCGCTGTAAAACAGCGTCCCCATGTAGGCCGTGTCGTTTTGCACCCAGAAGCGCAGGACGTGCAGCAGGTTCGGGTGGTTAAAGCGCGCCAGCAGACGGGCTTCCTGGATGAAGCTGTTCAGGCCTGCGGAAAACGCTTTGCCAAAGCGCTCGCTGCGCAGCACCAGGGTCATGTCGTCGCCGCGCACGGCGAGCGAGGAAGGCATAAATTCTTTGATAGCGATAGTGCGTTCGAGCTGGTGATCCCACGCGCGATAGACGATGCCAAAACCGCCGCCGCCGATCACCTCTTTAATTTCAAACTCGTTGAAGCGGTACCCGACCGGGAGCGCGTTTGGGACAGTCCGATTGTTATCATTATCCGTCATCTTTTACAGTTCTCTTGATGATTATTACGCGGCAAACTGACAGTGAAACTCGCCCTGCTCGCAGGTGACGTGCAGACGTCGGTACTGCTCGTCGCTGCGGCTGGCGGTAAGTAAGATCTGGCTCATCTGAGGCAGCAAGGTGTTGGTCAGAATAGCGTCCACCATGCGGCCCCCGGACTCCACCTCGGTACAGCGCTGAACAATCTGTTCCACCACGCTGTCGTCAAACTCAGAAATAATGCTGTGATTCTCTTCCAGACGACGCTGAATGCGCTTGAGCTGCAGGCGAACAATCTGCCCCAGCATCTCGTCGCTGAGCGGATAGTACGGCACCACCAGCAGGCGGCCCAGCAGCGCCGGTGGGAATACCTCCAGCAGCGGCTGGCGCAGGGCGCCGCTTAACGCATCAGGCTCCGGCATCAGCTCCGGATCGGCGCACATGGCGCTAATGAGGTCGGTGCCGACGTTGGAGGTCAGAATAATGATGGTGTTACGGAAATCAATGTGGCGCCCCTCGCCGTCTTCCATCCAGCCTTTATCAAAGACCTGGAAGAAGATCTCGTGAACGTCCGGGTGCGCTTTTTCAATTTCGTCCAGCAGCACCACGCTGTACGGGCGGCGGCGCACGGCCTCGGTTAACACGCCGCCTTCACCATACCCTACGTACCCCGGAGGCGCACCTTTTAAGGTGGAAACGGTGTGCGCTTCCTGGAACTCACTCATGTTGATGGTGATAACGTTCTGCTCGCCCCCGTAAAGGGATTCGGCGAGCGCCAGCGCGGTTTCGGTTTTACCGACCCCGGACGGGCCGCACAGCATAAAGACGCCCACCGGTTTGTTGGGATCGTCGAGCTTCGCCCGCGAGGTTTTCACGCGGCGGGCAATGAGATCCAGACCGTGACGCTGGCCGATAACGCGCTGGTTCAGCGTGTCGGCGAGGTTGAGCACCGCGTCGATCTCGTTTTTCACCATCCGGCCCAGCGGGATCCCGGTCCAGTCAGAGACCACCGCGGCAACCACGTTTTCATCCACCGCCGCAAACAGCAGCGGCTCATCGCCCTGCAGGGCGTTCAGCGCCTGCTGCTGTTCCGCCAGCTGGCCGCGCAGCTCGGCGCTATCGTCATCGCCCGCCGCGAACAGCGCCGCGCGCAGGCGAATAATCTCCTGCACCAGGCTGCGTTCTTCTTCCCAGCGCCGGGCCAGGGCTTCGCGTTTTGTTTCATACGCGTCGCGTTCGGCGAGTAAAGCGGTCACGCGATCGGCGTCACCGGCTCCCACGCGCGCTTCGCGTTCAGCAATCTCAATTTCCACGTCCAGCGCGGCAAGGTGGCGCAGGCAGTCTTCCAGCTGCGCAGGCGGCGCGCTCTGGCTGACCGCAACGCGGGCACAGGCGGTGTCGAGCAGCGCAACGGCTTTATCCGGCAGCTGACGCGCCGGGATGTAACGATGCGACAGCTTCACCGCCGCGCTGACCGCTTCGTCGAGCAGCAGGACCTGGTGATGCGTCTCCAGCGGCGACACGGTGCTGCGCAGCATCAGAATGGCTTTCGCTTCGTCCGGCTCGTGGACCTGCACCGTCTGGAAACGACGGGTCAGCGCCGGGTCTTTCTCGATGTACTTTTTGTATTCCGCCCAGGTGGTAGCGCCGATGGTGCGCAGCTGTCCGCGCGCCAGCGCGGGCTTCAGCAGGTTCGCCGCATCGCCGGTTCCCTGCTGGCCACCTGCGCCAATCAGGGTGTGGATCTCATCGATAAACAGAATGATTGGCGTGGCGCTGGACTGGACTTCATTAATGAGCGCCTGCAGCCGGGCCTCGAACTCGCCTTTCATGCCTGCCCCAGCCTGCAGCATGCCGATATCCAGCAGCCACAGCTGAATATTTTGCAGCGGCTCCGGAACGTCGCCGTCGGCGATACGCAGCGCCAGCCCTTCCACCACCGCCGTTTTCCCGACCCCGGCTTCTCCGGTCAGCAGCGGGTTGTTCTGGCGGCGACGCATCAGGATATCCACCATCTGGCGGATCTCCTCGTCGCGCCCGACAACCGGGTCAATCTTCCCGTCGCGGGCGCGGGCGGTCAGGTCCTGGCCGTACTGGGCCAGTGTCCCCTGCGCCGCCGGTACCGCACCCGCCGGTGCGTCTGCGGCGGCAGCGGCCTGCTGCGTCTCTTTGCTGTTGGCGCAGATGGCGTCGAACTGCTCAATCAGCACCTCGACGTTAAGGCGGGTGAACTGCGACGAAATGCTTTTCAGCACGTTGGCCAGGTTCCAGGTTTTAAGCATGCCGATCAGCAAATGGCCGCCGCGAATACGGCTGACGCCAAACTTCAGCGAGCCGAAGACCCAGGCGCGCTCCACGGCGCTGTCGATATGTTCAGAAAGATCGGAAACGGAACTCGCCCCGCGCGGAAGGACGTCCAGCGCGGCCACGATATCGCGGGTCAGCTGCTGTTCATCAAGGGCAAAATGGCGGATGACCTGCTGCAGATCGCCATCCTGCTGCTGCATCAGCTGATGCAGCCAGTGCACCAGCTCAACGTACGGATTGCCGCGCAGCTTGCAGAACGCAGTGGCGCTTTCCAGAGAGGTAAATAACAGCGTATCCAGTTTGCCGAAAAGCACGGCACGGCTAATTTCTGACATGTTCGGTTCCATTGATAACAATGCGTTAGAAAAATTATCGCTCTGCGCAATACACCAGATCGCCACGCGGGACAGGCTGCGGCTGAAGGCCCAGCCAGGTGTTATAGCCTAATCGCCCATTGCTGCCGAGCGTGGTACCCTGCACCGCGTCTTCACGCAGGATCACCCGCGTTTCCCATTCAAACTCCACCCCGGCGTACTGACGCACCCAGTCGCGCAGCTCGGTGACCCACGCTTCACCCGGCAGAAAACGGTTGTACTCCTCCGCGCTCAGCGGGCCAATTTCGATGCGAAACTTGTGCTGCACGTCGCGGACGGCGACGCCGAGAAAGGCGGATTCCCCCATGCGCGGCATGCGGCGTCCTGCGCCAAGCTGCGCCTGCTCGCGCGTGGAAAGCGGCATCCACTGCGGCACGTTGCTCACCAGTTTGACCGGGGCTTTAAAATAGTTGCGCAGGATCTTCTCCAGCCCCTCCGGATCCCGCCCGTGACGGGTCAGGTGTCCGGCGTGGGTAAAGCGAGCATGCGAGCTCAGGCTGCCTTTGTTCATCTGCCCCGGCTGGCCCATGCCAATCAGCGACGCCAGGTACCCCTCAAAGCGCCTGTTGTCGGCGCGGTCCAGAGAGACGGCCGGCTGCGCATCCGCCCAAGCGCGATAAAACAGCAGCGCAAGGCGGTGATGGAACAGGTCGGCAAACGCGCTGAGGCTGGTGTCCTGATGATGATAAATACGCTCGCGGGCGTATTCGGTCATGTGGACAGGCAGCGGGCCGTTCGGGCCAAACAGGCCGAAGCTGAGGATAGACACCTCGTGCAGTCCGCTTTCTTGCCGCTGGCGTACCTGAGCCAGCGTCGACGGTGCAAAACTCATCGACGGCTGCTGGCCGATGCGCAGCGGCTCAAATTTCGGCAGCGGCGCGCGTCCCAGCGGGTAGCGCTCGCCGCCCTGGGCATCGATGCGCCTTAGCAGCTGAAACAGATCGTAGCGCCAGGGCGTCTCGCGGACCCCGTGCCAGAACGCATCCGGCAGCCGGGTCAGGCGATGCACGCGCAGCGGTGCGGTGGCAGCGTCACTCATATCAGCGCCCTTTTACCCATGCGCGGCGCCCAGTAGCCAATCTCGCCGCGCTGCTGACTCTTCAGGGTGAACTCCGTAAAGCTGTTGATGGACACCAGACGGGCAAAGAGACGTTCCATCACGCTGCCAAAGAGCCACGGACTGGCGCCGGAAAAGGCTCGCTCATCGACAGTCAGGGTGATGCCGATCCCGCGGGCGAAAACGACCGGGCCGGGTTCAGGCACGCGGCGGTGAACCGGCTCCAGCACGCAGTGGCGTACCCCCTCCACCTGGCGCGCAACGGGCGTTTCTGCCAGGTTGGCGTACAGCCCTAACAGCTGGCGCAGCGCGGCCGCGCCGTCTTCGTTTTCGCTGTCCATCAGGCTGAGGTAGTTCATCTGCAGCTGGCTGATGAGCCGCCAGGTGCTGAACCCTTCCGCCAGCGCCGGGCGCGGCGGCGTCGGGCCTTTACGCAGGGTGAGGGATTTCACCGGCATGGAGTCGGCCATAATGAACTGCCCGAGCTCCTGCTGCAGCATCAGCGGCAGGTCGCGGCTGGTGCAGAGCACCTCGGCAGAGATATAGCGCAGGTTTTCCTGCCACGGGGCGTGCTGTTCATCCACCAGCGAAACAAACACCTCCGAGCCGATATAGCCGGTACGGGTGCCGTAGCGCAGGGCGTGCTCGGACAGCACGCGCTGTTCGCGGCGCAGGGAAAAATAGGCCCCGTAGTTGCCCGCATCACCGCTCCAGGTGCTCCAGAATGGACGAAACGTCTGGTCATCGCGCTGGCCGTCCGCGCTGCCATAGATTTTTTTGACCGCGTAAATTTCATAATCCAGCGGACGAATGTTATCGACCACCAGATGGTATTCATGCTGGCCTTCATTCAGCTTCTGACGCGCCGCGACCTTTGGGAAAAGGTTGATGACCGGCGTACAGTGCAGTGCCAGATGGCTGGCATCGACCACGCGCTCCAGCTGTTCATCCGACTTATCCAGCAGAATGAAGATATCGAAGGCTTTTTCGCCTTCACAGCGTTCGATAAGCGTGCTCAGGCCGCTCAGGCTGATGAAGCGGAAGCGGGCCGGAAACGCGAAATACTCCTGCAGCAGGCGATAGCCGTCAAAGTTGCGCAGATCGTCCGGAAGCAGGGCCTGGTCAGGCTCAAAGCCCTCCTGGCGCAGCGCGTCAGACGCCAGCAGCTGTCGCTGCGGCTGCGGGCTGACCGTCTGACAGACGATCCCGGCGTGGTGCTCCATCACCAGCTCCAGCAGCTTCAGCGCTTCAATGTCCGGACCACCGAGGAAAAATTCCAGACGGTCGAAATCCAGGTGCCCGAGGTTTTGCGGGCCGTCGCAGGCGATGCGGATCCGCAAGGCGCTGCCGATCCCCCGCTGGCTCAGCCCCAGCTGCGCCAGCGGCAGATCGGCGGGCACGCCGCCCAGCTCGACCTTGTCGATTTTCAGCGGCAGCAGGTTGACCTCGTGCGCCGTGGTATAGCTGCAGGTCACGCCGGTTTTTTTCAGCGCCAGGCTGTCCATCATGGTACCGCGCGGCACAATGAAGCCCTTGCTCAGGTCGCCCCGGCTGCTGTCCGGCTCAATCTCCGCGATCGCCATCGACGGCGTGGGCGCAAGATAGTTAGGCGCAATCATCTCCAGCAGACGCTGGGAGAAACGCGGAAACTCCGCGTCCATTTTCATCTGCACGCGGGAGGTCAGGAAGGCGAAGCCCTCCATCAGACGTTCGGTATACGGGTCCGCCACTTCGATGCCGCGCATGCCCAGCCGTCCGGCGACTTTTGGGTAGCGTTCGGCAAACTCGGCCCCCATTTCTCGCAGGTAGGCCAGCTCGCGGTTGTAATATTCGAGCAGTTTACTTTCCATGATTACCCCGCATCTTTCAGTTCAAAATGGCCGTTTTCCAGATCGACATCGGTACGAAACAGAAACTCCAGCGGGTACGGCACACACCACAAACGCCCTTTGATCTCGATGGAGAGCACGTTGTGCAGATCCAGCGAGGAGGTATCCGACACGCAGCGGACCTGCAGCCCCTGCGGCAAAATGCGCGGCTCAAAATTGATGATGGCCTCGGTGAGCTTGCGCTGAATGTCGTGCCATTCAATATCCGACATCCTTTTCCCGGCCAGCGGTGCGACGCCGAAGTTGACCACCGAGCGCTTCACGTGCGGCAAGGCGCTCAAATCGCCGGAGGCATCGTGGTTGATGGTGTTAAACAACCACTGCAGATCGCGCAGGACGTTGCGACGCAGGGCGGCGTGGGTGATCAGATTGCTGTTGGCCGACTCGCGTTTTTTTTCCGGGTCGTTATCGGTGAGGCGATCCAGCAGCGAGGGCTGCATTTTGTCGCGCGCCCCCACCTTCTCCTGCCTGCTGCGGGCTTGCCAGCCGCTGCGCAGCAGATCGCCTTCGCCAGCGGGATTACTCATCGGCTCCATCCGTCGCAAACGTCACGAGGCTTAAGGACAGCAGCGGGTATTCGCTTTGCTCGCTCAGCCAGGCCTTCTGGCCCCTGCCTTCGTAAAGGGTGCCGTCTTCGTCGAGCTGCAGCCAATCGGTGGTGCGGCCCAGCTTGACCGCATCAGTGGCATCGGCAGCAAACGGGTAACGCGCCGGGATCTGACACACCTGCTCCGTACCGTCGGTCAGGCGCACCAGCGCGTGACGCCAGACCAGATCGGTCACACTGGCGGGCGCTTGGAAACGGATCTCCGCAATGGCGCTGAACGGCAGCCAGAAATAACGGCCGTTCACGATGGTTTCGCAGACCGGGCCGAGACGGGCATCGCCGTCCATCAGCCACTCGAAAGCCTGCGTCTCCTCGTTTTCGAGGATAATCTGGCCGGCAGTGGCCTCAGCCCGATCGAGGGCGTCCAGACGCAGCGCCCGGGCGCGCTCGCCCTCCTCGCTTAGCGCCGAGGCCAGGGTCGTCAGCCACGGCCACTGGGTTTCAGGCATGGCCGGACGCGCCTCTCCCGCCATCACCTGCGCGCGCTGCAGCTCGCCCTGAATGGATTGCTCCAGCAGCGTGACGGTGGGCTTCGCCTGAGGCTTCAGCGCCAGCCAGCTTTTCAGCTGGGTCAGCGCACGCGTCCAGTTGCCGCTGAGGGTTAAAAACTGCACGAAAGCGGCGCGGAGGTCGGCATCCGCCGGACGGGCTTTGATTTCAGCTTCAAGGCGCGCCAGCGCATCGCTGAGCGGCTCGCCCGCCAGGTGTTGATAGAGCGTATTCATAGCCACTCCTTAATTCGCCGCGCGCCATGCGCCGACGGCCGGATCGCGCAGCTGAGGACGCAGGGTATCAATCAGCACGATATTCAGCGGCGTGCCGGGTGCGACCCAGGCGCTCCAGGTTTTTTTCACCGCCGCAATACGCGCCTGCAGTTTTGCATCATCGCTGGCGATTTCACGGGAGATCTCCACCGCTACGGTGCCGTTGCTTTTCCAGCTGTTCAGGGCGTTATCGTAAGGCAGGATCATCCAGCTCTGGTCGCTGTCTGGGGTGCTGAACACCATGCGCTCTTTGTTGACGGAGGTAATCAGCGCGTTTTCAGGATCGGCGCTTTGATTCAGACCCGTAACCGGGAAGCCATGGATGTACGTCACCGCCATCTCTTTCTGTCCGCCGTTGCGGGACTGCGAAACCACGGTGTGCCCGCTAAGCCAGCTGCCGTTACCGCAGCGGGTGGTGTCAGAATCCGGAATAAAGAGCGCCGGAGCGGAAGCGCCACCTTCCCAGAAGGTGCGCAGGTGGCAGCCATCCTGCAGGGTAAATTCCTGCCACGGCGTGCGGTCAGCGGCAACCGTGCGGGAAGCCACGTTCTGGTCCGGCGGCAACAACGCGCCGCTGGCTGGAGTTGCGGTGACGGTCGCAGCAGGCGCGGCCTGCTCCTGTTTCACCACCAGCGCCCAGTCCTGCGCTTTGCCTGCCGTACCCTGCGCCAGCGTGGTACCCGCCGGATCGTTGAGCGTCCAGCTAAGCTTATTCACTTTGCTGCACTGGTGTTCCAGCAGGGAGCCAAGACGCGGCACAAAGTTCTCCAGCACGGAGACGTCTTTCTTGCCGTTCGCCACAATGCGCAGCGCCACCTCAGGCTTACACCAGCTCTGCGGCGTGTTGTCTTTGATGTTGTCGATCCAGATATCCAGCTTCTGCGCAGGAGACTGCACGATGCGGAAATTCTCAGCCTGCGCGGTGGAGGTGACCGCCAGAAGTGCCAAACCCGATAGCCAAAGTTTCATATCGTTCCTTGTGTGTCTAATCAGTTCCGCAGGGAAGAAATTGTGCTGCGTCAGAGAGGGTGTGCAGCAAAGTGGTGTCCTGAGGGTTGCCCATCCATACCGCCAGGGCAGTATAGTTATCCTGAGCATTCCCCTCCTGTTCGCCATTCTTTTGAATGATTTGGTTCATTAAGGTCAGCCACTCCTGCGGCGTATTGACCATATGCAGCGACTGCTTCATTTGCTCTTCGCTAACGCCGTGCCAGAACCCGTCGGTGCAGAGTAAGAATGCATCGCCGTCTTCCACCTGCACCACGTCGCTGTAGCTCGCTTCCGGCCCGCCGTTTTCAATCCCCAGCGCGAGGTACAGCAGGTTGCTGTTGAGATCGTCGGTCTGATGCCCGGCGTCTTTCATCTGCTGCACCAGGCTGTGGTCGGTGGTCACGTGCCACAGCCATCCCCGGCGAAACAGGTACAGGCGGCTGTCCCCGGCGTGCGCCCAGTAGGCCAGCCCGTAATCGCGGTCAATGAACAGGCTGACCAGCGTCGTGCCCATCCGGCGATAGTCCTGCACGGCCTGCTGTTCGCTGAGGATAGTGCGGTTCGCCGTCTGCACGTAGTCGCGGATATGCTGCGCGTTAAGATGCTTGTCGCCATCGAAGCGGGAGATAATGCTGTTGCGGGCCAGCTCTGCAGCCACCTCACCGCCCGGCAGGCCCGCGATGCCGTCGCAGACGACAAAGCAGGCCGAACGTTCCCCTATGGTTTCTCCCGTCTGATCCTGGTTGCTGGCGCGCGTCCCCTGGCGGGAGAGAGAAGCCGTTGCGATATTCATTTGTCTTCCGATCCGCTCTGTGAGTCTTTGTACTGATTCACCTCCATGTCGTACGCATGAAGGAAGGCTTCGCCGAACAGGGTGTGGAAGTCATCCTCAATCTCGCCAGCCGTCTCGCCATAGCTGCGAACAAAATAGTCCCACAGGGCGGCTTTGCGGCTACCCGGCAGCGCCAGACGAGAGGTCATCCCGTTCTGCTTCGCCTGCTCTTCCAGCTGCTCAGGGTTAAAGGACTGCAGCATCGCGGCAATGATGGCGCGGATACCGGAGATCATGCCCAGCTGGTGCGCCTGCAGATCGATCAGCGCGTCGCGCACGGATTTGGTCGGCGGCATAAAGCCCGGCATTGGGGTGCCGAACATCTGGATCAGCACGGTTTTGCCGGTCGGCAACAGCTTGAACGGGTTGTTGGCATCGTCCAGCACCATGGTCATATCGGCCTTCACGCCACGCTTGAGGATGGAGCGCGAGGAGAGCAGCGCCACGGTTCCCTGAGAGAACATGCCGAGGATCTGCCCCAGCTGACGCATGTTTTCACGGTCAAACTGCGGGACGGGCTGCATTTCGCTCAGCCCCATGCCTTCCAGCAGCGCCTCCAGCAGCTCGCCCTGCAGCACTTCGCCCTTCTCACCGCTGTTCGCCGTGGCGGTTGGGGCGGAGGCGTTATTGACCGGGTCGATGCGCAGTCGGCCCTTCGGGGCCTGAGCGCTGCTGCGCGCAACGGCCTGTGGCGTAGGCATGGTGAAGCCTGCGTAATCCGGTCGCGCGGGCTCTTCTTCAGCACGCGGTTCTTCCTGCGGCTCAGGGGCGAACAGCGGAGAATCGGCCAGCACGTCCTCTTCCTGCTCGGGTTCCGGCACTGGCGCAGGCTTTTCGGCAAGAATGTCATCCGGATGGGTTAACGGTGCGCCGCCCATCAGCCCGAGCGGGTCGTCATTACGCGCGGCTGGCGCGCTGGCCTTACCGCCAAACAGGGCCAGCGGATCGAGTTCGTCCGTCGCCTCGTCTTCTGGCTTAGCGGGGGGCGTCTCGCCCGGCGGCACCAGCGTTGACGGGGTGACGTCGTCAAAAATACTCTCTTTTTTGAACAACGCTTCGTCGCTGAACAGCGTGTCCGGGTCGACATTCTTACGCTCAAGCTTTGGATCGCTGTCGTTGAACATCGCCAGTGGATCTTCAGCGTTACGCTCCGGAGCCGCAGGCTGGGAGAACGGATCGTGCGATGCAGCAGGCTGCGGTTTTGTACGGTTGCTGGAGATGCTGTCGGAGATGGAGAACTCCTGCATCAGGCTATCCCAGATTTCCGTTGGCACGGCGGTCGGTTCGGCTTTCCCGCGCGGTGCGGCGCTCGCCGGCTTCGGTTGCGCAGCGGGCGCGGACGCGGCTGCCGGACGCGCCTGCTGATGCATGCTGGCCGCCATACGGCTCACGGGCTGCGTATCGTGGATCAGTTCGGTCACTTCGATGCGGTAGTCATCAATACCGAGAATGTCGCCATCCTGCAGCTCAACCTGACGCCCTCGCTCCAGCGGAATGTCATTTAATACCACGCGGGTGACGCTGCCACGGTTGGTCACGCGGCATTCGCCCTGGGCGTCAACGTGAACAATCGCCTGCAGACGAGAAATGGTGCGGTCATTGTCCGGCAACACCAGATTGTTATCCGTACCGCGCCCAATGGTGCCGCCCGGGGCGTAAAAATCACAGCTGCTTTGCGGCGGCTGATGACCGGGTTTCGTAGAAATAATCGTGAATCGCATGGCGTATTCCTGCTGGTATGATTAGCGCTCAAACGCTGCCGCTCTCGGGACGAGAACGGCGGCGTTTGGGGGTTAACACATTCTATTCAGTCTGCGTAAGCTTAAACTGGCCTGAAGAACCCTCTTGTAAGGTGAAACGGGCAGCATAGCGAATAGAATCGTTTTTCCCTGACACTTTCAGAGCAACATCATATTCTCCCGCTTGCCACGCAATCCCCTGCCACTGGTGACACTGTTGGGTCGTTAACGTCACCTCAGGGCTAAACGTTGACGGCGGCGATATCGCTTTCCATTCATTTCCCGCGCGTTTCATTATGGTGGGCGAATGGCTGGTGACAGGCGCGTCTAACCCGGAGTTAGCGGGAATAGCAAAGCAGGGTTCGTTGTTCTTTAGCGTAACCGTAAGCGACTGATATTGTGCAGGATGAGAGACACAGGCACTCACCGTTAATGCGATTGCTACAACACTGAGTAACTGTTTCATAACCATACCCGCCGGTCTTTAGGATTTTGAATAAACAACGATAATACCTGCAGATATTTATCCTTCAGGTCGGGTCCGATAATTCCCTCAAAACCTGCGATGTTTCGGAAATCACCCAGACCGTAATTTATCAGATAATAAAAATCTGAAATGATAGAAGCCTGCTGCTCCATACCAAAGTCCGATAGTTTTTTATCGGGGGGCAGAGAATAATTATAACTTGCTGCCCAACTGAATGCGCCTCGGGTTCGAACATTCATTCCAATCTGATGCTGCAATACATGCACCATTTCGTGAATAAACCAGTGTTTATATCGCGGAACCTCTATTGAGAAGTCATCCCGATAATGCGGCTCTCGAAAATAGAGCTCACCGTTGGGGGTCATCGCGACATCTGTCGACTGCATATTAAATGGCAAATAGCTTTTATTATGGACTTTCACTTCTGAGTACTTTATTGCGTCACCAAAAACCGAGCGCGCCAGTGCTATTTCGCCAATGGTGAGAGGACGGGCGCCTCCTTCCTGCAAACTTGCCATGCTATCTTCCTTCCCGGTTGATAATGACCGGGGAAAACTCCCCGGCCACATACGCAATTACGCTTCTTTGTTTTCTTTGATGTTCCAGCCAGCGCTGCTTTCAGCACCTTTACCACCAGACGTGGTCTGCTCCCAGTACTGCTGTTTCACTTTCGCAGCCTGGAATGCATAGGTCACACCAACGGTATCGCCGTTGTCTGCACCGGTGTACTGAACAGAGGTGACCAGCACATCTTCCAGCGTGATGCGGGAGTATTCCACCTGCTGGCCGCCGGCTTTACAGACGGACAGCTCAACTTTGGTCAGGTGTTTACCGCTGGCGCAGTGTTTCAGGATAGCGGTGGTAGATTTGTCGATCAGCGCGTTAACGTGCAGGTCGTTAAAGTTAACTTTACCGGCACCGCCGCCACCGCCAACGCTCATATTACCTGGCTGGGAAGCGCCCCAGGAGAAGGAGGTAATATCAGTCCAGCCGGTGTGGTTAGAATCTTTAGATTCGCCCGTAACACCCTCGACCTTCAGAAACATATCAATAGCCATAATATCTACTCTTCGTGGATGAACAATATTGCTTTCGAAAAAGCACTTATATGGCAAACAGGAAAGCATGGGGCTGAATAAAACCGTCCATATTTTACCTCTGCCTCACATCAAATGACCCGTGTCATTTGACAGTCTTACATTCTCCCTGAATGAACGGAAAGAATGTGAAGTCTTTACTACTGCGGGTTATCCTGAATCCAGGTGCGGTCAGGATCGCCTATGATGACCTGCGGAACCAGTTTGTTCAGCTCATCGCTATGATAAAGACGTAAACAGTTTAAGGTTACGCCTTTGACATCGGGTTTTCGCTCTGAATGAAAACCGTTAATTTGATTTTTATATTTTCCGATGAGGGCATCCACTTTATCAGTGCCATTTTCGGCATCAAAAGGTATCCACTCAATGAATGCACTCGCACTGCGGGCAGCATCAGCAGCAAACTGGCTGCCTTTATCTGCTACCTGCGCCAGGCAGCGCGCCAGAACAATATCTTTTAAAACCTGCCGGTATGTTTGCTGATGATAAAAATCAGGATAGTTATTTCCGGCACACACATAAAAGGTCATAAATACGAGGAAAAAACAGAAACGTTTCACCTTAATATCCTTTGCCTTAGGATCCGCAGCGCATCAGTCCGCGTAAAATACTAACTTTTTTCTTTCCATTTCTCTGCCACAACGTATATCGCTATCGCTAATGCATTAAGTCCAGTGCATAAGAATCCATGCATTGCGATTCGCGGGACATCTTCCGGCCAGTCAAAGATAAACAGATAGTAGCCGGATACCGTCACAAACAGCATGAATGAAATTATTAGCAACGTATAAATGGCTAAATAGCTGATGAATTTTCGTATTAACGCTGTCAAAGTCAAATTCATTAGCTATCTCATATTCACCGAAAAGTAGCCGACCCAATGGGCCGGCTACACTCATTACGCGTCTTTCGTCTTCAGCGACGGCAGTTTAGAAACCAGACGCAGGGAAACGGTCAGACCTTCCAGCTGGTAGTGCGGACGCAGGAAGAACTTCGCGGCGTAGTAGCCCGGGTTGTCTTCAATCTCCTGCACCTGCACTTCCGCAGCCGCCAGCGGTTTACGGGACTTGGTCTCCTGTGAGGAGTTCGCCGGGTCACCGTCGACGTAGTTCATGACCCAGTCGTTCAGCCAGCGTTCCATCTCTTCGCGCTCGCGGAAGGAGCCGATTTTGTCGCGCACGATGCACTTCAGGTAGTGCGCAAAACGGCAGCAGGCGAACAGGTACGGCAGACGAGAGGCCAGACGCGCGTTGGCGGTGGCATCCGGGTCATGGTACTCGGCCGGTTTCTGCAGCGACTGCGCGCCGATGAAGGCGGCAAAGTCGGAGTTTTTGCGGTGAACCAGCGGCATAAAGCCGTTTTTCGCCAGCTCGGCTTCACGACGATCGCTGATGGCGATCTCGGTCGGGCACTTCATGTCCACGCCGCCGTCATCGCTCGGGAAGGTGTGGCACGGCAGGTTTTCAACCGCCCCGCCCGACTCCACGCCGCGAATCGAAGTGCACCAGCCGTACTCTTTGAAGGAGCGGTTGATGTTGGCGGCCATCGCATACGCTGCGTTCGCCCAGGAGTAGCTGTTGTGGTTCGCGCCGTCAGTCTGCTCTTCAAAGTCAAAGCTGTCGACCGGGTTGGTGCGAATGCCGTACGGCAGGCGCGACAGGAAGCGCGGCATCACCAGACCCAGATAGCGGGCATCTTCGGATTCACGCAGCGAACGCCAGGCGGCGTATTCGGTGTTCTGGAAGATCTTGGTCAGGTCGCGCGGGTTAGCCAGCTCCTGCCAGGACTCCATCTGCATCACGCCCGGCGCGGTACCGGTGATAAATGGACAGTGCGCCGCAGAGCCGATGCGCGCCATTTCGCCCAGCAGCTCAACGTCCTGCGGGCTATGGTCGAAGTAGTAGTCGCCCACGATGCAGCCAAACGGCTCGCCGCCGAACTGACCGTACTCCTGCTCGTAGATTTTCTTGAAGATCGGGCTCTGGTCCCAGCCCACGCCCTTGAAGCGCTTCAGGGTGCGGCCCAGCTCCTGCTTGGAGATGCTCATAAAGCGGATCTTCAGCATCTCGTCAGTTTCAGTGTTGTTCACCAGGTAGCTCAGACCGCGCCAGGCGCTCTCCAGCTTCTGAAACTCTTCGTGGTGAATGATCTGGTTTACCTGCTGCGACAGCTGCTCGTCGATACCGGCGATCAGGTTCTGAATGGTGCGGTAGGTGTCGTTGGAGAAAGTGACGGTATTTTCCAGCGCCTGCTGCGCCAGAGTTTTAACCGCGCTTTCTACGGCTGAACGGGCCTGATCGGTTTTTGGGCGGAACTCTTTGTTCAGCAGCGCGCTGAATTCATCCTGGCTGAACGCCTGACCCGCCTGCTGCTCATGTTGTTGAGTCTGGTTGCTCATCGATTATTCCTCGCTACCTTTCGCGCTTTCGTCATTTTTCGGCAACTGGCTCAGGGATTTGAGCAGCGTCGGATCCTGCAGAATTTTAGCGATCAGCTCTTCCGCACCGTTTTTGCCGTCCATATAGGTCAGCAGGTTGGAGAGCTGGGTACGCGCTTCCAGCAGCTTGTTCAGCGGCTCAACCTTGCGGGCCACCGCATCCGGCAGGAAGTCGTCCATGCTGTCGAAGGTCAGATCCACGTTGAGCTTGCCTTCGCCGGTCAGGGTGTTATCCACCTGGAACGCCACGCGCGGCTTCAGCGCCTTCATGCGTTCGTCAAAGTTGTCGATGTCGATTTCGAGGAATTTACGCTCGTCGACGGCCGGCAGATTTTCCACCGGTTTGCCGACCAGATCGGCCATGACGCCCATCACAAACGGCAGCTGAATCTTACGTTCTGCACCGTAGATCTCTACGTCGTACTCGATCTGCACGCGGGGGGCACGGTTACGTGCGATGAATTTCTGCCCACTGTTACTCATTGCCATGATGTTCTCCATCAAAGATGCGCGGTGAAGGTGAAACGGCAGGCTCCATGCCTGTCGTCATAATGCCTGGACGCGTTATTCGCGGCGCCCAAAGATGTTCTCAAGTTGGTTAACGCCGTCTGGCGCCAGGTCGCGAATAATGTCCATAAAGTTAAGTTCTGACAGCCGCTGCACCCGTTCAATCATCAGCGGTGCGGGGTGGCTCGGTTCGTACTGCGCAAAATACTGCTTCGCTTTTTCCAGCATCAGCTGCGCGTCGGCGCGGCTGGTGACCTGGACGCTGCGCCAGTCGGTGACCGGCTGAGCGGGCTGCGCTGTCGCCGACTGCTGCTCGGCCTGTGGTTCTGCCTGCGCCTCACGGTTCGGCAGCAGCTTGCTGATGTCGGTTACCTGACACGCGCTGGCGACCAGTCCGACGGTTTTCAGCAGCTGCTCCATCTCGGGCACGCCGCTTTCACCGAGATGCCCGGTGAGCAGCTCGCGAATCGCCAGCAGACGTTCGTTAATGACGATAACCGCTGCGGTTCCCGGCTGGTCGCCGCGGGCCAGTTCGTCAATCAGCCGTGGACGGCCGCCGGGATAGTCCGGACATTCCGTCTTGCTGCCGTCCAGTAGCGCCTGGGCATCCCGGAGCGAAATTTCATCGCCGTTTGAACGCAGAAGCGAGGCGTTTCGCACGGCGACGGTGAGGTCAGATTTATCGCTCAGCCCTGCCAGGGCGTTAATGCGATAGAACGGATCGGTTTCGCCATACTCTTCCAGCAGCGGATAGAGCGTCTCCCAGTAACGGGCGATCGCCTCCTGCACCAGCAATAATCCGTCCGCGTAGCCCGCAAGCCCGCGGCGGCGCGTCCAGGCATGGGTTAACGCCAGCAGTACGCGAAGATCTTTGGTGCGGGTCAGCAGGCTGGTGGCGAATTTTTCTACCGTGTTCCAGTCAGCGGGCTCTGCCGGGATAATGGTGTCGCCAAACTGCTGTTCCGCTTTCCCCTGACTGGCCTGATTCATGATCTGGAAGTCGGCGTCGTACTCCAGGTTTTCGCCGCAGGGTTTTTCGGGGCTTATTGGCGCGAGAAATTCTTCGATATTCATAAGATCCCTGCTTATTCAAACATGGGCGGATAAAGACCGTGACGCCCCGGACGGGCGCCCCCTGCCGGGTCGAACAGCAGGGTGAAAAGCTGCCCGGTAAAGTTACCGCTGTGCACGTGGGTGTAGAGCGGGTAACCGTCGCAGCGGTTGGTCCACCAGTAGCTGGTCTGACGCAGCGGATCAAAACACTCCGCCGCCTGAGGCCAGCCCAGCGTGCTCTGGCCATCCTCGTCATAGCCAATTACATCAAGGATGTCGGAACGCTTTTGCGGCTCGACGGGCTGCGGTGCCGGGATGGTCATCAGCATCTCATCCAGCTGCGAGGCGGAAAAACTGTTGCGCACCGCGTGCAGCCCCAGGCGCCCAATCTGCTGGTACCAGCTTTCGGCCTGGCTGAGCAGGCTGGTCGACCACTCTGACGGGGCGAAGCTCAGCTGAAGGCAAACCGGATACTGGCGGCCAACGCTGTCGCGGCCGGGCAGCAGACAGCCCATCTGGATCATCTGGCTGCCCAGCATGGGCGGTACCACAAAATTCCAGACTGGCGCTTTTTGGAACTGGCGCTCGCCGCTGCGCTGCTCTTCCTGCTGCCAGGCCAGCAGACCGACCTGGAACCAGTGTGACCACTGGCGCTGTAAAGTGTCAGGAAAGCGACGCTGCAAAAAATCTCCGGCGCTGGGTAACTTGCCATACCAGCTGTAGCGGTTCATCGCAGGGGTATTCGTCATACGGCTGTCCTTGCGGTTATGGGCATGAGAAACGGGGAAGCTGGAACGGGTTACGAATGCTGTTAGGTGCAAACTCCAGCGTGACCTGATGTCCGTCGACGCTGAAGGTGGCCTGACGGCTCAGGCTACCCGCGCCCGGGCTGGTGCTCGCTTTATCGAAGAAGCGGTTGAGCGCCCAGGCGCCGTTGGTGACCAGCGTCGCCGTGCTGCCGTTAGCCAGCCCCAGCTGCATGCGGACCTGGTTGGTGCCGCCCGGCCCCGGCCAGTTCATGATCTGCACGGCCTGCGGACCGTGGCTGTAGCGCAGCAGCTGGCCGTCAACGTCCAGCGTCAGGTTCAGAATGGTGTTATCCATTCGCACGGTGCGAACCGTCACCTTGAAGGACGGCGTCGTTGCGCCGTTAGCAAAGAAGGCGTCGCGAATCGACTGGGCCTGCTGGAACGGTCTCAGCAGCCCTTCGCTTCCCGGCAGCGTTTTACCGTCGATGCCCGGCATAAAGCGCCAGTTTGCCTGCGTGGTATCCACTTTATTGGTCAGATTGTCGCGGAAGAAAGCGTCCATCAGCCCGGTTCCCGGCGCAAACATGCGCGCGAGATCGTCAGGGGTGACCTCGGTGCTGGCGCTGCGCACCAGCGGGTAGCGACCGGCGATCGCCTGACGGCAGAATCCGCCCACCTCAACGTTAATTCGCTTACGCACGTTTTCGAGGTCGCGGCGCTGGGTATCGCTGCTGGCGCCCACCGCCATATTGCTGAACATGGTTTGCAGCCCGCCCGGCAGGCGACCGGCGCTGGCCTGCAGACGGCTGATCGCCTCGCCGCCCGGTGCAGGCATGCCGCTGTTGGCCGCGTCCTGGACGGCGGTCAGGTAGCGATAGAGCTCATCCACCTGCTTGAGAAAATCATCAAACACGATGGTCTTCCCGCCCTTCTCCAGCGGCTGCGCCAGCTCAATCATCGGCGCGTAGTGGTCGGTGACCAGCTGTTCCGGCGCCTGGGTGACCACGGCGGCCTGGGTCGGCGCAGCGTCATTGTTGCTGAACAGCGCTTCCAGCGTGCGGGTGGCGCGGTTGCTCTGCGCCTGCGCTTTATCCGCATCTTCCGGCGCTGGCGCATTGCGTGACAGCGTCAGGACCTGGCTCAGGTTCTGCACCAGACGGCGCAGCGGCGAGTTTGCGCCGGAGAGCAGGCGCGCGGTGTTGATGCGCTGGGAAAGATCGGCGCTGTTATTGAGCTGGATGTCGGCGAGGAAGCGATCCCAGTTCGCGATAAAATCGCGCATGTAGAGCTGGCGCACGGCGTTATCGATCTGCTGTTTATCCTCCTGCGCCGTCGCGGCTCCCAGCACCCAGGCGTCGTCTTCATGCAGGGCGGTGGTTACGCTGTCAATCTGGCCGTTAAAGCTTTTCCAGTAGCCGTCCGGCGTATACAGGCCCGGTACGCCTTCGCTCACCGGCTTGCCGCTTTTGCGTGAAAACACCAGCTCGCTCTGCGGTCCGCCCAGGTCGGAAAGGGAGACCGGCTTCAGGTTGTCATCGTGTTCCAGCAGGCGTTTGAGGCGGCCGTAGACGCGCGTGGAGAGCGGCTGCTGGCCGATCATCGCTCTTTCGCGGGCAACCAGGGATTCATCCTGCGCGTACGGCGAGGCCTGAATTTTCGGTTCCAGCAGCTGCGTCAGGTGCCATTCAAGCTGCTGCAGCTGCGCCTTCGTGACGTTCTGCGGCAGATTCCGCTGCAGATTGAGCATCACCCACGAATGCAGGAATTTGCCGTCATAGTGCTTCGGCTGATACAGCATCTGATAGGCCTTCAGCGCTTCATAGCTGTATTCCACATCGCTGCCGTTGTCGTTGCGAAGCCAGGTGGTGATGTGCATGGCGACGGCAGGCAACAGCATCTGATCCAGCGCTTTCTGGTACAGAGACTGCGCGGCATCGCTGACGTCATCCCCGCGATAGAGCCCCATACGGCGGGATACTGGCGGATCGTTGACATCAAAGTCGTCGCTTTTCGGCAGGTCAACCAGACCATTCAGCAGCGGCAGCAGATCGAACAGGTCACGCTGCGGCTGGTTCTGTAACGCCTTGCTCTGCTGGTCCAGCAGCGGCACCTTCGCATCCACCTCTGCCAGATAGGTTTTGTTTTTGGCATAGCTGGTCAGCCACAGACCGCCGAGGATCGCCAGCAGGGCCAGCAGCGCCGCATAGCCGGACCAGATCACCGCCCGGTTGCGCAGCTCCCACCAGCGGTTTTCGCCCGCGATCCCGGCTTCCTGGAAGATGACGTTTTGCAGCAGGTTCTTAATGAAGAAACTCTGACCTTTAGCACCCGGGATAGGCGCTTCTTTGCTGACCGAATCCCAGTTATCCGCCTCTCCCCCTTCCGGCAGCGACAGCGCGCGGTTCAGTTCGCCCATTACGCGGTCGAACGGCATGCCTTCCTGAGTCCCGCTGGCGAAGTAGATCCCGCGCGGAGAGAACTCGGTTTCAAAGTTGGAGCGGGCGAAGACCGTGCTCAGGTAGTCCGCCAGCAGCGGACGCAGCGCGGCGAACTCCTGAGGGAAGAGATACGCTTCCGCGCGGGTTTTCGCGTCATGCTCTTTCAGCATGGTTTCCGGCAGCCCGGCATCGAGGCGCTGCTGCAGCAGAGAAAACTCCTGCTGGAAGTTGCCCATCAGGTCGTAATCGGCGTGTTTGGTTTGCTCCCACGGCAGGGTAAAGCCCCAGATCTGGTCGCGCTGCGCTTTATCGTAGTCGGCAAACCAGGCGCGGAAGCCTTTAAGCAGGTCGGCCTTGGTCACCATCACGTACACCGGGAAGCGGATACCCAGCTGTTCATGCAGCTCGGAAAGACGCTGACGCAGGTTCACCGCCTGCTGGCGGGACGCCTCGGCGGACTGGGTGAGCAGGTCAGAAATGCTGATGGTGATGATGACGCCGTTGATCGGCTGGCGGCGGCGATACTTACGCAGTAACCCCATGAACTCCAGCCATTCGCCGGCGTCCTGCACCTGCTCGCTCTCCTGGGTGGTATAGCGGCCCGCCGTGTCCAGCAGCACCGCCTCATTGGTGAACCACCAGTCGCAGTTACGCGTGCCGCCAATGCCCCGCAGCGCGGTCTTACCGAAACGATCGGCCAGCGGGAACTGCAGCCCGGAATTGACCAGCGCCGTGGTTTTACCGGAGCCCGGCGCGCCGATAATGACGTACCACGGCAGCTGATAGAGATATTGCGTGCTGAAGCGCTGCGTCCACTGGGCGCCCTGGCCCGCTTTGCTGAAGTGCGCTTTTTTAAGCATCTGCGCGGCTTCATCAAAACGGCTGGCGAGGATCTGCTCCTCGCTGTTCAGCCGCTTCTGCGGATCCGCGGCTTCCGGGCTGGCGGTATTCTCTTTGAGCTTGTCCATCAGCTTGCGGTTCAGCCAGGCATTGTACAGGCGCGGCAGAATGTGGCCCTGTGCCCAGAGCAGATAGACCACGGCAATGCTGATAATACGGTTCTGTTCAGACTCAAGCGGTCGGGTGTCCACGATGGACAGCAGGGGACCAATCATCCAGATCACCGCCGCCAGCGCGGTTACGCCGAGGAAGCTCCACAGAATGCGGTTGGTCAAGATGGAAAGAAGTGTAGTCAGCATCCTTAGTTTCCTTGCGGCAATCCGTTCAGCTCAGCCTGAGTGTTTTCAGGCGACACCAGCAGAGTAATTTCCACACGGCGGTTACGGGCGCGGTTTTCAGGCGTCGTGTTCGGCGCCACCGGGTTAATCTCGCCCCGCCCTTCCGCTTTCACGCGGCCAGGCTGAGAGAGGCTTCCCTGCAGCATTTTCTGTACCGAGCGGGCGCGTTCCAGAGAGAGTTCATAGTTAGAGGCAAAGCGCGCGCTGCGGATCGGCACGTTGTCGCTGTAGCCCACCACCAGAATTTTGCCGCTGACGTTATTCATCGCCTGCGCAATGCGGTTGATGACCGGCTCATAGCGGTCACGCACGACGGTAGAGGCAGAGGCAAACAGCCCGTCGCCCTTCAGGATAACGACGCTGCGATCCGCTTCGTCTTTCACCGCAACCAGGCCAGCCTCGATTTCAGGCTTCAGGAAGCCGCGCAGGTTCAGCACCGCCGGTAGCTGACGGGCCGGCTGCTGAATAGTGGTTTCCGGCAGCTGGGACTGATAAATCTTCGCCAGCACCGGGTTGGTGTTATCGCCAAGGCGCCAGTTAAGCACGATATAAAACAGACAGGCGATAAACCCGGCCAGCGCCACGCAGGCCCACAGGGGAACCATCGGCCGCCAGAGCTTGCGCAGCACCGGACGATCTTCCGGATGGGGAGAAAGCGGCGGCGGATAGCTGCCGCGCACGCCGCGGATCATCTGCCACAGCCGCTGCTTGATGGTTTCAAGCTGCGTGCGGCCATTATCCAGCACCCGATAGCGTCCTTCGAAGCCCAGCAGCAGACAGTAGTTGATCATCTCCAGCAGCAGAATATGCTCGCGCGGGTTCTGCGACAGGCGCGCCAGCAGCTGGAAGAACTTCTCGCCGCCCCAGGTTTCGTTATGGAACGTCACCAGCAGACCGTTGCTTGACCAGACGCCGCTGCTGCCCCAGGGGGTGAGCGCGGCGGCCTCATCGAGCGCCGTACACAGGCAGTAACGCGCCCCGACGATCACTTCGTAGGGCAGCCCCGCCTGCTGGCAGCGGACTTCGAAACGGCGAATCTCATCGATCAGGCGCTGGCGTAACGCCACCTGATCGTCATGGGAGACCGAATGACGGATCTGCGGAATCGCGTTGAGCAGCGGATTGGCGGCCGCCACCAGCTGATTGTTGCTACTGGCTCCGGTAAACCCGGCATCACTGCCGGTGTCCTGTCGTTCCTGCATATTAAGCGCTCGCTTTATTATTCTGTCGGGCTACGGATGGCCCAAAACTCCATATCCAGCCCCGGGAATTCGCCTGCAAGATGCAGGGCGAATGCGCCGGACTTATCCATCTCGTGCCACAGCTCGCTGCCCTTCTCCAGTTCAAAGTAGCTGTAGCCGGCATGCCACGGGATCTGCGGCGGCGCGACCGGCATGGCGCGCAGCATAATGCCCGGCAGCTGAAGCTGAACCAGATCGCGGATTTTCGACACCGGCGCGACCTTCATCTGCGCCGGGAAATGGGTTTGCAGGTGTTCGCCAGGCACGTTGGCTTTTACCGCCAGCACGAAGCCGAACTCGCGCACCATGCTGGTTTCAGGCACCGTAGCGATGTTCAGGCCGTGAGAGCGTTCGTTAAGCGGCAGCTGAATCGCGTGGTCTTCCATCACCAGCGACAGCCCCTGACGCAGCATCAGCATCAGTTTGCTGAAGCAGTTAGCCAGATCGTCATGATCGTAAATCGGCAGCACGCTTTCGGCAGTACGCTGCGACGTCCAAGTGGCGAGCTCGGTCGCAAATGGCAGCCAGCTGCGCCAGAGCGTTTCCGGATGCAACAGCGGGAGGGTTTTTAAATGAGAAACCTCGCCCAGATGACGGTTAACCAGCGACAGCAGCGTGAACTCAATCAGTTCGGAGGTGTTAAAGCGGCCAGGCTGGCGCAGACGACCGCCAATTTGCTGGCTGCGCTGGACCAGCAGACCGTGCAGATCGTTGATCATGCTGTAGATCTGCGGGCTGTTGTTGGCGTTGAGCATCGGCGGGATGTAGCTGTTATCAAGGCGCACGTGGTTGTCGTTACGTTTCTCCGTCACAAACGCCACGCCGATGGCGGTCCATTCCGCCGTGAGGTCTTTTTCCAGCATCAGGGTCAGACGCAGACGGCCAAACTGGACGGTGGCATCCCCCACCGACATGGCGTTGTCGTCTTCCACCTCTTGCTCGAAAGCGATGAAGCGCGCCAGCGAGGCTGGCTCTTCGCTAAAAATCACCTCTTCTCTCTCGCCGCGACGAACCGGCAGCGCGAGCACCACCTTTTCGTTGGTGAGGTTGTCAGGAATTTTCAGCGGTACAGGACCGTTGCGCCCGTTACGCACCTGGAAAAAGGTGCCGTCCGGCAGCAAACCACTGCAGTAGCTCAGGGCAATGCATCCCTGACGAAGCATCGCTTCATCCAGTTCAACGTCAAGAAAGCCCCAGAGATATGACCGCTGTAGCGCACCCCATTCACGAACATGGTTGAGCAGATAACTTTCAGTCCGCTGAAAATGGTGTGGACGCAGGAACATGCCTTCGGTCCAGACGACCTTTTCTGCTTTCGTCATGATGATGTGTTTCCTGTGTTGAAGCGCGTTACTGGCTGATGACCCGAATGCCGTTCACGTCGAGAAAAACGTTGGCCTGAAGTTCATCCGCGGACCATTTCCAGAACTGGTAGATATGATTTTCGCCAGGCACAGGCAGAGGGAGTGAAACGCGCCATTTTTTGCCATCCAGCATCTGATACTCCGCCATCACGCCGATGTAGCGGGCCTCCGGAGAGCTTTGCCCGCTGAGGGTTTTGGACAGCTGTCCCGGCATCAGGAAGAACACGTCGCTGTTCAGCAGATTCGCGCCAAGCGTGGCTGACGCGTTGTTCTGCAGGGAGTAGAAGTCGCTGGACATGAAATCCGCATCGGATTTCAGCAGCAGCACCCGGACCTTAAGCGGCGCAGATTCATTGATTTGTGGATGAGCCTGAAACTGCAGATTGTAGCGGGAGGGGTCGCTGTGTGAAGACGACGAACAACCACTGACCAGGGCGAAAATCACCGCGTAAAAGAATAACCACAGCTTATGAAAATTTTTATTATTCATAAAAATGCGCTCATGAAAGCCGTTTAGTTCAGGATCCAGGTACCGTTAGCGCTGTCTTTGCAGGCTTTGCTGTTGCCATCGACATCGACACAGGTCGCTTTTTTACGCGCTTTCGGACGAATAGCCTGTTTACGCACGGCGGCGTCGTACAGGTCGGCCTTGATCACGGCGCGCATCGGGACGTAACCAATCAGCTGATCGTTACCTTCATCGGCAAGCGCCATCCAGTAGTGTTCAACCTGCCCCAGCACCACGTACGTTTTTCCGGTCTCGAGATTACGGATAACTTTGCCGCCGAAGTCAGGACGGCTCATCAGGGAAGCCGGATACATGGCGCGATACGGTTCGTTGACCGGGTTGAACTCCGCCGGCGGCGTAACAGCGTGACGGTGGGTTAAGGTCACGCCGTTGACCTGGCTGGTCTCGATCGTATCGTCGTTGATCACAGGTTTCTGCGGCGCTTTACAGCCCGCCACCGCCATTACAAACAGAAGTGAAAACAGTACGCGCATTTTCATATGCTTTTCCGTAGCGATATTTCGATGATGAAGATAAGGGAGTGAAGTTTGACTTAAGTGCTATTGTTAAAATAGCCAGGATATTTTCGGGGCGTTACTATTTTAAGGGCATAGCTACCGCACGAGCCCTTCAGAATAAGGCCCAGTGTCTTCCTGACATATTTTGACAAACGGTAAACAAGTTTACATGAGCTTCGCATCAATTCAATATTTACCGCTACGTAACTGTTGGTAAATGAAGCAGTCGGAAAATTATAGGATTAATCCTATGAAAAAACCCGATATGACCTACACTCTGTTATTTCCCCACCACAACGTCACGCAAGCACATGTTTTATATACAAAAAACACAAAAGAGAACCACTTTCATTAACGCAATACTGCTATTATCGCCACTACCATAATTAGTAGAATTCGCGTATTGGTGAGGTCCGCAGAATATATGAACGATGAATTATTTGTTGCACTAGAAGGGTATCTTTAATATTGAATGCACGCGACAACGAGAGTGTGACTATTTCACTTATGTTGCACGACGTTAATTTCACGACTCAAAATAACTTTATATTTCGCATTGTGACAATGACCCGGTCAGGCCTGAATTTTATCCTTTAATCATTAAGCCAGAGTTAACCTTCCTGACATTTTCGCTGTCGAAAATGCTTGCGATGACCCGCCAGCCGCGAACAGTGTTTATTGCTGCCGCTCACAGGCTTCATTCGAAATTTTATTGCTGCTACATCCTCTCCTGCTCGCCCCATCTATCTTGCCTACCGTTTGATAGATAAGATTTATTATTAAAATGATAAAATTTCGTTATAATTTCTTTAAATATTTAATCATCAGATCTGATAAATCTCTGTAATAAAACGAATTTAAGATAAAGCATTTTTCCACGCCGCATGCGCATAGCCATCCGGTCGTCATTGCTTTCACTTATTGTCCGTTACAGCGTTTTATGGGTTCAGACGTTGTGTGACCGAAGAAATCAGGAGTGGGTATGAATAAGAAAAGACGCTCGGTGCCGGGTATCAGACACTATGACGGTCCTGCCGGAGGCTGGGGCGCGTTAAAAGCGACGGCTATCGCGGTACGTACCCAAATGGATACCCTTGATGCTCCCGCCACGCTGCTGCGCACCAACCAGCCTGACGGTTTTGACTGCCCGGGCTGCGCGTGGCCCGATAAAGAACATAAGTCGACGTTCCAGTTCTGTGAGAACGGCGCCAAAGCGGTGACCTGGGAAGCCACCAGCAAACGCGTTACCCCCGCGTTTCTGGCCGAAAACAGCGTCTCCTCGCTGCTGGCAAAATCGGACTTTGAACTGGAAGGCTACGGTCGACTGACGCATCCCCTGCGCTATGACCGGGCAAGCGATACCTTCCGGCCCGTCGACTGGGACGAGGCGTTTCAACGCATCGGCGAAGTATTGCGCGGGCTCGAACCGGACCAGGTCGAGTTCTATACCTCCGGACGCGCCTCTAACGAAGCGGCGTATCTGTTCCAGCTGTTCGCTCGCGAATACGGCACCAACAACTTCCCCGACTGCTCGAATATGTGCCACGAGGCCACCAGCGTCGGTTTGCCGCGTTCGATTGGCATCGGGAAAGGCACCGTCTCGCTGGACGACTTCGATAAGACCGAGCTGGTGATCTCCATCGGCCACAACCCCGGCACCAACCATCCGCGAATGATGGGGACTCTCCACGAGCTGGCCCGTCGCAACGTGCCGATTATCGTCTTTAACCCGCTGCGCGAGCGCGCCCTCGAACGTTTCGCCGACCCGCAAAGCGTGATTGAAATGGCAACCTACGGCTCAACGGATATCGCCTCGACCTATTTCCAGGTGAAGGCCGGGGGCGATGCCGCCGCGCTGAAAGGCATTGCCAAACACCTTCTCGAAATGGAGGCCGAGCGCGGTGACGTGCTCGACCATGCGTTTATTGCTGAACACACCCTGGGCATAGAGGACTTCGCCGCCGATATCGCGCAAACCCGCTGGGACGAGATCGAGCGCGAGTCGGGCCTGAACCGGGCGGCGCTAGAAAAGGTGGCCGACGCCTATGCGAAATCAAATGCCACCATCATTACCTACGGAATGGGCATTACCCAGCACAATAAAGGCACGGCGAACGTCCGCCTGATCGCTGACCTGCTGCTGCTGCGCGGGAATATCGGCAAGCCCGGCGCGGGTATCTGCCCCCTGCGCGGCCACTCTAACGTTCAGGGGAACCGCACCGTCGGGATTAGCGAGAAGCCTACCCCGGCCTTCCTGAACCGTCTGAAGGACGTTTTCGGCTTTGAGCCGCCGTCTCACCACGGACACGATGCGGTGCAGGCCACGCAGGCGATGATCGACGGTCGTGCGAAAGCGCTCATCTGCCTTGGCGGTAATTTTGCCGTCGCGATGCCCGATCACGAGCGGGGCTTTCCGGCGATGGGTAACCTGGATTTGAGCGTGCACGTCGGCACCAAGCTCAACCGCACCCATCTGCTGGTGGGCAAAGAGACCTTTATCTTTCCGTGTCTCGGCCGCACCGAATTGGATATCCAGGCCACCGGTCGTCAGTCCATTACCGTCGAAGACTCCATGTCGATGGTGCATGCCTCATCCGGCAAGCTGAAGCCCGCCTCACCGCTGCTTCGGTCAGAACCCGCTATCGTCGCCGGCATGGCGAAAGCCACGCTGCCGGAAACCCGCGTGGACTGGCTAACGCTGGTTGAGGATTACGACCGGATCCGCGATCTGATCGAGCAGACCATTCCGGGCTTTGAGAACTACAACGCGCGGATCCGCGTTCCCGGCGGCTTCCGCATGCCGCTGCCGCCAACGCAGCGTATCTGGCCAACGGCGACGGGGAAAGCGATGTTCTCGGTCTTCGACGGCGTTCACGAGAACGCCAGCGGCGAAGGTGAGCACTTTCTGCGCCTCATCACGCTGCGCAGCCACGACCAGTACAACACCACCATTTACGCCCTGGACGACCGCTACCGCGGCGTGTTTGGCCGCCGCGACGTGCTGTTTATGAACGAAGACGATATGGCGCAGTCAGGCCTGGAACACGGCGACCGCGTGGATATCGAAACCGCCCTCCCCGGCAGCGTTCAGCGTCTGAAAGACATCACCGTGGTGGCGTATAACATCGCGCCGGGCACCGTCGGCGCCTATTACCCGGAGGCCAACGTGCTGGTACCGCTTGATTATCTGGATAAGGACAGCGGTACGCCGTCGTATAAATCCGTTCCGGTTCGCATCACCCTGCGCTCGAAAGAGATCCGCATGCTGTAAGGCTGCTCGCGCAGAGAATATGATGGATATTAAACAGTTAAAATATTTAATCGCGCTCGACGAGACCCGTCACTTTGGTAAAGCGGCCTCGCAGTGCAACGTCACCCAGCCGACCCTCTCCATGCGCATCCGCAGCCTGGAAGAGGAGCTGGGGCTGGTGCTGATTGTGCGCGGGCAGCGCTTTGAAGGGTTTACGCCGGAGGGGGAACGCATCCTCGCGTGGGCCCGCGCCCTGCTTGCCGCGCATGACGGGCTACAGGCGGAAGCCGCGCTGTGTAAAGGCCAGGTGGTAGGCGAATTACGTCTGGGGATGGTGCCGTTGGCGAGCGTGGATCCGATGATCTTTATTCGTCTGCTGACGCAAAAATACCCGGAGCTGACCTACAGCCTCTATTCCATGTCCTCAGCGCAGATTGCCGACGGCGTCAGCCGCAATCAGCTTGAGCTGGGAATGTGCTACCTCAACAGCATCGACACCAGTCTGTTTGACGTTATCCAGCTGCCGAAAACGAAGATGGGCCTGCTGCACGACGTCCGCCATTTCCAGCTAGGCCAGGCAACGCTGACCTGGCACGATCTGACGGATTTTCCGCTGGGGTTCCTGACCAAAGGGATGCATTACCGGGCTCATATGGAGGCCAGCTTTAAATCTGCCGGCATCGAACCGACGTCCGTTTTCGAGAGTGACTCCACGTTCCAGATCATTCAGGCGGTTCAGAGCGGCGTGTGCTGCGCCGTCATGCCGCTGAACAACGGGCTGGAAGCGCTGAACAGCAACTTCAGGATTGTCCCCATCAAAGATGCGAACATTGAGGCCCCCGTCGGCCTGATTATGCGCAGACAGAAGCCCGTCTCCTCGCTGGCGCTACGCTGCTTTACCGACGCGCAGGAGATTTATTACGCGGACAATGAGGCGTAGGCCTCGCGCGTCACCTCGCTAAAACCGCCGATCAGCACCGCGTTGCGCACCTCCCGGTATTCCGGTGCATCCACCAGCTCGCGGAGCGCATCGCGAATGGCGTTAAGCGTTTCAGGTGAGGTGTTATGCGAGGTAATCAGCGGCAGTCCCGGCGTCAGCGGGGTACTGTCAATGATCGCCAGCCCCGCAAGCCGTTCCGGCTCATGGCGCTGCAGCAGTGCCCAGGTTACGCAGTCGATGGCCGCGATATCCCCTGCCCCGCGTTTCACATCAATCAGCGACTGGCGATGGCTGCCGCTAAAGGACGTTTGCGCGAAAAAGGGGCTGCCGCTCGCCAGGGGAGCCACTTTTTTTCGCAGCGCATTGTAGCCGGACTGCGAGTCCGGGGAATTACAGACCGCCCGGCGTCCGCGAAAATCCGCCAGCGTCAGGTGCCGATCCTCCTCGCGCACCGCCAGAAAGCTGCGGTACTGGATCCCTTCGCAGCCCGGCGCCGCGTAGTGAAAGCAGCCGACCACCTGCACGTCCGGGAGCTGCGTGACCAGCGGATAACCGCAGGTCTGGCTGAGGATAAGCGCAGGCTGTTGCCAGTGGGTCAGCAGGTCAGATTCCGGCCAGCCGGGGTCACGATCGACGGACACACCGCGCGCGGCCAGCAGCCCCTTTACCGCCAGCCAGAGCGCGCGGGTGTCGGCGCGATCCACGGCATACATGGGAAACGCCAGCAGGTTACTCATACCCTTCCCCCTGTTGTTTTGCGGGATGAACGGTGACGTCGACGGGCCTGGCCCAGAACTGACGCAGCCATTCACCATAGCCCCTGACGAGAAAACCGTGGTTTCGCTGCTGGTACGCCTCCCGGTTTTGCTGGTAGATCGCCTTCAGCCCGTACCAGGGAACGCCCGGCAGATCGTGATGGACTGAATGGTAGTTGAGATTCAAAAACAGCACCCGCCAGAATAACCCGGCCTCGTTAATAACGGAGCGCGCCAGCGGATCGTCCGCCGCGCGATGTTCGAAAAACGATCGGACCTTGGTCAGCGCCAGCGCCGGATAGCTGACAGCCAGCACAAACCAGACGGGTGAAAAACCGGTATGCGTCATCCAGGCGAAGAGCGCCACCAGCAGCAAAACGTGAACCAGCCACATCGCCATCGCCCGCAGGTGAAGGTGACGAAATGCCGCCACGGCGCTGCCCAGCGTCTGCAGGATATCCAGCAGCGGCGCCAGCACCAGCCGCCCGGCGAAGGTATTCCGGGCGCGGATCGTACGCTTCTGCCAGGGGGAAAAGCGCGCCCAGCTCTCGTCGGTAAAATAGTATGACTCCGGATCATCCACCGGATGGGTCAGGCTATGGTGCCGATGATGGGCAAGATGGGAGTCCCGGTACAGGCCGTACGGATACCAGACCGCCAGCGGGAGCGTGCCAAACAGCTGGTTGAGCCAGGCAAAACGCGTGGGGTGCCCGTGGATCAGCTCATGCTGCAGGGACATGTACCAGGCGGTAAACCCGATCAGCAGCAGCGTGGCGGGCAGCAGGCCGAGCGTTTGCCAGAACGCCAGCGTGGCAAACCAGCCTGCATAAATAGTGATAATCAACAGCCACGTGGGCAGTTCGCTTCGCCATAAAAAACCCGATGCAAGGTGGCGGATTTGTTCGCGTTGTTGCGGATGTAAATAGAGGGAGCTTCGTTGACTCATTCCTTCAGACGCCGTTTCGCCAGAGATAATTCTCTGACGATCGGGGATAACGCCTGAAATAACAAAGAACTTAAATCGCATTGCTTTGCCAGAAACGTGGGGCGCACGCGTCGCTTGACTTATTCTGTGATAAAGGTACTTTTCAGGACATGAAGAAGATCCTGATTATTGTTCCCGACGGCGGCATGCTGTTTGAAGCCGCCGGTATCGCCGACATTCTGATGCAGGCCAACCGGCTGCATCCGGAAGGGCTTTCCCATCCCCGCTACCGGATTATCATCGCCACCACACAGCCTCACCAGGTTATCCACGGCCAGTCCGGCCTGAATCTGCTGGCGGACTATCGCCTGCCGGAGCTGGATCCGCGTGAACCGCTGGATACCATTATCATCACCGGACGCGGCATGAACGAGCAGGAGAGCACGGCGGTGGTGGACTGGCTGCACCTCGCTGCGCCGCACGCCCGGCGGGTAGCCTCTATCTGCGGCGGCGCGATGCTGTTGGCCCAGACCGGCCTGCTGGACGGTCGCCGCGCGACCACCCACTGGCGGCTGCTGGAGACGATGCAAACCCAGTATCCGGCTATCCACGTCGAAGGCGGTCCGCTGTATATTCAGGACGGCCCCATCTGGACCTCCGGCGGCGTGAGTTCCGGGTTCGATCTGACCCTGGCGCTGGTGGAAGACGACTACGGATTTACCCTCGCCCGCGACGTGGCGCAGGATATGGTGATGTATCTGCGCCGTCCCGGCGGCCAGCTGCAGTTCAGTCGTTACAGCCTGCAGCCGCCCGGCGCATCGGGCCCGATAAGCGAACTGCAAGCCTGGATCCTGCAGAACCTCACCGCCGACCTGTGCGTGGAGAATCTGGCCGAGAAAGCGGCGATGAGCCCGCGTAATTTCACCCGCGTGTTTACCCGCGACGCGGGCGTCTCTCCGGCCCGCTACGTGACCGAAGCGCGTCTGGCCGCGGCCCGTCAGCTGCTTGAGCAGACCCAGGATCCCCTTGAGCGCGTTGCCGAGCAAAGCGGGTTTGGCACCAGCATTAATTTGCGCCGCATCTTTGAGAAACAGCTTCACCTCACGCCCGGCGAGTACCGCCAGCGATTCCACTACCGCAAGATGGCGTAATCTGATCCTTTTTTGTCGTTTACGCCAGCCGGCCCGACGCCTACAGTGACTCCAGACAACAGAGATAAGGAGTGCACCATGGTTAAGGTCGGTATTAACGGTTTCGGCCGTATCGGACGTAATTTCCTGCGCGCGGCGCTGGGCAACCCGGATCTGCAGATTGTGGCCATTAACGATCTGACGGACAGTAAAACCCTCGCCCACCTGCTGAAGCATGATTCCCTTCTGGGCAAGCTGCCCGCACCCGTAGAAGCGGCAGACGACGCGCTGCAGGTAGACGGGCAGCGAATCGCCGTATTTAGCGAACGCGATCCGGCGAATATCCCGTGGCGTGACGTCGGCGTTGACGTGGTGATTGAGGCCACCGGCTTCTTTACCGAGCGGGAAAAAGCGGCGGTGCATATTACCCACGGCGGCGCTAAGCGCGTCATCATTTCCGCCCCCGGGAAGAACGACGACCTGACGATTGTGATGGGGGTTAATCACGAGCAGTACGATCCTGCCCGTCACGCGGTGGTGAGTAACGGGAGCTGCACCACGAACGGTCTGGCGCCAGCCGCTCAGGTTCTGCATCAGCAGTTCGGGATTGAGCATGGTCTGATGAACACCACGCATGCCTACACCAACAGCCAGGCGCTGCACGATCAGCCGGAGAAAGACCTGCGCGGCGCTCGCGCGGCGGCGCTGTCGATTGTGCCTTACTCAAGCGGCGCGGCAAAAGCGCTGGGGAAAGTGATCCCTTCCCTTGACGGTAAACTGACCGGGTACTCCCTGCGCGTGCCGGTGCCGGTGGTGTCGATTGTGGATTTAACGGTAACGCTGAGCCGTAACGTAACCGTCGAAGAGGTGAATAACGCGTTCCGCAACGCGGCCGCCAGCGGGCCACTGAAAGGTGTTCTGGGCTATAGCGATGAACCGCTGGTCTCCAGCGATTACCAGGGCGACCCACGCTCCTCGATTATCGACGGGCTTTCCACGCTGGTAATTGGCGGGAATATGGTGAAGATCCTGGCGTGGTACGACAACGAGTGGGGCTTCTCTAACCGTCTGGTGGATCTGGCGGTGTGGATGGATAAGAAAGGGCTGTAAGTCTTACCGTGATGCCGGGTGGCGCTTGCGCTTACCCGGCCTACAAATTATGTCATCATCCACTAATATCTCCCCATTCCTCGCTGAATATATAATTCTCAATAATCTCAAGTTTATTTAACTCTTTCTTATTCATCGCATCAATTATGAAAACGCACCAATTAACTTAGAAAATAGGCTAATGTTTATTCTTTATTTTACGTTTAAAAGTGCGAGTCCGATCACTGTCCTTAGACGATAACGTAGACCATGATACACCCTGCACACAACAAGGACATATTATGTATTACAGCAAGGAAATTATAGAAAGAATTGGATCCGATAAAGATCTCGCAGTAAGGCTCGATCGCGCCGTCACGGGGGTAAAGGACGGTGCCATAGAATATTTAAATAATCTTGGCGATGCGACCACGCGATTGCTTTATTATACCTCTTGCTTCACTGATAATTACCAGGATGTCTGTAAAAAATTGGGTTCGGAAGATTTGAGGTTTTTAGCAGGAGTCGCCGAGCTTGTTAAGCATAGAGATGTAATTTTTAGAATGATAAGGATTTATATTGAAACGATGCTTCAGAACAGATCCATTATTCAAAGAAAAATCATTCTCGAAAAATTAATACCACTTACAACAAACTATTCAGTAAAGCAAGTATCTAAGAGCGGTTTGATTTATGCCGTCACGTCATACATCTGTTATGGTAATAAAATGAACGCGGCCGTAAAAAGTGCATTTATGAGAAAGGTTGGTTTGAGCACAGGAGGTGTAATTACCGTATTAAACCTTTACGCTATAGTTCAGCATGCGGCAGACAGCGCAAATACACTTAAAAAATTTCAGCCGTTATTTTACCATGCGCTTTATGTTGAAAAGCTGGAAATGATGTATTTCCTTATTGAACCGGTGATAATGAAAGCCGGTTATCTTAACTTAAACACTGCATCTGATAGCGAAATTGCTGATGCGCTGAATAGAATGATGCGATAATGTGGCAATCGATAAAAGCATTTTTGAAACAATTTTTAAAAAGTTTCTTACAAGACATTCTGGATGATTTTTTTTGGTATGGCACTGGAATATTCTCCATCATTCTCGGTGCTGTCGTAGTGAGTTTTATAGAAAACGAAAAAATTGCACTACGAATCGTTGGAATTATTGTATTAGTTGTGTACTTCATTGCATTTCGTTACAAAATAAAGGATGAATAAATGTCTACACCAGCACATATATGGTTTACTGACGAAAATAATGCTCCCGTATTAGGCGAGTGTTTAATGCCTACAAGATTGGGCTCTACCGAACTCAAATCGTTTAATCACTCCGTCTGGATCCCCACCAGTTCCAACACGGGAAAACTGACAGGAACGCGCCTTCATGTTCCCATTACCTTTGAAAAAGAAATAGACCGCATCACACCCTATTTATTTCGTGCTGTATGTACAGGTAAAACTTTCAAAACGGCATTAATAAAAATGTATAAAATTGATGACGCCGGTATTGAGCGCGAATACTTCAATATCACTCTGGAAAACGTAAAGATAACGAGGATCTCGCCAGTATTGCACCCGCTCGGTATCGCAAGTGCGCATATGGAAGAAGTCGAACTTCGCTATGAATCGATTGAATGGAAATATTGCGATGGGAATATCATGTTTAAAGACACATGGAATGAAAGAGCAACAGCATAGAACAATGAACATCCTTTATGTCCCTCTCCCCAAGGAGAGGGAAAAGGCTCACTCCGCTTTTACTTTCACACCCATAAACACAATCACCATCGCCGTTACCAGCAGAAGCCCGCTGCCCGCGAATACGCCGCTGGCGCCGTTGAGATCAAATACCGCGCCGCCCCCGGCCGCACCGGCACTGATTGCCAGCTGAATTGAGGCCACCAGCAGCCCGCCTGCACTTTCGGCTTCATCCGGAACGGTAGTGGCAAGCCAGGTTGACCAGCCCACCGGAACCAGACCAAATGCAAAGCCCCACAGCGCGACCAGGAACCCGTCCAGCATCGCCAGATGACCAAACGCCACCATCGTGAGCGCGAGAACGCCCATCGCGAACGGCACCAGCGCCAGCGTCAGGCGCAGATTGCGCGCCAGCAGATGCCCGGCAACGGAGGTGCCGACAAAGTTGGCTAGCCCAAAGCCGAGCAGGATCAGCGAAATGGTCTCAACGCTCGCCTGACCTACCGTTTCCAGGAACGGGCGCAGGTAGGTAAAGAAGGCGAAATGGCCGCTGAAGATCAGGATGGTCGCCAGCATGCCGCCGATCATCCCCGGACGACGCAGCACGCGGAACAGCGTACTCAGGCTGCCGCTGCTCTCCGGCTTCATGGACGGCAGTACCCACAGCTGCCACAGCAGCGCCAGCATGCTAGGCAGGATGCAGAGAACGAAGACGTTGCGCCAGCCGATCAGGCTGCCCAGATAGCTGCCGAGCGGCGCCGCGACCACCGTGGCAATCGATACGCTGGAGAAGATCACCGCCAGCGCCTTCGGCACTTTATCCGCCGGAACCAGACGCATCGTGGTCGCCGTCGACATCGCCCAGAATCCCCCGATGGCGATACCCAGCAGCAGGCGCCCCATCAGCAGGACGTGCAGCGTCGGCGCAAAGGCTACCAGCAGGCTGGAGATAATTTGCAGCACCGAGAAAAACATCAGCACCCAGCGGCGGTCGATGCTTTTGGTGGCTGGCGTAATCAGCAGTCCGGTTACCAGCGCCACCAGCGCGGTGGCGGTGACGGCCTGTCCGGCCATTCCCTCACTCACGCCCAGGCTCGCGGCCATCGGTGTTAACAGACTGGCGGGCAGAAATTCTGCCGTAATCAACCCAAACACCCCCAGCCCCAGTGAATAGACGGCCCGCCAGGCGGGTTTTGCAGGCGCTACCGCCTCGCTCGCCGCGACACATGAATTCATCTGTTTTTCTCCCGTTATAAAAATGTGACAACTGTCGCAAAAGCATAGAAGGTTCACCCTGGACGATCTATGACATATAATCTCCACTTATTGATTATTCGTCCGGAGTTGCGCCATGACCGTACAGTCACCCGATCTGATCAGCGAACTTTTACGCGGCATGCGCCTGTCAGGGGTGAAATACCGGCGGATTGAAGCCAGCTCGCCGTTTGGCGTCGCGTTCCATCACGCCCCCGGCAAAGCGCAGTTTCATTTCGTAAGCCACGGCAGCGCCCTGCTGCGAATGGAGAGCGGCGCGGCCTTTCAGCTGAGCAGCGGAGACGCCCTCTTTATTCCAGGCGGCAATTCCCATGCCCTGCTCTCCGACGAGCGGGCCACTATTACCCCGGTCAGCGACTTTCCCAGCGAGCCTATCTGCAGCTCGGTCTGCGCCATCACCTGCGAGCCCTGCCCGGAAAGCGAGAACACCATCATCTTTAGCGGGTGCATGGATTTTGAGCTGGGCGGGATGCAGCCGCTGATCAAGGCGATGCCGGAAGTGATGATGGTCAGCCGGCTGATGTCCACCTGGCCGGAGATCCACCCGCTGCTGGCGGCGATGGAGCGGGAGTCCGTGGCGCGTCAGGCTGGGTACGCCGGGATCCTCGCGCGCCTGGCCGACGTGGTGGCGGCGTTAATCGTGCGCGGCTGGGTTGAAGGCGGCTGTGGTAAAGCCACCGGCTGGGTGCAGGTTCTGCGCGACCCGCGCCTGAGCCGGGCCATTTACGCTATGCACCAGCAGCCCGGCCTGAACTGGAGCGTGGCGGATCTGGCAAAAGAAGCGGGCACGTCCCGTTCCGTGTTCGCCGAACGGTTTCTGGCCGCGACGGGAACCACCCCGGCAAAATATCTCAGCGAACTGAGGATGCGCCTGGCCATCCAGTACATTCGCCATGAAAATCAGCCGATTGAAACCGTCGCTCTGCGGCTGGGGTACGGCTCTCTGGCGGCGTTTAGCCGGGCATTTAAGCGCATCATTGGACATGCGCCGGGCACGCTGCGGGAAGCCAGCCAGACGCCGGAAGAGGTCTGACTGGCAAGCAATATTTAACGCGAAGCGGGCAATATTCGTCTAAGGTTTTCAGGTGATTGACAACAGCGGTCACGCTGTTTAGTGAAGACAGGAGACGAACTGATGATAAGACCTCGTACACTACGCCCCGCGTTCTTACCCCTTGCGTTAGGAGGCGCGCTGCTCGGCGTCACGACTTTCGGTTATGCCGACGATAGCCCCGCAGCCCAGACAACCTCACCCGATATTTTGCTGGGCCCGCTGTTTAATGATGTGCAAAGCGCCAAACTGTTTCCCGATCAGAAAACCTTTGCTGATGCCGTCCCCAAAAGCGACCCGCTGATGATTCTGGCGGATTACCGGATGCAGCACACGCAGTCCAGCTTTGACTTACGCCACTTTGTCGAGATGAACTTTACGCTCCCTGCGGAAGGGGAAAAATATGTTCCGCCTGCTGGACAAAGTTTACGTGAGCACATCGACGATCTCTGGCCCGTGCTGACGCGCACCACGGATAAAGCCAGCAACAAATGGGATTCCCTGCTGCCGTTACCCAAACCTTACGTTGTGCCCGGCGGACGTTTCCGCGAGGTCTACTACTGGGACAGCTATTTCACCATGCTGGGCCTGGCAGAGAGCGATCACTGGGACAAAATCAGCGACATGGTGGATAACTTTGCGTATGAGATTGACACCTTCGGCCACATTCCCAACGGCAACCGCAGCTATTACCTGAGCCGCTCCCAGCCGCCGTTTTTCTCAATGATGGTTGAACTGCTGGCAACCCACGACAGCGATGCGCTGAAGAAGTACCGCCCGCAGATGGAGAAAGAGTATGCCTACTGGATGGACGGCGTCGACGCCCTTCAGCCGGGGCAGGCTAACAAACGCGTGGTGAAGCTGGATGACGGCGCTATCCTCAACCGCTACTGGGACGACCGCGATACCCCGCGCCCGGAGTCCTGGCTTGACGACGTGAATACCGCCAAAAGTAACCCTAACCGGCCTGCGACCGAGATCTACCGTGATTTGCGTTCCGCTGCGGCCTCGGGCTGGGACTTTAGCTCCCGCTGGATGGACGATCCGCAAAAGCTCGGCACCATCCGGACCACCAGCATTGTCCCCGTGGACCTGAACGCCCTGATGTTCAAGATGGAAAAACTGCTGGCGCGGGCAAGCCAGGAGAGTGGCGACGCCGCCGGCGCAAGCAAATACGAGGCGCTGGCGACGGCGCGTCAGAAAGCCATCGAGAGCCACCTGTGGAATGATAAAGAGGGCTGGTACGCGGATTACGATCTGAAAAGCAAGAAGGTACGCAATCAGCTCACGGCGGCAGCCCTGTTCCCCCTTTACGTGAAGGCGGCGGCGCAGGATCGGGCCGATAAAGTCGCCGCGGCAACTTCATCGCGCCTGTTGAAACCGGGTGGTATTGCGACCACCACCGTCAATAGCGGACAGCAGTGGGATGCGCCAAACGGCTGGGCCCCGCTGCAATGGGTGGCCGCGGAAGGGCTGCAGAATTACGGGCAGGAGAAGGTCTCGATGGACGTGACCTGGCGCTTCCTGAAGAACGTGCAGCATACTTACGACCGCGAAAAGAAACTGGTCGAGAAATATGACGTGTCGACAACCGGTACGGGCGGCGGCGGCGGCGAGTATCCGCTGCAGGACGGCTTCGGCTGGAGCAACGGCGTGACGCTGAAAATGCTGGATCGGGTCTGCCCGAAAGCAAAACCGTGCGACAGCGTGCCGGAGAATCAGCCTGCGGCGAATGAGGAGGCTGCGCCAGTGAAAGCTGCGGCGCAGTAAGGGTATTGCCGGGTGGCGGCTACGCCTTACCCGGCCTACATTTTGAACTCACAGGGAGTTACTTAGAAACTATAACTCGCCCCTAGCTGATACGTCCTGTCACGCCCAATCCAGCAGTTGGTCGCGTCGTAGCAGGTCAGCGTCTCTTTATTGGTGATGTTCTGCGCGCTGGCTTTGAGCGTTAGCCCTGCCAGCGAGGGCAGGATTTCGCCCATCCGGTACGAGGCCGCCAGATCGTACTGCGTGGTACCGCCCAGTTTACCCGCATCGTTTGCCGGAGAGATTTCCATCGGCCCGGTGTAGCGTGCGCCCGCTCCCAGCATCAGTCCTTTCAGCGGCGTGTTATCAAAGGTGTAATCCCCCCAGAGGTTGAAGGCATTCTCCGGGACCTGCGTTGGGCGTTTACCTTTGTACTTGTCATCTTCCCGGTTGATCGCGTGGGTGTATGCATAGTTGGCAATCAGCGTCAGGTTGTCCGTCGGACGGCTGATGGCGGAGAGCTCTGCCCCTTTGGATTCCACTTCCCCGGTCTGACGATAGTTCAGGAAGCCCGGATCGGAGGTGACGACATTTTTCTGACGGATGTTAAACACCGAAGCGGTAAAGGTGGTGGCGTAGTCGGCCAGCAGATATTTCACCCCGCCTTCCACCTGCTTGCTGGTGGTCGGCTTGACGTCTTTCGCCACGAGCGTGCCCTGCGGTGACACCGGCGCAAAACCTTCTGAATAGCTGATAAACGGCGAAATCCCGTTATCGAAGGCGTAAAGCGCGCCCAGGCGTTTGGTGACGCGGTCCTGCGATACCCAGGCTTTATCACCGTTTTGCAGGTAGTTGGTGGTGACGGAGCGGTAATCGTCGTAGCGCAGGCTGCCCAGCAGGTTGAGGCCGCCAAACTCAACCTGATCCTGTAAGTAATAGCCGTTCTGCTGATAGCTGAGACGGTTTTTCTGGGCGGTATAGAGCCCCAGCGCGCTTTCCTGGATCTGCGAATAGTCAGGATGCCGCATATCGATACCCGGCGTGGCCGACGCGTAGCGATAGTGGAAATGGGAGTTCAGCTTCTGATAGTCAAACCCGGCCAGCAGATGGTGTTTCCACTCGCCCAGCGCAACGGTTTTAGTCACCTGGTTGTCGATGTTAAAGCTCTTAAGGTCTTCATCGGTGGTGTAGGCAAAGCGGTTGAGCTGATACACCTCGCTTCCCGTCCCTGTCGCGTAGACGCTGCGCTGGTGGGTATCGACGTCGAAATAGCGGGCCTTCTGGTTAAAGCCCCAGCCGCTGTCAAATTCATGTTCAAAGCTGTAGCCCAGCATCCACTGACGCTGCTTAAACCCGCTCCACTCGTCTCCGGCGTAATCGCGCTTGCCCGCATATTTCGAGCGCAGGTAGGCGAGCGGAAGCGGGTTAGACGGCGTCAGGCTCGGGGTGTTTTGCGCCAGCGCGTCCAGGGTAAGGCGGGTTTTGCTGTCCGGCTGCCAGGTGACGGACGGCGCAACCAGGTAGTTTTCATACCGGGTGGTGTGCGGCTGATCGTCGTTTTCCGTGGCTTTGCCCAGCAGACGGTAGTTCCAGTCGCTGTCGGCAATCTGCCCGGTTGAATCGAGATAGCCCTCTTTCAGATTACGGTTTCCGGTGTTAACGCCGATTTCGGTTCGGGCTTCCCGCTGCGGTTTTTTACTTTGAATATTCACCAGCCCGCCCGGCGAACCGCCGCCGTAAAGGACCGATGAGGGGCCTTTCAGGATATCAACGCTGTCAATCAGCAGCGGATCGATGCGCGCTTTGGTATTGCCGGTGACGTTATAGGGCAGCTGCAGCCCGTTGTAGAACTCCTGGTCGACGGTAAAGCCACGAATTTTATATTCGCTCATGTAGGAGGTATTGCCCCGCACCTCGGTTGAGACGCCCGGGGCATAGCGCAGGATTTCATTCACCGAATTCGCGTGACGCTTTTCAATTTCCGGCGCAGAGAGGGTCGTGATGACCTGCGGCGTTTTACTTTCGGCAACGGCCGATTTCGTGGCGCTGTTCGTCCAGGCCGGCAGCGCGCTGCCCTGCTCTGAACCTGTGACGACGATGGTGGATTCTTCGGCGAGCGCCGGGACCTGCAATGCCAGCGTGACGGCCCCTGCCAGGGCGCAAAGCGTAAAACGTGAGGTATTCATAATGTCGTCTTGTTGTTAGATGCAATACGGAACGACAATTATTATCATTTAGATTAACAAATCAATACTCAGGCAAAAAAACGGCCCTCCGCAGAGAGCCGTTCACGTCAATTTATGCTCGTCGCAGTAACCTGAATATGCCCAGCACCACAATGGCACCCACGACAGCGACCAGAAAACTGTGCAGGTCGAAACCACTTATGTTGCCTCCAAAGCCAAACATCGTCGCCAGCCAGCCGCCCACAACCGCACCAACGACCCCGAGTACACAGGTCAAAATAAAGCCGCCGCCATCGTTTCCCGGCATGATCAGTTTAGCGATAGCGCCAGCAATAAGACCAAAGATAATCCAGGCGATGATACCCATAGCGATGCCCTCTTGCAGGTTTAACGCGTGCGCAGAAAACCTTCTGCACAGCTAACGTAAGTATAGGTCATCACCGGAAAACCATTTTCATCTCACCGACTTATCTTTGCTTAAACAGGCAAAAAAAACTCACCGGTTTGTATTAAGTTTCATTGCAGCTTGCCGATAACGCTAAGACAGTCTGTCATCTATCAAGGAGCCATCCGGCGTGAGTCATTACAGTGAGCAGTTCCTCAAGCAAAATCCGCTGGCTGTATTAGGGGTGTTACGCGACCTGCAAAAAGGTGAAGTGCCGCTGCGCATCAGCTGGTCGAATAATCAGTTCATCAGCAAGATCCTTGACGCCTCGCAGGATCGGCTGGTGATTGATTTAGGCAGTCAGGAGTATGAAAACCGCGCGGCGCTTAAAGCGGAGAATATCGCGGTGATGGCCGAAACGCAGGGCGCCAAAGTAGAGTTTGTCCTGTCGCGGCTGGAACTGAGCGAATATCAGGGACTGCCGGCTTTTGTTACCCCGCTTCCGACCAATCTCTGGTTTGTTCAGCGTCGTGAATATTTCCGCATCAGCGCCCCGCTCCACCCCGCCTATTTTTGTAAGGCCAAAATGCCGGACAAAAAAGAGATCCGCTTCCGCCTCTTCGATTTGTCGCTGGGCGGCATGGGCGCGCTGATGGATACGCCGAAACCTGACGGGCTGGTAGAGGGCATGCGGTTTACGCAAATTGAACTGGATATGGGGGGCTGGGGTCGTTTTTATTTCGATGCACAGCTGATTGCCATCAGCGACCGCACCGTCGTGGACAGCAAAAATGAAACCATCACCACGCCGCGTCTGAGCTTCCGTTTCCTGAACGTCGGGCCCGGCGCAGAGCGTGAGCTTCAGCGTATTATCTACTCCCTGGAGCGGGAGGCGCGGGAACGCGCAAATAAAGTCCTGTGAAGAAATCGGGCAGCGTGACCGCCGCCCGTCTGCGGCATTACATGGCATCCATCGCTTTCTGTACTTTCCAGATATAACGAGGCGCCTGTGGTGCCGGGTGATTTTTCGCCACATGTTCAAAGAATTCGTCTTTGTCCATGTCGTTAATCTCTTCTATCGCCTCTTTGCGGTCAGAGGAGAAGGTTCTGAGCAACGCGCCGGCACCGTTAACGTAAGACACCACCAGCGCGTACTGCATCACCTCTGGATCCTTAATCCCCTTCAGCACGCCATGCTCCATAATGCTCAGATAGGCCGTGCCCATTGAAATGTTGCGTTCCGGGTTTTTCAGCTCGCTGGTCGACGGCTGGCCGCTCCAGCCCATGTAGCGATAAACCTCTCTCCCCGCCGTTGACGCTTTAAGCTGCATCAGCCCCACCGCGTTGGATTTGCTGACAAGCGTGGGATTACCGCCGGACTCCACCGCAATGATCGCCGTTATGAGACGCGGGCTGACGCCCCAGGCCTTCCCGGCTTGTTCACTGATCGGCATCCACTGCATGGCCCGTTTCACCGGCACTTCCGGATTCCAGGGCGGGTTTTGATAATCATGTTTTGAACTACAGCCAGCGAGCAACACAATCAAAAAAGCAAACCATCTCAATTTCACGTCATCTATCCTTATAGCCGGTCATCGCGGTGCGCCGCCTCTTGAAGCAGGCGGCGTATAAGCGGCATGATATAGACAATTAGTTTCTCATTCAGCAAGGAATTGCCATGTCTCAGTTTCATCTTATCGCGCCGTCGGGCTACTGCATTAACCAGGACGCGGCGCAGCGGGGCGTTCAGCGTTTGCTGGAATCTGGCCATCAGGTAGAAAATCAGACGATTATCCCCCGCCGCCAGCAGCGTTTTGCCGGTACCGAAGTGCAGAGGCTGAATGATATCAATAGCCTGGTGAACCTGACGGGCGAAAACCAGATTGTGCTTGCAGTACGCGGCGGATATGGTGCGAGCCGGCTGCTGGAGAGCATTGACTGGCAGGGGCTGGCGCTACGCCAGCAGCAGGATCCGCTGCTGATCTGCGGCCACAGCGATTTCACCGTCATCCAGCTCGGGCTGCTGGCCCAGCATAACGTCATCACCTTCAGCGGTCCGATGCTGGCCGGTAACTTTGGCGCAGCGGAGCTGGATGCGTTTACCGTGGAACATTTCTGGCGCGCGCTGCGCAATTCCATCTACAGCGTGGAGTGGCAAGGCAATGGACCGCACTGGGAATGTGAAGGTCAGCTCTGGGGCGGCAATCTGGCGATGCTGGTCTCGCTCATCGGCACGCCGTGGATGCCGCAAATCGAGGACGGCATTCTGGTGCTGGAAGATATCAACGAACATCCGTTCCGCGTCGAACGCATGCTATTGCAGCTTTATCATGCCGGTATTCTTGAACGCCAGTCCGCGGTTGTGCTGGGCAGCTTCAGCGGCTCTGCCCCGAATGACTATGACGCGGGCTACTCTCTTGAGACCATGGTCGACTTCGTTCGCTCGCGGCTGGATATTCCGGTCATCACCGGTCTTGATTTCGGCCATGAGCAGCAAACCGTGACCCTGGCGCTGGGGGCGCATGCCTCCCTTATCCACAACGATTCCGGCAGTCGGCTGACCATCAGCGGTCATCCTGTCATAAAGGCATAAAAAAGCCGTTATACCCCCTTAATAAAACGCTGTTGCCGTTGTTAATATGTTAGGGTTTTAGTAACAGCGTTAACATTGAGGTGGGAGTAAGAGAACATTGGATGCCGCAGCGATAATCAGCCTTTTCATTTTGGGTTCCGTCCTTGTAACCAGCAGTATTTTATTAAGTTCATTTTCATCGCGTCTCGGCATACCTATTCTTGTCATTTTCCTCGCCATCGGCATGCTCGCCGGCATTGATGGCATTGGCGGTATCCCATTCGATAACTACCCCTTCGCCTACATGGTGAGTAACCTCGCGCTGGCGGTGATCCTGCTGGACGGCGGGATGCGCACCCAGGCAAGCTCCTTCCGCGTGGCCTTAGGGCCTGCGCTGTCGCTCGCCACGGTCGGCGTGTTGATTACCTCTGGCCTCACCGGGATGATGGCCGCGTGGCTTTTCCATCTCAATATCATGGAAGGTTTGCTGATTGGCGCCATCGTGGGCTCAACCGATGCGGCAGCGGTGTTTTCCCTGCTCGGCGGAAAAGGGCTTAACGAACGCGTTGGCTCCACGCTTGAGATTGAATCCGGCAGTAACGATCCGATGGCGGTATTTCTCACCATTACGCTTATCGAGATGATTCAGCAGCATGAAAGCGGGCTGAGCTGGATGTTTGCGTTACATATCCTGCAGCAGTTCGGTCTGGGGATTGTCATCGGACTGGCGGGGGGCTATCTGCTACAGCAGACGATCAACCGTATATCGCTTCCTCTGGGGCTTTACCCTCTGCTGGCGCTGAGCGGCGGCATTCTCATTTTTGCCGTCACCACCGCAGTGGACGGCAGCGGCATCCTCGCCGTCTACCTCTGCGGGTTCCTGATGGGCAACCGCCCTATTCGCAACCGGCATGCCATTTTGCAGAACTTTGACGGTCTGGCCTGGCTGGCGCAGATCGGCATGTTCCTGGTGCTCGGCCTTCTGGTTACGCCATCGGACCTGCTGCCGATCGCCGTTCCGGCGCTGCTGCTGTCCGCGTGGATGATCTTCTTCGCCCGTCCGCTGTCGGTATTTGCAGGCCTGCTGCCGTTTCGCGGCTTCAACCTGCGCGAGCGGGTCTTTATCAGCTGGGTGGGCCTGCGCGGCGCGGTGCCGATTATCCTTGCGGTGTTCCCGATGATGGCCGGTCTGGATAACGCGCGGCTGTTCTTTAACGTGGCGTTCTTCGTGGTGCTGATTTCCCTGCTGTTCCAGGGAACCTCGCTCGGGTGGGCGGCGAAAAAAGCCAAAGTGGTAGTCCCGCCCGTGGGCTGGCCGGTCTCCCGCGTGGGGCTCGATATTCATCCGGAGAACCCATGGGAACAGTTTGTCTATCAGCTGAGCGCCGACAAATGGTGCGTAGGAGCCTCGCTGCGCGATTTGCACATGCCGACAGAAACGCGCATTGCCGCACTGTTCCGCGATAATGTCCTGCTGCACCCTACCGGCAGCACCCGCCTGCGCGAGGGGGATATTCTTTGCGTGATTGGCCGCGAGCGCGACCTGCCCGCGCTGGGCAAGCTGTTCAGCCAGTCGCCTCCGGTGGCGCTGGATCAGCGTTTCTTCGGCGATTTTATTCTGGAAGCCAGCGCCAAGTTTGCGGATGTGGCGCTGATTTACGGTCTGGATGAAGGGGCTGAAGACGGTGAAAACCCGCAAACGCTGGGTGAAATCATCCAGCAGCGGCTTGGCGCAGCCCCGGTCGTGGGCGATCAGGTTGAGTTTGCCGGGATGATCTGGACCGTTGCCGAAAAAGAAGATAACGCGGTGCGGAAAGTCGGTTTAAGGCCGATGGAAGAGGAAGCGGAGTAGTTTTTTTTGCCGGGTGGCGGTTTCGCCTTACCCGGCCTACAAAACCCTCGAACGTAGGCCGGGTAAGCGTTAGCGCCACCCGGCGAACATAGGTTACACCGTCACAACCGGCACTCTTGGTGCCAGCGCGCACATCAATTCATACCCCACCGTGCCCGCCGCGGCAGCCACGTCATCAATTTTGATTTCGTTACCCCACAGCTCGACCGGTGAACCAATGCCCGCCTGCGGGCATGGCGTCAGGTCAACGGCCAGCATATCCATAGATACGGTGCCCACCGTTCCCGTGCGGACCCCATCGACCCAGACCGGCGTGCCGGTCGGCGCGATGCGCGGGTAGCCGTCGGCATAGCCGCCCGCCACGATGCCAATCCGCTGCTCGCCCTGTGCCCGGTAGCGGCTGCCGTAGCCCACCGTGTCCCCGGCCTTCAGCGTCTGCACGCCAATGATTTCACTGCGCAGGGTCATGACCGGCTTAAGGCCGCTGTTGGCGATATCCTGCCACTGGCCTGAGGGAGACGCGCCGTACAGAACGATCCCCGGACGCACCCAGTTATAGTGCGCCTCGGGATGCCACAGCGTGGCCGCCGAGTTCGACAGCGAGCGCGGGCAATCCAGCCCTTCAGCCGCCTGCTCAATGCGGACCATGGCATCGGCAATACCGTCGGGTTTTTCCGCGTCGGCAAAATGCGCCATCAGCGTCATTTCGCCCACGTTCTTCATCGCGCGCAGCTGCTGCCAGACCGTATGCACCCGCTCAGGCTGAAAGCCCAGGCGGTTCATGCCGCTGTTCACCTTGAGGTAGATATCCAGCGGAGCATGGAGCTTCGCATCCTGGATCGCCTTAATCTGCCAGTTGCTGTGAACGCTGGTGGTCAGACGGTACTTGTCCAGCAGCGGCAGATCGTCCGCGTGGAAGAACCCTTCCAGCAGTAGAATCGGCCCTTTCCAGCCGCGCTCGCGCAGCAGAATGGCCTCTTCAAGATTCAGTAGCGCAAAACCGTCGGTCGCGCTAAGCGCGCTCCAGATACGGTCGATACCGTGGCCGTAGGCATTCGCTTTCACCACCGACCAGACGCGCGAACCCGGTGCCGCCCGACGAACAATTTGCAGATTATCCTTCAGGGCCTGCAGGTTCAGCTGGGCCAGAACAGGACGGGACATGACAACTCCTTAGCTATGCGCGCCGTGCAGGTGCTGTGGACGCGAAGGCGTAAACCCCGATTGATAGCGCGCGGCACTTAAATCATCAAACGGAATTGCCGGCGTGCGCCCGGAAATCAGGTCGCTCAGCAGCTGGCCCGATCCGCAGGCCATCGTCCAGCCGAGCGTGCCGTGTCCGGTATTGGTCCACAGGTTTTTGTACGGCGTGCGGCCTACGATCGGCGTGCCGTCCGGGGTCATCGGACGCAGGCCGGTCCAGAACGTCGCCTGCTCAACAAAACCTCCGCGCGGGAAGAGATCGCCCACGACCATCTCCAGCGTTTCACGACGCGGCTGCAGCAGTTGGGTGTTGAAGCCCACGATCTCCGCCATGCCGCCCACGCGAATGCGGTTGTCGAAGCGGGTAATAGCGATTTTGTAGGTTTCATCCAGAATGGTCGAGACCGGCGCGCCGCTCTCTTCTTTCACCGGAATGGTCAGCGAGTAGCCCTTCAGCGGATAAACCGGAATGTCGAGAATGCCTTTCAGCATGGCGGTGGAGTACGAACCAAACGCCATCACGTAGGCATCGGCTTTGATCACCTCGTCGCCGCACTTCACGCCGTAAATTTTTTCGCCTTCCGACAGCAGCTTGTCGACGGAGGTGTTAAAGCGGAACTTCACTCCCGCCTGCTCGCACATTTGCGCCAGACGTTGCGTAAAGAGCTGGCAGTCGCCGGTTTCGTCATTCGGCAGGCGCAGGCCGCCCGTCAGCTTATGCGCAACTTCCGCCAGCGCCGGTTCAACCTGACCAAGCTGGCTGGCTTCCAGCAGCTGGTACGGCACGCCGGCATCTTCCAGCACGGCGATATCGCGGGTGGCATTTTCGTACTGTTGCTCGGTGCGGAACAGCTGTAGCGTGCCACCCTGGCGGCCTTCGTACTCAATCCCCGTCGACGCGCGCAGCGCTTTCAGACAGTCGCGGCTGTATTCCGCCAGGCGCACCATGCGCCCTTTGTTCTCCATGTAGTGGCGGGTGTCGCAGTTGCGCAGCATCTGCCACATCCACTTCAGCTGGAACTGCGTGCCGTCAAGGCTGATGGCCAGCGGCGCATGGCGCTGGAACATCCATTTAATCGCTTTCAGCGGAACGCCCGGCGCAGCCCACGGCGCCGCATACCCCGGAGAGATTTGCCCGGCGTTCGCCGCGCTGGTTTCAAGCGCGGGACCGGATTCACGATCGATAACGGTTACGTCATGTCCCGCCTGACTTAAATACCAGGCGCTGGTTACCCCAACGACACCACTTCCCAGTATGACAACACGCATAGCCACTCCATTATGTGCAAAAGAACAATCTTCTAATTACAGATTGATAACCTAGTTGAAAATATTATTCAACATACGACTTTTTTATGGTGACTTACCTCACACATCCCCCAGCATCAGGGGATAGTGCTAATTTGGGATCTCCTGCTGCGCGTTATTTTTAACCAGCATAATATGCTGAGACATACCGTTTTTTTGCCGTATCAAAAACGCGAAATCGCAAAGAAAAAATTTCTGCCCCAGCACGCTTTTTAACACGTTGATCTATGCTTGAAAGGAGGCTCTCCAGACAGAGAGAGCACCCACAACGAGGGCGCGCTAATGGCTACTATTGATTCCCTGAACAAGGACAACACACGTCTGAGCGATGGACCCGACTGGACCTTCGAGCTGCTGGATGTTTACCTCGCCGAAATCGACCGGGTCGCAAAGCTGTATCGTCTGGATACCTATCCCCATCAGATTGAAGTCATTACGTCCGAGCAGATGATGGACGCCTATTCCAGCGTCGGGATGCCGATTAACTATCCGCACTGGTCGTTTGGTAAAAAATTTATTGAAACCGAGCGGCTGTATAAGCACGGCCAGCAGGGGCTGGCGTATGAGATTGTGATTAACTCCAATCCGTGTATCGCCTATTTAATGGAAGAGAACACCATTACCATGCAGGCGCTGGTGATGGCGCACGCCTGCTACGGGCACAACTCATTTTTCAAGAATAACTACCTGTTCCGCAGCTGGACGGATGCCAGCTCCATCGTCGATTACCTGATCTTCGCCCGCAAATACATTACCGACTGCGAAGAGCGCTACGGCGTGGACGAAGTGGAAAAACTGCTCGACTCCTGTCACGCGCTGATGAACTACGGCGTGGATCGCTACAAACGTCCGCAGAAAATCTCCCTGCAGGAGGAGAAGGCCCGGCAGAAAAGCCGCGAAGAGTACCTGCAAAGCCAGGTGAACATGCTGTGGCGTACCCTGCCGAAGCGTGAGGAGGAAAAAACGATCGCCGAAGCGCGTCGCTATCCGTCCGAGCCGCAGGAAAACCTGCTCTATTTTATGGAGAAGAACGCCCCGCTGCTGGAGCCGTGGCAGCGTGAGATCCTGCGCATCGTGCGCAAGGTGAGCCAGTATTTTTACCCGCAAAAGCAGACTCAGGTCATGAACGAAGGCTGGGCGACTTTCTGGCACTACACCATCCTCAACCATCTGTACGACGAGGGGAAAGTTACCGAGCGGTTCATGATGGAGTTCCTCCACAGCCATACCAACGTGGTGTTTCAGCCGCCCTACAACAGCCCGTGGTACAGCGGAATAAACCCGTATGCGCTTGGCTTCGCCATGTTCCAGGATATTAAGCGCATCTGCCAGTCGCCGACGGAAGAAGACAAGTACTGGTTCCCGGATATCGCCGGTTCTGACTGGCTGGAAACGCTGCACTTTGCGATGCGCGACTTTAAGGATGAGAGCTTCATCAGCCAGTTTATGTCGCCGAAGATCATGCGTGACTTCCGCTTCTTCACCGTGTTGGACGATGACCGCAACAACTATCTGGAGATTTCCGCGATCCATAACGAAGAGGGGTACCGTGAGATCCGCTCTCGCCTCTCTTCCCAGTACAACCTGAGCAACCTTGAGCCGAATATTCAGGTGTGGAACGTCGATTTGCGCGGTGACCGCTCCCTGACACTGCGCTATATCCCGCACAATCGCGCGCCGCTGGATAAAGGGCGTAAAGAGGTGCTGAAGCACGTGCATCGCCTGTGGGGTTTTGACGTGCAGCTGGAGCAGCAGAATGAAGACGGGAGCGTCGAGCTGCTGGAACGTTGCCCGGCGCGGTTGAATACGCTTTAGTGACGTTTTTGCCCGGTGGCGCTACGCTTACCGGATGAAAAAAAACCTCTCGTATGAGAGGTTTTTTCTTTTAGCGGGTCTGAATCGCTAAATCACCCGGCAGCGTTTTCTGCATACGGTGCCAGATTTCACCGGAATCGTGACCGTAGCGGCGCACCGTCTCATAAACCTGATCGTGCAGGCCTTCGGTACAGAGCTTGCTCAGCTTATGGTAGAAGCCCAGCGCCAGGCTACGCGCTTCCGGATTGGCAAAGTAGTGGCGGCCAATGCGGGTGTAAAGCCCCTTCATACCGTTGAGGATCAGGCCGTACACCGGGTTGCCGGAGGCAAACGCCAGGCCGCGAAACACGTTGTAATCGAGGGTGGCAAAAGCATCGGCATGATCTTCCACCTCGTTCGCTGTGGCCAGCACCGCAAGGGCGTCTTCAGGATGCTGACGGAAAGCGGTACGAATAAAGATCGTCGCGATGTTGGTGCGAACGGAGAGCAGATTATCAATGAGCTGCGGCACGCTTTCATGGTCGAGACGCGCCAGCGTTTCAAGAATGTTCAGCCCGGACGTTTCCCAGAAGTTGTTCACTTTCGTAGGCTTACCGTGCTGGATCGTCAACCAGCCATCGCGCGCCAGCCGCTGGAGCACTTCACGCAGCGTGGTGCGAGTGACGCCAATCAGTTCAGAGAGTTCGCGTTCAGCCGGAAGAATGGACCCCGCAGGGAAACGATTATTCCAGATGCTTTCAATGATGTACTCTTCCGCGAAACCCGCCGGGCTCTGCGCCTTAATGACCATAGTGAGATTTCCATTACACAGCTTTAGCAAATTGGACTCATCATACCAGAGGCACGCAGTGGCAGGTAGCGCGGCAAAGAGAGAAAAGAGGGATCGCCGTTTCATTTTTGTGAAATTTACAATGCAGCCTTATCCGCCTCCAGGCCGCGATTTTTGCGTATACTGATGTTTTGTCTTACTTGACGGGAAGGACGTCTGTTGTGGAAATTTCTTTTGGGCGCGCGCTATGGCGCAATTTTTTAGGTCAGTCTCCTGACTGGTATAAACTGATACTGTTGGTTTTCCTGGTCGTAAATCCCATCATTTTTAGCGTGAATCCCTTTATCGCTGGCTGGCTGCTGGTGGCGGAGTTTATCTTCACCCTGGCCATGGCGCTGAAATGTTATCCCCTGCTGCCGGGCGGATTGCTGGCGTTTGAAGCCGTCGTCATCGGTATGACCAGCGCCGAGCATGTCAAAGCAGAGCTGGCGTCTAATCTCGAAGTGCTTCTGCTGCTGATCTTTATGGTGGCGGGCATCTACTTTATGAAACAGCTGCTGCTGTTCATCTTCACGCGCCTGCTGCTCAGCATTCCGTCGAAAATGTTCCTCTCGCTGGCGTTTTGCCTTGCCGCCGCCTTCCTGTCGGCCTTCCTGGATGCGCTGACGGTCGTCGCGGTGGTGATAAGCGTTGCGGTTGGGTTTTACGGTATTTATCACCGCGTGGCCTCCTCTCGCCCAAATGAGGACCTGCAGGATGACAGCCACGTCGAGGCGCATAACCGTGACGTGCTGGAACAGTTCCGCGCGTTTCTGCGCAGCCTGATGATGCATGCCGGCGTGGGTACCGCGCTGGGCGGCGTGATGACCATGGTGGGCGAGCCGCAAAACCTGATCATTGCCAAAGCGGCGGGCTGGCACTTCGGTGAGTTCTTCCTGAGAATGGCCCCGGTGAGCGTACCGGTGCTGATCTGCGGGCTGGCGACCTGTCTGCTGGTGGAGAAGTTTCGCCTCTTCGGCTATGGGGCGCAGCTCCCGGAGCCGGTACGTCAGGAACTGCATAAATTCGATGTGCAGAGCCGAAGCCAGCGGACGCGCCAGGAGACGCTACGACTGATTGCTCAGGGGATCATCGGCGTCTGGCTTATCGCGGCGCTGGCGTTCCATCTTGCCGAAGTGGGGCTGATTGGCCTGTCAGTCATTATTCTCGCCACCACCTTTACCGGCGTGACGGATGAACATGCCATCGGCAAGGCGTTTACCGAAGCCCTGCCGTTTACCGCCCTGCTGGCGGTGTTCTTTGCCGTCGTGGCGGTGATTATCGACCAGCACCTTTTCGCGCCGATTATTGCCTTTGTACTACAGGCATCACCGGATGCTCAGCTCTCGCTGTTTTACCTGTTTAACGGCCTGCTCTCGTCGATCTCAGATAACGTCTTCGTCGGGACGGTCTACATCAACGAGGCCAAAGCGGCCATGGAGCAAGGCGTTATCAACGCCGGACAGTTTGAGCTGCTGGCCGTGGCGATCAATACCGGCACCAACCTGCCGTCGGTAGCGACGCCAAATGGCCAGGCCGCCTTTCTGTTCCTGCTGACCTCCGCCCTCGCGCCGCTCATACGTCTTTCTTATGGCAGGATGGTGTGGATGGCGCTGCCCTATACGCTGGTGCTCACGATCGTCGGATTGCTTTGCGTCAAAATTACCCTCATTCCCTGTACGCAATGGCTGGTACAAGCGGGTATACTTGCGGCGCAGTAAACTATGCATCTCGGGCAGTTCGCTGCCCGTTTGCCTTTTCGCACGATAAACATCCAATTACGTTTTATTTCGCCAGGTACAGGTGGCGCGAAAAACGAATTCGTTTACACTGCGCTTTCTAAGCATGTTCCAGGGAAATGATTATGTTGAGATTTTTAAACCAGTGCTCCCGCGGTCGCGGAGCGTGGTTGCTAATGGCCCTGACCGCCTTTGCGCTGGAAATGGTCGCGCTGTGGTTCCAGCACGTAATGGGACTGAAACCTTGCGTGCTGTGTATTTACGAACGCTGCGCGCTGTTCGGCATTATGGGTGCGGGCCTGGTCGGCGCGATTGCCCCAAAATCGCCGCTTCGCTATGCCGGTATTGCCATCTGGATCTACAGCGCCTGGAAAGGAATTGAACTCTCCTGGCAGCACACCATGATGCAACTGCATCCGTCACCGTTTATGACCTGTGATTTTGCCGCCCGCTTCCCGAGCTGGCTGCCGCTGGACAAATGGCTGCCGCAGGTGTTTGTCGCATCCGGTGACTGCTCCGTTCGTCAGTGGGAATTCCTGACGCTGGAGATGCCGCAGTGGCTGGTGGGTATTTTTGCCGCCTACTTCGTCGTGGCGCTGCTGGTGCTGATTGCCCAGCCGTTCAAACCGAAGAAACGCGATCTTTTTGGAAGGTAAAAGCAAAACGGCAACCTCGGTTGCCGTTTTTAGCGTTTGCGCCCTCTCCCATGGGAGAGGGTTGGGGTGAGGGCATCAGGCCGCACAAACACAAAAAAACCCGCCTCGGCGGGTTTTTTATTCTCAACGGGTCGGGTGGTTCATGATGTGATCTTCCCAGTCACGCACCTCGGATTCTTTCACCGCAATGTGGCGCACAGAAATACGTTCACCGTGCATCGCCGCTTTTGACCCGGTCAGCAGCGGGTGCCAGTTCGGTAAATCTTTCCCTTCCGCCAGCAGGCGATACGCGCAGGTATGCGGCAGCCATTCAAACGTTGGCAGATTATCCCGGGTTAGCTTGATGCAGTCAGGCTCAAATTCAAACCGGCGCTCATAGTTGCGGCACTGGCAGGTTTTAATGTTTAACTGCTTGCAGGCAACGTTGGTGAAGTAGATTTCGTCCGTATCTTCATCCATCAGCTTGTGCAGGCAGCACTGCCCGCAGCCGTCGCACAATGATTCCCATTCCGCGTCAGTCATGTCGTCGAGAGTTTTGCTTTGCCAGAAAGGGATGTCGTTCATCAGGATGTCCACACGTCAAAAGAAAGCGCACCTTATAACGAGTCTGGCACGTTGTTGCAAGTTTTGCCGCCCTCTTCAGGCGGCAAGATGGGGTTACAGCACGCGGGTTTTCAGCGACAGGCCGTTAAAACCGACCTCTAGCTCGTCACCGCTGAGTAGCGGACCAACGCCTTCTGGGGTCCCGGTCAGGATCACATCGCCTGGTTTAAGGGTAAAGAAGCGGCTCATGTAGGCGATCAGCGGCACAATCTTATGGATCATGTCTGCCGTGGTGCCCTGCTGGCGGATCTCGCCGTTGACCTTCAGGTTGAGCGGCGTGTCCTGCGGATCGCCGGTAAATTCGCTCACCGGCACAAACGCCGAAATCGGGCAGGAATTATCAAACCCTTTGGCTTTTTCCCACGGCTGCCCTGCTTTTTTCATTTTGCCCTGCACGTCACGCAGGGTGAGGTCCAGCGCCACGCCGTATCCGGCAATCGCTTTTTTAACATGTTCTTCTGAGGCCTGGCGCAGCGTCGCGCCGATCAGCACCGCAAGCTCAACTTCGTGATGCACCGAGCCCAGCCCCTGCGGCAGCGCCAGCGGCTGGCGGATATCGCAAAGCGCCGTTTCAGGCTTAATGAACAGGACCGGCTCTTCTGGCGTCGCGCTGCCCATCTCCTGAATATGTTTTGCATAGTTGCTGCCCACGCAAACCACTTTGCTGACGGGATAATCCAGTAATGCACCTTGCCAGTTATGATGTTGATACATGGTCGACCCCTAAACGGTTGATGTGTTGTGCCCAAAAACAGTTGAGACTATTTTTTACCGTTCGCCTCAAGATGCTGTTTTAATAAATTCTCGGGTGGCGGTGGAAGCTGTAAATAATAGCCTTGCTCGGCTAAGGCCGTTTTCACTTTATCCAGATCGGCATTAATCAGTTTCTTACGACCATCAAGCGGCAGCAGCATCGCCAGCTGTGGTCGGCCAAAGTTCTTCATTAATTCTTCAGGCACGCGTGAAAAATCGTCTTTCTTTTCGACATAAAGATAGGTCTGGTCACGGCTTGTACTTCTGTAGATCACACAAAACATGTTTTTACTCTGAATTAATGGGTGGTTGCTTGCCTCAATATACTCCTGACTATAACATGCCTGATACTCTTCGGAATATCGCAGCGAGTGGTTGCGGTTAATAGCAAATTGAGTAAGGCCAGGATGTCAAACACGCCCATCGAGCTTAAAGGCAGTAGCTTCACCTTATCAGTGGTACATTTGCATGATGCAAAACCCGAGGTTATTCGTCAGGCGTTAGAAGACAAAATCGCCCAGGCTCCCGCCTTTCTGAAGCACGCCCCTGTTGTTATCAACGTCAGCGGTCTTGAGGCTCCGGTTAACTGGAAACTTCTCCAGCAGGCCGTCTCCTCGACCGGACTGCGAATCGTGGGCATCAGCGGCTGCAAAGATGCTGAGCTGAAAGCGGAAATTGAGCGTGCGGGGCTGCCCCTTCTGAATGAGGGCAAAGAAAAAGCCTCGCGTGCAGCACCCGCTGCCGTGCAAACGCCCCCTCCTGCGGTGCAAAACGTTACTTCCGTCACAAAAACGCGAATGATTGATGTGCCGGTTCGTTCCGGTCAGCGCATTTATGCACCAAACTGTGATCTGATTGTTACAAGCCACGTCAGTGCTGGCGCTGAGCTGATTGCAGATGGCAATATTCACGTATACGGTATGATGCGTGGACGTGCGCTCGCAGGTGCAAGTGGCGATCGAGATGCGCAAATATTTTGTACTCACCTGACGGCGGAACTGGTGTCCATCGCAGGTGAATATTGGCTGAGCGACAAGATCCCAGCCGAATTTTATGGCAAAGCGGCTCGCCTGCTTCTGGCAGACGACGCGTTGACCGTTCAACCGTTGAATTGATCCCTTTTTAACAAGGAATTTCTATGGCACGCATTATTGTTGTTACTTCGGGTAAAGGAGGCGTTGGCAAGACCACCTCCAGCGCGGCCATCGCTACTGGTTTGGCCCAGAAGGGAAAGAAAACCATCGTTATCGACTTCGATATCGGTCTGCGTAACCTCGACCTCATCATGGGATGCGAGCGTCGCGTCGTGTATGACTTCGTAAACGTCATTCAGGGCGATGCCACGCTTAACCAGGCGATGATCAAAGACAAGCGCACCGAGAATCTCTACATTCTTCCGGCTTCTCAGACGCGTGACAAAGACGCACTGACCCGTGAAGGCGTGGAAAAGGTGCTCGACGATCTGAAAAAAATGGATTTCGACTTCATTGTCTGCGACTCCCCTGCGGGCATCGAAACCGGTGCCCTGATGGCGCTCTACTTCGCTGATGAAGCGATCATCACCACCAACCCTGAAGTTTCATCCGTGCGTGACTCTGACCGCATTCTGGGCATCCTCGCCTCTAAATCCCGTCGTGCGGAGAATGGCGAAGACCCGATTAAAGAACACCTGCTGCTCACCCGCTACAATCCGGGCCGCGTGAACAAAGGTGACATGCTGAGCATGGAAGACGTGCTGGAGATCCTGCGCATTAAGCTGGTAGGCGTTATCCCGGAAGATCAGTCCGTGTTACGCGCGTCTAACCAGGGCGAGCCAGTGATCCTTGATACATTGGCAGATGCAGGTAAAGCTTACGCCGATACCGTTGACCGTCTGCTGGGAGAAGAACGTCCTTTCCGCTTCATTGAAGAAGAGAAGAAAGGTTTCCTCAAACGCCTGTTCGGAGGATAAGTTATGGCATTACTGGACTTTTTTCTCTCGCGGAAAAAGAACACCGCCAACATCGCAAAAGAACGTCTGCAAATTATCGTTGCGGAGCGTCGTCGTAGCGACGCCGAGCCTCACTACCTGCCGCAGCTGCGCAAGGACATCCTGGAAGTGATCTGTAAGTATGTGCAGATTGACCCGGAGATGGTCACGGTGCAGCTGGAACAAAAAGACGGGGATATTTCGATTCTGGAGCTGAACGTTACGCTCCCGGAAGCGGAAGAGTCGCGTCCGTAGGTTTGTGTTTTCGTCGCCCCGGTAAGCGCAGCGCCACCGGGGAAATATGCCGGGTATATCGCCCGGCATATTTTTTTATCGCGGGTAACCTTCCAGCAGCGTATTCAGGCGATCGGCCATCAATTCCCCGCGCCAGCCCGCCATCATCTCCGGCACGCCATTCTGCGGCTTCAGCTTCCAGTGCCAGTTCAACAGCTGGTTAATCTGACGACGTGAGGCGAGCAGTTCCGCGCTCAGCTTGCTTTCCGTTGCAACTGCCTGCACCAGCGCTTTGATATCCTTAAACGCTTTGCGATAGCCCGGCATGTCCATCAGGTTCAGCAGCGGTTCCGGCAGCGCATCTTCCGGCAGCTCCTGCGCTTTGGCGACCAGCGCCAGCAGGGTTTTACCGTGGAAGCGGATCTCGCTGCCCGAAAGGCCAATGCTGTCCAGCTCGCCCAGGCTGCCAGGCATATAGCGCGCGACTGCCCAGAGATGCTCTTCGCGAACCACAAAGTTAACGGCCAGATCGCGCTCGCGCGCTTTACGCAAGCGCCAGTCTGCCAGCAGCTGCAGGCATGCCAGCTGACGCGTACGCAGCTGCCAGGCGTTGCTGATATCGCGCCAGGCCTCTTTCGGGTCAACCACTTCCTGACGACGCTGCTGGGTCATACGGCACTCGTCCAGCGCAGCAGCGAGCCAGCCGGAGGCTTCCGCCTCTTTCATCAGCTGTCCGGCAATTGGCAGCAGGTAAAACACGTCTGCCGCCGCATACTCCAGCTGACGCTCGGTAAGCGGGCGCGCCAGCCAGTCGGTACGGGATTCACTTTTATCCAGCGTCAGGCCCGTATACTCCTCCACCATGGCAGCAAAGCCCCATGAGAGCGGACGATTGCTGAATGCCGCAAGGATCTGCGTGTCAATCAGCGGCTGGGGCATGATGCCAAAAGTGTTCAGAAAGACTTCCAGATCTTCACTGCCTGCGTGCAGGTATTTCGTCACGGCGGTATCGAGCAGCAGGTCACGCATCGGCGTCCAGTCGGTAATGCCGAGAGGGTCAATCAGCGACACGTTTTTACCGTCGTACATCTGAATCAAACCCAGCTGCGGATAATAGGTCCGGGTACGGACAAACTCGGTATCCAGGGCAATGGCAGGAAAGTCGCGCGTCACTTCGCACAGCGAAGCCAGCTCGTCGTTGGTCGTGATCATCTGGTAATTCAAAACGGGTTCTCTTTTGTTTGCGCCCATAAAAAACGCCGGCTTAACCGGCGTCTGGGCGATTAGCGTGAAGCTCAGGCCTTATTGTCTACTTTGCCACGGGCTTCGTCACGTAATTCTCGTCGTAATATCTTTCCGACGTTGGATTTCGGCAGCTCATCGCGGAATTCAACCAGCTTCGGCACCTTGTAGCCCGTCAGCTGACGACGGCAGAACGTTACCAGCGCCTCCTCCGTCAGGGAAGGATCTTTCTTGACCACAAATATCTTAACCGCTTCACCGCTGCTGCCGGAAGGGACGCCGACAGCCGCCACTTCGAGTACGCCGCTGTGCTGCATAACCACGTCTTCGATCTCATTCGGATAGACGTTGAAGCCGGAGACCAGGATCATGTCTTTCTTGCGATCGACGATGCGCAGGAAGCCCTCATCATCCATTACCGCAATATCACCGGTGTGCAGCCAGCCGTCTTTGATGATTTCGTCAGTCGCATCGGGACGCTGCCAGTAACCCAGCATCACCTGCGGACCTTTGACGCACAGCTCACCCGGCTCGCCCGGCGCGACTTCGTTATCGTTATCATCGACCAGTTTGGCCTCGGTGGAAGGAACCGGCAGACCAATGCTTCCACTGTGATAGTCGATATCGTGTGGGTTGACGCTGACCAGCGGAGCACATTCCGTCAGCCCATAGCCTTCCAGCAAATACTGGCCGGTGAGCTTCACCCAGCGCTCGGCGACCGCCTGCTGAACCGGCATGCCGCCCCCCGCAGAGAGATGCAGCGTGGAGAAATCCAGCTGCTGGAACTCTTTGTTATTAAGCAGCGCGTTAAACAGGGTGTTCACCCCCGTCATGGCGGTGAATGGGTATTTCGCCAGCTCTTTCACCAGGCCCGGGATATCGCGCGGGTTGGTGATGAGGATGTTCTGACCACCCAGTTCAATAAACAGCAGGCAGTTCATGGTCAGCGCAAAGATGTGATACAGCGGAAGCGCGGTGATCACCACCTCTTTGCCCGGATGCAGCAGCGGCCCGTAGGTGGCGTTCACCTGTTCAAGGTTTGCCAGCATATTGCGGTGGGTGAGCATGGCCCCTTTGGCGACGCCGGTGGTTCCGCCTGTGTATTGCAGAAACGCAAGATCTTCCGCGACCACTTCGGGTTTCACATACTGCATACGGTAGCCCGCATGCAGCGCGCGGCGGAAGGAGATGGCGTCCGGCAGGTGGTATTTTGGCACCAGGCGCTTGACGTATTTGACGACAAAGTTAACCAGCGTGCCTTTGGCAGTGGAGAGCTGATCCCCCATGCGCGTCAGTATGACGTGTTTAACCTGGGTTTTGTCGACCACTTTTTCCAGGGTATGGGCGAAGTTGGACACAATGACAATCGCGGCCGCGCCGCTGTCGTTCAGCTGATGCTCCAGCTCGCGCGGGGTATACAGCGGGTTAACGTTGACGACAATCATCCCGGCTCGCAGGATACCGAACAACGCCACCGGGTATTGCAGCAGGTTTGGCATCATCAGCGCGACGCGGTCCCCTTTTTGCAGCCCCAGCCCTTCCTGAAGATACGCCGCAAAGGCGCGGCTACGCTCCTCAAGCTTACGGAACGTCATGACCTCGCCCATATTCACGAATGCGGGCTGGTCCGCGTAGCGCCTTACCGAGCGCTCAAATAATTCCACCAGGGATTGATAACGGTCAGGATTGATCTCAGCAGGAACATCTGCGGGATAACGGTTAAGCCAAACCTTCTTCAATGCATCACCTCTGAAATGAGTGTTCGTCGTCATCACAACCCCGATAATAAACAGTTTGTTAACATTATATTAACTCAGCGTACCAGTTTATTAATTGTTCACATTTAAGGTTGCGAAGCGCGTCACTCTTTTTTTTCGTTTTATCCGTAAAAAAACAGAGACAGCGGCTGAGCCGCTGTCTCTTTTCTAACAATAACAGTAAGTTACTCAGTAACGATCGTCTGAACCTGTGCAGGGCCCGGGTTATACCAGCCCCAGCCCGGGTAGCCATAACGATAAGGATGTGGACCCCACATCCACGGATCCATCGGCTGAGGCGGCATGATCACCTGCTGTGCCAGCCGCCAGCGTTTATACCCATTGACCTGCATGGTCATAAATTTATACGGCGTGCTGCCGATTTTACCCTGCACGGCGCCGGTAATCGGCCCGACGACGGTCACCAGCTGTCCGCGAAAATCGACCGGATCGAGGAAACCACTGACGTCCGCATAGATACGCCCGCGAGAGGCCTCACCCAGTACCGGCCGCGCGCCGCTGTCCAGCGGAACGGTCGCGATCTCCAGACGGGTTTTCCCCTGCTGGTTTTGTACGTCGATGACCTTACCGCCAAAGCGCGCTTCCTGGCCGACGTAAAGCTCAGGCGCATTCATCACTCGCACCAGATCCTGCTGTGGCGTCGGGCTGCTGCCCTTAATCGCATCAGGAACGGAAACGCATCCGCTCAGTGCTATGGCAACCGCGCCTGCCATAATAAGGCGTACTACTTTAGTCTGAACCGCCATGATGCGACTCCTTTTTCTCAGTTCCTGTTACTGAGATTCACTCGCGGCCCGGAAGTTTCTTCCACGCAACGGTGTTTCGCAAATAAACCGGCTCCGCGTGTTCAACGGCAACGGTTTTTCCTGCCGCGAGCAGCTGGCAGGCAATCGGAAGCATGTCTTCCGCAGCCGGCAGCAGCATGTTGCCGTCCACCAGCATCACCCCGGTGTCGTTTGCCATGTCAGGCCACGCCGGCCAGCCGGTACCGACGGTCGCCCACTCACCGGAGAGCTGCTGCAGCCGCTCAGTGACCGCTTCCGGCTTGAGCACGGCTTCCGTCTCTTCACCGTGCCACACGCCCTGCTCGTCGCGGGTGTATTCGGCCCAGTAAACTTCGCCCATGCGGGCATCTATTGCGGCCAGGACGCGCGTTGCCCCGGTCATGCGCCATGCGCCCTGCGCCATGGTGGCGAGGGTTGAGACGCCGATCATCGGCAGTTCGGCGCCCAGCGCCAGCCCCTGCGCAATGCCGATCCCGATACGTACGCCCGTAAAGCTGCCGGGGCCACGGCCAAAGGCCAGCGCGTCGAGGTCGGTTAAGGAGGTGTTGCCCTGAGTTAAAATGGCTTTTACCAGGGGCAGAATGCGTTGGGTGTGTTCCCGTGGGCACTCTTCGAAATGAGCAGAAACAGCACCGTCGTTAAACAGAGCGACAGAGCAAGCCTCTGTCGCGGTATCAATAGCCAGAATTCGCATCAGTCGTCGCGCTCTCGCAAGGGTCAGTCACAAAATGGCGCGCATCTTAGCACACTCCGGGGTAAATTACTCCGCCGTTGGGTTTGCCAGGAAACGCACCGCGCGTTTTATGTCCCGCGTCCGCGGCGCGGGCGGCAGGCTGGCGAGGAAGGTTGCCCCGTAAGGACGCATCACCAGCCGGTTATCGCAAATGACCAGCACCCCGCGATCGGTAACGTCGCGGATTAATCGCCCTACCCCCTGCTTGAGGGTAATCACCGCATCCGGCAGCTGTACCTCGTCAAACGGATCGCCCCCGCGCAGACGGCAGTCTTCCATCCGCGCCTTCAGCAGCGGGTCGTCCGGAGAGGTAAATGGCAGCTTATCAATGATCACCAGCGAGAGCGTATCGCCGCGCACGTCCACCCCTTCCCAGAAGCTGCTGGTTGCCACCAGCAGGGCATTTCCGGCGCTGACAAACTGCTGTAACAGCTGGCCTTTGCTGGTTTCTCCCTGCAGCAGCACCGGTAAGGCCATGGTGGCGCGGAACTGCTCGGCGAGGTCACGCATCATGGCGTGAGAGGTGCAGAGCATAAAACAGCGGCCGTTGTTGGCCTCGATCATCGGTTTCAACATCGCGGCCAGATGGCGCGCCGCGCCCGGCTGGTTCGGCAGCGGCAGATTACGGGGAACGCAGAGCAGCGCCTGTTTTTCGTAATCGAACGGGCTGGGCAGGAGCAGGGATTCCGCCTCCTCAATGCCAAGACGTTCCGTGAAGTGATGCAGATCGTCATTCACCGACAGAGTTGCCGAGGTGAAGATCCAGCTCCCCGGCTTTTGCGCCATCACCTCTTTAAATTTATCGGCCACCGTCAGCGGCGTGAGCGCCAGCGTGAAGTGCCGCGAGGTGCACTCATACCAGTAGCTGAACCCCGGCTGGTTAATCTCTTTCAGCCGCTTGAGCCGCCCGCGATAGAGCGTGGCGCGTTCGAAGGCCGCGTCCAGCAGCGCGGAGCGGCCGAGGGACAGTTTTGCCACGTCGTAGCAGAGTTCCAGGGCATCATCGAGCAGCAGCAGCGCGCGCTGGATGTTTTTGTCCGCCAGCAGCTCGCGCAGGTTGCCGCGATAGCCCGGCTCGCCGAGCTGTAAGCGGAAATCCTGCGCGCTTTGGGCCAGACGGTCGGCGCACTTCTGCAGCTGCTGGGTATCTTTGAGTTCGGTCCGGTAAGCGATGGTGAAATCTTTCGCCAGATCCTGCAGCTGGCGGCTGGAAAGCGACTGGCCGAAGTACTGGCTGGCGATGTCCGGAAGCTGGTGGGCTTCGTCGAAAATCATCACGTCCGCCTCCGGGATCAGCTCGCCGAAACCGCTGTCCTTGACGACCATATCCGCGAGGAACAGATGGTGGTTCACCACCACCACATCCGCATCCATCGCCGTTTTGCGCGCCTTCACCACAAAGCAGTCTTTATACAGCGGACAGTCGCTGCCGAGGCAGTTGTCGTTGGTGCTGGTCACCAGCGGCCAGGCAGGCGAGTCTTCCGGCACGCTCGCGCAGGTGCTGATATCGCCCTCTTCAGTCTGGTTCGCCCAGGCGCGAAGGATAATAACGTCGCTGAGGGTTTGCACCGGCAGGTCGCCGCCCGCCAGCGCCTGCTGCTCAAGACGTTCCAGACAGAGATAGTTGGAGCGCCCCTTCAGCAGGGCCAGACGTCCCTTGTATTTCAGCGCTTTCGCCACCGTGGGCAAATCGCGGCTGTAGAGCTGATCCTGCAGCGCCTTCGAACCGGTGGAAATAATCACCTTCTTCTTCGCGCGCAGCGCCGGAGCAAGGTAAGCATACGTTTTACCCGTGCCGGTTCCGGCTTCGACCACCAGCGGCTGAGCCTTATCGATGGCGCGTGCAACGGCGTGCGCCATCTGGCGCTGAGGCTCACGGGGCTTGAAGCCGGGAATAGCCTGCGCTAATTGACCTTCAGGGGAAAAATCGTCTGCCACGGTGCTCTCTCACTGTATTTTTGCACAGGGATTATGTCAGCCCATCCTCTCCTGTGCCACCCCAAATAGTGACGACAGGAGAACAATATGGCAGTCTTGCCGCCTGACGACGAAAAATAACGAGGAAACGTTTATGACAATTGTGCGCATTGATGCCGAAGCCCGCTGGTCTGATGTGGTGATCCATAACCAGACGCTTTACTACACCGGCGTACCGGCTAACCTGGACGCGGATGCGTTCGAGCAGACGGCTAACACCCTGGCACAGATTGATGCGGTGCTGGAAAAACAGGGCAGCGACAAATCCCGCATTCTGGATGCGACGATTTTCCTGGCAAACAAAGATGATTTCGCGGCGATGAACAGAGCCTGGGATGCATGGGTGGTGGCGGGTCACGCGCCTGTACGCTGCACCGTACAGGCCACGCTGATGAAACCGGAGTATAAGGTTGAGATCAAGATTATCGCGGCGGTGTAAGCCCGATTACTCCTCTGGATCTTCATCTTCATCTTCGAATCGCGCCACGATCCGCTCGCCGGAATGACTGGCGCGAATCTCCTGAGCGACAACCGTAATCGCCTGTCCGCTGCTCATCCCCTGGGACATCAGTTCCTGAATTCGCTCAACCGCTTTCTGCTGCTGTTCATGGCTCAGAGAAGGTAAACCTGCAAACATCGTCAACTCCTGCTAAATTATTTGCGCTAATTATTTCACGCTGCCCGGTAGTATGCCACACATGAACATGCGCTTCCCCACTGTTATTACCTTGCCCTGGCGTGCAGACGCCGCTGAATTCTGGTTTGCCCGCCTGAGCCATCTTCCGTATGCGATGCTGCTGCATTCCGGCCATGCGGACCATCCCTATAGCCGCTTCGACATTCTGGTGGCAGATCCGCTAAAGACGCTGACAACCGATGACCTGTCGTTAACGGACGATCCCCTGAAGCAGCTGCAGCAAGCCATTAACGCGCTGGGCTTATCTGCTGCGCCGAACCCGGACTTCCCTTTTCAGGGGGGCGCACTGGGCCTGTTTGGCTACGATCTGGGTCGCCGTTTCGAAACGCTGCCGGAGCATGCGCAGGCAGATATTTCCCTGCCAGACATGGCCGTGGGGCTGTATGACTGGACGTTAATTGTCGATCACCAGAAAAAAGCGGTTTCCCTGCTGAGCCATCATGACGTCCAGGCGCGTCTGGCGTGGCTGGAGGCGCAACAGCCTGCACCGGCACAGACGTTCACGCTCACCTCCGGCTGGCGCTCAAATATGAGCGCAGCGGAGTATGCCGAAAAATTCGCGCGCGTTCAGGCGTATCTGCAAAGCGGTGACTGCTACCAGGTTAACCTCGCCCAGCGCTTCCAGGCGACATACCGGGGAGATGAGTGGCAGGCATTTACCCGTCTTAACGCCAGCAATAAGGCGCCGTTCAGCGCGTTTGTCCGTCTGGAACGGGGGGCCATACTCAGCCTGTCTCCGGAGCGTTTTATTCATCTGGCAGAGGGCACGATTCAAACCCGTCCGATTAAAGGCACTCTGCCGCGTCTTGCCGATCCCGACGCCGATCGCCAGCAGGCGGAAAAGCTGGCCGCCTCGCCGAAAGACCGCGCCGAGAACCTGATGATTGTCGATCTGATGCGTAACGACATTGGCCGCGTCGCCGAACCGGGCAGCGTGCGCGTGCCGGAACTGTTTGTCGTCGAGCCTTTCCCGGCGGTGCATCATCTGGTCAGTACCATTACCGCGCGTCTCCCTGCCTCTCGCACCGCCTGCGATCTGCTCCGCGCCGCGTTCCCGGGCGGCTCCATCACCGGCGCGCCAAAGGTGCGGGCGATGGAGATCATTGATGAGCTGGAGCCGCACCGCCGCAACGCCTGGTGCGGCAGCATCGGCTATATCAGCCTGTGCGGCACCATGGATACCAGCATTACCATTCGCACGCTGACGGCCTGCGACGGAAACCTTTACTGCTCGGCCGGGGGCGGCATTGTTGCCGATAGCCAGGTCGATGCGGAATATCAGGAAACCTTTGATAAAGTTAACCATATCCTGAAACAACTGGAGTAATCACGGGTGGAAAAAGAGAACCTGACGCTGGACGATTTTTTATCTCGCTTTCAGCTATTACGACCGCAGGTCAACCGCGAGGCGCTGAATCAGCGTCAGGCGGCCGTGCTGATCCCGGTCGTGCGTCGCGCGCAGCCGGGCCTGCTGCTCACCCAGCGTTCTCCCCATTTACGTAAGCACGCGGGTCAGGTCGCCTTTCCGGGTGGCGCAGTAGACAGCTCCGACGCCTCGCTGATTGCCGCCGCGCTGCGGGAAGCGCAGGAAGAGGTTGCCATTCCGCCGGAGGCTGTGGAGGTCATCGGCGTGCTGCCGCCCGTCGACAGCGTTACCGGTTTTCAGGTCACGCCGGTGGTGGGCATTATCCCGCCCGGCCTGCAGTATCATGCCAGCGTCGATGAGGTGTCTGCGGTGTTTGAAATGCCGCTTGAAGAGGCGCTCCGGCTAAGCCGTTATCATCCGCTGGATATCCATCGTCGCGGGCATGACCATCGGGTCTGGTTGTCCTGGTATCAGCATTATTTTGTCTGGGGCATGACGGCGGGCATCATTCGCGAACTGGCGCTGCAAATCGGCCTGAAACCTTGACTATACTTTACATTCCACCCTTTTTTGCAGGTTTGCGATCCGCGTCGCGCTATTAGCAAAACCCATCGTTAACCATTAGTTTAATTCATGTGAATAGTTAAGCCGAGGTCGGTGTTCCCTCTTACACTATGCGCAGTTATAACATCGTTACTGGAACCCCGGTAACCCTGTCAGGAGTGTGAAAGTGATTAGTATATTCGACATGTTCAAAGTGGGAATTGGCCCTTCGTCTTCCCATACTGTTGGCCCGATGAAGGCCGGTAAACAGTTCGTCGATGATCTGGTCGAAAAAGGATTACTGGAAAGCGTTACCCGTGTCGCCGTGGATGTTTACGGCTCGCTGTCATTAACGGGTAAAGGCCACCACACCGATATCGCCATTATTATGGGTCTGGCAGGCAATATGCCGGATACCGTAGATATTGATGCCATCCCGGCATTCATCCGCGACGTGGAAACACGCGGCCGCCTGCTGCTGGCAAACGGTCAGCAGGAAGTCGATTTCCCGCAGGATGACGGCATGCGTTTTCGCAGCGACAACCTGCCGCTGCATGAAAACGGCATGACCATTCACGCTTACAGCGGTGAAAAAGAGATTTACAGCAAAACGTACTACTCCATCGGCGGTGGCTTCATCGTGGATGAAGAGCATTTTGGCAAAGACAGCGTCGGCGACGTCAGCGTACCGTACCCGTTCAAATCGGCTACCGAAATGCTGGGCTACTGCAAAGAGACCGGTCTTTCACTGTCCGGCATGGTGATGCAGAACGAACTGGCCCTGCACAGCAAAAAAGAGATTGAAGACTATTTTGCGAACGTCTGGCAAACCATGCGCGCCTGTATCGACCGCGGGATGAACACCGAAGGCGTTCTGCCGGGTCCACTGCGCGTACCGCGTCGTGCCTCTGCCCTGCGCCGTATGCTGGTGACCACGGACAAGTTCTCCAATGACCCGATGAACGTGGTCGACTGGGTAAACATGTTTGCCCTGGCGGTTAACGAAGAGAACGCCGCCGGTGGCCGCGTCGTGACGGCGCCAACCAACGGTGCGTGCGGTATCGTTCCGGCAGTGCTGGCCTATTACGATCACTTTATTGAGCCCGTGACGCCGGACATCTATATCCGCTATTTCCTGGCGGCAGGTGCCATCGGTGCGCTGTACAAAATGAACGCCTCCATCTCCGGCGCGGAAGTGGGATGTCAGGGTGAAGTCGGCGTTGCCTGCTCCATGGCGGCGGCGGGTCTGGCAGAGCTGCTGGGCGCAAGCCCTGAGCAGGTCTGCGTGGCGGCGGAAATCGGTATGGAACATAACCTCGGTCTGACCTGTGACCCGGTCGCGGGCCAGGTGCAGGTGCCGTGCATCGAGCGTAACGCGATTGCCTCGGTGAAAGCCATCAACGCCTCACGTATGGCGATGCGCCGTACCAGCGAACCTCGCGTATCGCTGGATAAGGTGATTGAAACCATGTACGAAACCGGCAAGGACATGAACGCGAAATACCGCGAGACGTCCCGCGGTGGCCTGGCCATTAAGGTGCAGTGCGACTAATACTGCCTTTCGCCCATCTGCAACGGATGGGCGAATTTCCCTCTTCTTTCTCGTCTCCTTCAGCTTTCCCCACTACACTTTTACTGTTGCGTCCGGCTTTTGTGGCTGGTGGCTTATCAGGCGACCGTTCATGCAAACTGCACAAACGATCATTAAAAATTATCGCCGAAAACGCGTTATCGTCTGTGTCACGGTTGCGCTCCTCACGCTCATCCTGACGTTAGGCATTCGCTTTATTTCACAGCGCAATGTTAACCAACAGCGGATCCTCGATTTTACCAGCCACACCGTTCGCGCCCTTGATAACGTCCTGCTTTCTTTAGAGAACCGCCGCAGCGTGCTGCAGCCCCTGGTGGGGCAGCCCTGCCCGCAGGCGCACCTGGCGCTGCGAAAGCAGGCCGCCATTTTGCAGACGGTACGCTCCATCGCCCTGATTAACGAGGGTATCCTGTATTGCTCAAGTATTTTCGGGAGCCGCAACGTGCCCGTTCGCGACTTCCTGAAAGAACTCCCCGCCAGCACGGCAAAGCTGATTTTATCGACCGACCAGTGGCTGCTTAAAGATAGCCCGATATTGGTCCAGTGGTATCCCGTCTCACAGGACGGTGAAGCTGGCGTTATCGAAATCATCAATATCGATCTGATCGCCAAAATGATCCTTGAGCCCCAGCGCCCGCTCATCAATGACGTGGCGCTGACCGTAGGCGATCGCTTTCTGCGCTATGGACAACGCGTCAGCGACAGCCTGACCTTTGATGAGGAAGGTTCTCTTTTCCAGCAATCGTCAACCCGAAACCCTTTCACCATTACGGTCAGCGGGCCAGGCCCTGGAGAGTTAGCCTTAAAAAGCCTGCCAGCCCAGCTGCCGCTTGGACTCATGCTCAGCCTGCTGCTGGGCTATCTCGCCTGGCTGGCAACGGCAAACCGCATGAGCTTTACGTGGGAGATCGATATGGGCATTGCGGCGCGGGAATTTGAGCTTTTCTGCCAGCCGCTGGTGAATGCCCGCACCCAGGCGTGCACCGGCGTGGAAATCCTGCTGCGCTGGAATAACCCCCGTCAGGGTTGGATCACCCCGGAGGTATTTATCCCTCTGGCAGAAGAACATAACCAGATTGTCCCTCTGACCCGCTATGTCATCGCCGAAACGGTGCGCCAGATAGGCTACTTTCCTTCCAGCGCCGGTTTTCACATCGGTATTAACGTCGCCGCCAGCCATTTCCGTCACGCGGTGTTGATACAGGACCTGAATCGCCTCTGGTTCAGCGCCAGTCCGCGCCAGCAGCTGGTGATTGAACTCACGGAACGGGATGCGCTGCTGGATGCGGATTATCGCATCGTGCGCGAGCTGCATCGCAAAGGGGTGAAGCTGGCCATTGACGATTTTGGTACCGGGAACAGCTCCCTCTCCTGGCTCGAAAAGCTTCACCCGGACGTGCTGAAAATCGACCAGTCGTTTACCACCGCCATCGGCACCGACGCCGTGAACTCGACGGTGACGGATATGATTATTGCGCTGGGTCAGCGGCTGAATATCGAACTGGTTGCTGAAGGGGTCGAGACGGAGGAGCAGGCGCGCTACTTGCGCCGCCATGGCGTACCTGTCCTGCAGGGGTTTTTCTATGCGCGGCCCATGCCGCTACGGGATTTTCCGAAGTGGCTGGCGGGGAGCGCGTCCCCGCCAGCGCATCATAACGGGCACATCGTGCCCTTAATGCCGCTGCGCTAAGCCGGCTTACTCATCTTCGTCGTGGGCTGATTGTTCTTTAACAATACGAACCATATCAACGCGATAGTCGTTGGCTTCAACGATCGTAATGTGCAGCGGCCCCAGCTCGATCACATCTCCGACGCGCGGGATTTGCCCGTTAACGGCGATAACCAGACCGGCAACGGTCGCGATGTCTTCTTCATCGTTGATCACGTTTTCCAGCCCCAGCGTGTGCGAGAGCGCGTGCAGGTCGGTGGTACCTTTAACCAGCCAGCCTTCACCGTCGGCAACGATCTCAGGCGTTTCGTCGGCATCCGGGAATTCACCGGCAATCGCTTCCAGCACGTCCAGCGGCGTAACCAGCCCCTGCACCACGCCAAACTCGTTGGTGACGATAACAAAGCTACCGCGAGCGCGGCGCAGCACCCCGAGCAGGTTGATAGGATCCAGCGTTTCCGGCACGACAATCGCAGGTGACGCGGCGGCAACGGCTTCCACGTTGAAGCCCTCTTCCAGGGCCACCAGCATCTCTTTCGCCCGCACGACGCCGATGATCTCATCCAGCTCTCCGCGACACACCGGGAACAGGCTGTGCGGAGAAGAGAGCAGCTGCTGGCGAATTTCATCCACGCTCAGGTTTGCATCGACCCAGCTGATCTCCCCACGCGGCGTCATGATGCCGCGCAGCGAACGGGAGGCCAGGGAGAGCACGCCGTTGATCATATAGCGTTCTTGCTCCACAAACGCCCCTTCCGGGACCGGAACCGGGTTATGGTTTTCGGAATCAGACTGGACGTTCACCTGACGACGACCGCCCATCAGGCGCAGTATCGCATCTGCGGTACGGGCGCGCAGCGGCTGATTCGACTGCTGCTTAATAAAGTTACGGCGCGCAATCTGGTTGAACAGCTCGATCAGGATCGAGAAGCCAATCGCGGCGTACAGGTAGCCTTTCGGAATATGGAAGCCAAAACCTTCCGCCACCAGGCTCAGGCCAATCATCAGCAGGAAGCTCAGGCACAGCACGACCACCGTTGGATGCTGGTTAACGAAGCGCGTCAGCGGCTTCGAGGCCAGAAGCATTACCGCCATCGCAATGACAACAGCCGCCATCATTACCGGCAGATGATTCACCATGCCGACCGCCGTGATCACCGCATCCAGCGAGAAGACCGCATCAAGCACCACGATCTGCATCACTACCACCCAGAAGCTGGCATAGCCCTTACCGTGCCCATCATCGTGCTGACGGTTTTCCAGCCGCTCGTGTAGCTCCGTCGTCGCTTTGAAAAGCAGGAATATCCCCCCGATCAGCATGATTAAATCACGCCCGGAGAAGGTGTAGTCCATGACGGAGAACAGCGGTTTGGTCAGCGTGACCATCCAGGAGATGACGGAGAGCAGCCCCAGTCGCATAACCAGCGCCAGCGAGAGACCAATCAGTCGCGCTTTATCACGCTGTTTTGGCGGCAGTTTGTCCGCGAGGATGGCGATAAACACCAGGTTATCAATGCCGAGAACAATCTCGAGCACCACCAGCGTGAGCAATCCCACCCAGATTGACGGGTCCATTAAGAATTCCATGACAAGCTCCTGCTAAAGGAATGACGAAACGGTGCCCCACTCAACGTGGGCAAAACAGAGGTAAACAGAGTCGATACGTGGCGAGGATCGCCGGTGAATAAGGCGCGAAATGGCCTGGCAGATGACTGACGTCGGTGACGGTCCATATAGTGGGCTGTAGCCCTATACTCCTGAACTATTAAACGGAGGCTAAACATATCAGAGACACTGTGTTTTTAGCAAAGATTTACGTTCCTTTGCAAAGTTCTGTAACACAGCGGCTTTACGCTACAGATAAATCTGTAACGCGTGGCTAAATTACGGATCTTCATCACATAAATTATTTTTTCACTATCTAAAATAATTCGCGGAAGTCTTAGTTTTTTTGAACTCTAACCCTTATCTGAATCGATTCGGTTCGCCAATACGATTCTCAGTACGGCTGCCTGGCAGGCGTATTAATGATAATAAAAGGAGGTAGCAAGTGACCATTGCTATTGTCATAGGCACACATGGTTGGGCTGCTGAGCAGCTACTCAAAACGGCAGAGATGCTGTTGGGCGAGCAGGAAAACGTCGGCTGGATCGATTTCGTTCCCGGTGAAAACGCCGAGACGCTGATAGAGAAGTACAATGCTCAACTCGCGAAGCTGGATACCAGCAAAGGCGTGCTGTTTCTCGTTGATACATGGGGCGGCAGCCCGTTCAATGCCGCCAGCCGCATTGTCGTCGATAAAGAGCACTATGAAGTTGTCGCCGGGGTTAATATTCCCATGCTGGTGGAAACCTTCATGGCTCGCGACGACAATCCGGCGTTCGATGAGCTGGTGGCGCTGGCCGTTGAAACCGGTCGCGAAGGGGTAAAAGCCCTGAAGGCGCAGCCAGTTGAAAAACCCGCCCCTGCGCCTGCAGCGGCACCAAAAGCGGCAGCACCGGCAAAACCGATGGGTCCGAACGATTACATGGTTATCGGCCTGGCGCGTATTGATGACCGCTTAATCCACGGCCAGGTCGCCACGCGCTGGACCAAAGAGACCAACGTTCGACGCATTATCGTGGTCAGCGACGAAGTGGCCGCCGATACCGTTCGTAAAACCCTTCTGACTCAGGTTGCTCCTCCTGGCGTTACCGCGCACGTCGTGGATGTCGCCAAGATGATCCGCGTGTACAACAACCCGAAATACGCGGGTGAACGCGTGATGCTCCTGTTCACTAACCCGACAGACGTTGAGCGCATTGTTGAAGGCGGCGTGAAAATCACCTCTGTGAACATTGGTGGTATGGCATTCCGTCAGGGCAAAACGCAGGTCAACAACGCCATTTCAGTCGATGCGAAAGATATCGAGGCATTCAACAAGCTGAATGCGCGCGGTATTGAACTGGAAGCCCGTAAGGTTTCCACGGATCAAAAACTGAAAATGATGGATTTGATCGGCAAAGTTGGGAAATAAGCCCGCGCCGGTTCTCATATAAAGTTTATGTAATAGGAGAAGTGCAATGGAGATTACCACTCTTCAGATTGTGCTGGTGTTCGTCGTCGCATGTATTGCGGGTATGGAATCCGTACTTGATGAATTTCAGTTCCACCGCCCTCTGGTGGCCTGTACGCTGATTGGGGCCGTTCTGGGTGACATGAAAACCGGTATCATCATCGGTGGTACCCTGGAAATGATAGCCCTGGGCTGGATGAACATCGGCGCAGCGGTTGCGCCCGATGCCGCTCTGGCCTCTATCATTTCGACCGTTCTGGTTATTGCCGGTCACCAGAGTATTGGTGCCGGTATCGCGCTGGCGATCCCGCTGGCAGCAGCTGGCCAGGTTCTGACCATCATCGTTCGTACTATCACCGTTGCCTTCCAGCACGCGGCGGATAAGGCGGCCGAAAACGGCAACCTCACGGCACTGTCGTGGATCCACGTATCATCCCTGTTCCTGCAGGCGATGCGTATCGCGATCCCGGCGGTTATCGTGGCGATCTCTGTTGGTACCAGTGAAGTGCAGAGCATGCTGAACGCCATTCCAGAAGTGGTCACCGGCGGTCTGAACATCGCGGGCGGTATGATCGTAGTTGTCGGTTATGCGATGGTCATCAACATGATGCGCGCAGGCTACCTGATGCCGTTCTTCTACCTCGGCTTCGTGACCGCTGCCTTCACCAACTTCAACCTGGTTGCACTGGGTGTGATTGGCGCGGTGATGGCGATTCTCTACATCCAGCTCAGCCCGAAATATAACCGCGTTGCGGGTGCCCCAGCGCAGGCTGCTGGTAACAACGATCTCGATAACGAACTGGACTAACAGGTGAGCGAAATGGTTGATATGACAAAAACTACCACCGAGAAAAAACTCACTCCGGGTGATATTCGTGGCGTGTTCATCCGTTCTAACCTGTTTCAGGGTTCATGGAACTTCGAACGTATGCAGGCGCTGGGCTTCTGCTTCTCCATGGTGCCAGCGATCAAGCGCCTGTACCCGGAAAACAACGAAGCGCGCCGTCAGGCGATCAAGCGTCACCTGGAATTCTTTAACACCCATCCTTACGTAGCGGCTCCGGTTCTGGGCGTAACGCTGGCGATGGAAGAACAGCGTGCGAACGGCGCAGAGATTGACGATGGTGCCATCAACGGTATCAAAGTCGGCCTGATGGGTCCGCTGGCCGGTGTCGGTGACCCAATCTTCTGGGGCACCGTGCGTCCGGTCTTCGCGGCGCTGGGTGCCGGTATCGCGATGAGCGGCAGCCTGCTTGGCCCGCTGCTGTTTTTCATCCTGTTCAACGCCGTGCGCCTGCTGACCCGTTACTACGGTGTGGCCTACGGTTACCGTAAAGGGGTGGACATCGTTAAGGACATGGGCGGCGGCTTCCTGCAGAAACTGACTGAGGGGGCGTCAATCCTCGGCCTGTTTGTCATGGGGGCGCTGGTTAACAAGTGGACGCACGTGAACATCCCGCTGGTGGTATCGACCATCACCGGTCAGGATGGTCAGACGCGCGTCACCACCGTGCAGACGATTCTGGACCAGCTGATGCCTGGCCTGGTACCGCTGCTGTTAACCTTCGCCTGCATGTGGCTGCTGCGTAAGAAAGTGAACCCGCTGTGGATTATCGTTGGCTTCTTCGTCATCGGTATCGCGGGCTACGCTGTCGGCCTGCTGGGTCTGTAAGCTTCAATGCTATAGGCCGGGGGCTTGCCCCCGGTTTTTTTTATCTGGAGGATGAATGACTGTCACGGACATCGTACTGGTTTTATTTATTGCTGCCCTTCTGGCTTACGCGATCTATGACGAATTCATCATGCCCCGCCGTCACGGCGAGACGCTGCTCTCCCTTCCCCTTCTGCGACGCGGGCGCGTGGATGCGTTTATCTTCGCGGGTCTCATCGCTATTCTTATTTACAATAACGTCACCAGTCATGGTGCAATATTAACCACATGGTTATTATGTGCGCTGGCATTAATGGCGGTTTATCTGTTCTGGATCCGCACGCCGAAAATCATTTTTAAATCCCGCGGATTTTTCTTCGCCAATGTGTGGATAGAATATAACCGTATTAAAGAGATGAATTTATCCGAAGACGGTGTGCTGGTGATGCAATTAGAACAACGCCGCCTGCTTGTTCGGGTGAAGAATATTGACGACCTGGAAAAGATCTACAAGTTACTCGTTAAAACTCAATGACTTAAATATATAGCAATGGCTATATTCTGTGTTTATCTTGCGCAAGAAATATAGCCAAAGCTATATCCCCTTCGTTAATTTGTTCTCTATTTGTTAACGATACGTTCACGCTTAAAGACAAATGAAAATCGTTATCACCAAGCATTTTAAATAATGCCTCTTCGTTGTTGTTTTATATTCTCAAAATATGTTAAGGTTGCGCCCGTCGTTGGGGAGTAGCCGATTTCCTGTTCGCAGGAAATGTACGTGTCAACATACTCGTTGAAAAACGTGGCGCGTACGGATCGCTGACAGCACATCTTATGTGCGGCGCGATCAGGCGAGACCATAGATACATCAACTGCTGTTTACTGGGGGCAGTGATGTGTCATATGGATATCCCCGGTCTGGACGCTGTTATGAATATCTCCGCTACGATCCTTCTCGCTTTTGGCATGTCCATGGACGCATTTGCTGCTTCCATCGGAAAAGGCGCCACGCTCCACAAACCTAAGTTCTCAGAAGCCCTGCGTACCGGCCTCATTTTTGGTGCTATCGAAACGCTTACGCCGCTTATCGGTTGGGGACTTGGCATGCTCGCCAGCCAGTTCGTGCTGGAGTGGAACCACTGGATTGCCTTCGTACTGCTGGTGTTTCTCGGCGGCCGAATGGTGATTGAAGGTTTTCGCGGCGGTGATGATGAAGACGAGGAACCGCAGCACCGCCACGGGTTCTGGCTGCTGGTCACCACGGCGATTGCCACCAGCCTTGATGCGATGGCCGTCGGCGTCGGTCTGGCATTCCTGCAGGTCAATATTATTGCCACCGCGCTGGCCATCGGCTGCGCAACGCTGATCATGTCCACGCTGGGCATGATGGTAGGACGGTTTATCGGCCCGCTGCTGGGTAAACGCGCCGAGATCCTGGGAGGAATTGTGCTGATTGGCATTGGAGCCCAGATCCTCTGGGCACACTTCGCCGGTTAATCTTCGCGCTGCCAGACGTGGATACTGAAATCCGTCTGGCAGTTAAATATTGATTGTACAGCTAACGCTTCCCACACTTCCGGTTTTGCCCGCCACGCGAACGGCGTCATCTGCAGCAACGCGGTGGCCTCTTCCCCTTTCAGCGTCATTTCATACGCCACGCTTTGCTCCTGCTTCAGGCTAAAACCGGCCAGCTGTTCAGAATGAGGGGCATGGAGACGCACTTCGTCGTAGATCAGCCCTTTCAGCTCCATCAGATGACGCGGGCCCGGCGTTACGGTGACCACCCATCCGCCCGGCTTCACCACGCGAGCCAGCTCTTCCGCCTTGCAGGGCGCGTAAATGCGGATAACAGCGTCCATGCTGGCATCGTCAAACGGCAGCCGGTGGCTGGATGCCACGCAGAACGTCACGTCCGCGTAACGCTTTGCCGCCGCGCGAATGGCCACTTTCGACACGTCCAGACCGAATGTCAACGCGCCCTTCTCAAGGGCGATCCCGGCAAAGCGTGCGGTGTAGTACCCTTCCCCGCAGCCGATATCGAGCATGGCGGTGGCTGAACCCGGCAGGATGTCATTCAGCATCTGCGCGACGGTCTCCCGCAGCGGCAGATAGTGCCCGGCATCCAGAAACGCGCGGCGCGCCTGCATCATCTCTGCACTGTCGCCTGGATCGCGGGAGCGCTTATGCTGCACCGGCAGAAGATTCACGTAGCCTTCTTTTGCCATATCAAACTGATGCCCCTGCGGACAGGTATAACTTTTATCTGAATGCGTCAGGGGGGCGTGGCAAAGGGGACAGCTGAAGGACATGGTGACTCCGGAGCATAATCAAAGGGCGAAGTGTACCGCTATTCGCCCTGGTTATAAACGCCCGGTTAACGCATTACGATAAGGTGATCGGAGCCCGCCGGTAACCCGTCAGGTTTCACATTCTCCAGACGCAGCACGTTACCCATAATCTCGCTGAATACAGGCGCGGAAACGGCACCGCCGTAGTAGGCACCATTTTGCGGATCGTTAATGACCACCACCAGGGCAAAACGCGGATCGCTGGCGGGCGCAACGCCGGCCGTATAGGCGACGTATTTATCGACGTACTTCCCGCTGTCGTCAATTTTCTTCGCCGTACCGGTTTTCACCGCCACCCGGTAATCACGAACGGCAGCCTTAACGCCCCCGCCGCCGGGCAGCGCAACGCTCTCCATCATGTGCTCCACCTCGTGCGCGATCTCTTCCGGCATGACGCGGTGCCCGATAACGGGTGGATCGATACGCGTAATCGAGAGAGGTCGCTCGAGCCCGAAGCCACCGATCGTGGCGTAGACGTGCGCCAGCTGGAGCGGCGTCACCATCAGCCCGTAGCCGAAGGCAAAGGTCGCACGATCGAGCTGGCTCCAGTATTTACGATTTGGCAACAGCCCCGAGCTCTCACCCGTTAAGCCAAGCCCCGTATTCGTGCCAAACCCAAAGTTTCTATAAGTATCAATTAGATGCTGGACAGGCATTGCAAGGGACAGTCGGGAAACTCCGGTGTCGCTCGATTTTTGCAGGATCCCGGTCATCGTCAGTTCAGGATAATATCCCACGTCGCGGATACGATGCCCGGCAAGGGTATACGGGTGAGTGTCAATCACGCTGTCCGGCTGGACCAGGCCCTGCTGCAGAGCCGTCATCAGCACCAGCGGCTTGACCGTCGAACCGGGTTCGAACGTATCGCTGATGGCGCGATTACGGAAATCGTTGATCGTCGCGCCTTCCCGATTATTGGGGTTGAAATCCGGATAGCTCGCCATGGCGAGTATTTCCCCGGTTGGGATATTAATTAGCACCGATGCGCCAGACTCGGCCTTGTTCCAGGCCACGGCATTATTGAGCGCATCTTCGGTGATGGTTTGCAGCCGCTCGTCGATACTTAACTGGATGTTATGCGCCGGCGCGGGCGCCACTTCCGTCAGGTTTTCAACCACTCGGCCGTAGCGGTCTTCCCTTACCTGCCGCACTCCGGCCTTGCCGGTCAGCTGCGCATTGAAGCTTTTTTCCACGCCTTCAATGCCCTGCCCGTCAATATTGGTGAAGCCAATCAGGTTCGCTGCCACATGGCCGGCAGGATAAAAACGGCGGGATTCATCGCGTAAATTGATGCCGGGCAGATTCAGCTTATCGATCCACTTTGCCTGTGCGGGATCGACCTGACGGGCAAGATAAATAAAACGCCCCTGCGGGTTGGCGTTGATTCGCGCCGAAAGTGTGCCCAGGGAGAGATGCAGCGCATTTGCCAACGCCTGCCAGCGTTCGTCAATGCCAACGCCTCCTTTTGCCAGCACCGTTTTAGGATCGGCCCAGACGGCCCGGACGGGCACGCTCACCGCCAGAGGGCGACCTTCGCGATCCATTATCATGCCGCGCGGCGCATCAATCGCCAGCTGGCGAAGGGAGCGCATATCTTCCTGCTTCACCAGATTGTCAGGCTTGATGATTTGCAGCCAGGCAACGCGGCCCAGCAAAAAAGCCAGACTACAAAAAATAGCTAAACAGAGCAGCACAAAACGCGCTGGCGTGAAATTGCCAGCGGTCGTTATCAATTTCTTCTTCACCTGAACCCCAGGACTGTTAAACAACGCCCTGATTTAACGGGAAAAGATGGGTTTAAGGTGGCAAAACAGTGCTACTAACCTCGCAGCTTTGCAACAAGTTACTAACAAGACCGCGAATGGTAATATTTTGAAAGATAAGGGACATAAAAAAGCCCCGCATTATGCGAGGCTTTATGTCTGAGATTGAAGTGCTAAGCGCTTCAGTCAGCAGCGGTTCGATCAGATAGCAGTTACGTTAACTGCAGCTGGGCCTTTCTGGCCATCCTGAATTTCGAACTCAACGTTCTGGCCTTCAGCCAGAGTTTTGAAGCCGTTACCCTGGATTGCAGAGAAGTGTACGAACACGTCTTTGCTGCCGTCAGCAGGAGTAATGAAACCAAAACCTTTAGACTCGTTGAACCACTTAACTTGACCTTTAATCTTTGCCATTTTGCAAAATTCCTTAGAGTGTTTTCTTAGCCCGCAGGCATTAACTGAGATAAAACTGAGACATTACTGCATGAGGCACTAATATAAGGTTCGGCAGAGAAGCGGTATTCAACGACAACGTGTTTACTCAGGACTTCTTTACTGAAAATGCCACACATAAACAGAACTGTACCTCGTTTGACCCAAAACGTGTTATCACACACTATGTTTAATATGGCAAGCCATTTTTAAACATGTCTCGATCCGCCGCACAAATTCGAACAGTGCCTGTCAGGTTTTGCACAATTATGCGCATCACTCACAGACAGCTCAGCTGCGTAACAAAGACCCAGCGTTGCTTTCACAAGCGCTGTAATCTAAGACTTTTTTAACATAGCTCAATCATTACGAAGCGTCCAGCAACCGGGAAAAGAAATCTTACGTCCTGATTGAGTTAGAACATTTTGTGAAAACTTATGCTTAAATCATTGTAACGCGACCAAATTGTTTCAGAGAAAAAACACCGTTAATAACCCGCGCCGAACTGTATTAAAATGCACCAGCTAATAAACAGTGTTATGCACCAAAATAATGAAATTTTTATGACTCTGCATCAAAAGAAGGCAAGCAAAACGTTTCGATAAAAATAAAACATTCCTGCACGCGTTTACATACAGAATATATGCACTACCTTATCGCTTCGTTTATAAGGATAAATATTCACCAACTTTCAGTATCCTGAAAGAATGATTAACCGGTGCTAAATTATCTAGCGCGTCAGTTAACTCCCGCACAGGTTCATCGAGGGCTTCATCTGCCAGTTCAAACACGCCCCAGTGAATGGGAAACGCCAGAGGACAACCCAGCTGCTGCCACAATGCCACCGCAGATTGCGGATCCATATGATGGACAGCCATGAACCATCGTGGGGCATAGGCACCTATTGGTAACGCGGCAGCATCGATATGGCCAACGCGTTCAGGTATCAACAGCAGTTCAGGCGAATACCCCGTATCTCCGCTGAACCAGAAACGATGATGTCGACCTTCCATAACCCAGCCGCACCATAATGAGCGATTGCGGTTCCATGGCGTGCGCATACTCCAGTGCTGTGCCGGTACGGCGGTCAGCGTCATCCCCTGCCAGGTAAAGCTCTGCCACCAGTCGAGCTCAACCACGCGTTTTGCCCCCCGGCGGCGAAACCAGTCGGCCAGGCCCAGCGGAACAAAAAAACTGACCTCGGGGAAGCGTTTGAGAATACGGCGAATGGTCGCATCATCAAGATGATCGTAATGATTATGGGAGATGACGACCGCATCAAGCTGATTGAGTTGACTGACTGACAGCGCGGGAGGCGTTTTGCGCTGTGGTCCCAGGAAAGGGAGTGGAGAAGCGCGCCGTGAAAAAACCGGATCGGTAAGGATGATATTGCCGTCCAGCTGCAGCATTACGCTCGCGTGTCCCAGCCACCATACCCCATCTTCATGAGGTTGCGTAAGCTCAACCGGTTGCCACCACTGTTGGATAAAGTCTTCATAGCCCAGCGCGGGTGGCTTCGGTAAACCGGCCTCTTTACGCGCTTTACGCCAGCGGTCAACATCGCCGGGTTGATGTCCGACAGGATCGGTATTACGAAAACCGTTCGGGGTGTGATGTTTCAGGGAGGGGTCATACCAGGGATTTTTCCAGACCACAGCCACCTCCCAGCATAAAAAGATTAACGCTCAGCCACCAGGCGGATAAAGTCGTCTTCGTCTTTGTTATCTTCAGCAACCGCGTCTTTCGGCGCGTCTTTCTCTTCCGGTTCGTTAGCCTCACACAGACGGCGTAGCAGCGCATTCTGACGTTTTTGCTGATCGAGCAGCGCTTCCAGCAGTTCAATCTGCTCGTTAGTACGGGAACTGGCGCGGTTCACGAAAAACCAGATGACCAGGCCCACAAGCAGAACAACCAAAGAAATCATCAGGGATGCCATATTCAGCAGCCCTGAATTCAGTAACTCACCCATTTCACCACCTCAATAAAAACATCTATTTTACCACTGGCGCGAAGGAAGGAAATCACCTTGAGAAAAAATGCGTATTACCACGGAATAAACTTATTGATTGCGCAAACGCCGCTAAAAAACTGTACATCCTGATCGCACATCACATTGATCGTCTGCGTCCATAACACCACGCACGCTATCAGCACGATAATCAGAATTACCCAGCGTATTTTTTTCACTCCACACTCCGTCTAAAAACCTGATGTAACGAGGTTATCACGCTTATCTTAAACAAGGACTAACTGTACCGCCATCGCACTTTTTTCAGAATCCTGCACTTGTTTCATCGTGTAAACCGTTTAGGCTAGCTTTATGATAACAACGACAAAAGAGGTTAATGATGCGCTTAATCATTCGAACAATTATTGCACTGGCCATCGTCTGGATTGGCCTTCTGCTTACGGGTTATGGCGTGCTTGTGGGAAGCACCGAAAACGCAGCCGGGTTAGGGATTCAATGTAAATATTTAACAGCACAGGGCGTGAGCACTGCGCAATATTTGCATACTGACAGCGGGATCGTTGGCTTGACCAACTGTCCGGTCCTGCGAAAGACATCCGTCGTGATTGATAATGGCTAATCAGCCGGTGACATGACTGATATAAAAAACGCCGCAACAGATGCGGCGTTTTTTTATGCGAGCAGAGATTAAAACGGGTAGTCGTGATAACCCATTTGTTCAGAAATCTTACGTGCGGCAGTGTGCAGAATAGCCACATACTCATGCAGGCGCTCTTCGGAGAAGCGTAAGGTTGGGAAGGAGATACTTAAGCCCGCGATTACTACGCCAAAGCGGTCAAACACCGGAACGCCGATGCAGCGCAGCCCTTCTTCCTGCTCTTCGTTATCTTCGCCATACCCCTGCTCGCGTACGCGATCGAGCACCGTTAACAGCGCGTCCGTACTGGTAATGGTTCGTGAAGTACTTTGCTTGTATTCCACGCCTTCGAGGATCTGCTTCACTTCTTCACGATCGCGCCACGCCAGCAGAACCTTACCAATCGCGGTGCTGTAGAGCGGGTTGCGACGACCAATGCGCGAGTACATGCGCAGATTGTACATGGAGTCGATTTTATGGATGTAAACAATGCTGTCTTCATCCAGTGCGCCGAGATGAATGGTCTCTTTGGTCAGGCGAGAGATTTCACGCATCTGAATATCGGCGCTGCGGATCAGGTCAACATTTTGTAGCGCACGGGCACCCAGCTCAAACAGCTTCAGCGTCAGAGAGTATTTTTCAGATTCGCCTTCCTGGGCAACGTAGCCCAGCGACTTCATGGTTTGCAAAAAGCGATATACGGTGCTTTTAGACATCATCACGCGCTGCGACAACTCTGTAATACCTATTTCACGCTCTTCCCCCAGCGCCTGTAAGATGCCAAACACCTTCAGCACGGAAGAAACAGAATCTGGCTGTTTATCCAAATCCGCAATAGCCATTTACCACCTCATAGAGAGTGTTTTATAAAAATCAGAACCGGTTTTTATTATAAGTTCCCGTCATGTCACCTGCAATCAATCCACGTTTACTTCGTTACAAATCTGCGACATATCGCAGCTGTAACAATGCTAAAATAGTTACCCTGAGAATAATTTCACGCTGAGCTTTTTTAATCCTAATGGAAAAGACCCTTTCCGATGGCCTGCCTTTACCCCAGCGGTATGGCGCTATAGCGACCATCATTATCGGTATCTCAATGGCCGTCCTTGACGGCGCAATTGCGAACGTTGCCCTGCCAACCATCGCCAGCGACCTGCATGCCTCTCCCGCCAGTTCGATATGGATCGTTAACGCCTATCAGATTGCGATTGTGGTTTCCCTGCTCTCGTTCTCTTTCCTGGGCGATATGTTCGGTTACCGTCGGGTGTATCAGTGCGGTCTGGTGGTTTTCACCTTCACGTCCTTGCTATGCGCCCTTTCAGATTCACTGCATACCCTGACGCTTGCCCGCATCGCGCAGGGTTTTGGCGGCGCGGCGCTCATGAGCGTAAACACGGCGTTGATCCGCTTAATTTATCCGCAGCGTCATCTGGGGCGCGGCATGGGGATAAACTCGTTTATTGTCGCCGTCTCTTCCGCCGCCGGGCCAACTATTGCGGCGGCGATCCTTTCCGTTGCGTCATGGCAATGGCTGTTTGCTATTAACGTGCCGCTGGGCATTGTCGCTATATTCTTTGCCCTGCGCTTTCTTCCCGCTAACGGCCCTAAAAGCACCATGCCGCGATTCGATGTGGCGAGTGCGGTGATGAATGCCCTGACCTTTGGCCTGCTGATTACGGCGCTGAGCGGCTTTGCGCAGGGACAGTCTCTGATGCTTACCGCCGCGGAGCTCATCGCCCTGCTGGCGATCGGCTTCTTCTTTGTTCGCCGCCAGCTCACTCTCCCTGTGCCTTTACTGCCGGTCGATCTGCTGCGTATTCCCCTCTTTTCCCTCTCCATTTGCACGTCTGTCTGCTCGTTCTGCGCCCAAATGCTGGCTCTGGTTTCTCTGCCCTTCTTTCTGCAGAGCGTGGTCGGCCGTTCAGAAGTGGAGACCGGCCTGCTGTTAACCCCCTGGCCGCTGGCGACCATGGTGATGGCGCCGCTGGCAGGTTACTTAATTGAACGCGTCCATGCCGGTTTCCTGGGAGCATCGGGGCTTGCGGTGATGGCGACAGGCCTTTTCGCGCTGGCGCTGCTACCGTCCTCGCCAACCGATCTGGACATCATCTGGCGCATGATCCTGTGCGGCGCAGGGTTTGGCCTGTTCCAGTCCCCTAATAATCACACCATCATCACCTCCGCGCCGCGCCATCGGAGCGGTGGTGCCAGCGGCATGCTGGGAACCGCGCGCCTTCTGGGGCAAAGCAGCGGCGCGGCGCTGGTCGCCCTGATGTTTAACCTCGCCGGGCAAAACGGCAACCATGTTGCGCTTCTCACCGCGGGTGCCCTTGCCTCGCTCGCGGCGGTCGTCAGCGGCCTGCGTGTGACCCAGCCCAGGGTTCAGGCATAAAAAAAGCCGGGCGGAGAGTTCTCCTGCCCGGCTTATTAGGGTTCTTAGCGTTACTTCAGGTATTCCCCACTGCGCAGCGCTTCGATACGTTTATCCAGCGGCGGGTGAGACATAAACAGCTCGCTCAGCGATTTGGATTTACCGTTAATGCAGAAGGCCATCATGCTGTTCGCTTCCTGCGGCTCATAGCTGGTTTTCAGACGCTGCAGCGCGGCAATCATCTTCTCACGACCAACCAGCTTCGCCGAGCCGGCATCCGCGTGGAATTCACGGTGGCGGGAGAACCACATGGTGATGATGCTGGCCAGAATACCGAATACCAGTTCCAGAACCATCGAAACGGCGAAGTAGATCAGCGGGTTGCCGTTGCTCTCTTCACCTTCGTCACGGTTTCCGCCCATAAAGCCTGCCGCGATCTGCGCCAGAATACGGGAGATGAAGATCACGAAGGTGTTCACCACGCCCTGAATCAGGGTCATGGTCACCATGTCACCGTTGGCGATATGGCTGATTTCGTGGGCAATAACCGCTTCGGCTTCGTCACGGCTCATGTTCTGCAGCAATCCGGTGCTGACGGCAACCAGTGACGCATCGCGACGGGCGCCCGTGGCGAAAGCGTTGATGTCCGGGGCATGGTAAATCGCCACCTGCGGCATGGCGATCCCGGCCTGACGGGATTGCTGAGCCACCGTATTCATCAGCCACTGTTCCATATCGTTACGCGGCTGTTCAATAACCTCACCACCCACCGATTTCAGTGCCATCCACTTCGACATCAGCAGGGAGATGAACGAGCCACCAAAACCAAACAGCAGCGCCATAATCAACAGACCCTGAACGCTGCTCGACTGAATTCCTGTCAGGCTTAGCACGAGCCCGAAAACCACCATGACCGCCAGGTTGGTGAGCAGGAAGAGCGCGATTCGCATCATAATTTTCTTTTTACCTCAGTTTAACAAAACGCACTATGCGATTACCCACATCGTATGGGTATTGCGTCTATTTTCAAGCATCCGGCGGGCGTAAGTCACCAGAAAGACACAACTTTACACAATTGGAAATCTGGCTGACGGAAGGATGCAGAACAAAAAGAAACAGGCACAATTTCTTGTGCCTGTTGGGAGGTTATTTTGCCGGAGCGGGCTGTACGGCTGGTTTCTCTTTTTCCTGATTCGCAAGGTCGAGAGCAATATGCACCGTCTCGTCCAGATACGGATCCGGCTCCTGGTAATCTTTTGGCAGATCGTCCAGTTTCTTGAGCAGAGGCTTGCCTTCGCGCTTGAAGCGATCGTTGATACGCGCCAGGCGGGTTGCATCGTCTTCGTTGTTCTCTTTCTCACGCTGTGCGTAGTTCAGAGAAACGATATTCCGCTTATCTTTCAGGGCATTGAATCGTGCAATGTCCTTCATGATGTACTGGAACTCCGGATCTTTCGCGATGCGGTCGTTATGCGCTTTCAGCAGTTCTGGGCCAAATTGCGTCATATCACCCGCTTTCACGTAGGTCGCGGCATTGATGCTGTCCCACGGCAAGGCGTTATCTTCAAACTTCTCGCCGGTTTCCGTCTCTTCCGTGCCTGTCGGCATCATGATGTCCGGCGTTACGCCCTTACGCTGCGTACTGCCGCCGTTCACGCGGTAGAATTTCTGAATGGTGTACTGAACCGAGCCCAGCGCAGGCCATTCCGGACGCAGCATCTGATCGTAAATACGATTCAGAGAGCGATACTGCTGAACGGTGCCTTTCCCGAAGGTTGGCTCACCGACAATCAGCGCGCGGCCATAGTCCTGCATTGCAGCGGCAAAGATTTCAGACGCTGAAGCACTGAAGCGGTCAACCAGGACCACCAGCGGGCCTTTGTAGTAGACCACACCGTCGTTGTCGGCATCTTCACGCACTTTACCGTTGTTATCGCGCACCTGAACCACAGGACCTGATGGAATGAACAGACCGGAAAGTGAAACCGCTTCCGTCAGCGCCCCGCCGCCGTTACTGCGCAGGTCGATGATAATGCTGCTGACGTTCTGCTTTTCAAGCTTCTGCAGCTGAACCTTCACATCGTCAGTCAGCCCCACGTAGAAGCCAGGAATATCCAGAACACCCACCTTCTCTTTACCCACGGTTTTCACCGACATTTTCACCGCGCGGTCTTCCAGACGGATACGCTCGCGGGTCAGGGTAACGATACGGGTTTTGGTGCCTTTACCGGCAGGCAGAATTTCCAGACGAACCTTGCTGCCTTTCGGACCTTTGATCAGCGCAACCACGTCATCGAGACGCCAGCCGATCACGTCGACCATGTTCTGGCCGGTTTGTCCTACACCCACAATGCGATCGCCTACGCTAATCGCTTTGCTTTTAGATGCCGGGCCACCCGCGACCATCGAATTGATCACCGTGTAATCATCGTCCATCTGCAGCACCGCGCCGATACCTTCCAGAGACAGGCTCATCTCGGTATTGAACTGTTCGGTGTTGCGCGGAGAGAGATAGTTGGTGTGCGGATCGATTTCGTGAGCAAAGGCGGTCATGGCCAGCGAGAAGACATCCTCACTGTTGGTCTGGGCCAGACGACGAATGGCGAATTTGTAACGACGCGTCAGCGTGTGACGGATCTCTTTTTCGTCTTTGCCGGTCAGCTTAAGACTCAGTTCGTCGTATTTAACTTTACCGTCCCACAGCGCATTCAACTCGGCCTCATCTTTCGGCCAGGGTGCTTTACTGCGATCCAGATTAAAGGTGTCAGTGCCGGTGAAGTCCATCGGACGTTCCAGCACTTTCAGCGCGTACTGATAGCGTTCAAAGCGGCGCTTTTGCGACAGGTTGTAGAGATCGTAGAACAGATCCAGCTTGCCTGAACGCAACTCGTCACCCACCTCGGATTTGCGCTTAGCGAACTGCTCGACATCGCTGGCGAGCAAAACGTTATGGCTGTAATCCAGCAAGTTCAGATAGCGGTCAAAGATTTTGGCCGAAAAGGCCTGATCGAGATCGAACTGACGATAGTGCGAGCGGGTAAAACGTGAGGTCACGCGCTCGCTCACCGTCGCGTGCTGCGTCTCTTCCTTGAGTACCGGAATTTGATCAACACGCGTGATATCGTCCACTGCAAAAGCGTGACCTGTTATGGCAAACAGGCCCGCCAGCGCGGTGAGCTTAAAAAAAGTGTTCATGCCAGGCTTGGCCTCCGTTTCAGAACAACAAGTGTTCTGCGCGTACAATCATTGACATACCAGAAGTCAGCTGTACACGAACGCCATCTTTGGTGATTTCCAGTACGGTGGCGTCCATAGCATTGTTACCCGCTTTTACCTTCAGCGCCTGACCTACGCTCAGAGCGTTAATGTCAGAAACCGGCGTATGGCGCGGCTCTTCACGAGGGGCACGCGGGGCTTTTGCTGCTGGTTTGTCTGCACGCGGTTTGCGATCGTTATTATCGTGACGACGCGGCGCAGGGCGTGGTTTACGCTCACGACGAGGCGCTTCTTCCTGGCCGTTTGCCGCTGCGGCTTCGCGTTTTTTCGCCTGCTGTTCTGCACGTTGTGCCTGAACGCGTGCTTTGGCTTCTTCAAGCTGCTTGCGCGCGTGCTCAACGTGCTGCTCGTCCAGCTCACCACACGGGTTGCCGTCGAGATCCACGCGGGTCGCGCCAGCTTTGATACCGTACAGGTAACGCCAGCTCGAAGTATAAAGACGTAAGGCGGAACGCAGCTGAGTTTTGCTGAGGTTCATTTCCCCTTCAACACGCGCCACCAGATCCTGAAAAATACCGACTTTCAGGGGACGAGCTTCACCTTCCGCGCTGAAGCACTGCGGGAAACGCTCGGCCAGAAATGCGATAACTTCTTTACTGCTATTCAACTTAGGTTGATTTTCCATGAAATTTCCTGATTACAACGGACGTTGCCAACAAGCGCAGGCATGAACAGGCGTCATTATAATGACGCTATCAGTAAATGCTACGTTATCCGTTGATTATCCTGCGACGCTCGCAAAGAATTTTTGATAATCGGTTGCAGCGAGTACGTTTTCCAGATTCGCCACCAGCTCGCGTAGCCCCTGTTCGTCCTCGGTTGTAAAGCGACTGAAGACCGTGCTGTCGATATCCAGAACGCCAATAATCTGATTTTTCACCACCAGCGGCAGAACGATTTCAGAATTACTGGCAGCATCGCAGGCAATGTGCCCGTCAAACGCATGAACGTCTTCCACACGCTGGACCTGATTCTCAGCCACCGCCGTGCCGCATACGCCACGCCCTACCGGAATACGCACGCAGGCCAGTTTGCCCTGGAACGGGCCGAGCACCAGAGTTTCACCTTCCAGGAGGTAAAAGCCGGCCCAGTTCACGTCAGAGAGACGTTCAAACAGCAATGCGCTAGTATTTGCCAGAGTGGCTAAGAAGCTGGTCTCACCCGCCATCAATGCCTTAAAATCGCGGTTCAGATCCGCGTAGAATTCTGTTTTGTTCATTATTCAATCACTTAGTTGTCTTACAAATTTACCGCATAGCCTATTAAAATAAGCATTAAATGCGCTCATGCTCAAGATGAATCCGTTCATGAGTTATTATAACTTTCAACAATACTTATTTGTGCGCAGCTGATGGCCTTAAAAACAACCAAAATTACGCCGACAAGAAAGATAACTGTCCATACGGTAAGCGAAGCTTTGCCACGTGCACATTATCAGCGTTGCCCCCAGTGCGATACGCTTTTTATGTTGCCGAAGATGAAATCGCACCAAAGTGCCTTTTGTCCGCGCTGCGACGCAAAAATTCGCGATGGCCGCGACTGGTCGCTAACCCGTCTCGCCGCCATGGCCGTCACCATGCTGCTGCTGATGCCCTTCGCCTGGAGCGAACCGCTGCTTAAACTCTACCTGCTTGGGGTACGTATTGACGCCAACGTGCTGCAGGGTATCTGGCAGATGACCCGTCAGGGGGATCCCATCACCGCTGCCATGGTGCTGTTCTGCACCGTTGGCGCGCCGCTGGTGCTGGTCGCCGCCATTGCCTATCTTTGGTTTGGCAATATTCTCGGCATGAACCTTCGCCCGGTGCTGCTGATGCTCGATAAGCTCAAAGAGTGGGTGATGCTGGATATTTATCTGGTGGGCGTGGGCGTTGCGTCAATAAAGGTACAGGACTACGCCTTTTTGCAGCCCGGCATCGGACTCTTTGCTTTCATCAGCCTGGTATTGCTGAGCATACTGACGCTTATCCACCTGAACGTTGAACAGCTCTGGGAACGATTTTACCCTCAGCGCCCCGCCACGCGACCTGATGAAAATCTGCGCGTCTGTCTGGGATGTCACTATACCGGCTTGCCAGACGCGCGTGGGCGCTGCCCGCGGTGCCACATTCCGTTGAGACTGCGGCGCAACAACAGCCTGCAAAAATGCTGGGCCGCGCTGATCGCCTCCCTGGTGTTTCTGATCCCAGCCAATATGCTGCCGATTTCCATCATTTACGTGAATGGCGGGCGTCAGGAGGATACTATCCTCTCCGGGATTATCTCCCTTGCGCACAGCAACGTCGGGGTGGCGGCGATCGTCTTTATTGCCAGTATCCTGGTTCCCTTTACCAAAGTGGTGGTGATGTTTACCCTGCTCATCAGCATTCACTTTAAATGTGAACAAGGCTTACGGACCCGCATTCTGCTGCTGCGGTTCGTCACCTGGATTGGCCGCTGGTCAATGTTAGATCTGTTCGTGATTTCGCTGATGATGTCGCTCATCAATCGCGACCAGCTACTTGCTTTTACAATGGGACCCGCGGCTTTTTATTTCGGCTCTGCGGTGATATTGACTATTCTTGCTGTGGAATGGCTGGATAGCCGCTTACTTTGGGATGCACATGAGTCAGGAAACCCCCGCTTCGCCGACTGAAGCGAGAATTAAAACAAAACGCCGCATTTCGCCATTCTGGTTGCTGCCCGTCATCGCCCTGATGATTGCAGGCTGGCTTATCTGGACGAGCTATGAAGATCGCGGGAGTACCGTCACCATTGATTTCCAGACCGCCGACGGCATCGTCGCCGGGCGAACGCCCGTTCGCTTCCAGGGGGTTGAAGTGGGTACGGTTCAGGACATCTCCCTTGGAAAAGGGCTGAACAAGATTCAGGTGCGGGTCAGTATTAAATCTGACATGCAGGATGCCCTGCGCAGCGAAACGCAGTTCTGGCTGGTGACGCCGAAAGCCTCTCTGGCCGGCGTGTCAGGGCTGGATGCGCTCGTGGGCGGTAACTATATTGGCATGATGCCGGGTAAAGGAGAGCCGCAGGATCACTTTGTTGCCCTGGATACACAGCCCAAGTACCGCCTCAATAACGGCGATTTAATGATCCACCTGCAGGCGCCGGATCTCGGTTCTCTGAACAGCGGTTCGCTGGTCTATTTCCGCAAAATCCCGGTTGGCCGCGTGTACGATTACGCGATCAACCCGAATAAACAGGGCGTCACCATCGACGTGCTGATCGAGCGTCGCTTCACCAATCTGGTGAAAAAAGGCAGCCGCTTCTGGAACGTCTCCGGCGTGGATGCGGACGTCAGCCTGAGCGGTGCGAAAGTGAAGCTGGAGAGTCTGGCCGCACTGGTGAATGGTGCCATTGCCTTTGACTCCCCGGAAAACTCCAGCCCTGCCACCGCTGATGATTCATTTGGATTGTACGCTGACCTGGCGCACAGCCAGCGCGGCGTGCTCGTCAAACTCGCCCTGCCCGATGCTAAGGGGCTAAAAGCGGGTTCGACGCCGCTGATGTATCAGGGGTTGCAGGTTGGTCAGCTCACCAAAATGACGCTCAACCCGGGCGGCTCGGTCACCGGCGAAATGACTGTCGACCCGAGCGTGGTCGATCTCCTGCGCGAGAAAACGCGTATCGAAATGCGCAGTCCAAAGCTCTCTCTGAACGATGCCAGCCTCAGCACGCTGTTGACCGGAAATACGTTTGAGCTCATCCCCGGCGAAGGCGAGCCCAGCAATAGCTTCGTGATTGCCCCGGCGGATAAATCCCTGCTGCAAAAGCCGGGCGTAGTGACCGTCACCCTGAATGCGCCAGAAAGTTACGGTATCGAAGCCGGACAGCCGTTAATTTTACACGGCGTGCAGGTCGGCCAGGTGCTGGAGCGTAAGCTCTCCGCGGATAGCGTGACGTTCTCTGTCGCCATCGATCCGCAGTACAGCGACCTGGTGCACGGTGACAGCAAATTCGTGGTGAACAGTCGCGTCGACGTGAAGGTGGGTCTGGACGGCGTGGAGTTCCTCGGTGCCAGCGCCAGCGAATGGGTTAACGGCGGTATCCGCATTCTGCCCGGCGATAAAGGCCCCGTGCGGGACAGCTATCCGCTGTATGCCAACCTGGAGAAAGCGATTGAAAACAGCCTGAGCGATCTTCCTACCACCACGCTGACGCTAAGCGCCGAGACGCTGCCGGACGTACAGGCGGGATCCGTGGTGCTGTATCGCAAGTTTGAAGTCGGGGAAGTGATCGCCGTTCGCCCGCGTGCGGACGCGTTCGATATCGAACTGCATATCAAGCCGGAGTACCGCAAGCTGCTGACGCCAAACAGCGTCTTCTGGGCCGAAGGCGGCGCGAAAGTTCAGCTTAACGGTAACGGCCTGACCGTGCAGGCCTCCCCGCTCTCACGCGCGCTGCGCGGGGCGATTAGCTTCGATAACCTCAGCGGCGCGGGTGCGAATCTGCGCAAAGGCGATAAGCGTATTCTCTTCCCGTCCGAAACCGCCGCACGCGCCGTGGGTGGACAGATTACCCTGCACGCGTTTGATGCCGGCAAGCTGGCGGAAGGTATGCCAATCCGCTATCTGGGCATTGATATCGGGCAGATCCAGAAGCTGACGCTGATTACCTCGCGCAACGAAGTGCAGGCCACCGCCGTGCTGTACCCGGAATACGTGCAGACCTTCGCCCGGACGGGTTCGCGCTTCTCGGTGGTGACCCCGCAGATCTCGGCCGCGGGCGTTGAGCATCTCGACACCATTTTGCAGCCGTACATCAACGTTGAGCCGGGCCAGGGCAATGCCCGTCGTGATTTCGAGCTGCAGGAAGCCACGATCACCGACTCGCGCTACCTTGGCGGCCTGAGCATCGTGGTGGAAGTGCCGGAAGCGGGCTCGCTGAGCATCGGCACCCCGGTACTGTTCCGCGGCATTGAAGTGGGTACGGTTACGGGCCTGACGCTCGGTACGCTTTCCGACCGCGTGATGGTGGCGTTACGCATCAGCGAGCGTTACCAGCACCTGGTCCGTAATAACTCGGTATTCTGGCTGGCATCCGGCTATTCGCTGGACTTTGGCCTGACGGGAGGCGTGGTGAAAACCGGCACCTTCAACCAGTTCATTCGCGGCGGTATCGCGTTTGCCACGCCGCCGGGCACGCCGCTGGCGCCGAAAGCGCAGCCGGGTAAACACTTCCTGCTGCTCGAAAGCGAACCGAAAGAATGGCGTGAATGGGGAACCGCCCTGCCGCGTTAATCTGAAAGGCTCCGGTGTCAACGCACCGGAGCCTTTATGTTACACTGCGCGCCTGAACTTTTCCCTGTGGTGTGCCCGTGGCTCAAAACTCCGTATTTCTTCCTGAACAATTCCTGGCGCAGATGCGCGAGGCGCTTCCTTCTCACCTGTCGTTAGATGATTTTATCGCCACCTGCCAGCGTCCGTTACGCCGAAGTATTCGCGTCAACACGCTGAAAATCAGCGTCGATGATTTTCTGGCGCTGGTCTCGCCGTACGGCTGGCAGCTTACGCCGGTACCGTGGTGCGCCGAGGGGTTCTGGATCGAACGCGATGACGAAGCCTCGCTGCCGCTGGGCAGTACCGCTGAACATCTGAGCGGCCTGTTCTATATTCAGGAAGCCAGCTCGATGCTGCCGGTGGCCGCCCTGTTCGCCGATGGAAATGCGCCTGAGCGCGTGATGGATGTTGCCGCTGCGCCCGGCTCAAAAACCACGCAAATTGCCGCGCGGATGGGTAACCACGGGGCGATCCTCGCCAACGAGTTTTCCGCCAGCCGCGTGAAGGTGCTGCATGCCAACATCAGCCGCTGCGGTATTCATAATGTTGCCCTGACGCACTTCGACGGACGCGTGTTTGGCGCCGCCTTACCGGAAGCCTTCGATGCCATTCTGCTGGACGCCCCCTGCTCCGGCGAAGGGGTGGTGCGTAAAGATCCCGATGCGTTAAAAAACTGGTCCGTGGAAAGCAACCTGGAGATCGCCGCCACGCAGCGAGAGCTGATCGAGAGCGCATTTCACGCGTTGCGCCCCGGCGGCACGCTGGTCTATTCAACGTGCACCTTAAACCGCGATGAAAACGAAGACGTCTGTCTGTGGCTGAAAGCGAACTACCCGGATGCCGTCGAGTTCCTGCCGCTTAACGACCTGTTTGCCTCGGCACAGGAGGCGGTCACGCCGGAGGGTTTCCTCCACGTGTTCCCGCAGATTTACGACTGCGAAGGGTTCTTTGTGGCGCGTCTGCGTAAAACGCAGGCCGTTGAGCCCCTGCCCACGCCTAAATTTAAGGTCGGCAACTTCCCGTTTGCTCCCCTTAAAGGTCGCGATGCAGCACAGCTTGAAGCCGCCGCCAAAAAGGTTGGGCTGGTCTGGGATGAGAGTCTGCACCCCTGGATGCGTGATAAAGAGATATGGCTGTTCCCCGCACAGATCGAGCCGCTCATCGGAAAGGTCCGTTTTTCGCGAATCGGGATCCGCCTGGCAGAAGTGCATAACAAAGGCTATCGCTGGCAGCATGAGGCCGTTATCGCCCTTGCCGGTCGCGAGAATACCTTTGCCCTGACGCATCAGGAAGCCGAAGAGTGGTACCGTGGTCGCGATGTCTATCCGGACAGCACGCCATCAGGCGATGAAGTGATAGTGACGTATCAGGGATATCCGCTGGGGCTGGCAAAAAAAGTCGGCTCAAGGCTGAAAAACAGCTATCCGCGCGAGCTGGTTCGGGATGGCCGTCTGTTTACCGGTAACGATCGCACAGCCTGAAAAAAAGCGCATTTTTTTACTGGCGATTTTGCTCTCCTTGTCTACGATCAAAAATGGGTGATCGCACTGGTCATACCAGATTTTGACAACCGACCCGGAGAGCACTATGACGAAAACCAGCGTGCGTATTGGCGCTTTTGAGATCGACGACGCAGAGCTGCGCGGCGAAGCACAAGGCGATCGAACGTTAAGTATTCCCTGCAAATCCGACCCGGATTTGTGCATGCAGCTCGATGCATGGGATGCAGACACCAGCGTCCCGGCAATACTTGATGGCGAACATTCTGTCCTTTACCGTGAGCATTACGATAGTAAAACCGATGCCTGGGTCATGCGTCTTGCCTGACCTAAAGAGAACCCGCCCGAAGGCGGGTTATTTATTACTGCAGCTGCGCCAGCGTGAAGTAACCGTCGAAAACAGCCCCCGTATCAATGTAGTGAAGATTATTAAAATCGTATCTTCTGTCGAGGGGCGTATGCCCAAACCAGAAATGATCCGCGCCGCTGATGCCCTCTCCTTTACCCACCATAAATCCCATCAGCCTGTCGCGGTTCCATAAGACGCGCTGAGCGCTAACCGGTTTTTGCCACCGGTATTCCGCGGCCGGATAATCAGCATGGGCAATCACATTCAGACCGTTCGCACAGGTTATCTCGATGATATGCGGTAAATCGCGACAGGCGTCGAGCAACGACAGGGCAAGCTGCTGCTGGTCACGTTCAAGATCCGAAAACCATATTCCACCATTCATTGTCCAGAGAGAAAAATCGTTATTATCCAGACTGTCGAGAGCCATTTGCTCATGGTTTCCCCGCACGGCACGAAACCATTTTTCATGGATTAACTGCAGACATTTAACGCTATCAGGGCCACGGTCAATCACATCCCCGACTGAAATAAGTAAATCCTCATATGGGTTAAAATGACGGCGTTTAAGCTCATCCATAAGCCACTGGTAACAACCGTGTATATCGCTGACAACCCAGACGTGACGCCACATCCCACCTTCAATTCGCTGATACATAGGACCTCCTTTAAACAGTATAGCCGCCGCAGAAAAGGCAACAGACATGCGCGGTCATCACGAAGTCAAACAAACGGTAAACCAAACAGAAATAAAGATCCTCGCGCTATTAATCCCTTTTTATTGGCTCTTTAGAATAAGGGTATAAAAAAAGAGGGGTCTTCACGTGTCTAATACGCACCTGCATAACGATGTTTTTTATCCGCATCGCACAAATATTATTTCCGAGCTGGTGAACGGCAAACGCGTGCCGGGTCCGATCTGGCGCAAACGCGAATATCGTCTGAAGTTCCTTTTACGCTCGCTTCTGTTCTGGTCTTCCACCCATCGCATGCTGGAAGCCCTTTCGGGTCGCGACGATTTCGACAGGCTGCTGGCCTCTCAAATTACGTTGCCCAGCAAGACCCACCGACAGTATCTGATGCGCGGCCTGACGGCTAACGATCGCGCCGACGCTATCGTCAACCATTACTACTGGATTGATAGCCTGAAAGAGAGCGGTCTCGCTCAGGCCCTGACGAGCCCGCAGGAGCAAACCGTTGTGCAGTTCCATGCTAAAGACGGTGTAACCTATACGGTCAATGCTTCCTCTGCGGGAAAAGCCGAGCGCGAAGGAGAAAGCACGCTGTGGCTACACGACAACGAGGATACGCTGCTGGCCAGCCTGACCTTTAGCGTCGCGCGCAGCAATGGTCAGCAAGTGATGGTCATTGGCGGGCTTCAGGGGCCCCGTCGCTGCGTATCGCGAGACGTCATTAAACAGGCCACCCGCGCCTGCCACGGCCTGTTCCCTAAACGTGTGTTGATGGAAGTTCTTTTTCAGCTGGCTGCGCAGTCATCTGTCCGGGCGATTTTTGCCGTCAGCGATGAAGGGCACGTTTTCCGCGCGTTGCGATATCGCCTGAGCAAAGGCCGCCATTTCCACGCCAGCTACGATGAATTTTGGGCATCTCTGGACGGTAAAAAGCTCTCAGCTTTTTGCTGGCAGCTGCCGCTGCAGATGGAGCGTAAATCCCTTGAAGAAATTGCCAGTAAAAAACGCGCCGAATACCGCCGTCGCTTTGAGCTGCTCGATGAAATAGAGGCATCCGTTAAGTCCCACTTTTAAGCCTGGCTGGCGTCTTCGCTCACTGCATATCGGATGCATTCCGTTTTAAAAAGCATGATAAAGCAGTGCACTATTGCACAGGGCGAGGGCGCTCAGTTAGCATTGCGCGAAATGAAACCGGCGAATGCGTTGGGAAGAGCGCAATGTGGGCGCAAAAATGAGGGACTTCGGTAATGATCTATGACTGCTTCTTATATTACGATGAAGATATGCTTCTCGAAATCAGGCTAAACACGCTCGCGGACGTTGTCGACCGCTTCGTTATCGTTGAGTCAACGCATACCTTTACCGGTAAAAAGAGGCCGCTGCATTTTGACATTAATAAATACAGCCAGTTTAAAGATAAAATTATATACGTTGTTCATGATAAAGAGCCGATTACGAAAGCCGCTGAAGAATCACACCAGGCTCGGGAGGTGATTCCGGGTCTGCCAGTGGGAATGGAGGTGGATGCGTGGGCAAATGAAGCCGCGCAGAGGAATGCCATCATGCAGGGTTTGACGCAGGCCAGCGATGATGATTTGATTTTAGTTTCCGATGTCGATGAGATATTTTCACCACAGGTGGTAGCATCGATAAATCCCAAAAAGCTCTGCACCACTATTTATCAGAATTTCTATAATTATCAGTTCAACCTGCAGGTTTTTAATACTGACAACACGCCAAGAAAATGTAAATTGCCGAGAGCCACACAATATAAAAACCTCGTTAGTTTCTTTGGCGGCGAACCTGAATCATTCAGGAATCTTAAACGCACCCGAAGCGTTAAAAACTGGTCCTGGCTAAAGTGGAACTGGTTCAAGATTAACAACAGCATTATTGACAATGGTGGCTGGCACTTCTCATGGGTAATGACACCCGAGCGCATCTCAGAAAAAATGTCGACCATATCCCATACTGAATATGATCTTCCTGAGTTTAACAACCCGGAACACATCATGAAGGTCATTAAAAATGCGGAAGATATCTGGGGACGCGACAGGACGTTAACCAGGCAAGAGCTGACGGTTGAAAACTTCCCGGAGTACATTGTCCGCCACAAAGATAAATTCAGCGCGTTCATTATTTAACTTATGGGCTGCCCTTTTGCTGGCCGGAAGACTTTTGCTTAGCGATCTCTCGGACACAAAATTTTAACAAAGATCCCAAAAAACCCTGGACGCACGCGGTCCTGAGTATGTTATGGTTTAGACAGGATATGGAATGTTCGAGTAATTTTCGGGGGATTTTGTGTTGAGACCGAAAAAACCCTTGAGAAACAAATAGATAAAAAGAGACCGAATACGATTCCTGTATTCGGTCCAGGGAAATGGCTCTTGGGAGAGAGCCGTGCGCTAAAAGTTGGCATTAATGCAGGCTAAGTCGCCTTGCCTTTTAAGAATAGATGACGACGCCAGGTTTTCCAGTCCACAGCTAAAGCGGCCGGAAAAAAAGCGCCAGAGCATCATTAAAAGTGAAAAACCGCAGTGCTTTCGCAAGCATCTGCGGTTTTTTATTGGAAACCCGAACGTTAGCAGAGTTTGTCGGCGCGCTCGATAAACGGCGCCAGACTCATTTTTTGTCCCGGATGCGACGGGTCATCGATTTGAATAATGCTAATCGGCTGACCGCTGCTCTTGCCGCTGGCTACCTGCTGCTCTGCGGTATCATTCAGCGGGTATTGCACCAGCGTGCTCGGATTGATGGCATACAGCGCATGGCCCGGACGGCAGGTCAGCATCACCTCTTCGCGATTGAACGCCCATTTGTCCTTACCCACTTCGAAACGGCTCACGGTGATGACCTGCGGTGCGGCAAACGCGCTCCCCGTACAGGCCAGCAATAAAAGAGAAAGTACTGTCTTTTTCATATGATATTTAACCTTGTCAGAAGGGTTCCCAGGTGGCAAACAGACTGACCGTTGCCAGCACCAGCGCTCCCAGCACCACTTCTGCCTGTGTCATCCTGATAAAAATCTGTTGTGCTCGCCCGGTCTCCGGACGAAACCGTGGCACCAGAAAATACCGATTTGCCAGCGCAATTACCACCATCAACGCCACCAGCGCACATTTGAACAACAAAAACCGCACGTAGCCAGCCTGCCAGGGAATATCGAGGCCCAGTATCATGAGCGCATTTATCACCCCGGAGAGCAGGACGCCCGCAACGGCGTAATGCCCCACGCGCGAGAAGCGCATCATGGTAAAGATGGCGGCATTCTGCCAGCGCCCTTTCGCCAGACGCATGCAGAACAGCAGGGGCAGTAATCCGCCAAGCCAGGTGGCGGCACATATCAGGTGAAAAGCATAATTAAGACGCTGCAGCGCCCCCGTCGGACCGTCGTTCATCGCCGCGTGACCTACCCCAGCCAGCAGGATAAGCTGTCCCATTGCGAGCAGCAGCAGCCGTGAACCTTTCAGCGGCGCAAGCCATGCCGCACCGACCGTCAGCGCAGCGAGGATTATTTGCCACAGCCAGACGCCGCCAAACCGGGTTCCCATCACGCTGAACCATACCTGTGGCGCAAACACATCTCCCCAGCCGTTGCCCATCAATCCACCCTGCAGCACAAACATCAGGACCGCAGCCGCCAGGCTCACTAATGCCGCCACTTTCTGCTGCGACTGAAAACGCCGGGACAGCAGACGGTGGAGAGACGAAGGCGCAAACCAGACGCTGTAAAGCGCATTGCCAAACACCAGCATCAGCGCCCCGAAATGGATAAAGCGTAGCCCGATATAACACAACGCCAGCATGCTATTTCACGCTAAAGTGATAGCTGCCTTTGGTTTTATGGCCGTCCACGGAGACCACATGCCAGTCCACCTGGTAAGTCCCTGATGCCAGCGTTTGTTCCAGCGGCACGGTAAGCTGAGCTTTGTTCTTTTCGTCGCGCGTAGCGGTTCCCGTTTTGATGACCTGGTTTTGCGCATCCGTTACCACCACACCGCTAAAACCAGGTTCGATGCCTTCCGAAAAATTCAGCGTAAGTGCCTGCGGTGCGGTCACCACGCTGTCTGCTGCCAGGATCTGCTGTTTAAGATGTGCATGTGCCAGCACGGAAGGCGTCATCATTGTCGAGGCCACAAAAACCAGTGCGCAGACCGCGCGGGAAGCGGAGAAACCCATCCTATCATTCCTTTTTGTTATGTCTGTGTGCTAAAGAATAACGCTGTATAATAAACGAGTCGAGGATCATCCTGCCTCCGCTTGTCATCTTCGTGCAATCGCGGTAACGTTGCCGCCGCATAAAAAGGAGAAGGTAATGAAGATCAATCTGGCCGCCCTTCCGCAGGACGAGATGGATAAAGTGAATGTCGATCTCGCTGCCGCTGGCGTCGCGTTTAAAGAGCGTTACAACATGCCCATCGTGGCTGAAGTCGTGGAACGGGAACAGCCCGCCCATCTGCGCGACTGGTTTCGCGAAAGACTCATCGCCCACCGTCTTGCCTCGGTCAATCTCTCCCGTTTACCGTACGAGCCTAAAGTTAAATAAGCTTAACGAGTCGTTACACTTCCTTACGCGGAATCTGGCAGGATAAGAAAACCCTGATTATTTTGGGTGTATTCTTAAATCTCTGCGACTCAGTGTATAAGGAAGTCACGATGTCACATTGGAATATAGCGGCAGCCCAGTATGGCGGGCTGCATCAGACTGTAGATGACCATGTTACGCACCACCTGCGCTTCATCGCCGAAGCAGCACGGCAGCGGTGCGATCTGCTGGTTTTCCCAGAACTCTCATTAACGGGCTCTGGCGCGCCGACGTTACCTCCCCCGCCCGATGACGCGCAGCTGGAACCGCTGCTTAACGCGGCACATCTACACCAGATTACCGTTATTGCCGGGCTCCCCCTGGAACAGAATGGCCAGCGCCAGAAAGGCCTCGTGCTGTTTTCGCCCGCTCGCCATCGCATTTTGCGCTATCCGCAAGGGCGCGGAGCGAGCCTGGTGCCGGGAGATAAACACCTTACCATCCTTGATGCATATCCCGATTCCCCCAATCTCGATCCCCGGGCAACGCTTGTTACCAGCTGCCAGTCGGTGGGGGATAATCGCTGGCGGCAGTCCATCAGTAACCTGCAGCGCTTCGCGCATAAATATGCCATTGCGGTGCTGATGGCGAACGCCTGCGGCGGCAGCGCGCTGTGGGATGAAAAAGGCCAGCTGGTCGTGCGCGCGGATAAGGGCGAGCTTCTGGTGACCGGCACGCTCGGCGGAGAGGGTTGGCAAGGCGATATCATTCCTTTAGGCTAGGCGTTTTAAGCTCAGGAGTTTTCAATGCTGCGCGTCATCGATACCGAAACTTGCGATCTTCAGGGCGGAATAGTGGAAGTGGCCTCTGTCGACGTGGTTGATGGTAAAATCGTCAACCCCATGAGCCATCTGGTGCGCCCAGATCGCCCCATCAGCCCCCAGGCGATGGCTATCCATCGCATTACCGAATCGATGGTGGCGGATAAGCCGTGGATCGAAGAGATCATTCCGCACTACTACGGTAGCCCGTGGTACGTCGCGCATAACGCCAGCTTTGACCGCCGGGTGTTGCCTGAAATGCCGGGGGAATGGATTTGCACTATGAAGCTGGCGCGTCGTCTCTGGCCGGGGATTAAATACAGCAATATGGCGCTGTACAAGTCCCGCAAGCTCAGCGTACGTACCCCTGAGGGGCTTCACCATCACCGCGCCCTGTATGACTGCTATATCACCGCCGCGCTGCTGATTGATATTATGAATATCTCTGGCTGGACGCCGGATGACATGGCGACGATCACCGGCCGTCCCGCGCTGCTGACCACGTTTACCTTTGGTAAATATCGCGGAAAGCCGGTGTCCGAGGTGGCGGATAAAGACCCGGGCTATTTGCGCTGGCTGTATAACAACCTCGACAGAATGAGCCCGGAACTGCGCTTAACGCTGAAACATTATCTGGGCGACGCCTAACGCTCCGCACGGCCTGGCAAAGTTTCCTGCGCCAGGCCTATTAAAAAGGCATATTCCAGAGCAACCCCTTCGTACGATTTAAACCGTCCCGATTTCCCCCCGTGTCCGGAATCCATATCGGTACACAGCAGCAGCAGATTGTCATCGGTTTTCAGCTCGCGCAGCTTTGCCACCCATTTTGCCGGCTCCCAGTATTGCACCTGAGAATCATGCAAACCGGTGGTGACCAGCATATGCGGGTAGGCTTTCGCCTCAACGTTATCGTACGGGCTGTACTCTTTCATATAGCGGTAGTACATCTCATCCTGCGGATTCCCCCACTCCTCAAACTCCCCGGTGGTAAGAGGAATGGATTCATCGAGCATTGTCGTGACCACATCGACAAACGGAACCTGCGCGACAATCCCCTTAAAACGGTCGGGACGCTGGTTGATCGCCGCCCCCATCAGCATGCCGCCCGCGCTGCCCCCCATCCCAAAGCAGAGCTGCGGATCGCCGTATCCCTGCTCAATCAGTGCATCGCAGACGTCGAGGTAGTCATTGAAGGTGTTTTTCTTTTTCAGGAATTTCCCGTCTTCATACCAGTTCTGGCCCAGCTCACCGCCGCCGCGAATATGGGCGATGGCGAAAACAAAACCGCGATCGAGCAGGCTTAACCGGCTGCTGCTGAAATCGGCGTCCATGCTTGAGCCATACGAGCCGTAGCCGTACACCAGGATCGGGTTTTTGCCTTTCTGGAAATGAGCACGATGGTAAACGAGAGAGACCGGCACCTCCACGCCATCACGGGCGGTGACCCACAGGTGCTCGCTGCGGTAGTTTTCGGACTCAAACCCTTTTACCTCGGTCTGTTTAATCACCTGGCGCTGCCCGGTATCCATATCCAGCTCAAACAGGGTGTCCGGCGTGGTCATGGAAGAGTAGCCGTAGCGCAACCGCGACGATTCGGGTTCAGGGTTGAAACCAATCCACGTCACGTAGGCCGGGTCGTCGAACGCAATCCCCACCACTTCCCGGGTTTTACGGTTGATCTGCCGGATACTGGTCAGCCCGCGCTGACGCTCTTCCACCACCAGCCAGTCGGTAAACAGGGTGAATCCTTCGAGCATCACCTGATCCCGCGCGGGGATAAGCACCTCCCACTTCCGCTCATCGCGTACTTTGGTTTTATAGAGACCAAAGTTTTTGCCCTCGCGATTGGAGCGCAAATAAAAGCTGTGCTGGAAGTGATCCAGGCTGTACTCGTGATCCTTGCGGCGCGGCAGGAAACAGAGCGGCTGGGCGTCCGGCAGTTCGGCATCCAGCAGCAGAACTTCCGACGTCGTCGCGCTGGCAAGGAAGATAATCACATAGTGGCGTGAGGAGGTTTTATGCAGGCTGACATAGAACGTTTCGTCTTTCTCTTCATAAACCAGCTCGTCGTCAGCGGAGTCCGTTCCCACCGTATGTCGCCACACCTGATAAGGCAGCAGCGTCGACGCGTGCTTTTTGACGTAGTAAACCGTCTCGGAATCATTCGCCCAGACAAAATCCGGGGAGACGTTTTCCAGCATTTCCGGATACCAGTTGCCGGTGTCCAGATTGCGAAACCGCAGGCCGTACTGGCGACGGGAGAGATAATCCTCCGCCAGCGCCATTACCGCGTTGTCAGGCGAAATGGACATGCCGCCCAGGGTATAAAACTCGCTGTGGGCGGCGCGCTGGTTGGCATCCAGCAGAATATCCCACTCATCCCATTCGGCGCTTAACACCGACTGACGCTGGTAGATGGGATACTCATTGCCGGGCTCGTAGATGTGGCGATAGCGATAGCCGTTTTTGGTCCAGGGCGCGGAGATATCGCGCTGAGGAATACGCTGCACCATTTCATTCAGCAGCTGGTCCTGAAGCGTCTGCTGGCTGGACATGACCTTGCGGCCATAGTCGTTTTCCTCGTGCAGGTAGTCGAGTACCTCTGGCCGGGAGCGCGAATCGTCCCGCAGCCAGTAATAGTTGTCTATACGCGTATCGCCATGCGTGGTGATCGCATAAGGAGTACGTCGGGCTTTCGGTGGCATGTCATCATTCTTTTAAGTTTTACACCCTATAAGGTTGGCAAAACCCACGCATGATGCAAGCGAAACAGCGTCGCGACGGCGACGGCTATCCCTGTAACGCCTGTTTTTGCTCCCGGATATCCCGCTCAATGCCCTCGCGCACGTCCTGAGGGATCTTTAGCGCATCGCCCAGAGCGTTAAGGTAGCTGCGCTCCATAAAATGATCGATATCGATGGCGGCGCAGCTGAGGAAATAGAGCTCCAGCGCCTCTTCCTCATTTTTCACACTCTGCGCAAGACGCTGCGGCTCAAGCGGCTGTTCTATCGCCTGCGCCACCAGCGCTCTTCCCTTCTCTTCAACACCGGCCTCGCGCAGCTGCTGCTCGATCGCCGATCGTTCTTTATCGTCAATATGCCCGTCGCTTTTCGCGGCAAAAACCAGCGCAAGAATGAGCCGTTCGGTACGCAGATCCAGCGGCGAGGTGTGCTCGCCGTAATGCGGTTCATCGCTGTGCGCGGTTCGCACTCTGTCCTTGTATTTATTCCACAGCACGGTGCCCGCGATGGCGCCGCCGCCGGCCAGTAGCGCGCCTGTACCATACTTTGCCAGCAGCTTGCGTGAGGATTTATTCGCAACCAGCAGGCCTGCCAGCCCGCCGAGCGCCCCGGGTACCAGCAGTTTGCTGAGGTCCCGCTCTCCAGACGATGTTTTCTGCCCTAACAGGGATTGCAGTTGATTTAACCAGCCAGACATGGTTTCCCTCACTTAACGGTGAACATGTTTCACAGCGTAAGCGAGCGGGCGTCAGGAAACGTCTGGTCGGGCTAAAGATGCGCAAATTTCTGCCCCCTCCTGTAGCCGTGCACAAGACAGACGCAAACGTTTTCGTTTATACTGCGCGCAACTTTTTCAGGGGGATTGTTATGATTCGTTTAGGAACTGCGCTGCGACCTGCAGCGACGCGAGTGATGCTGTTGGGATCGGGCGAGCTGGGAAAAGAGGTCGCCATTGAGTGCCAGCGTTTAGGTGTGGAAGTCATTGCCGTAGACCGTTACGCTGACGCACCCGCCATGCACGTCGCCCATCGTTCTTATGTGATTAACATGCTGGATGGCGATGCCCTTCGCGAACTGATTACGCGCGAAAAACCCGATTTTGTCGTGCCGGAAATTGAGGCCATCGCCACCGATACGCTGATCGCCCTGGAGCAGGAAGGCCAGCGCGTGGTGCCCTGTGCGAAAGCCGCAAAGCTGACCATGAACCGCGAAGGCATTCGTCGCCTGGCGGCGGAAGAGCTGGGATTGCCCACCTCGAGCTACCGTTTTGCTGGCGATAAGGCCGCGTTCCTGCAGGCCGTCGAGGAGATTGGCTACCCGTGCATCGTTAAGCCGGTGATGAGCTCCTCCGGAAAAGGGCAGAGCTTTATTCGCGACAGCGGCACTCTGGATAACGCGTGGGATTATGCCCAGCAGGGCGGCCGTGCCGGAGCCGGTCGCGTCATCGTCGAAGGCGTCGTGAAGTTTGATTTCGAAATCACCCTGCTGACCGTCAGCGCAGTTGACGGCGTCCATTTCTGCGACCCGATTGGTCACCGTCAGGAGGATGGGGATTACCGCGAGTCCTGGCAGCCGCAGCAGATGAGCGCCCTGGCGCTGGAGCGTGCTCAGGAGATCGCCCGTAAAACCGTCCTGGCGCTGGGCGGATATGGCCTGTTCGGCGTGGAGCTGTTTGTGTGCGGTGATGAGGTGGTTTTCAGCGAAGTCTCCCCTCGCCCGCATGATACCGGCATGGTCACGCTGATTTCGCAGGATCTCTCCGAGTTCGCCCTGCACGTACGCGCGTTCCTCGGCCTGCCCGTCGGCGGTGTACGTCAGTATGGCCCGGCCGCCTCGGCGGTGATCCTGCCGCAGCTAACCAGCCAGAACGTCACGTTTGATAACGTCGACGGGGCGGTGGGTGCAGGATTGCAGGTACGTCTGTTCGGCAAGCCGGAGATCGACGGAACCCGCCGTCTTGGCGTGGCATTAGCCACCGGGGATAACGTTAACGACGCCGTGGCGAGAGCGAAAGCAGCCGCTGCGAGCGTCAAGGTTTCAGGATAAAAAAACGGGCCGTAAGGCCCGTTTTTCATGCGGCGAGTGGCTTACTGCTTCGCGCCTTCAACCGCTTCGCGAGCCAGTTTGGTGATGCGATCCCAGTCGCCCGCTTCCAGCGCATCCGCCGGAACCAGCCATGAACCACCGATGCAAAGCACGCTTTTCAGCGCCAGGTAGTCACGGTAGTTGGCAGGAGAGATACCGCCCGTCGGGCAGAAGCGTACCTGAGAGAAGGGACCCGCAATCGCCTGGAGCGCTTTGGTGCCGCCGTTCGCTTCAGCCGGGAAGAATTTGAACTCTTTCAGACCGTAGTCCATGCCCAGCATCAGTTCAGACACGGTGCTGATGCCCGGGATCAGCGGAATGGTACCTTCGGTGGCGGCTTTCAGCAGCGGTTCGGTCAGGCCAGGGCTGATGGCGAACTGCGCGCCAGCTTCGGTCACTTCCGCCAGCTGCTGCGCGTTGAGAACGGTACCCGCACCGATGATGGCGTCCGGCACTTCTTTGGCGATAGCGCGGATAGCATCCATCGCACAGGCGGTGCGCAGGGTCACTTCCAGAACGCGAACGCCGCCCGCGACCAGCGCTTTCGCCATCGGTACAGCGTGCTCCAGCTTGTTTACCACGATAACCGGCACGACAGGGCCAGTGGTCAGGATTGCTTCTGCACTTGTTTTCCAGTTTTTCATCAGAGTTTTCTCTCGCCAGATCGTTAAAATCAAGTCGTCTTAAAACGTAATACAGGTTGCGCCCTGCTCCGCACCGGAGAGTTTCTCACGCAGCGCGCTGAACATTTCGCGTCCGGTCCCCACGCGCGATGCGCTCAGGTCAGGAATATGGGGCTGACGTGCAGCCAGTTCGGCTTCATCCACCAGCAGGGTTAACTCGCCCGTCTGGCCGTTCACGCGGATCATGTCACCGTCGCGTACTTTCGCCAGCAGACCGCCGTCGTAGGCTTCCGGCGTCACGTGGATGGCTGAAGGCACTTTACCGGATGCCCCGGAGAGGCGTCCATCGGTGACTAGCGCAATTTTGAAACGGCGGTCCAATAATACACCAAGTGGTGGCATAAGTTTATGTAATTCTGGCATCCCGTTAGCTTTAGGCCCCTGGTGACGCACCACCACCACGCAGTCTTTATCAAGCAGACCGGCGTCAAAGGCGGGTAACACCTCATGCTGGCTTTCAAACACCACCGCCGGCGCTTCGATAATCTGGTTCTCTTCCGGTACGGCAGAGGTCTTCATTACCGCGCGACCGAGGTTGCCGCTCAGCACTTTGGTGCCGCCGTGAGGTGAGAACGGTTTGTCGATGGTGGCGATCACCTGCGCATCAAGAGACGCGCTCGCCCCTTCGCGCCAGTCCAGCTCGCCGTTGTTCAGCCACGGCTCCTGGGTGTAGCGCTTAAGGCCAAAGCCCGCCACGGTATTCACGTCTTCATGCAGCAGTCCGCCTTTCAGCAGCTCGCGCATCAGCAGCGGTACGCCGCCTGCGGCCTGGAAGTGGTTAATATCCGCCGGACCGTTCGGGTACAGGCGTGCCATCAGCGGTACTACAGAAGAGATCTCGGAGAAGTCATCCCAGTTAATCAGAATGCCCGCCGCACGCGCCATGGCCACCAGATGCATGGTGTGGTTGGTTGACCCCCCGGTTGCCAGCAGCGCGACAATCCCGTTAACAATGACTTTTTCGTCTACCATTTTACCCATCGGCATCCATTCATTGCCGTTGCCTGTCAGACGCGTGACCTGACGGGCCGCAGCCTCGGTCAGCGCCTTGCGCAGCGGCGCATCCGGCTGGATGAAGGACGAGCCCGGAAGCTGCATCCCCATAAATTCCACCACCATCTGGTTGGTGTTAGCCGTACCGTAGAACGTACAGGTCCCCGGCGCATGATAGGACGCGGCTTCCGCCTCCAGCAGCGCCTGACGGTCTGCTTTCCCTTCCGCGTACAGCTGGCGAATACGCACTTTTTCTTTGTTTGGCAGACCGCTCGCCATTGGGCCGGACGGGACGAAGATCGCAGGCAGATGCCCAAACGACAGCGCCGCCATCACCAGGCCCGGGACAATCTTGTCGCACACGCCGAGGTACAGCGCGCCATCAAACATGTTGTGTGACAGGCCCACCGCGGCGGACATCGCAATCACTTCGCGGCTCAGCAGGGACAGCTCCATACCGTCCTGCCCCTGCGTCACGCCGTCGCACATGGCAGGTACGCCGCCCGCCACCTGGCCCACCGCATTCACGCTGTGCAGCGCGTTACGGATGATAGTGGGATAAACCTCATACGGCTGGTGGGCGGAAAGCATATCGTTATAGGAGGTAATGATGGCGATATTGTTACGCAACATGCTTTTCAGCGACGCTTTATCATCAGGCTGGCAGGCGGCGAAGCCGTGCGCCAGGTTCCCGCAGGCCAGCTGAGATCGGTGGACGGTGCTGCTCTTTGCCTGTTCAATCCGGGCGAGGTAGGCCGAACGGGTCTCTTTCGAGCGCTCGATAATGCGCTGTGTTACGCGTAACAATGTCGGATTCATAAAAGCTCCTCTAAATTATCTGTCCGGCTCGGGAGTTTACAAAGTCGCTGGCAGTTGTTAACAACGCTGAAACGCTTGCTGTCCGGAGCTCAGGGGCAAAATCACTTCCGGCAGTGTAATAAAAAAAGCTCCGCGGGTGAATCCACGCGGAGCTTAAAAGTTGAAAATTGTGCCACTAGCTGTGTTAGATCATGTTACCGGTAAAATAACACTTTCGAGCTAGAGGATTATCTTACTCAAACTCGTTCCAGGAGCGGCCATCGCGGGTGATCATCGCCACCGACGCGACAGGTCCCCAGGTCCCCGCCTGATACGGTTTTGGCGCATCCTGATCGGCAGCCCAGGCTTCGGTGATGGAGTCGACCCATTTCCACGCCTCTTCCACTTCATCACGGCGCACGAACAGCGCCTGGATACCGCGCATGGTTTCCAGCAGCAGACGCTCGTAAGCATCGGCCAGGTGCGTCTGGTTGAAGGTTTCGGAGTAGCTCAGATCCAGCTTGGTGGTCTGCAGGTTGTGTTTGTGATCCAGGCCCGGCACTTTGTTCAGGATCTGGATATCCACGCCCTCGTCCGGCTGCAGACGAATGGTCAGTTTGTTCTGCGGCAGTTCCTGCCAGGACTCTTTGAACAGGTTCAGTTCCGGGTTTTTGAAGTAAACCACCACTTCGGAACATTTGGCTGGCAGACGTTTGCCGGTGCGCAGGTAGAACGGAACCCCTGCCCAGCGCCAGTCGTCGATATCCACGCGGATCGCCACGAACGTCTCGGTGTTGCTGGACTTGTTCGCGCCCTCTTCTTCCAGGTAGCCCGGCACTTTTTTGCCTTGCGCAAACCCGGCGGTGTACTGGCCGCGGACGGTCTTCTCACGCACATTGGAGCGGTCGATGCGGCGCAGTGACTTCAGCACCTTCACTTTTGCGTCACGGATGCTATCAGCCGTCAGGTCAGACGGTGGAGACATGGCAATCATGCACAGAATTTGCAGCAGGTGGTTCTGGATCATGTCGCGCATCTGGCCAGCCTGGTCAAAGTAACCCCAGCGACCTTCAATCCCCACCTCTTCCGCCACGGTGATTTCCACGTGGTCGATAGTGCGGTTGTCCCAGTTATTCACAAACAGGGAGTTAGCGAAACGCAGCGCCAGCAGGTTCAGTACCGTCTCTTTGCCAAGATAGTGGTCGATACGGTAGACCTGGCACTCTTCAAAGAACTCGCCCACCTGGTCGTTGATTTCACGCGAGGTTGCCAGCGACGTACCCAGCGGCTTTTCCATCACGACGCGAGCCGGTTTGGCGTTCAGTTTGGCTTCGCCCAGGCCTTTGCAGATGGCGCCGAAGGTGCTTGGCGGCATAGCGAAATAGTTAATGGTGACACGGTTTTTCTGATCCAGCATCGCGCCTAAGCGGGTAAACGCGCTGACGTCATTGACGTCCAGGTTGCAGAAATCGAGGCGTCCACTCAGGGTATCCCACAAACTTTCATCAATTTTTTCCTTCATGAAAGTTTCGAGCGCCTCGCGGACGACTTTAGTATAAGCGTCCTTGTCCCAGTCGGCGCGCCCGACACCCAGGATACGGGTATCCGGATGAATTTGGCCCGCTTTCTCCAGTTGATACAGGGAAGGCAGCAATTTTCGGCGTGCAAGATCGCCTTTCGCGCCGAAAATGACCAGGTCACATGCCTGGGCTGTTTGCGTTACCGCCATGTCATTCTCCTCAGTTGGATCACCTGGTACTTCTGCCAGGTATCGTTGTAATTTTATTACAATGCACTGTACTGCTTTTACGTCATTCCCGAAACCATTAGCGCTTATCGTCGCGTGCGATAACGCGATTTTTCCCTTTCTGGAGGATTACGGCGGCGCAATGACGCAACAACCGCCGTTTCTTTGCGCAACAACGTCACAGCAAAACCCGACACCGATCAAGTAATGAAAAAAAACAACAACATTATCTTGTCGATTGTTACCCTTTATGGAAGCCACAAGGGTAATATCGGCTAAATCGAATCACGATTTCATCAATTTATGAAATCGTTTACACCCATGAGCGTCCTGTTAACATGAACATGCTGGAAAAAATCCAGTTTCAACTGGAACACCTTAGCAAATCCGAGCGAAAAGTGGCCGAGGTCATTCTCGCCTCCCCCGCTCAGGCGATTCATTCAAGCATCGCCGCTCTGGCACAGGAAGCGGGTGTTAGCGAACCGACGGTCAATCGCTTTTGCCGCAGCCTGGAAACGCGCGGCTTCCCTGATTTTAAACTGCATCTGGCACAAAGTCTGGCTAACGGCACCCCTTATGTTAATCGTAATGTGGATGAAGACGACAGCGTTGATGCCTATACCGCGAAAATTTTTGAATCGGCCATGGCTTCACTCGACCACGTCCGTCAGTCTCTGGACATGAGTTCCGTGAATCGCGCGGTGGATTTACTCACCCAAGCCAAGCGGATTGCGTTCTTTGGTCTCGGGTCGTCAGCAGCCGTGGCGCATGACGCCATGAACAAATTTTTCCGCTTTAACGTCCCGGTTATTTATTCCGATGACATTGTGCTGCAACGCATGAGCTGTATGAATTGCAGTGAAGATGACGTCGTGGTGCTGATTTCGCACACCGGCCGCACCAAGAGTCAGGTAGAGCTGGCTCAGCTGGCCCGTGAAAACGATGCCATGGTGATTGCCCTCACCACGGCAGGTACGCCGCTGGCGCGTGAAGCGACGCTGGCGATCACCCTCGACGTGCCGGAAGACACCGACATTTATATGCCGATGGTCTCCCGGCTGGCGCAGCTCACCGTGATTGACGTGCTGGCAACCGGTTTTACCTTACGTCGGGGCGCAAAATTCCGGGATAACTTGAAGCGGGTCAAGGAAGCGCTGAAGGAATCGCGTTTTGATAAAGAATTGCTTATAAAGAGCGATGTTCCCTGATAGTTGATAACGAAGACGTAACCAATAATTACGATGTAACGATTTACGGCATTCGGTCCACTCTCCGCTGCCTTGCAGCAGATGAAGGCCGATTCAATGTTCACGCAACACCAAAGTTGTTTCAGTCAACGGAGTATTACATGTCCAGAAGGCTTCGCAGAACCAAGATCGTAACCACCTTAGGCCCGGCCACCGATCGCGATAATAATCTTGAGAAAATTATCGCCGCCGGCGCCAACGTGGTGCGTATGAACTTCTCTCACGGTACGCCAGAAGACCATAAGTTACGTGCCGATAAAGTGCGTGAAATCGCAGCCAAACTGGGCCGCCACGTAGCTATCCTCGGCGATTTGCAGGGTCCAAAAATCCGCGTATCGACCTTTAAAGAGGGTAAAGTTTTCCTCAATATCGGCGACAAATTCCTGCTTGATGCCAACCTGGGCAAAGGCGAAGGCGATAAAGAGAAAGTCGGTATCGACTATAAAGGCCTGCCGGCTGACGTGGTACCAGGCGATATCCTGCTGCTGGACGACGGTCGCGTACAGCTGAAGGTGCTGGAAGTTCAGGGCATGAAAGTGTTCACCGAAGTCACCGTCGGCGGCCCGCTCTCCAACAATAAAGGCATCAACAAACTGGGCGGCGGCCTCTCTGCAGAAGCGCTTACCGATAAAGACAAAGCGGACATCGTGACGGCTGCGCTGATCGGCGTTGACTACCTGGCGGTCTCCTTCCCGCGCTGCGGCGAAGATCTGAACTATGCGCGTCGTCTGGCACGTGATGCAGGCTGCGATGCTAAAATCGTCGCGAAAGTTGAACGCGCGGAAGCCGTTTGCGATCAGGATGCCATGGACGATGTGATCCTCGCGTCCGACGTGGTGATGGTTGCGCGTGGTGACCTGGGCGTGGAGATTGGCGACCCTGAGCTGGTAGGGATCCAGAAAGCGCTGATCCGTCGCGCACGTCAGCTGAACCGCGCGGTGATCACCGCCACTCAAATGATGGAATCGATGATCACCAACCCAATGCCAACCCGTGCAGAAGTCATGGACGTGGCTAACGCCGTGCTGGACGGTACCGATGCGGTGATGCTCTCTGCGGAAACCGCTGCGGGCCAGTATCCGGCAGAAACCGTGGCCGCCATGGCGCGCGTCTGCCTGGGCGCTGAAAAGATCCCAAGCATCAACGTTTCTAAACACCGTCTGGACGTGCAGTTCGACAACGTGGAAGAAGCGATTGCGATGTCTGCGATGTACGCGGCAAACCATCTGAAGGGCGTTACCGCGATTATCACCATGACCGAATCTGGCCGCACCGCGCTGATGACCTCTCGTATCAGCTCTGGTCTGCCGATCTTCGCCATGTCCCGTCACGAGCGTACCCTGAACCTTACCGCGCTGTACCGCGGCGTGACGCCGGTTCACTTCGACAGCACCAATGACGGCGTAGCTGCGGCACACGATGCCGTAAACCTGCTGCGCGACAAAGGCTATCTGGTGTCCGGTGATATCGTCATTGTGACCCAGGGCGATGTGATGAGCACCATCGGCTCAACCAACACCACGCGCGTCATGACCGTCGAGTAATAACGTCTGTGTTAAAAAGCCCTCTCCATCTGGAGAGGGCTTTTTTTATTTCCTCGGATAAAGCTCTTTGCGTTTATAGGGCTCTGTTTCACCCGGTTTGCGCGTTTTAAGCAGCTTCAGTATCCACGTGTACTGTTCGGCATGCGGCCCCACCAGTATCTCCACCTCTTCGTTCATTCGGCGCGCGATGGTGTGGTCGTCCGCGGTGAGCAGATCGTCCATCGGCGGACGGACCTCAATACTCAGACGATGCGTTTTGCCGTCATAGACCGGGAATAGCGGGATCACGCGGGCACGACAGACCTTCATCAGACGGCCAATCGCGGGAAGCGTCGCCTTATAGGTCGCAAAGAAGTCAACAAACTCGCTGTGCTCGGGGCCGTGGTCCTGATCCGGCAGATAGTAGCCCCAGTACCCCTGGCGTACAGACTGAATGAAGGGTTTAATACCATCGTTACGCGCATGCAAACGTCCGCCAAAACGACGACGCACCGTGTTCCAGACAAAATCGTAGATTTTATTTCCCTGGTTATGGAACATCGCCGCCATTTTCTGCCCCTGAGACGCCATGAGCATCGCCGGAATATCAACGCCCCAGCCGTGGGGGACCAGGAAAATGACTTTCTCGTCGTTGCGGCGCATCTCCTCGATGATGTCCAGCCCTTTCCAGTCAACGCGATCGACGATTTTATCCGGCCCTTTCAGCGCCAGTTCGGCCATCATCGCCATTGCCTGCGGCGCGGTGGTATACATCTCATCAATGATTGCCTCGCGCTCGGCGTCGCTTTTCTCAGGAAAACAGTAGTAAAGGTTGATCTGCGCGCGACGGCGGGCGCTCTTGCCTAAACGCCCGGCCAGACGGCCAATTTTCCCCAAAACAGGATCGCGGACGGAAGCCGGCAGCAACGCCATCCCCGCAAAGGCATAGACACCAAGCCAGGCGCCCCAGTTGCGCGGATGGCGGAAGGATTTTTCAAACTCAGGAATGTATTCAATATTGTTTTTTTTGGTTTCCATGCTGGATCCAGGGTCTGATGACGCAAAATTTTATTCAGATAGTGTAGCGAGGCAGTCGTCCACGCACAAAAGAAAAAGCCGGCGTCAGTGTGAGCCGGCTTTTTTAACAAAAACAGAGAGCTTAGTTTAGGCTCAGCTGCGGCATCACCTCTTTCACCTGCGCCAGATAATCAGTACGATCTTTACCTGTCAGGCCTTCGGTGCGCGGCAGTTTCGCCGTCAGCGGATTCACTGCTTGCTGGTTGATCCACACTTCATAGTGCAGGTGCGGGCCGGTAGAGCGTCCGGTATTGCCGGAGATCGCGATACGGTCACCACGCTTCACCTTCTGGCCCGGTTTGACCAGCAGCTTACGCAGGTGCATATAGCGGGTCGTATAAGTACGACCATGACGTACCGCGACATAATATCCGGCGGCACCGCTACGCTTGGCCACCACCACTTCGCCATCTCCTACCGCCAGTACCGGTGTGCCCTGCGGCATGGCAAAGTCAACGCCACGGTGCGGTGCGACGCGCCCGGTTACCGGGTTCAGACGACGCGGGTTAAAGTTAGAGGAGACGCGGAACTGTTTTGCCGTCGGGAAGCGCAGGAAGCCTTTCGCCAGGCCCGTACCGGTGCGGTCATAGAACTTACCGTCTTCGGCACGAATCGCGTAGTAATCTTTGCCCTCAGAGCGCAGACGTACGCCCAGCAGCTGGCTTTGCTCGCGCTTGCCGTCCAGCATTTCGCGGGACATCAGGACGGAGAACTCATCGCCCTTCTTCAGCTTGCGGAAATCCATCTGCCACTGCATGGCTTTGATCACCGAGCTGATTTCAGCGCTGGTCAGGCCTGCATCGCGCGCGCTGGCGACAAAGCTCGCGCCCACGGTGCCTTTCAGAACGCTGTTAACCCAGTCGCCCTTCTGCATTTCGCTGGTCATCTTGAAACCGTTTGCAGTGCGATCGTAGGTGCGGGTTTCGCGGCGGGACATTTCCCAGGTCAGACGCTGGAGATCGCCGTCCGCCGTTAGTGTCCAGGAGAGCTGTTGTCCGATTTTCAGGTTACGAAGATCTTTATCCGCAGCCGCCAGCTGGCTGATATTGCCCATGTCGATGCCGTACTGGTTCAGCACGCTGCTCAGCGTGTCCCCGGTAGACACAACATATTCGTGGATACCCGCTTCGTTCTCGGTTTTATCGTCCAGTTCATCCTGCGGGATGGCTTCATCTTCCTGAGCCGCCTGGTCGATAGGCTCACTGGCTTCAGGCAGCAAAGAACGGATTTCGCTCTTTTCAAGCTCAATGGTTTTGATGATAGGGGCAGAACTCGGGTGGTAAACATAGGGCCGCCAGACGGCGACCGCTAAGGTGAGAACTGTAAGCGACCCCAGCATAACGCGGTGGGGTCGAGGCAGATTGTTAAATGCCAGGGCGACAGAGCGGGCTATCTGTTGCACGTATTCACTTCCTCGTTATTCTCCTTTCAGGCAGCTCGCATACTGGTTCGCCAGTTGGCTGAGGAACTGCGAATAGCTCGCTTTGCTCAACTGGATATTCGTACCTAGCGGGTCAAGGGTTCCCATGCGCACGGATGTTCCCCTGGCCACGGCTTCTACGACCGCTGGCCTGAACTGTGGCTCAGCAAAAACGCATGTCGCTTTATGCTCAACCAACTGTGTTCTGATTTCATGTAAACGCTGCGCACCAGGCTGAATTTCAGGGTTGACGGTGAAGTGGCCCAGCGGGGTCAAACCGTAGTGTTTTTCGTAATAGCCGTAGGCGTCATGAAAAACGAAATACCCTTTACCTTTCAACGGTGCGAGCTCATTACCAACCTGCTTATCGGTTGCGGCTAATTGTGCCTCAAAATCCTTCAGGTTGGCGTCTAGTTTGGCTCGACTTTGCGGCATAAGTTCCACTAATTTGTCATGGATTGCAACCGCTGAAAGCCGCGCTATCTCTGGGGATAACCAAAGATGCATGTTGTACTCGCCGTGATGGTGATCTCCATCACCTTTTTTGCCGTCTACAGCATGATGGTGATGTTCGTCACCGTCGTCATCCGCCCCTTTCATGAGCAACGGTTTCACGCCGGAGAGTTCGGCAATCGCGACCTGTTTTTCGCCAGCAACCTGTTTTGCTGACTTCTGCATGAACGCTTCCATTTCCGGACCAATCCAGACAACTAAGTCCGCGTTTTGTAAGCGTTTTACATCTGACGGGCGCAGGGAATAGTCATGCTCGGATGCACCATCAGGGAGCAGAACCTGGGTTTCCGTTACCCCGTCTGCAATGGCGGACGCGATGAAACCGAGTGGTTTAAGCGAAGCGACAACCGCAGCGTTAACATCTTGTGCGGTTGTACCCCAAAGGGCAGCGGATAATGCTGCGAAAAGAAGCGTATTTTTATGTAACATAATGCGACTAATCATCGTAGTGAATGCGTGGAATGTGATATTATAACATTCGTTGACTTCTTCAAGCTTAAAATGACATGACGACATTGGTTTCTCTTGAAAATATTTCGGTCTCATTCGGGCAGCGCCGCGTCCTCTCTGACGTGTCGCTCGATCTGAAGCCCGGCAAAATTCTGACGCTGCTCGGCCCCAATGGCGCAGGCAAATCCACCCTGGTGCGCGTGGTGCTGGGTCTGGTCGCACCCGATGAAGGCGTGATCAAGCGCGAGGAAAAATTGCGTATTGGCTATGTGCCGCAAAAACTTCACCTCGACGCCACGCTGCCGCTGACGGTCAGCCGTTTCCTGCGTCTGCGCCCCGGCACACGGAAAGCCGATATTCTTCCGGCACTGAAACGCGTGCAGGCGGGCCATCTTGTCGATGCGCCGCTGCAAAAACTGTCCGGCGGTGAAACTCAGCGAGTGTTACTTGCCCGCGCGCTGCTGAGCAGCCCGCAGCTGCTGGTACTGGATGAGCCAACTCAGGGTGTGGATGTGAATGGTCAGGTTGCGCTTTATGATTTGATCGACCAGCTGCGTCGGGAGCTTGATTGCGCCGTGCTGATGGTGTCTCACGACCTGCATCTGGTAATGGCAAAAACCGACGAAGTGCTGTGTCTCAACCATCATATCTGCTGTTCCGGTACGCCTGAAGTGGTGTCAATGCACCCGGAATTTATCTCCATGTTCGGCCCCCGCGGCGCTGAACAGCTGGGTATTTACCGTCATCATCATAATCATCGCCATGATTTACAGGGACGAATCGTACTGCGTCGGGGAAATGGACACTCATGATTGAACTGTTACTGCCCGGCTGGCTGGCCGGGATTATGCTTGCCTGCGCCGCGGGCCCACTCGGCTCATTTGTTGTCTGGCGCAGAATGTCCTATTTTGGCGATACCCTGGCGCACGCGTCTCTGCTGGGCGTTGCCTTTGGTCTGCTGCTGGATGTAAACCCCTTCTACGCGGTGATTGTGGTCACGCTGCTGCTGGCCGCCGGTCTGGTCTGGCTGGAAAAGCGCCCTCACCTCGCCATTGATACGCTGCTTGGCATTATGGCGCACAGTGCCCTGTCCCTGGGCCTGGTGGTGGTCAGCCTGATGTCGAACATCCGCGTGGATCTGATGGCCTACCTCTTCGGCGACCTTCTGGCCGTAACGCCGGAAGATCTCATCGCTATCGCCGTTGGCGTGGTGGTGGTGCTCGCTATTCTGCTCTGGCAGTGGCGGAATTTACTGGCCATGACCGTCAGTCCGGATCTGGCATTTGTCGACGGCGTGAAGCTGCAGCGCGTAAAACTGCTGCTGATGCTGGTGACGGCGTTAACGATTGGTGTCGCAATGAAGTTTGTCGGCGCGCTGATTATTACGTCGCTGCTGATCATCCCTGCCGCCACGGCGCGTCGTTTTGCCCGTACGCCGGAGCAGATGGCCGGCGTAGCCGTGATTATCGGAATGATTGCGGTAACGGGTGGGTTAACATTCTCGGCGTTCTATGACACGCCAGCGGGGCCGTCAGTGGTGCTCAGTGCGGCGGTGCTGTTTATCTTCAGTATGATGAAAAAGACCGCGAACTAACATGGAGAGCGCTGAGGCCCTCACCCTGTCCCTCTCCCTCAGGGAGAGGGAACACAACATTACGGCATTGCCGGTGGCGTAATGCCGAAATGATTCCACGCCCGCACCGTTGCCATACGTCCACGCGGGGTACGCTGCAGGAAGCCCTGCTGGATCAGATACGGCTCCAGCACATCTTCAATCGTCTCACGCTCTTCCCCAATAGCCGCAGCCAGGTTATCCAGCCCGACCGGGCCGCCAAAGAACTTATCCAGCACCGCCAGCAGCAGTTTACGGTCCATATAGTCAAAGCCTTCGGCATCGACGTTCAGCATATCCAGCGCCTGAGCGGCGATCTCGGCGGAAATCGTGCCATCGTGCTTCACCTCGGCAAAGTCACGCACGCGGCGCAGCAGGCGGTTGGCGATACGCGGCGTACCGCGGGAACGCTTCGCCACTTCAAACGCGCCCTCTTCGCTCATTTCCAGCCCCATATAGCGGGCGCTACGGCCAACGATGTGCTGGAGGTCCGCCACCTGGTAAAACTCAAGACGCTGTACGATGCCGAAACGGTCGCGCAGCGGAGAGGTCAACGAGCCGGCGCGGGTGGTGGCGCCAATCAGGGTAAACGGCGGCAGATCGATTTTGATGGAGCGCGCGGCCGGGCCTTCACCGATCATGATATCCAGCTGGTAATCTTCCATCGCCGGATAGAGCACTTCCTCCACCACCGGGGACAGGCGGTGGATCTCATCGATAAACAGCACGTCATGCGGTTCGAGGTTAGTCAGCATCGCCGCGAGATCGCCCGCCTTCTCCAGCACCGGGCCGGAGGTGGTGCGCAGATTGACGCCCATCTCATTGGCAACGATATTCGCCAGCGTGGTTTTGCCTAAACCGGGAGGGCCAAAAATCAGCAGGTGATCGAGCGCATCGCCGCGCAGCTTTGCCGCCTGGATGAAAATCTCCATCTGGGAACGAACCTGCGGCTGGCCGATATACTCATCAAGCAGCTTAGGGCGGATCGCGCGATCAACCACGTCATCTGCCTGAATTGTGCCTGCCGATACCAGGCGGTCTGCTTCAATCATCCTTTACCTCACAATGCAGCGCGCAGCGCTTCGCGAATCAGGGTTTCACTGCTGGCGTCCGGTTTGGCAATTTTGCTCACCATACGGCTGGCCTCCTGAGGTTTATAGCCCAGCGCCACCAGCGCGGCAACCGCTTCCTGCTCGGCGTCATCATCCGTCGCAGGCCCGCCAGGAGAGGTCAGTACCAAATCGGCAGCCGGAGTGAACAGATCGCCATGCAGACCTTTAAAGCGGTCTTTCATTTCGACAATCAGGCGCTCGGCGGTTTTCTTACCAATGCCCGGGAGCTTAATCAGCGCCGCAGGATCTTCGCGCTCAACGGCATTCACAAACTGTGGTGCCGACATGCCGGACAAAATCGCCAGCGCCAGCTTCGGCCCAACGCCGTTGGTTTTAATCAGCTCGCGGAACAGGGTCCGTTCCTGCTTGTTATTGAAGCCGTACAGCAGCTGGGCATCTTCACGCACCACAAACTGGGTAAAGACAATCGCCTCTTTGCCCGCGTCCGGCAGCTCGTAGAAGCAGGTCATCGGCATATGGACTTCATAGCCCACACCACCCACTTCCAGCAGCACTAACGGGGGTTGTTTTTCAATGATGATGCCTCTGAGTCTGCCTATCACGTGACGCTCCTGCGTTCTGGGAGAAATTAACTGCCGACATAATAAAAAAAGGCTGGATGTTTATCCAGCCTGATTTCTGATTATCGTAACCTGCCTCGCGCCAGATTGAGCCGCGACTCGCTCATTTGCATCGCATTCTGGCTGACGTGACAGTGGGTAATCGCAATCGCCAGCGCATCCGCGGCGTCAGCCTGCGGGTTCGCGGGAAGCTTCAGCAGGGTACGCACCATATGCTGCACCTGGCTTTTCTCCGCGCTCCCAATGCCCACCACCGTCTGCTTGACCTGACGTGCAGCGTATTCGAATACCGGCAAATCCTGGTTCACGGCAGCGACGATGGCGACACCGCGCGCCTGACCGAGCTTTAGCGCTGAATCGGCGTTTTTCGCCATAAAGACCTGCTCGATGGCGAAATAGTCCGGCTGAAACTGGGTGATGATCTCCGACACGCCCGCATAAATGAGCTTCAGGCGCGAAGGAAGATCGTCCACTTTGGTGCGAATACAGCCGCTGCCCAGGTAGGTTAACTGGCGTCCCACCTGACGGATAACGCCATAACCGGTGACGCGTGAGCCTGGGTCAATCCCGAGAATAATCGACATCACGCGTCTCCCGTAAACGGTTTACAGGCTCTCATCAGAGAGTCGCTGCAACCTCATCAGAGATTTCACCGTTGTGGTACACTTCCTGAACGTCGTCGCAGTCTTCGAGCATGTCGATCAGACGCAGCAGTTTCGGTGCCGTTTCAGCATCCATGTCCGCTTTGGTGGACGGGATCATGGACACTTCAGCGTTGTCCGCTTTCAGGCCAGCCGCTTCCAGCGCGTCGCGCACGGCACCCATCTCTTCCCACGCGGTATAAACGTCAATAGCGCCGTCATCGAAGGTCACTACGTCTTCCGCACCGGCTTCCAGCGCCGCTTCCATGATCGCATCTTCGTCGCCTTTCTCGAAGGAGATGACGCCTTTTTTGCTGAACAGGTAAGCAACGGAACCGTCAGTGCCCAGGTTGCCGCCGGTTTTGGTGAACGCGTGGCGCACTTCCGCAACGGTACGGTTACGGTTGTCGGACAGACACTCAACCATCACCGCAGTACCGCCAGGGCCGTAACCTTCATAAATGATGGTTTCCATGTTCGCGTCTTCATCACCGCCCACGCCACGAGCGATTGCACGGTTCAGGGTGTCACGCGTCATGTTGTTAGACAGCGCTTTATCTACCGCCGCGCGCAGACGCGGGTTAGAAGCCGGGTCGCCGCCGCCCAGACGCGCTGCTGTCACCAGCTCGCGAATGATTTTGGTAAAGATCTTACCGCGCTTGGCATCCTGTGCCGCTTTGCGGTGTTTGGTGTTGGCCCACTTACTATGACCTGCCATAAAAAGTTCTCCAAAAATCGCGCCTTCTCAGGCTGCGTTAATTACAAATTCTTCAATCGCCTGCCGGTTGCTCCACGACTTGGTCAGTGCGGCGGCGTCCGCCGCACTCACCCAGCGGTAGGTCAGGTGTTCAGTAAACACGATCTCCCGTTCATGGGGGAGCGCGAGACAGAACCACGACTCCGTATTGCGCTCGGTACCCGGCGCGTAGCGATGACGTAAATGGCTAAAAATTTCAAACTCCACCGTGCGCTGGCAGTCCTTCAGGGTCAGTTGCTCGCGGGCAACGTCAATGGTGACCTCTTCCTTTACTTCGCGCGCGGCGGCCTGCAACGCGGTTTCCCCCTCTTCCAGACTGCCGGTTACCGACTGCCAGAAATCAGGGTCATCGCGCCGCTGCAACATCAGCACCCGCTTCGTGTCTTCTGCATAAATGACCACTAGGACCGAAACGGGAAGCTTATACTGCATATTATTCGTTCTCCGAAATCTCTTTTGAAGCTTTCGGAAGCACCTGAATGCCCAGCTCGGCCAGAGAGGCCGGGTTGGCAAAGCTTGGCGCTTCGGTCATCAGACACGCTGCGGCAGTGGTTTTCGGGAAGGCAATAACATCACGAATGTTATCGGTGCCGGTCAGCAGCATGGTCAGACGGTCAAGACCGAAGGCCAGACCCGCGTGCGGCGGCGTACCGTATTTCAGAGCGTCCAGCAGGAAGCCAAACTTCTCGCGCTGCTCCTGCTCGTTGATGCCCAGGATGCCGAACACGGTCTGCTGCATTTCGCCGCTGTGAATACGCACGGAACCACCGCCCACTTCGTAGCCGTTGATAACCATGTCATAAGCGTTCGCGACCGCGTCTTCCGGTGCCGCTTTCAGCTCTGCCGCCGTCATGTCTTTTGGCGAGGTGAACGGGTGGTGCATTGCGGTCAGGCCGCCTTCACCGTCGTCTTCAAACATTGGGAAGTCGATAACCCACAGCGGCGCCCATTTGTTTTCGTCGGTCAGGCTCAGGTCTTTGCCGAGCTTCAGACGCAGCGCGCCCATCGCATCAGCCACGACTTTCTTGTTGTCTGCGCCGAAGAAGATCATGTCGCCGTCCTGCGCGCCGGTGCGCTCAAGGATCGCTTCCACGATGTCCGCGTTCAGGAATTTCGCTACCGGGCTGGTGATGCCTTCCAGACCTTTCGCGCGCTCGGTCACTTTAATATAGGCCAGACCTTTCGCGCCGTAGATCTTGATAAAGTTACCGTAGTCGTCGATCTGCTTGCGGCTCAGGGCAGCACCGCCCGGTACACGCAGGGCCGCCACGCGGCCTTTAGGATCGTTAGCTGGGCCAGCGAAGACGGCAAACTCAACGCCTTTCACCAGGTCTGCTACGTCCACCAGCTCCATCGGGTTACGCAGGTCTGGTTTGTCGGAGCCGTAACGACGCTCGGCTTCAGCGAAGGTCATGATAGGGAAATCGCCCAGTTCAACGCCTTTCACGTCGTTCCACAGGCTACGCACCAGAGCTTCCATCACTTCACGCACCTGCTCGGCGGTCATGAAGGACGTTTCCACGTCGATCTGGGTAAATTCAGGCTGGCGGTCAGCGCGCAGGTCTTCGTCGCGGAAGCATTTAACGATCTGATAGTAGCGATCGAAGCCGGACATCATCAGCAGCTGTTTGAACAGCTGTGGAGACTGCGGCAGCGCGTAGAATTTGCCTTTATGAACGCGGGATGGAACCAGGTAATCGCGCGCGCCTTCCGGCGTGGCTTTGGTCAGCATCGGGGTTTCGATGTCGAGGAAACCGTGGTCATCCATAAAGCGACGCACCAGGCTGGTGATTTTCGCACGGGTTTTCAGGCGCTGAGCCATTTCCGGACGACGCAGATCCAGGTAGCGGTATTTCAGACGCGCTTCTTCAGTGTTGACGTGGTTGGAGTCCAGCGGCAGCGCTTCTGCACGGTTGATTATCACCAGATCGGACGCCAGCACTTCGATGGCACCCGTCGCCATGTCGGCGTTGACGTTTTTCTCGTCGCGCGCGCGCACGGTGCCGGTAACCTGAATGCAGAACTCATTACGCAGCTCAGAGGCCAGCTTCAACGCATCTGCGCGATCCGGATCGAAGAACACCTGAACGATACCTTCGCGGTCGCGCATATCGATGAAGATAAGGCTACCAAGATCACGACGACGATTGACCCAACCACACAGGGTTACCTGCTGTCCGACGTGGGACTGACGCAGCTGCCCGCAATATTCTGTACGCATGAGATATCCCTTAATTAGCCGCAGGCTAAATGTCGCCTGGTATGCAGGCTACTATGTCGCAGCTTTCTGTATGTCACAACTGGATGAAAAAAGGCGGCTATTATACTGGAAATTCCGCCGGACGATAAGAGCGAACCACGGCCAGGCGGTCGTTTGCTGCACTCTTATTGCGCATTCTCACAAAAATTAACAAAATTATCCGACCAATAACAGGCCATGACGTCGTATGGTGTCTGGAAGTGATTCATTTAACGGGAGTAACGATGTTAACACTTGATGCCAGTAAAACCGCACTTGTTGTGATTGATTTACAGGAAGGCATTCTGCCCTTCGCCGGTGGCCCACATACTGCGGATGATGTGGTCAGCCGCGCTGCTCGCCTGGCGGAAACATGTCGTGCCAGCGGTGCGCCTGTTGTCATGGTGCGCGTCGGCTGGTCCGCGGATTACGCCGAAGCGTTAAAACAGCCCGTTGATGCCCAGGCTCCTGCACGCGCCCTGCCGGAAAACTGGTGGACGTACCCGGCCTCACTTGGCAAACGCGACAGCGATATTGAAGTGACCAAACGCCAGTGGGGCGCATTTTACGGTACCGATCTCGAGCTGCAGCTCCGCCGTCGCGGCATCGACACCATCATCCTGTGCGGCATTTCCACCAACATCGGCGTGGAGTCTACCGCCCGCAACGCGTGGGAGCTGGGCTTTAATCTGGTGATCGCCGAAGATGCCTGCAGCGCGGCCTCCGCGGAACAGCACCAGGGCAGCATGACCCATATCTTCCCGCGCATCGGCCGCGTGCGCAGCACGGATGAGATTGTCAGCGCGTTATGATGTACGTGGGCCTGCCCCAGTGGTCGCACCCGAAATGGGTGCGCCTCGGCATCACCAGCCTTGAGGAATATGCCCGGCACTTCAACTGTGTCGAGGGTAACACCACCCTATATGCGCTCCCCAAAGCCGAGATTGTTGCGCGCTGGCGGGAACAAACGACCGACGACTTCCGCTTCTGCTTTAAGTTTCCGGCCACCATTTCCCACCAGGCCGCGCTGCGCAACTGCGGTGATTTGACCGAAGAGTTTTTTACGCGCATGTCGCCGCTCGCGAACCGCATCGGTCAGTACTGGATCCAGCTACCCGCCACGTTTGGCCCGCGCGATTTACCTGCGCTCTGGCAGTTCCTGGATGCCCTGCCCCGTGAATTCACCTACGGCGTTGAAGTCAGGCATCCTGAATTTTTTGCGAAGGGCGATGCAGAAAAAACGCTCAATCGCGGCCTGCTTGAGCGTTCCGTTAACCGGGTGATCCTCGATAGCCGGCCGGTGCACAGCGCGGTCCCCCATAGCGAAGCCATCGTTGAGGCTCAGCGTAAAAAACCGAAAGTGCCGGTCCACGCCATCGTGACCGCGCAGAACCCAATGGTCAGGTTTATCGGCAGCGATAACATGCAGCAAAATCAGGCGATGTTCGCCGTCTGGCTGCAAACGTTAGCGAAATGGGAACATACCACCACGCCGTATCTCTTTTTGCACACGCCGGATATCGCCCAGGCGCCCGAACTGGTCGATGCTCTGTGGCAGACCTTGCAGGCTGCGGTGCCGTCCGTGGGCAGCGCCCCTTCCATCCCACAACAATCTTCTCTTTTCTGATATCACCCCCTATCATAGTGAAGTGCCATCTGCCAAAAACAGGGAGTTTGTATGGTCAGCGCGCTGTATGCGGTGTTAGGTGCATTACTGCTGATTAAGTTTTCATTTGATGTTGTGCGCCTCAGAACGCTGTACCGCGTCTCTTACGGTGACGGTGGATTTTCCGAGCTACAAAGCGCTATCCGCATTCATGGCAACGCGGTCGAATACATTCCCGCAGCCTTAATCCTGCTGCTTTTTATGGAGATGAATGGCGCAGAAACCTGGATGGTGCACATCTGTGGCCTGCTTCTTATTGCTGGCCGCCTGATGCACTATTACGGTTTTCACCACCGCTTAATCCGCTGGCGTCGTTCCGGCATGAGTGCGACCTGGTGTTCGCTTTTGCTGATGGTGCTGGCTAACCTGTGGTATATGCCGTGGGAGTTGGTTTTCTCCCTCCATTAGCGCACAATACGCCACTTTATTTTTCCCGGATTTTTACGTTATGTCAGATCGCGACACGCTTTTTTCCGCGCCTATCGCCAGCCTGGGCGACTGGACCTTCGATGAACGGGTAGCCGAAGTCTTCCCGGATATGATCCAGCGCTCTGTTCCCGGTTATTCCAATATTATCTCTATGATCGGCATGCTGGCTGAGCGCTTCGTTCAACCCGGCACGCAGGTCTATGACCTGGGCTGCTCGCTCGGCGCGGCAACGCTGTCGGTTCGTCGTAACGTTCACCACGAAGGCTGCCGAATCATTGCCGTCGATAACTCCCCGGCGATGGTTGAGCGCTGCCGTCGCCACATTGACGCGTATAAAGCCCCTGTTCCGGTCGACGTGGTGGAAGGCGATATCCGCGAGATTGAGATCAATAACGCGTCGATGGTGGTGCTGAATTTCACCCTGCAGTTCCTGGTCCCTGAAGACCGCCAGCTGCTGCTGGACAAAATTTACCAGGGGCTGAATCCCGGCGGCGCGCTGGTGCTCTCGGAGAAATTCAGCTTCGAAGATGCCGAGGTTGGCGAGCTTCTGTTCAACATGCACCACGATTTCAAACGGGCGAACGGCTACAGCGAGCTGGAGATCAGCCAGAAGCGCAGCATGCTCGAAAACGTGATGCTGACGGATTCCGTAGAAACCCACAAAGCGCGTCTGAGCAAAGCCGGGTTTGAGCACAGCGAACTCTGGTTCCAGTGCTTTAACTTTGGCTCTCTGGTGGCGCTGAAAGCGGGAGAGTCCGCATGATCGAATTCAGTAACTTCTATCAGCTGATTGCCAAAAACCAGCTCTCCCACTGGTTGGAAACCTTGCCCGCGCAGATTGCCGCCTGGCAGCGCGATCAGCAGCACGGCCTGTTAAAGCAGTGGTCAAACGCGGTGGAGTTCCTGCCCGAACTGACCCCGCATCGTCTGGATCTTCTCCACAGCGTAACCGCCGAGAGCGAAGAGCGGCTTCCGGCCGGGCAGATCAACCGCATCGAAACGCTGCTGCGCAACCTGATGCCGTGGCGCAAAGGGCCGTTTTCACTTTACGGCGTGAACATCAATACCGAATGGCGCTCGGACTGGAAATGGGATCGCGTTCTGCCTCACCTTTCCGACCTGACCGGACGTACCATACTGGACGTGGGCTGCGGCAGCGGTTACCACATGTGGCGCATGATTGGTGCGGGCGCGCATCTGGCGGTCGGTATTGACCCGATGCAGCTGTTCCTGTGCCAGTTTGAAGCGGTGCGCAAGCTGCTGGGTAACGACCAGCGCGCGCACCTGCTGCCGCTGGGCATTGAACAACTCCCTGCCCTGAAAGCCTTTGATACCGTCTTCTCCATGGGCGTGCTGTACCACCGTCGTTCCCCGCTTGAACACCTGTGGCAACTGAAGGATCAGCTGGTCAGCGGCGGCGAGCTGGTGCTGGAAACGCTGGTGATTGAAGGCGATGAACATGCCGTTCTGGTGCCGGGCGATCGCTACGCGCAGATGCGCAACGTTTACTTCATCCCTTCCGCGCTGGCGCTGAAGAACTGGCTGGAGAAGTGCGGGTTTGTGGATGTGCGGATTGCTGACGTCAGCGTGACCTCGCTCGAGGAACAGCGCCGCACCGACTGGATGATCACCGAATCGCTGGAGCAATTCCTCGACCCGGCCGACCACAGCAAAACCATCGAAGGCTATCCGGCCCCGATGCGAGCGGTGTTGATTGCGACCAAGCCGTAGTTTTCCCCTCACCCCGGCCCTCTCCCCTATGGGGAGAGGGTTAGGGTAAGGGGATAAAAAAAGGCCCCTGTTGAAATTGCAGGGGCCTGGTACAAGCAAGCATCATATTGGGCGACATGATGCGCGGTAAAAATCGGTACGTTGCTACACGTGATGGCGCTCAATCAGCGACTTCATTTCCGCAACCGACTCTCCCTCTACGCCATAGCGTGAATACTCATCCGCTTCAGCATCCGTCGACATTGACAATCCTGTATTGCGATAACGCATGGGCGAAGGTATCCATTTACCTGCGGAGCTGTGCAGCTCTTCTACCCCGGCGTTTAAAAACCGTTCCAGATTGCTGGCGCGGACACCCGCACCCGCCATTATTATTGGAACACCGGAATGTGCTTTTAGTTCCGTAATTAATTGCAGTCCTTTTTCAGCTGACGCCTGCTGACCCGATGTCAGGATGCGCGCCACGCCAAGTTCTCCAAGCGTTTCAAAGGCCTGAAGCGGATCTTTACACATATCAAATGCGCGATGAAAAGTGACGGCCAGCCCCTGCGCGGCGCTCATAATCTGACGCATGCGCGGTATATCGATATTGCCGTCTTCATCCAGCAGACCGGTCACCAGTCCTGGAAATCCCAGGTCCCGAACGAGCGCGATATCATCAAGCATGGCACTGAACTCGCCCGCCGTGTAACAAAAATCACCGCCGCGCGGACGAATAATCGGGTGAACGGGAATGGTGACGGCCTGACGGGCAGACTTCAACACGCCGTAGGACGGCGTCAGCCCGCCCTCTTTGGGTGCCGCACACAGTTCAATACGGTCAGCCCCGTGCTTTTGCGCGGTCACGGCACACTCCACGCTGTAACAACAAATCTCCAGCAGCGCCATTTAATCCTCCTGAAATTCCACTAAACGAAACATCATGACACGCCGTCCGTTTTCAGTCCCGGCGTGAACTCACATCTCTTACGCTTCGCTGGCAACGATCTGCTCAATGGTCCACGGATGAAACTTCACCGTGACCTGCCCGTCAGTGACGGCCAGCGTCGGGTTAGGTAACCGCTCGCGCTCGCCTTTGGGTGAACTCGTCTTCACAAAAATTCCCGGCTTGCTTAAGCCTTCGTCAGAAAGGAGGGCCAGCGCGCGCGCGTTCAACGTTTCCGGCTCACCCGGCAGGACAATTTCGATATGTTCCCAGCCTTCGTGCGGATAGCGTTTCTCTCCCGGCCACGGCAGTTCAACCACGCTGAACTGCCAGTGCGCCACGTTCACCGGTTCATACAGTTTGAACAGGCAAATGGGGCGACCGTTGATGATGTTCTCGGAGAGCAACTCGCCGCACCGTTCGAACCCGCGACGCCAGCGCTCGGCCGTGGCATTCTGATGACAGCGCAAAGAGATGTGATCGGCCTCAAGCGGCGCGATATCCAGACCGAGACGGGTGGCAAGTTCTGTGAACGCCTGGGTGAAGCGCGGTAAATCTGCGGAAATATCATGCAGTTCGTCAATGGATTGCCAGTTCGCCATAAGTCACTCTCTTTTCATGTCGCAAAGCCGCTAATTTACTCTGTTGCCCTGTTTTGACCAACCGTAGAATCCGGCTTTTTATGACTGCATGATTATGCATACCTTCACCGCCTGGATTCTGAGCAATCTTCAGGCCCCGCAATGCTGACGCCAGAAGGCATTTGCAGTATACTCCCGCCCTAAATTCTTTAACTGGCGCGGGCGGTTGTAAGCCCGCATCAAAAACGTAAGGTATCCAGGTGAATATTCAGGCTCTTCTCTCCGAAAAAGTCAGTCAGGCACTGATTGCCGCAGGCGCGCCTGCGGATTGCGAACCGCAGGTTCGTCAGTCAGCAAAAGTACAGTTTGGCGACTATCAGGCTAATGGCGTGATGGCAGTGGCTAAAAAACTGGGCATGCCGCCGCGACAGCTCGCTGAGCAGGTACTGACGCATCTGGATCTTTCCGGCATTGCCAGCAAAACCGAAATCGCCGGTCCGGGCTTTATCAACATCTTCCTTGAGCCTGCATTCCTGGCAAGCCACGTTGACGCGGCGCTGAAATCTGACCGTCTGGGCGTTTCCCAGCCGGAAGCGCAGACCGTCGTGATCGACTACTCTGCCCCGAACGTGGCGAAAGAGATGCACGTTGGCCACCTGCGCTCCACCATCATCGGTGATGCCGCGGTGCGCACGCTTGAGTTCCTCGGTCACAAGGTGATCCGCGCGAACCACGTGGGCGACTGGGGTACCCAGTTCGGCATGCTGATTGCTTACCTGGAAAAACAGCAGCAGGAAAACGCGGGTGAAATGGCGCTGGCGGACCTGGAAGGTTTCTACCGCGAAGCTAAAAAGCACTACGACGAAGACGAAGCCTTTGCCGAGCGCGCGCGCAGCTATGTGGTAAAACTGCAGGGCGGCGACCAATACTTCCTCGAGATGTGGCGCAAGCTTGTCGACATCACCATGTCTCAGAACCAGCTGACCTATAACCGCCTGAACGTCACCCTGACCCGTGACGACGTGATGGGTGAAAGCCTCTATAACCCAATGCTGCCCGGCATTGTGGCTGACCTGAAAGCGAAAAACCTGGCGGTAGAGAGCGAAGGCGCAACGGTGGTGTTCCTTGATGAGTACAAAAACAAGGAAGGTGAACCGATGGGCGTGATCATCCAGAAAAAGGATGGCGGCTACCTCTACACCACCACCGATATCGCCTGCGCGAAGTACCGTTACGAGACGCTGCATGCTGACCGCGTGCTGTACTACATCGACTCCCGTCAGCACCAGCACCTGATGCAGGCGTGGACCATCGTGCGTAAAGCCGGTTACGTGCCGGATTGCGTGCCGCTGGAACACCACATGTTCGGCATGATGCTGGGCAAAGACGGCAAGCCGTTCAAAACCCGTGCGGGTGGTACCGTGAAGCTGTCCGACCTGCTGGACGAAGCGCTGGAACGCGCCCGCCGTCTGGTGGCCGAGAAGAACCCGGACATGCCTGCCGATGAGCTGGAAAAACTGGCCAACGCCGTGGGTATCGGTGCGGTGAAATACGCGGATCTCTCCAAGAACCGTACCACCGACTATATCTTCGACTGGGATAACATGCTGGCGTTTGAAGGCAACACGGCGCCTTACATGCAGTACGCCTACACCCGCGTGCTCTCGGTGTTCCGTAAGGCGAACATTGATGAAAGCGTACTGGCGAATGCGGCAGTGACCATCACGGAAGATCGTGAAGCACAGCTGGCGGCGCGCCTGCTGCAGTTTGAAGAGACGCTGACGGTTGTCGCGCGTGACGGCACGCCGCACGTGATGTGTGCTTACCTGTACGATCTGGCGGGTCTGTTCTCCGGCTTCTACGAACACTGCCCTATTCTGTCTGCGGAAAACGAATCGGTCCGCAACAGCCGCCTGAAGCTGGCGCAGCTCACGGCGAAGACCCTGAAGCTGGGTCTGGATACCCTGGGTATCGAAACCGTAGAACGCATGTAATACAAAAAAACCCGGCAATCGCCGGGTTTTGTTTTTTGCAGTGCTGCTCATTCAAGCGTCAGCGGTAGTTCACGATGACAGAATTACTCTGCACCTTCAGCGCCGGGATTAAGCGTCCCCCGCCCGGCACTTCCCAGATAAAACGCAAAGGTTCAATGGCCGGTACGCCGTTGAATGCCTGCGTCGTGCCGTTTTCGCCGTCGATTTCCGTGCAGCGCGTCTGAGAGCAGAGGCGCACCCGCAAGCCCGCTGGCGTAGGGCCAATCAGCCGGTAGTTCCAGACCACAAGGCCCATCTGACCGGAAACGCCTTCAGAAGGCGACAGCGGGTTAGAGGACATGGTGACGCCCCGGTTGCTGAGGGTCACCCCCATGCTGCTTGCCTGCCAGGTGCCCTCCCCGGCAGCGTGCGCCGCCAGCGGGAAGAGTAAAATCCAGAGCCATTTACGCATTATTTTCCTCCAATCGTCGCAGTCATGCGGATATGACGGTTATCCGACAGCTCCATATTCGACAGCACGACCAGCTGATTCAGGCTACGACGCAGGAAGCGCGACAGCAGCGGACGCAGCGCATGGTTAACCAGCAGCACCGGCGGTGCGCCCAGCATCTCCTGGCGCGCCAGCGCCTCCTGCGTTTGCGCCAGCAGACGGTCCGCCAGCCCCGGCTCCAGGCCGCCCCCGCCCTGCAGGGCCTGCAGCAACAGACGTTCAAGCGGCGTATCGAGGCCAATGACCTGCACTTCTCCGGTTCCCGGGAACCACTGCTGGGTGATCGCACGACCCAGCGCCACGCGTACCACCGCCGTCAGCTCGTGCGGATCGTTTTGTATCGGCGCATGCTCGGCAAGGGTTTCCAGAATGGTGCGCATATCGCGGATCGGCACTTTCTCTTCGAGCAGGTTTTGCAGCACCTTGTGCAGCGTGGTTAAGGTCACCACGCCCGGGACCAGATCTTCCGTCAGCTTCGGCATCTCCTGCGTGACGCGGTCCAGCAGCTGCTGCGCTTCCTGGCGGCCAAACAGCTCCGCCGAGAATTGCCCAATCAGGTGATTAAGATGGGTCGCCACCACGGTACTGGCTTCAACAACCGTATAGCCCTGGATCTGCGCCTGCTCTTTCAGGGCACTTTCAATCCAGATAGCGGCCAGGCCAAAGGCCGGATCGATGGTTTGTTCGCCCGGCAGCGTGCCTGCGGCGGTGCCGGGGTTAATCGCCAGCCAGCGGCCCGGATAGGCATCACCGCTGCCAATTTCAACACCTTTCATCAGAATACGGTAGCGCGCGGGCGGCAGGTCCATATTGTCGCGGATGTGAACAACCGGCGGCAGGAAGCCCATATCCTGCGCGAATTTTTTACGGATGCTGCGGATACGGCCAAGCAGCTCGCCATCCTGCTGGAAATCGACCATCGGAATCAGGCGATAGCCCACTTCCATGCCCAGGGAATCTTCCAGCTGAACGTCGTTCCAGGTCGCTTCGACGGCCTGGGTATTCTCCGGCATTTTTACCGGAACAGGCTCCGCCGCCGGTTTGATTTCACGACCGCGCATCCACCAGGCTAGCCCCAGCAGACCCGCCGTAAACAGCAGGAACACCAGGTTTGGCATACCCGGCACCAGGCCGAGCAAACCCAGAACGGCAGCGGCCAGCAGCATAACGCGCGGGTTGCTGAAGAGCTGCCCCACCATCTGCTCGCCAACGTCCTGATCGGTACTCACGCGGGTCACAATCACACCCGCCGCCGTGGAGATAACCAGCGCCGGGATCTGCGCGACCAGACCGTCACCAATGGTCAGCAGCGTATAGCTTTCCGCCGCGTGGCCCATGTCCATCCCGTGCTGCAATACCCCCACCAGCAGGCCGCCGACCACGTTAATCACCATGATCAGAATGCCCGCGATGGCGTCACCGCGCACAAACTTACTCGCACCGTCCATGGAGCCGTAGAAGTCCGCTTCCTGCGTCACTTCCGAACGGCGTTTTTTGGCTTCATCTTCGGCAATAAGACCGGCGTTCAGGTCGGCGTCGATCGCCATCTGTTTGCCCGGCATTCCGTCCAGCACAAAACGCGCGCCCACTTCCGCTATACGCCCTGCACCTTTGGTGATAACCATAAAGTTGATGATAACGAGGATAACGAACACCACGATACCGATAGCGAAATTGCCGCCCACCAGGAAGTGGCCGAACGCTTCAACCACTTTACCTGCCGCTGCCGCACCGGTGTGACCTTCCATCAGGATGATACGCGTGGACGCTACGTTCAGCGCCAGTCGGAGCAAGGTGGTAAACAGCAGAATGGTCGGGAACGCGGCAAACTCCAGGGTACGCTGGGTGAACATTGCCACCAGCAGCACCATAATGGACAGCGCAATATTGAAAGTGAAAAGCAGATCGAGGATGAATGCCGGGAGCGGCAGTACCATCATCGACAGAATTAGCAGGATCAGAATCGGCCCGGCAAGGATTTGCCATTGGGTCGATTTCAGGTTGCCGGGCAGGCGCAACATTGCCACCAGATTAGCCATCAGAGTCCTTCTCGTTCATAAAATCCAGCGCGGCAGGCACCGGAAGGTTTTCAGGTTTCACAGGCCGCTGACCGCCAGCCAGACGCCAGCGCTTCAACTGCCACACCCAGGCCAGCACTTCCGCCACGGCGGCGTAGAGTTGTCCCGGGATCTGTTGTCCGATATCCGCATGGCGGTAAAGGGCACGCGCCAGCGGAGGGGCTTCCAGGATCGGCACGCGGTGCTCAGTGCCAATTTCCCGGATTCGCAGTGCGATCAGCCCCGCCCCTTTCGCAACGACTTTCGGCGCGCTCATTTTGTTTTCGTCATAGCGCAGCGCAACGGAATAGTGCGTCGGGTTGGTAACAATGACGTCGGCCTTCGGCACATCGTCCATCATGCGGCGACGGGCGGCGGCACGCTGCATCTGGCGGATACGCCCTTTTACGTGCGGGTCACCTTCCATCTGCTTATATTCGTCACGGATATCCTGACGCGACATGCGCAGCTTTTTGAAGTGGGTATAAAGCTGGAAGATCACGTCAAAACCCACCATCGGGATAATGCTGAGCACCACCAGCAGCGCGCAGAGCCCGACCAGATTCAGCGCGTTGCTCATCGCGGTGAGCGGCGATTCGCTGATAAGACGCATCATTTCCGGCCAGTGGTACCAGAGGTAGAAGCCTGCGGAACTGCCCATCAGCACCGATTTGAGAACGGCTTTGAGCAGCTCAGCCCCGGTCTGCGCAGAGAACATTTTCGCAATACCCGGCAGCGGGTTCAGTTTGGAAAATTTCGGTTGCAGCGATTTGGCACTGAAAACCAGACCGCCGAGCATCACCGGAGAGACCAGCGCGACCAGCACAACGCCGGTAATCAGGGGCAACAGCGCGACCATGGCCCCTTTGATAAGCTGAATAATCTGGCTGAGGATCAGATTCGGATCGTTGACCATGCTGTGGTCAAAACGTAAGCCGGTGGACAACATTCCCGCCAGCTTTCGGGCGAGCGACTCCCCGCCCCACCAGATAATGCACACCCCTACGATAAGGATCAGCAGGGAGGTTAATTCTCGGGATCGGGGGATCTGCCCTTCCTCACGCGCTTTTTCTAGTCGGTGGGGTGTGGGGGCTTCCGTTTTGTCGTCGTTCTCTTCTGCCACAGTGCATGCTCAGCCCATTACGTCACGGGTATCATGCCAGCACCGCCTTTCATCAATGGGCTGATAAACCCCTATAACCGGGTCTTTTTATCCAGTTTAAGAGCCCACTCCGTACGTTGGGCAAGCGAAGAGAGGACACGTAAAGTTCGAACAGACATTGTTTCTGCTTTTGTGATGGGCTTCATATCACACAATGAATTAAGCGAAGTTTTAAAAACGTTTATTCAAAAAAATATCCCGAAAGAAAATCAACATAGTCGTCGATTTTAACAACTTAATATTGCAGGAATGATATAAGTATGTAAATCCAATAATTCAGACCAATTAAAACCCTATTTATCCATTACTGGAGAAAATCCAAAAATGGATTAATCAATACAACATTCGTCCTGAAGCTCACTTACCAGCAGAAATTTAAATGTTATAATTTCACGCGACATAATTTACTTTTCACGAAAAAGCAAATCATATGCCAGATATTTCTTTTTACTTAAAGGAACATTTAAGATGGATTTGAAAAAGAATATTGTTGCGGGCTTAGTTCTTGCAACGCTGTCGATAAATGGTTTCGCCGCAGAAATGAATGCCGGCACTATTCATTTCACGGGTGAAATTATCGAATCAAGCTGTACAATTCAGGGGGACGACGGTACGGACAGTACTATCCCACTGGGTACCTATCCTATATCGTTGTTTACTGGTGTTGGAACGGAAACCGCACTTATGCCGTTCTCCATTACGTTGGCGAACTGCCCGTTAACAAGCGCTGGGCTTCCGGCTGTTCAGCTGACCTTTAACGGCCCAACGACCCTGACCAAGACCAAGACGCTGCTGGACGTCAGTAAAATCACCACCACGGGCGATACCGCGGCCACCGGTATTGGCGTTGCCGTCAGCCCGTCGGGTAAAGATGATAAACTCATCACTATGGACGGCGCTGAAGGGCAGATCTATATCGAACTGGCGACAAAATCCGAAGATACGATTAAAGCTGATTTTAATGCTCGATATAAATCATTTGCAGCAGCGGTTACCGCCGGTCCTGCAGATGCTGATATGACGGTAAATATTCTTTACCGTTAATAAATGCATCACTGACATTCACAATATATATATTTAGGCGTCATGACATTTAAGGAGTCATGCTTTGATAATAGTCCGAATCCGGATTCGGACTATTATCATTTTCCCTCAACATCCTTTATTAAAGGTTTCACCATGCGCAAATCACTCCAGGTCTTATTATGCATTCCTGTCATTGCGAGTACCTTTTGTCACGCAGCAGGTGTTCAGATAGGTCGCACACGCATAATCTACGATGCCGCGAAAAAGGAAGTTGCCCTGCCCTTACAAAATAATGATAAAGAACTTCCCTGGTTAATACAGTCATGGACGGATACGGGTGATGGTAAAACGCACGGACCGTTTATCGTGACCCCCCCTCTCTTTCGGCTCGACCCGCAAAAAGAGCAAAGCCTGCGCATTACCTGGAACGGGACAACCTTAGCAGGGGATAAAGAATCGCTGTTCTATATGAACGTGCGAACCGTTCCTGCCACGGCTACGGATGAGGGTGACAAAAACGTCCTGCGGTTAATCTATAAAACGCGTCTGAAACTGTTCTGGCGCCCTGTCGGACTGAGCGGTACCCCATCTGAAACCTGCAAAAACCTGCGCTTCGCTCGTCATGGTCAGCAGCTCACTGTCATCAACGCGGGGGCGTTCTACAGCGTCTTTGATTCACTTGCGCTGGGCTCGCATAAAGTGGAGAAGGCCGATATGGCTGGCCCTAAATCCCGCGTTGATATTCCTCTCCCTGACAATGCTCAGGGGACGAGCGTCACCTGGCGCTGCATTACCGATTACGGCAATGCTTCAGAAAAATACACTTCCACACTTGCGCAGGATTAAAAGACCGCGATGATGACAGGACGTAATTATTTGTCATACGGGCGGCTCTTTAGACCGAATCCGCTTCTTCGCTGCCTTGGCGGTGTCTTGCTCATGGCGAGCTTCTCGACGCTGGGCCGTGAGTATCGTTTCTCTCCCTCATCGTTGGAAGGGGACATGCTGGCACAGCAGGATATCGACCTTTCACTCTTTTCAAAGTCGAATGCTCAGCTACCCGGCACCTATTCTTCACGAGTGCAGGTGAACGAACACCGCCTGAGCACCACCAATATCGTTTACGTCAGCTCGCCTGAAGGATCACTGATACCACAGCTCACACCGGATATGCTGCGGGCATGGGGGATTGCTATCGACCAGTATCCCGACTTGCTTGCATTACCCACCAATAAGGCTTTGCCCAAAGATATCAGCAACTATATCCCCCAGGCCTCCGCGCGGCTTGATTTTTCAACCATGACATTAGCGTTGAGTATTCCTCAGGCCGCGTTAAGTGGGACCGGTCACGATTACATCGATCCCTCGCGCTGGGACGACGGTGTTCCCGTGTTGTTCAGTGACTACGCTTTTTCAGGATCAAAAAATAAGGACAACGGCGACAACAGCGCCACCAGTCAGTATCTGAATTTGCGCACCGGCGCCAACCTGGGTGGCTGGCGAGTGCGCAACTATTCAACGTGGAGCAATTCAGAGAGTGAAAACCAGTGGGAAAACATCAATACCTTCCTGCAGCATGACGTTGACGCCCTCAAGGCGCAGTTCACGGCCGGGGAAAGCAACACGCGTGGAGAAGTATTTGATAGCTTACAGTACCGGGGCGTCAACCTTGCGTCAGATGAAGAAATGCTTCCCTATAGCCAACGCGGTTATGCCCCTGTCATTCGCGGCATCGCCAGTTCAAACGCTGAAGTCTCGGTCCGCCAGAACGGCTATCTCATCTATCAGCAAAATGTCGCGCCGGGCGCTTTCGAAATCAACGATCTCTACTCCACGACCAACAGCGGCGATCTGGACGTTACGGTGAAAGAGGCTGACGGCACCGAGCATCGCTTTACGCAGCCCTATTCCAGTATCGCGATTATGCTGCGGCCAGGGCGTATGAAGTATGAAATGACAGCAGGCCGTTATCGTGCTGAAAGCGGGAGCGACCAAAAGGAACCCGACTTTTTCCAGGGAAGCATGATTTACGGTTTAAATAACCTTCTCACCTGGTTTGGAGGGCTGACCCTCTCGAAAGACTATAACGCAGCCAATACCGGTGCCGGTCTGGCGCTCGGGCCGCTGGGCTCGCTGTCGGCTGACGTTACCATGGCCGACACCCGGCTAGACGATAACAGCCAACATACCGGCCAGTCATGGCGTCTGCTTTATACCGGTAAACTGGATTCGACCAATACCAACTTCAGCCTCGGCAGCTACCGATACAGCAGCCGCGGGTATTACAGCTTTGCCGACGCCAATCAAAAGCGTGACGGTCACGAAGACGATCTGCTGTTTCGTTACAACAAACGCAACCGCATTCAGGCCAGCGTTAGTCAAACCGTTGCTGGGGTGAGTCTGTATCTTAACGGTTATCAGCAGGATTACTGGGGCACCTCTAAAAAAGAGCGCAGCCTGTCGGTTGGATTAAATACCGTTATTGCCGGCACGAGTTATCACATTGCCTATACGTACAGCAAAACCAACGACGAAGAGTCTGACAGAATGGTCTCTTTAGGGTTTAGCATTCCTCTCGCCAGATGGCTGCCACGCGCCTGGAGTAGCTATAACATCAGCAATACTAAAAATGGCTATACGCGGCAAAACGTGGGTCTCAGCGGCACGCTGCTGGACGACGAGCGTCTGAGCTACTCGTTGCAGCAGAGCCATTCCAACCACGATGGGGAAGATATCAGCAGCGTCTATGGCAGCTACCGCTCGCAATACGCCAACCTGACCGCAGGCTATTACGCCTCCACTGATAACTCTCAGCAGCTTAACTACGGCATTAGCGGCGGTATTGTTGCCCATCCTCAGGGCGTCACGCTGGCTCAACCTTTAGGCAGCCAGTTTGCTATCGTCAACGCCAACGACGCGTCCGGCGTCCGTTTCCTGAACCAGCGGGGTATTCAGACCGACTGGCAGGGTAACGCAGTCATTCCATCACTCACTCCGTACCAGGAGAACAATATTCGTATTGATACCTCGAGCCTGCCGGAAAATGTGGACAGCAGCGATACCGCCATCACCGTTATCCCCTCGCGCAACGCGGCGGTGCTGGCCAGATTTGACGCCCACACAGGCTATCGGATGTTGATTACCCTGAAGCGTCCAAACGGCCTCCCCGTTCCGTTCGGCGCCATCGCGACCAGTAGCGACCCGGTGATGAGCGGCATTGTCGATGAAACCGGCACCGTCTATCTGGCAGGCATTGGAGAGACCGCGCAGATCACCGTGAAATGGGGCAACGGCACGGGCCAACAGTGCCGCGCCAGCATTACGCAACAGTCAGCCAACCACACCGAAAGCCCTAACGGTATTCGCTCGGTTAGCGAGCTTTGTCAGCAGGAATAAGCACATGAAAACTATAATCACGAAACGGGCCGTCTGGGCTTTATTGGCTACGGCATTGAGCCTGACCGCAACCAGCCCGTGCAGGGGAGCCGCGACTTTACTTCATAGCTGCTTTAGTGCACCGCAAGCCTACACCACTACGTTCGATCATGAGTTTTCGTCCAGCGAAAATGTCGCCAATCATGACTATGATGTGCCAAATCATCTGGTCGGCAATGGCCCGGTGATAGTGGCCAACTGCAGCTGTCCCGGAAATATGTTTTCTTCGAGCATGGTCTATGAAAAAACGTTTGCCGGGAGCCCGCTGAATCCGGGAACAAACGGATACGGCTATTTGACCGATAAGATCGATGCCGATATCACCGCCTATGCGGATGCAATCAACTCTCCGGACGGTACTTCTTTGAACCCGTTAGCTATCAATGAATACCCGACGTCCAGAGCTAATATGCGTAACACTACCGAGAATGCACTCGCCAAAACGGAGGGAGATGCCAACGTTTGCAGTAGTGGCACCCAGCCGAGCAACGCCGCTACAGTAAAGCGTAATTTCCGCTGGAACGTCGTTGCGATCCTGCTTCACGTTAAAAAACCCATCCTGGGTCAAGAGGTTATCCCTTCGACGATCGTCGCGCAAAACTATGCCTGTCTTTATTTCGGCTCGGGGGGAGGCTGCGATTCAGGGCAGGCAGAACAGGTCTCTGATATCTGGTTTAGCGGCACGCTTTCTGCGCCGCTAAGCTGCGTTATCAACGAAGGCAGCACCATTGAGGTTGAGTTCGGCAGCATCGTCAGCAAGCAATTCGTCATCAAGGGGCAACCGCCAAAACGTTATGCCATCAAAAACGTTGATATTTCCTACCACTGTGATGATAACGCAGTGGGAAACACGGACCGGATAAAGCTCACGCTGACAGCAGATCAGGGCGTCGCGGATAGCAGTACGCCGTACATTGCAAAACTTCTGGACAGGGACGATCTCGGGGTGCGCGTATATGATGAAAACAGCCAGAACGTTGCGCTGGATGGTACCTATGAGTTTCCGGTAACGATGGACGAGCAGGGAAACGGTGTGGTCAAAATTCAGGCTGTACCGGTCAGCACGACGAATGCCCCCCCGGCCCCGGGCCGCTTTGAAGGTAACGTGACGGTGAAGATGGATCTTCGCTAACCGAAATACCCTCAGGCTGACGCCGCAGCCTGAGGGTAATCAGAACAATCAGAAGCCGAGGCTGTCCAGCAGATCGTCGACCTGATCCTGGCTGGCTACAACGCCCGCCTTGCTGGCGTCGAGCTGTGGACCATTGAGCAGGCTTTCGTTCTCGCGTTTTGGACGGGCTGCCGGTTCCGGAATGTTTTCCAGCAGAACCATCAGCAGCTGACGCTCAATCTCCTGGATAACATCCATCATGCGCTTGATCACCTGACCGGTCAGGTCCTGGAAATCCTGCGCCATCATGATGTCCAGCAGCTGGGCGTTGGTGAAGCTGGTGTGGCCCGGCACATCACCCAGGTACTGACGAGTATCCGTCACCAGCTCGCGGGCATCCGCCAGCTCGATAGGATTCTCAAACCACTCGTCCCAGCGTTTGCTCAGGGCTTTCGCCCCCTTTTCCATCGCATCCTGGTGCGGCTGTGACGCTTCAACGCTGTTCAGCGCACGTTCCGCGGCCTGAGCGGTCATCTGCACAACATAGTCCAGACGATCGCGGGCATCAGGAATGGCTTCCGCCGCTTCGGCAATCGCCTGATCCAGACCCAGCTCGCGCAGGCTGTCACGCAGCATGCGCGTCAGGCTGCCGATGCGGACGATGATATCGCTCGGCGAGTGTTCTTCAACGGGTTTCATAGCAGGTTGCAACATTTCCATCACCTCACATGCCGAGTTTCTCGAAGATCTTACCGAGCTTCTCTTCCAGGGTTGCCGCGGTGAATGGCTTCACCACATAGCCGCTTGCGCCCGCCTGTGCTGCGGCAATGATGTTCTCTTTTTTCGCTTCTGCAGTGACCATCAGAACCGGCATAGAGGCCATTCCCGCATCGGCACGAATGGTTTTCAGCAGTTCCAGACCGTCCATGTTAGGCATGTTCCAGTCGGAGATAACAAAACCAAACCCGCCAGCCTGCAGTTTGTTCAGCGCATCAACGCCGTCTTCTGCTTCTTCAACGTTGTTGAAGCCCAGCTCTTTCAGCAGGTTGCGCACGATGCGACGCATGGTGGAAAAGTCATCCACAACCAAAAACTTAAGCTCTTTATCCGCCATAAAATAATACTCCTGAGTCAAATACGTATTGCCTGTCCGGCACTGATTTTCGCCAGCATCTGCTGGCTTACCTGGCTAAGATCGACCACTTCGCTCACGCCACCCATATTGATGGCCTCGCGCGGCATGCCGAACACCACACAACTTGCTTCATTCTGCGCAATCGTCCAGGCGCCAGCCTGGTGCATTGCAAGCATTCCGGCGGCACCATCGTTGCCCATCCCCGTCAGGATCACCCCAACGGCGTTGCGCCCCGCATGTTTCGCCACCGAATGAAACAGCACATCCACCGACGGACGGTGCCGGTTGACCGGCGGTCCGTCATGAATTTTGATTTGATAGTTAGCGCCGCTGCGCGACAGCTCCATATGCTTGTCGCCCGGGGCGATATAGGCATGTCCCGGGAGCACGCGCTCGCCGTCTTCCGCCTCCTTCACGCTGATCTGGCACAGCTTGTTCAGGCGTTCGGCGAATGAACGGGTAAAGCCTGGTGGCATATGCTGAGTGATCAGAATACCCGGACTTGAAAGCGGCAATGGCTGGAGTACATGACGAATTGCCTCTGTTCCTCCGGTTGACGCCCCAATGACCAGTAGTTTTTCCGAGCTGAGTAAGGGACCGGCCTTCAGGGTCGCAGGCGCGGCCAATGGCGTATGGGCAGCAAGCTTCGCACGCGATGCGGTGCGGATCTTCTCCGCGATCATTTCGCTGTAGGCCAGCATCCCTTCGCGTATGCCGAGCTGCGGCTTGGTGACGAAATCCACCGCCCCCAGCTCCAGCGCGCGCAGGGTGATTTCCGATCCTTTTCCGGTCAGGGAGGAGACCATCACAACCGGCATGGGCCGAAGCCGCATTAATTTTTCGAGGAAATCTATGCCATCCATGCGCGGCATCTCGACATCCAGCGTTAGCACGTCGGGGTTATATTTTTTAATTAAATCCCGCGCTACCAGAGGATCGGGCGCAGTGGCCACCATCTCCATGTCGCTGTGGCTATTGATAATTTCAGTCATGATCTGACGCATCAGCGCTGAATCATCGACAGACAACACCCTGATTTTACTCATGCTTTTTCCTTACTCAGCGCATATACCGTTTGCCCACGCAGGCTAAACTCACGCGCGAGGTTGCTGAAGTTTTCCGAGTGCCCGGCAAACAGTAAACCGTCAGGCTTGAGCAACGGAACAAACCGACGCAGAATGTCCTGTTGCGTCGTTTTATCAAAATAGATCATGACGTTACGGCAAAAAATGGCGTCGAACGGCCCCGGCACGTTGTACTGCTTATCCAGCAGGTTAACGGGCGCGAATTCGACGCAGTTCGCCAGCTCCTGGCGTACGCGTACCAGGCCTTCATGCGGGCCCGTGCCGCGCATGAAATAACGCTGCAGCTGCTGCGGCGACAGCGTTTTCAGTTCATCCTGGCGATACACGCCGTTACGCGCCTTCTCCAGCACCTCGGTATCGATATCGCTGGCGTAGACTTTCCAGCGCCCGGGCGTCATGCCCAGGGTGTCAGCAAGGGTGATCGCCAGCGAGTACGGCTCTTCACCCGTCGAGGCGGCCGCACTCCATACGCGATATTCCCCGGTGCGACGGCGGGCGTGCTCGGCCAGGACCGGGAAGTGGTGAGCTTCACGGAAAAACGCCGTCAGGTTGGTGGTTAACGAGTTAATAAAAGCCTGCCACTCTGCGCTGTTCTGGTTCGCCTCGAGCATGCTCAGATAGCGGCCAAAATCATCCAGCCCCAGCGTGCGCAAGCGCCGCACCAGACGGTTGTAGACCATGTCCCGCTTATGATCCGCAAGCACGATCCCCGCACGCTGGTAGATTAACTGACATATCCGACGAAAATGCGCGTCGGACAGCGCGAGGCGCTGTGTCATCTGCAACAATAATGACGTTTGCCCAGGGGGCATTGGTGATGTCATAGCGCCTTCTTAATTACATTCAGGATACAACTGGCACGGCCTGCGACCGCCCGACTTCTGTTACTGCTTCAACGTGCTCTTTCACATTAAATACCGCGACCAGTCCGGTCAGACGATCTGCCTGGCTGGCCAGCTGATCGGTTGCCGCTGCCGCTTCCTCAACTAACGAGGCGTTCTGTTGCGTCACCTGATCCATCTGGCTGACGGCCTGGGCAACCTGCTCAATGCCGCGGCGCTGTTCGTCCGACGCCGAGGCAATTTCGCCCATGATGTCGTTCACCCGCGTCACGGAGGTGACGATCTCGTGCATGGTTTTCGCCGCCGTATCCACAAGCGTTGAGCCCTGCTGAACGCGCGAGACCGACTCTTCGATCAGCACCTTAATCTCTTTCGCCGCGTTGGCGCTGCGGCTCGCCAGGTTACGCACTTCCCCCGCCACCACCGCAAATCCGCGCCCTTGCTCACCGGCGCGCGCCGCTTCCACGGCGGCGTTCAGCGCCAGAATGTTGGTCTGGAACGCGATACCGTCAATCACGCTGATGATGTCACCAATTTTCTGCGAGCTGGTGGCAATCTCCTGCATGGTGCTGGCGACATGAGACGCCTGGTCGCCGCCTTTCTTTGCCGTCATCGCCGCCTGTTTTGACAGGTCAGACGCCTGACGTGCGTTATCGGCGTTCTGGCTTACCGTCGCGGTTAACTGCTCCATGCTGGCCGCCGTCTGCGCCAGCGAGGCCGCCTGCTGCTCGGTGCGGGACGAGAGATCGTTGTTGCCCGCCGCAATCTCAGAGATCCCGGTGTGCATGGCATAGCTGCCCTGCCGCACGTCGCTCACCGTTTCCCGCAGCGATCCCTGCATCGCCTTCAGGCTCGCAAAGATCGCCGAAATTTCGTTTTTGCCGAACACCGCGACCGGACGCGCCAGGTCCCCTTTCGCAATGCTGTCGAAGTGGCTGCTGATAATCGCCAGCGGCTGCACGATCATTCTGCGCGACCAGAGCAGCGCCCCGCCGGTCAGCAGCCCTGCCAGGATCACCACCACGGCAAAGATGACGCCCGACATGTGATAGCTTTGACGGCTCTGGTCACCGGCACGCTGAACAGACTGGTTAATATCCTGCTGCCACGCGTTAAAGCTGCCGTCAAACGCCGCCTGCGAGGCCTGAACCGGTGCAGTCATAAAGTCCGAAAGCTGGTTGTTCTCAAGCCACGTCGCCTGGTGGTCCAGATCGCTGTACCACTGCTCAAAGTTCGTCTTCATGGCGGCCTTCAGCGCTTTCTCTTTCTCACTGTCGGCGGCCTGCGCCGTAAAGGCTTTAAACTGTGCGTCAGCCTGCTTCAGACTGTCGCGCGCGGCCGCCATCAGCGCTTTAATGTCATCCGGCGGATAACTCAGCGCGGTTAAGGTTCCCGCCTTGTTCAGCGCAGTGCTTGCCTGCAACAGCACGGCACGCGTTTGTGCCAGTGCGGAGCGCTGCTGATTACTCGCCTCAACTTCCTGCAAATTCTGATAGCCATCGCGAAACGCCCAAAAAGACAACCCGTTACTGCCAACCTGCAACACACCGCAAAGGATCAGAATCAAAAACAGTGTGGTCGAGATACGAATACGATTTAACATCCACGCTCCCATCAAGCGGCAAGCAGCCGCGGTTTAATTGTCAGTCAAAATGTTTCCCAGTTTTCATCTTGTCCGGTCGTCGCGGTGCGCGTACGGTTTGCAGCCGATTCAGCGGCTGGCGCGCGATACGTCGCCTGCGGGGTGACCGTGTTTCCAGCGAGTGAAGCGAGACGAAACGCCGAGACGGCCATCTTCAGACGGCTCGCCTGGTCTTCCAGAGCAGCGGCCGCCGCAGCGGACTCCTGCACCAGCGCGGCGTTTTGCTGTGTCACGCGATCCATTTCCGATACCGCCAGGGCAACCTGGTCGATACCACGACTCTGCTCATCGGACGCAGAGGCGATTTCACCCATGATGTCCGTCACGCGGGTGACGGCATTCACGATGTCATTCATGGTCTCCCCGGCGCTTTCCACCAGCACGGAGCCGGTATCCACGCGGGAGACGGAATCTTCAATCAGGGACTTGATCTCTTTTGCCGCGTTGGCGCTGCGGCTGGCCAGGTTGCGTACTTCCCCGGCCACCACGGCAAACCCGCGTCCCTGTTCGCCCGCACGCGCCGCTTCCACGGCGGCGTTCAGCGCCAGAATGTTGGTCTGGAAGGCAATGCCGTCGATGACGCTGATGATGTCGGCGATTTTCTTCGAGCTGTCGGCGATTTCGTGCATGGTTTTCACCACGCCATCCACCACGCGGCCGCCGCGCTGCGCCGTTTCGGAGGCGCTTTCCGCCAGCTGAGACGCCTGGCGGGCGTTATCGGCGTTCTGCTTCACGGTTGCGGTGAGCTGCTCCATGCTGGCGGCAGTCTCTTCCAGGGCGGACGCCTGCTGCTCGGTACGGGATGAGAGATCGTTATTCCCCATCGCAATTTCGCTGGTGCCGGTATAGATAGCCTCCGACCCGTTGCGCACGTTGGCGACGGTTTCGATTAACGAACGCTGCATATGGTCAACGCTGTTTGCCAGCTCGGTGATCTCATTGCGCCCGGAAACGGTCAGCGTTTTGGTCAGGTCACCGCCGGCAATTTCACGAATGTGGGCAATGACGCGCCCGAGAGGGTTCAGCAGGATATGGCGAATGCCGTACCAGACCGCGACCAGCACAATGACCAGCGCCAGCGCCAGCACGGCCATCTGCCATTTCGCAAAGCGGTAGTCATCCTGGCTTGCGGTAAAGGCCGAGTGGTACAGATCGCCACTGGCCTTCGCGTATTCCCCCAGCGCCGCGCCGAGTGCGTTTTGCATCCCCTGCGTTGGCTGCGCGAAATAGGCGTCCATGTTACCGCTCTCCAGGAACTGAATCAGCTCTGTCAGGCCGGTATGGTAGGCGTTGTATTTTTCATCGATGTTCTGGCTCACCTGCTCCATAGCAGGCTGCGGGGCGATCTTCTTGAAGGCGTCGTAATGTTTCGCGGCGTCAGCGAGGGTGGCACGGGCATTTTTCAACAGATCGGTTTTCGCGCTGCTCTGCTGATTGTTGGGGTCCATCATCATGCGCGCGGACGAGCGGCTCAGGTTGATACGCGTTTGCAGCATCAGATCCCACGTCGACGTGAGTTCACTCTGCTGCAGGCGGAGATCGTTCGAGGCCGCGAAGCTGTCCTGATTCTGTTTTAATGACGAGAAAAAAAGCCCGCCGGAGATGAGCTGAAGAAGTGCGAAAATGACCAGCACCATCATGAGCATTGTGACAACGCGGATACGGTTCAACATACAACACCTTCTCATAGATTTATTAACGGTGTTATCGGCACAGCCCACAGGAACTTTACATTTGCGAAAGGGAAAAGCGCGGGGTTAAAACGCCACGTCGACAATCAGCGTGTCTGTGTAGGTTCCGGCGGGCGGCGTGGCCTGATTGGTCAGGACTTTAGCGGTGTAGTTGAAGGTGCGCAGTAAACCGTCGGTACTGACCTGGGACGATACCGCGCTGGACCAGCGCTCGCTGCCGCTGCCGCCCCAGCGGTTACCGGTGGCTTCCTTATAGATGTCGTAGCTCATGGCGTTGCTGCCGCTCACCATCCGCCGCACGTTGTTCAGCGCGTTGGCACCGTTATTAATGCCGATGGTATACGAACTTCCTTTGGTACAGGTGACGGCAATCGCCTGTGAGACGGTGGGGAAACTTTGTACCAGCGGCGCGCTGTTGAAGTTCACATCTGGCGTGGTCATGGCGCTGCAGTCGTTGGTGACGGTCATATCTAACAGGATGGTGGTTGTCGCGGTTCCCGTCTGATTGATTGTGCAAACGCCGAGCGCGCCCACGGAGCAGACGCTGTAGTTAATGCTGAAGGTTAACTGCACCTGATATGGCCCGGCAGTGACGTTTTGCCCGGCGACGGTGCGGAAATAGAGCGGAATGTTGTACTGCTTTGACCCCAGCAACCCCAGCAGGTTATTCCCGCTCCAGGTATACGATTTACTTATCTGTACCTCGCTGCTGCTCGCGCATCCCGATAACCCGCACAGCCGGGTGGGGATCACGTCGGTGATGGCCGCATTATCCGTGCGTTTCATCGTGGCCCGGCTGCTGCCCGAAACCGATGCCGCGGTGTAGGTCAGCGTTACCGAGTCGCTGGTCAGCAGATTCAGCACGGCATCGCAGGCCACCACCAGCGTGCCGGTGGTTTGAACTTCCCCGGTTCCGCTGAGCGCGAACGAGGTAACGCTGCCAAACGACGCATTAACCGTACTGACGGTACACGCCGCCCAGCCGCCGCCGGAAAACAGCAGCAGGATCAACATCAGCAGGCGCGTCATGGCGCCTCCCGGCAAATCAGCGGCCCGTAGGTTTTCAGCTTATGCTCCGGATTGGCCCCCACGGTCAGAGTAGTCTTGCAGCGCCTCCCGTCAGGTGCGATCACCTCCAGCGGGTTCACATCGCTGAGATTTTCCAGCCAGGCGATGCCGTCATATCCCACCACCGCATTGCTGCGCGAGGCGCGTCGAACCTGGCTTCCCACCGGCAACGCCTTCCCGCGCGCGTCATGCAGAATAACGCTTGCCACCCGCTCCTGCTCCATCGGGAAATCGACCAGATAGCCGCTGTGGCGCCGAATCGCGATCCGGCGTTCGGTCTCTTTCAGACGGGTATCCGCCGGCAGATTCAGGGTATCAATCCGGTAGCTGGCCGGGTAATACGCCGATACCCCGCTGACCAGCAGGTAGCCGTTATTATTGGTTTTACCGACGGGCTGGTTCTCATAGCTGACGGGCACGTCCGGGTGGCCGTCGGTACTGATGACCACAAATGCATCGTTGATCTTATTCGCCGCGAACAGCTCGCCGTCCATCAGCACAACGGAACCCATCGCCTCGCCCCACCAGGTCATGGTATCTCTTTCGCCATAGCCGCCGCCCTGCAGCTCGATGTTGTTATTGCGCCAGCCCAGCGTACCCTGCTGATAATCACTGGATCTCGACTGGTTGGCCCAGGCCATGTTCCAGCTGAAGCCACCGTCAGAAGGCATGGAGTGGTTGTAGTTAATACGCTGGGTACTGCCTGCATCCGGAGTGTTTTCGAAGGTGACGGCAGCGCTGTCGCGCGCCCCCAACGGCACCTGCAGCGACAGCGCGACCGTCCAGTCTCCCCGCTGCCGATCCCGGCTGCCGGCCAGGTAAATGCTGCTCGCCCCCCACAGGTTGCGGCTCCAGGAGAGATTGAGCAGCTCGGTTTTTTGACTGTCAAAACTCTCCACGCCGATCCAGGCCGCACCGATGTTGCCGTACCGTCCCAGATTGAAGGTCAGCGAATACTGGTCCGTATTACGGCTAAAGCTGGCGACAGGCTTATCGTTTTCGTCATAAACCGTCGGCTGGTCGTAGAGGGCGAGATTGCCAAAGCCGCGGTCGCGACGCGTGTGCTGGGTGGCGACGCTAAACTCGCTGGTACTGTACTGGTAACCCCAGTTGATTTGCCCGCCCGCATCACCGCGCATGCGGCTTTGCGAGTAAGAGGTATTCACCACGCCAAACTGGCCGAGTTTTATTACCGTCCCCGCGCCGCCCAGCGCCAGCTCCTGCGCCCCTTCCGCGTGGCCCTCCAGCGTTAGCCAGTCCGTCATCCCGTAGCGATACGAGCCGCTGCCGGCTGCCGGACCGTAGTCAAAATTCTTGATACCGTAATTACGCCGCAGGCTGCCGAGCGTCACGGCGCCGTCGCTCAGCCCTTGCTTAAGCAGGTCGCTGGTGACGTAAAACGGTAGCGTGGTGCTTACCTGGCGCCCCAGCGCATCCGTCGTGACCAGCACCGCATCCCCGGCGCCGTTGATATAGGGCAGATTAGTCAGGGTGAAAGGCCCCGGCTGAAGCTGGGTTGAACCGGAGCGATAGCCGTTGATAAAGAGATCGACCGAAGTGGGTACCGCGGCTTCCCCCGCGAACTCGGGCAACGGCCATGTCACCAGGTCAGGACGCAGGGAGAAATCCCGCCCGACGCTTATCCCTCCCATCCGCACGCTGGAGCTCCAGCTCAGGGCATCGCTGATCACGTCCCCGGCGCTCCAGCTCATCGCGTCATCTTCGTTAGTGAACAGCAGGGTCGTGTCATAGCGGACATACCCTTCCTGCTGGCCGTGGTTACCGGTGAAATTTTCCCGCGCGTAACCGGTCGAGGAAAACGAGCCGTTCTCGTTGAAGTAGCGGAACTCATGCCAGATCGACGCCTGACCGCCGATATGTTCCGTGTGGTTGGTGTAGAGATCGTAATTCAGCAGCGCCCCGCGGCCGAAGTGCGGTTTGGCCTGCGCCGTTTGCGCGCTGAAAGGCGTCACGCGGGCCGTCACCCAGTCGCGGGGAACGGTCAGCAGCAGGCGCTGCGCTGCGCTGTCGTACTCCACCCGAACCTGAGCAAGCGAGGAGAGATTTACCTCCCCGGTGGGAACGTGCGCCGGGGGCAGCCCCGCGCGCAGCAAATCGGCGCTGGAGATAAAGAAAGCGCCTTTACGCTGCGTCACGGGCACGACCAGGCCGGTATCGTAGTGGTTGAGCACGAGGGCAAGCTGGAAAACCGCTACATCATTTATCGCCTGTGCCTGGGGAGGTGGCGGTAAACTGTCGTCGCCGGGCTCGGCCAGGGTCGCGGAACTGACGCATAGCAGTACCATCATCGCCGGCTTCAGTTGACGGGCGTCGACTGCCATTGTTCGTCCCTGGCATTAATCTGCGCGCTCATCCGCTCTGGCTGGCGAACGCCAGCGGGTATGGGCCAGCTGCGGGTGCTGCCCGGCAGGACGTAACCCAGCAATCCTTCCGCCACCGTGCGTTTCTGACCTCCCTGCTCCAGCGCCACCTGGCTCAGCCTGACGTGGACATCCCCCCGATTTTTGACCACCAGAGCAGGCTTACCCTCAGCCTGCGTCACCCGCCAGCTCAGATTTCGGGTTTCAACCATCGCGTGGTGTGCACCCTCTTTTATGGTCGGGATCCCCTGTCCATACACGAACAGAGGGATGGAGTAACGCATCTGCAGTTTCAGGCCGATGGCGGGTTCGGCTTTGGCATCCGGCTGGGGGATTTCATCGACGATAATGCGATAGGCCTGTTCGACCCCTGCGGGAACCGAAGCCTGTTTGATAAGGCGAATAAGCTGCTTGCTGCCCGTGCCAATCGTGACGATCGGCGGGCTGGCGACCACGTCCTGCTGCGCGGTATAACGCTCGTGTCCGTCCTCCTGCTTCCAGCGCACGATGCGGACCTGCATCGTCGTGGCGCTGTTTCCCTGGTTCTGGATCCACAGCTCCGTGGCGTTAGCGTCCGCAGCGAGCCACGGATCGATCGGCCAGAGCAGGATGGTGGCCGCCGCCTGCGCCTGGCCAGCAACCGCCATTCCCAACGCGCCCGCCAGACAAACCGGTCTGAAAAATGGCTTCATCAACGCTCTCCCTTTATTACCATGACAAGGTCACGGTGAGCTGATCGGAATAGGTTCCCGCCGGGCTAAACCCGGTCAGTAGCGCCACGCCAAAAAGCGGCAGCGCGATGTTATTGCTGTTGGTATAGGTCACCGCTATCGCCTGGTTGACGCCAATTTCGCTGTTCGCGGCCAGCGAGCTGCTGCTGTAGAGCCGGTATGGCACCATATCGACGCCGTTCGCGCGCTTCATGCGGCGAACGGATGAATAATTTTGACCGCCATTAATGCTCATGCTCAGCGCCACGCCTGGCGTACAGGCAATAGACAACGCCCCGTTTGGCACAAAGCTGGTGCTGACCGGCGCGCTCTCGACGCCGTTATGGCTGCCAAAATCCAGCGTACCGAGAAGCCCTCCGCTACCGGTGGCCACCGCGCACCCCGGGACAATCGTCGCGCTGACCTTAAACGACTGGGATGTCACCGCATCCGCCGTGGGCATCATGATCAATCCGACGATCAGCGCGAAAAAAGGCTGCACGCGTCCCTCTGCGCATTTGCGCAGACCTGTGAGAGATGCCTTCATGGCGGTTCGGGACTAGTAGGTGACGCTGACGTTAATCGTGTCGGTGTAGGTTCCCGGGACGACCGTCACGCTGTTACCACCGCCGGTAATCCGTCCGTACAGGGTGTAACTGTCCACCCCGCCCGCCGTGGACGCGATCGGCAGCGCGGCGTTATTGGCAATCACGGTGTTAAATCCGCTGTCGCTGTACAGGCTGTAGGCCACGCCCTGTGCCGCGTTGGCCGTATTCACCAGATAGCGTTCAGGCGTACCCGGCGAACCGACAACCGAGCCGGGCGCGGTGGAGTGGGTATTACCGGTGATCGCGACCGTATAGCTGGCGGTCGTACATTGAATGGTGAAGGTGTTTCCGCCGCTGGCGCCGCTCAGCTGCGTCGTAAGCGTGGAAAAGGTTGCCGGATGGGTACCGAAATCGAGCGTGCCGAAGTTAATGCCACTTTGTGCGGGCGAGCCGTTTATCAGACACCCGTTTGTCAGCGTCAGCGTTGCACCGATGGTGCCGCTGCTGGTGACGGCCAGCGCCTGATGAGGCGTTGCCGCAGCCAGTAAGGTGCCTGCGCAGATCAAAAGAAGTTTTCTTTTCATTTACCACCCTCCAGAAGACGTCTCCGTTCCCTAGCCACATTTTATTTTTGTCGTTCAAGATGTTAGCCCCGCTTAACGTTCCTCTGAGGGGGTTATTGTGAATTTAGTTTACGGATATCGCTTCGACCACCTGCCCCACGACGCATAAGGCATATGTCTTATTGACTTAATTTTCATATTAATAACAAGTGGTTAAATTCATTTAATCCGCGATTTTATATTTTCCGGAGAGAATATATCCATTAATATGTGACGCAGATCACAATATATCGTCAGAGCAATAACAACAAAATTAATAAAACTTAAAAAGGAGTTGTATCCCCCTACACTTTGCGTCAATTTATGTGCCGAATAATTTCCTGCATCGTAATAAAAAATTTATATGTATCGATGCGGGCTACATCTGAAGCGCATAGAGGGTCTTTTTTCGTGGCAAGTGCAAACAAACTCACACTCTTCATCGTGATATTCATGCTGGCGGGTATTCTTTCAGGGGCAGCAATTCATGAGTATGCATCTGCGGATGCCATCACAGCCTGGTCGGATAATATTACCCTTCTGACCGATATTTTCCTCCGTCTGATCAAAATGGTCATTGCACCATTGGTCTTCAGCACGCTCACCGTCGGCATTATGAAGCTGGGCGAAACCTCCACCATTGGCCGCGTTGGCGGCAAAGCGATGGTGTGGTTTATCAGCTCATCCGTGCTCTCTATTCTGGTTGGCCTGTTTATCGTCACGCTGGAGCATCCGGGAAGCGGTCTGAACCTGACGGTTCCAACCGAAGCGGTGGATACCGGTCTGGCCGTGGGCGGCATGACGCTGAAAGCGTTCCTGTCACACACCATTCCGACCAGTATCGCGGGGGCGATGTCGAACAATGAGATCCTGCAGATTGTGGTGTTCTCGATGTTCTTCGGCATCGGCGGCGCGTCGCTGGGACAGAAATTCAACGCGCCGCTGGTGGCCGCGCTGGATGTGGTTTCCCATATCATGCTGAAGGTAACGGGTTACGTGATGTACGTTGCTCCGCTGGCCATTTTCGCGGCGATTTCATCCGTCATTGCCACGCAGGGTCTGGGCATTCTGCTGAACTACGCCTCCTTTATTGGCGGCTACTATGTTGCCATTCTTCTCACCTGCATGGTGCTGCTGGCCGTGGGTTACATGGTGCTGAAAAAAGAGGTGTTTCGCCTGGTCAGCATGCTGAAGGATCCGGTCCTGGTGGCCTTTACCACCAGCAGCTCTGAAGCCGCCTACCCTAAAACGCTGGAGCAGCTGGAGCGCTTCGGCTGCTCGCGCAACATCGCCTCTTTCGTTCTGCCGATTGGCTACTCCTTCAACCTGGTGGGTTCGATGGTGTACTGCTCTTTCGCCTCGATGTTTATCGCTCAGGCGTACAACATTCACCTGAGCTTCTCGGAAGTGACCGTGCTGATGCTGACCCTGATGCTGGCCTCAAAAGGGATTGCGGGCGTACCGCGTTCATCCCTGGTGGTGCTGGCAGCAACCATTCCGAGCTTTAATATTCCGGTGGCGGGTATTCTGCTGCTGATGGGGATCGACCACTTCCTGGACATGGGCCGTTCCGCAATTAACGTGCTGGGGAATGGTATTGCTACCGCGATGCTGTCGCAGAATGAAGGCGCGCGAGAAGCTGAAGCTGAAGCGGAAGCGGAGCTGGTAAAGCAGGAAGCATAAGGTGAAAAAAAGGGTGAGGCCTGATGCCCTCACCCCTGCCCTCTCCCTGTGGGAGAGGAAGCAAACACAAAAAACGGCAACCTGGGTTGCCGTTTTGCATTTACCTACGCTACGTGACTCGCGGCGATATCCAGCAGCGCCATCTCATCGCTGTTCAGCAGCTTCTCAATGTTCACCAGAATCAGCATACGCTCGCCGAGCGCGCCCAGGCCGGTCAGGTATTCGGTCGACAGCGTGACCGCAAACTCTGGCGCAGGACGAATTTGGTCAGAGGTCAGGGAAAGCACATCAGATACGCCATCCACCACGATACCAACCACGCGCTGCCCCAGATTCAGAACGATCACCACGGTGTTGTCGTCGTAGTCAACGTCGCCCTGGCTGAACTTCACGCGCAGATCCACGATTGGCACAATGACGCCACGCAGGTTGGTGACACCTTTAATAAAAGCAGGCGTGTTAGCGATGCGGGTAACCTGGTCGTAACCACGGATTTCCTGCACTTTCAGGATATCGATGCCGTACTCCTCATCGCCTAAAGTGAATACCAGGAATTCCTGCCCTGATGGCTCGCCCGCCAGCTTCGTTACATTACTCATACCGGTCATGTTATTACCTTCTACTTAATCAGGCGGCTGTGTACGCCACACGTTGTTCACGATTTAATCCCTGAAGCGCCGACACGTCGACGATCAGCGCCACGCTACCATCACCCAGAATGGTGGCGGCAGAAATACCCGGCACTTTGCGGTAGTTGCTTTCGAGGTTCTTCACTACAACCTGGTGCTGGCCAATCAGCTGATCGACCAGCAGCGCGTAGCGACGGCCCGCGCTTTGCAGGATCACAACGATGCCCTGCGTGGCCTCTGTCTTCGCCCCGTCCACTTCGAACACTTTCCACAGTTCCACCAGCGGCAGGTACTCACCGCGCACTTCGAGGACGCGCTCGCCGCCCGCCAGCGGATGCAGATCTTCTTCACGCGGCTGCAGGGATTCCATCACGGCGTTCAGCGGCAGGATAAAGACTTCGTCCGCCACTTTGACTGACATGCCGTCGAGGATCGCCAGCGTCAGCGGCAGCAGGATGCGAATGGTGGTGCCGGAACCCTGTTTAGACTGGATCTCAACGTGGCCGCCCATCTCCTGGATGTTACGTTTCACCACGTCCATGCCCACACCGCGTCCGGACACGTCGGTCACCTGCTCTGCGGTAGAGAAGCCCGGGGCGAAGATCAGCATGCCCACTTCTTCGTCGGTCATGTTTTCATTGACCGCCATCCCCTGCGAAATCGCTTTTGCCAGGATGCGCTCGCGGTTAAGCCCCGCGCCGTCATCGGTCACTTCGATGCAGATGTTCCCGCCCTGGTGTTCCGCAGAGAGGATCAGGTTACCGACCGGGGATTTTCCGGCGGCAATGCGGTTTTCCGGCAGTTCGATACCGTGGTCGAGGCTGTTACGCACCAGGTGCGTTAACGGGTCGATAATGCGCTCGATCAGGCTCTTATCCAGTTCGGTTGAGCTGCCCATCAGGGTCAGTTCAATCTGTTTATTCAGCTTGCTGGCAAGGTCGCGGACCAGACGCGGGAAGCGGCTGAAGACATATTCCATCGGCATCATACGGATGGACATGACCGATTCCTGCAGGTCGCGGGCGTTACGCTGCAGCTGACCCATGCTGGTGATCAGATCGCCGTGCGTGACCGGGTCCAGTTCGTTAGAACGCTGTGCCAGCATCGACTGGGTGATCACCAGTTCGCCAACCAGGTTAATCAGCTGGTCGACCTTCTCAACGGCAACGCGGATGCTGGTTGACTCGCTGGAGCGCGCGGCAGGTTTTTCACCACGGCCAGGTGCCGCGGCCTCTTTTGGCACGGCCTTCAGCGCCGGAGCCGCAGCCGGTGCGGCGGCCTGAGCGACAACGGCCACCTCTTCCGCAGCGGCAGGGGCGTCAACCGCGGCCGTTTCGGTTTCGGTTTCGAAGGCGATCTGGTCAGCTTCAATCACAAAGCACAGTACCGCCACGATATCGTCCTGGCCAATACCGTCATCAAGCGTCGCGGCAAGGCTGTCTTTGCCTTTTACCACGTTGCTTAATTTCGCCAGGTTACCCAGCTCTTCTTCCAGCAGGTTAACTTCACTCTCTTTAAGGCGTGACAGCACAACGCGCAGTTTGCCCGCTTGTGCAGCGGCTGGCGCGGCCTCGTCGGCAGCAACCGCATCGACAACGCTCAGTTTCGCCGCAGGGACAACGGCTGCAGCGACCTCACCTTTTGCTTCCAGGGCGAGCTGGCGCAGCGCATTGCAGATGTATTCAAAGCTGGCGGCATCAGGCTCTGCCGAACTTTTATAGGCGTCGAGCTGTTCCTGCATAATATCTTTGGTTTCCAAAAACAGGTTGATAATGTCGGTATTGAGCTGCATCTCACCGCGTCGCGCTTCATCAAGCAGGTTTTCCATTAAATGGGTCGTTTCCTGCAGGATGGTAAATCCAAACGTTCCGGCTCCGCCTTTAATAGAGTGCGCCGCACGGAAGATGGCATTGAGCTGCTCGGAGTCCGGTGCTTCGGGCACCAAATCGAGCAAGTGTTGCTCCATATCGGCCAACAATTCGTCGGCTTCATCAAAGAATGTCTGGTAAAAATCGCTAATATCCATGCTCACGCTATCACCTCGGATTGGCTGGTGGCGATGTTGGAACGGCAGCCGAAGGAACGGCCCCAGGCTGTTTTAAATCGTCCAGTGACTCATTCTGACTTTCGGCGTTTTCATGCAGGATGGCCTGCTCCGCCTGCTGGTTCAGCACTAGAAGACTGATACGACGGTTGATGGCATCATCCGGCCCGCGGTCGGAAACGCGCATGGTTGCGGCCATGCCGACTACGCGCAGTACCTTGCCATCATCAAGCCCACCTACCACCAGCTCGCGACGCGAGGCGTTGGCACGATCGGCAGAAAGCTCCCAGTTGCTGTATCCCTTCTCCCCACTGGCGTACGGGAAATCATCCGTGTGTCCTGACAGGCTGATTCGGTTAGGAATGCCGTTCAGCACCGGTGCAATACCGCGCAGAATGTCGCGCATGTACGGTTCGACTTCCGCACTCCCGGTTTTAAACATTGGGCGGTTCTGGCTGTCGATAATTTGAATACGCAGCCCTTCCTGCACCAGGTCGATCTTCAGATGCGGGCGCAGCGCGCGCAGCTTTGGATCCGCTTCAATCAGCTGATCGAGATCGCCCCGCAGTTTCTTCAGACGTGCCTGCTCCATCTTTCTTTTCAGCTCGTCGATGTTCGGCTCTTTTTTCACCTCACCCTTCTGCTGGGTGTAATCATCGCCGCCGCCCGGGATCGGGCTTTCGCTGTTAGAGATACGCGGCCCGCCGGCCACCGCCGTTGCCAGCGGCGTTCGGAAATATTCGGCAATCTGGATCAGTTCTTTTGGGCTGGAGATGGAGATCAGCCACATCACCAGAAAGAACGCCATCATTGCGGTCATAAAGTCGGCGTACGCAATTTTCCACGAGCCGTGTGCGCCATGCCCGCCGCCCTTGTGCTTGCGTTTTTTTACGATGACGATCGGATGGGACTGGTTTTTCATGCGTCCTCAGTTGTCGTCTGTTGGTTTGGGTTTTTCACCGCACGCACGTGTTCTTCAAGCTCGATAAACGACGGACGCTCGCTGGAGTAAAGCGTTTTACGGCCAAACTCAACCGCGATCGGTGGCGCGTAACCGTTGAGGTTAGAGAGCAGCGTGATCTTCACGCACTGCATCATTTTGGTGGTTTCCGCGCTCTTCTGGCGCAGAACGCTCGCCAGCGGCGAAATGAAGCCGTACGCCAGCAAAATACCGAGGAAAGTTCCCACCATCGCGTGGGCAATCAGCGCGCCCAGCTCGGCTGCCGGACGGTCTGCCGAGGCCAGGGCGTGAACCACGCCCATTACCGCAGCAACGATACCGAATGCCGGAAGCGAGTCGCCGACCAGCGCCAGGCTGTTGGCCGGCACTTCAGATTCGCTTTCGTGGGTTTCGATCTCTTCGTCCATCAGCGCTTCGATTTCGAAGGTATTCATGTTGCCGCTGATGATGAGTCGCAGATAGTCGACGATGAAATCCAGCATCATGGCGTCAGCAAGTATTCGCGGATAGCTGGCAAAAATTTCGCTCTCTTTCGGGTTTTCAATATCCCGTTCCAGCGAGAACATGCCCTGCTGACGCGACTTCGCCATCAGGCGATAGAGCAGTGCCAGCAGATCCATATACATACTTTTGGTGTATTTCGAGCGACGGAACAGCAACGGAATCGCTTTCAGCGTGCCCTTGATCGATTTACCGTTGTTACCAACGATAAAAGCCCCTACCCCTGCGCCGCCGATGATAATAAGTTCAGCCGGTTGATAGAGTGCTCCAAGGTGCCCGCCGGTCATCATGTAACCGCCGAAAACTGTACCGAGAACTACCAGGTAACCTAATAAGATAAGCACGACATCATCCTTCCGCTAGTGACTATGGCAAGGACGTCCAGCTCGCAGCGTTTACCGTTTGCGGGGTAAAAAAAAGCAGCGGTAATTGCTTACCGCTGCTGGAATCTTTCCCACACGTTCGGGTTAAACAGCTTGTTCGATCTGTTCATCCAGCAGTTGTGGAATAATATCGGCAGCATCCCGGGAAAGTTTACGTCTTTTTACTGCGCGGGATGGAGGCTGACATAAACTACAGGCGAAGCTGCCTGCAGGCTGATGAGCATGGGTAATAAAATTGCCGTCGCAGCAGTTGCAGCGCGACAGTTCAAGCATTCCGCTCTCAACAAAACGCACCAGCGTCCATGCGCGGGTCAGCGCCAGCAGAGGGCCTTCTTCCTGCTGTGGGCATTGTTCAAGGTAAAGTTTGTACGCTTTGATCACGGCGTCAACGCCGCTGCACAAACCGGTTTTGAGAAGATACTGCCAGGCATTACAGAACATGGAAGCGTGAATATTCTGCTCCCACGTCATAAACCAGTCGGTAGAAAACGGCAGCATGCCTTTCGGCGGGGGACTACCACGTAACTCTTTGTACAGTTTGATGAGACGGCCACGGCTCAGCTGAGTCTCGCTTTCCAGCATTTGTAAACGAGCACCCAGTGTAATCAGCTCCATGGCCAACTGTATGTCACGCGCTTCCTGAACAATGCTTTTCTCGCTCATTGCTAGGCCCTTTTCTTACGGGCTGCGTCATCAGGCTGGCTGATTTCGTTAAGCAAGCGAGTGGAAAGAAGAATACCGGTATGGATCTGTTGAAGATCGTCCACACGGGAATCCTGCGTCAGACGCGTTATTGTCTGCGAATCATCGAAACGGAACTGGCAAACCAGTTGATTCGTTTCAGCCAGTTTAACCATCTGCGGGAGGGTTAAACCGCCCAGCATGGTTGCCATCTCTTCGTTAATACCCAGACGAAACATCGCGGACGCCTTGTCCTGACTAATCAAACGCTGCGCGAGCAGTAAATACGACAAATTGATGTCATAGATATGTTTTAGCAACTCGGATGTATGCATTGTTCCCATCCCGAATAACCAACTATTATTTTTATGCGGAAAGACCGCACCCCGTGATGTCGCCGGGAAATCACCCGGTATAAAAAAGAAAAGGCTAAATGCATAGTTGAATTTAGGTTTGTATTCACTAAAACCGTAAGAGAGAAACCGCGAATGCGTCTCTTACATGATTTATCATTTCTTACAAATAACTAAGATTTTTCCTAATTCGACGCAAACTCTACTCGTCAGTTTTGTCACATACAATCCAGCCACCCTCAAATTTAAAAAAAATGTGATCCACGTCACACAATTTAAGTGAATATGACCCATAAATCCATCAGTATGACTTGTAATTTGTTCAAAATTTAGCCAATCGGTACTGTTTTGTATTCTTAATTGACGAATACTCATGCAGAAGGGTGATCCAAACTGGCATGCAACGTGCTTTTCCTACCGTAAGCGCCGCGCGGAAACATTTACATCAGATCCCTCTCCTGGAAACATTTTTCTTACCGTGAAAAAACATATAGTTATGCAGGTAGCACAAAAAAGATGTTTCAGGACGTGATCATTCGAAATGAGTTTGTAACGCATCAAAACGATTTAACAGTCAAAGCGTGGATTTGTGTGATTTACGTTAAGTTGTTAATTTTTTTCATTTAGGCGCATTTTTCAGTTATTCTTCTTATAAGAATAATTAATGAATAATTATGATAAGCTTCACACTAATGTCGTAATCTGCTCTTGCAGAACCAGGGATTTCGCGGTAAAGGTGGTTAAACGCTGTCTTTCAGACATATAAGGAGTGCGCCATGAGTTACTCCCATCTTCTTGTTTCCGTTGCAGTTTCCCCCGAAAGTCATCAGCTCGTCGCCCGGGCAGTTTCCATTGCCAGACCCCACAATGCCCGCATCAGCCTCATCACGCTCGCCGCAGAGCCAGAGATGTATAATCAGCTGGCCGCGCCCATGCTGGAGGATATTCGCGAGGTTCTGCAGGAAGAAACGCAGCAATTTCTGCGCGAATTAGTGGAAGAGGCACAATATCCTGTTTATGAGACCGTTATTGCGACCGGGGAACTGAACGCCCATATTCTCGATATGTGTCGTAAACAAAATATTGATTTAGTGATTTGCGGGAACCATAACCACAGCTTTTTATCGCGGGCAGCCTGCGCGGCGAAATCTATTGTCGCGTCAAGCCAGGTCGATGTGCTGTTAGTGCCGCTTGGGGGGCATTAGCCCCCCCAGCAGTAAATCAGGCGAGTTTAGGGAAGGTCGCGATCTTTTTTTGCAGATCGCCTTCATGACTTTGCGGAGCGATATCCCGGAGATCCTGAATAAAACGCGCCTGCCAGTGGTTAATATCGTTCTTCCGGATTGTCTCCATCATGTCAGCATGGCGGGAAATACGTTCCGTGAGCGGCATTGTCAGGGCGCGATTCAGCGCGTTAGCCACGTCATCCCTGTCGTAAGGGTTAACGATGAGCGCCGACGTGAGCTCATTTGCGGCCCCGGCAAACTGGGAAAGCACCAGAACACCCGGGTCGGCAGGATCCTGGGCCGCCACATACTCTTTCGCCACCAGGTTCATCCCGTCGCGCAGCGGCGTGACCAGCCCAACGTCCGCATAGCGGAAGACCTTCATCAGGATCTTACGGTCAAAGTGCTGATTCAGGTAAAACAGCGGCGTCCAGCCCAGCTGGCCGTAGCGGCCATTAATGCGCCCTGCTTCTGTCTCCAGCTGATGGCGAATATCCTGATAGGCCTGAACCTCACCGCGCGACGTCGGCGCAATCTGGGTATAGCGAATTTTCCCGTGATGCTGCGGGTATTTATCCAGCAGCGTTTCATACGCCAGGAAGCGTTCCGGCAGCCCTTTGGAATAATCAAGACGCTCAACCGAGAAGATATTTTTTACGTGCTTGAGTTCATTCTTAAGCTGCGCCAGCTTCGGCGGCAGCGGGCCGGAAGCCTGCTCCGCGATTTCGTCAGGTTCAATCCCTATTGGATAGACCTCGGTGTGGAAGGTTTTCCCCCACGCCGTATGGGTTTTCCCGCCTTTGGTTACCAGACGCGCTTTACCTGACACGGAGTCAAGGAACGCGAGGCGGTCATTTTCGGTCTGGAAGCCCAGCAAATCGTAATCACACAGCGCCTCCAGCAATTCTTCATGCGGCGGCAGCGCGGTAAAAATTTCCGGCGTCGGGAACGGGATGTGCAGGAAGAAGCCAATGCGGTTATTTACCCCTCTTTTTCGCAGCTCGCGCGCGAAGGGCAACAGGTGATAATCGTGGATCCATAAAATATCGTCTTCTTCGATTAATGGCAGCAGTTTATCCGCCAGCAGCGCATTCACGCGCGAGTAGCCTTCGAAGGATTCACGCTGGAATTTGACCAGGTCAAGACGATAGTGGAACGCAGGCCACAGGACGGCATTTGAGAACTGCGAGTAATACTCGTCATAGTCTTTCTCTTTCAATGCAAATGAAGCCCACGTAATGTTTCCGCGCGTCACCTTTTTGAGCGGTTTCTCTTCTTCACTGATTTCTCCACTCCAGCCAAACCACAGCCCGCCAGCGGCTTTTAAGGCACCTAACACCCCTACCGCCAGGCCACCTGCACTGGCTTTTTTATCGTCAGGCGGTGCGATTCGGTTAGAGACGACGACTAAGCGACCCATAATGGTTTCCCCCTTTGCTTTGCGCTATTTGTTGTTGTTGCTGGTTAGCGATGTCAGATATCCACTGCCAGACGCTGGCGACATCCGCCAGCCGCCATTCGGCAACCGTGTCACCAGGCCCCACCTTGACGGCGATCCCTCCGGCCTGATTCACCACGCGAAACCCGGCCTCGTCGGTCAGGTCATCCCCAATGAAAACGGGCGTTCGCCCTTTGAAAGGCGGCGACGCCATAAACGCGGCGATGGCCGCGCCTTTATTAATCCCTTTTGGTTTTAACTCCACTACGCATTTGCCGGGCTGCAACGCCAGCTGTGGATGGGCATCCGCAACCGTCTGAGCCAGCGCAAGCACGGCCTCCTCATGCTGCGGCGACTGACGATAATGCAGGGCAAAGGCCATGCCTTTGGCTTCCAGTTCGGTGCCAGGCAGCGCTTCCAGCGCAGCAGAAAGCTGCTTCTGGAGCGTTTGCGTGAGTGCGTCAGGGAGTGAAACGATATGCGTGTGATCATGGATGTCGCGGCGCTCCGCTCCGTGTACACCGGCCAGCGGAAAGTGGTAAGGACTGGCGAGCGTATCCAGCTCGGCCATTGAGCGCCCTGATATCAATGCCAGTGCTCCCTCATTCATGAGCGAGAGCTGATGCAAATCCTGTAACACCGCATCCGGAATAGACACCTGGTCAGGGTGCGGTTTTATCCCGGCGAGCGTGCCGTCGAGATCGAAAAAGAAAGCATAGTGTCCGGGCAGTACAGGCGGTGCGGTTAACATGTCAGCCACCCTTTTCCTCCTTACGGTTTACGAGAGGTAAACGCCTTTACCTCTTTCATAGCCATGTAAGTATAGACAGTGTGACGTCGCTCGCCATTTGACAACCGCCCCGCCAGTTTTACTGGCGGGGCGGTTAAGGGGTCAACTATGGTTATAAGTTGAGCAATAAAAGACGGGAAAAAGGGTTACAGGGTACGCTTCGCTTTTTGCTTGTAACGGTCGAAAATCACGGCTGCCAGCAGGATCAGGCCACGCACGACGTACTGCGAGAACGGCGAAATATTCAGCAGGTTCATGGCGTTCTCTACGGTGCCCAAAATCAGGATACCGGCCACCACATATGAGATTTTTCCGATGCCGCCCTTGAGGGAAACGCCCCCTAAAACGCAGGCCGAAATGACGATCAGCTCATAACCAATAGAGGTCATCGGCTGGCCGCTGGTCATGCGCGACGCAAGAATAATCCCCGCGGCGGCAGAAACCAGCCCCGAGAGCACAAAGATAATAATCTTGGTTCGCACCACCGGTACCCCGGCCAGACGAGCGGCCTCTTCGTTACCGCCAATCGCCAGCGTATTGCGGCCAAAGGTGGTCCGGTTGAGCAGGAAGCCGAACAGGATCAGGCAGGCCACGGTCAGCCAGATTGGCGCAGGCAGACCCAGCCAGTTGGCGTAACCCAGGGTAAAGAAGCGCTCGTCTTCAATCCCCACCGCTTTACCGTCGGAGATGATATAGGCCAGCCCGCGGACAATTTGCATCGTCGCAAGCGTGGTGATCAGAGCGTTAATCTTCAGGCGTGCGATAACAAAACCGTTCACCAGACCGCTGATGACGCCGAGTAGCAGACCGGCCAGAACGCCAATCCACAGGCTTTCCGTCATGTTGATCACCACTGCCGTCGTGACGCCCGCGCAGGCAATCACCGACGCCACCGACAGGTCAAAATCGCCGGAGGCCAGACAGAACAGCATCCCGCAGGCCACCATCCCGGACATGGAAATGGCCAGCCCCAGCCCCTTCATATTAATGAAGGTGGCAAAGTTAGGAACAAAGATCGCGCAGGCGAGGAACAGTGCGGCAAAGACCACCAGCATGCCGTACTGATCCCAGATACGTCCAAAACTCAGCGCCGACTTCGACTTCGGCGCTCCGGATGTAGTAACAGAGGACATCATTAACTCCTTACTCAGGCGACAGCCTGGCTGACTTTAGGCATGGCGAGGTTCAACGCCTGTTGTTCATTCGCCTGTTCATGAAGTAATTCACCGGCAATTTCGCCTTCACGCATCACCACAATGCGGTCGGCCACGCCAAGCACCTCCGGCAGATCGCTGGAGGCGAAGAGCACCGCCACGCCGCGTTTTGCCAGCTCATAGATCACGTTATAAATCTCGTGTTTTGCCCCCACATCGATACCGCGCGTCGGCTCGTCGAGCAAAATGACCTTCATATCTTCCGACAGCCAGCGGCCTAAAATCGCCTTCTGCTGGTTTCCGCCTGACAGATTCATGATCAGCTGTTCCGGACCCGGCGTTTTAATATTCAGCGAGCGAATATGGTGGTCGGCATTGCTCGACTCCCAGCCATCGTTTATCAGGCAGCCTGCGCGAATAAACTTGCGGCGAGCGGAAATATTGATGTTGTCGCGTACCGAATGCACCGGAATAATCCCCTCTGCTTTACGGTCTTCCGGGCAGAGCATCATGCCCGCCCTGATCGCGTGGGCCGGTTTCTGGATATCGACCCGTTCACCGTCAATAGAGACCTGCCCTTCGGTAATACGGGTTCCGCCGAACAGGCCTTTCATTAATTCACTGCGCCCCGCCCCCACCAGACCAAACAGGCCGACAATTTCGCCGCTGCGAACGGATAACGAAATCGGCGTGCGCACGCCCGGCGCTTTGACGCTGTCCAGGCGCAGGCGTTCAGGGCCGTACTGACGCGGCTGCCAGTGATAAATGTCACCCAGCTCGCGTCCGACCATCGCCTGAACAAGCTGATCATGGTTAACCTGCTGCATGTCGGTAAAGGTGCGCACATAGCGCCCATCTTTAAAGACGGTGATGGCGTCGCTCAGGGCAAATATCTCTTCCATGCGGTGCGAGACATACAAAATCGTACGCCCTTCCTGGCGCAATTCGCGGATCACGCGGAACAGATTTTCAATTTCACGCGCAGAGAGCGAACTGGTGGGCTCATCGAAGGCAATAATTCTGGCGTTACGCGCCAGCGCCTTGGCAATTTCAACCATCTGCCACTGGCCGATGGAGAGATATTTCAGCGGCGTCTGGGGATCGACGTCCAGACCCAGGTGTTTAAGCTGCAGCCCCGCTTCATAATTAAGTAGCGAACGATTTACCACGCCGCCTTTGTGCGGGAGCTGTCCTAAATAGATGTTTTCCGCCACGGTCATCTCAGGAATGAGGTGCAGCTCCTGGTAGATGATCGCCACCCCGGCATTGAGCGCCGCCGTGGTATCGGCAAACGCCACCTCTTCGCCGCGAATGGCCAGCGTGCCGGTTGTAGGCGCATAGTTGCCGCTGAGGATCTTCAACAGCGTGGATTTCCCCGCACCGTTTTCCCCCATCAGGGCGTGAACCTGGCCGGCATAGCAGTCGAAGCTGATATCGGTCAGCGCGTTAACACCGGGAAAAGTTTTCCCGATGCCGCGGAAAGAGAGATACGGATCAGACTGTCGCATAACGTCTCCGTGATTCCTGTAGTGTGTACGTCTGGCCCCTCACGAAGCATGAGGGGCACAATCACAGCGTATTACTTACCGCCCAGCCCTTTTTTCGCCAGCTCCTCTTTGAAGTTGTCGCGGGTAATCAGCACCACGTCGGTCACTTCGGTAAATTTCGGCGGTTCGGCCCCTTTGGTTACCCAGTTGTAGAGCATCTCACTGGATTTGTAGCCGTGAACGTCCGGGCTCGGCAACAGAGAACCGTAGAAGCCGGTAGCCTGCGCTTTGGACAGCTCGCTGACGGCGTCAACGCCGTTGATGCCAATCCCGATCACGTCAGGCGCTTTGAAGCCCTGGCCTTCCGTCGCGCGTACCCCGCCCAGCACGGTGTTGTCGTTCATGCCGACCACCAGCCAGTGTTTGACCTCCGGATGCTGGACCAGCATAGAGTTCGCGGCGTCGAAAGCACCCGGGATATCGTTGGATTTGGTTGGGACTTTATAGATCTGTTTTTCCGGGAAGCCGGCCGCTTTCAGCGCATCCATTGAACCGGTAGTACGACGACGGGCGGTGTCCAGCTCGTCAGCCGTGATAGCCATTACCGCGGTCTCTTTGACATCCCAGCCGCGCTTTTGCATCTCTTTATAGAGTTCCTGGCCCTGGCGCTCGCCGATTTTGGTCGCCGCCATCATGACCAGCGGGACGGTGTCCATCGGCTTGCCTTTGGCGTTAACGAACTGATCGTCAACCGCGATGACCTTCATATCGTAACCGCGCGCTTTCGCCGCGATTGCCGATCCCAGCTTTGGATCCGGGGTACAGATAACGAAACCTTTTGCACCGCTGGCCGCCAGGCTGTCGATGGCGTTCAGGGTTTTTTCGCCGTCAGGCACGGCGATTTTAATGACTTCAAAACCTAAATCTTTCCCGGCTTTATCTGCGAATTTCCACTCAGTCTGGAACCAGGGCTCTTCGGGCTGTTTTACCAAAAAACCGAGTTTTAAATTCTCAGCGATAGCGGATTGTGACATAACGGCAGCCAGACCGATGGCCGCCAGCGCTTTAGTAAATTTGTGCATGGTAAACTCCAGCTTTAGCATTCTTTTCTGTAGGGAATAAGTGCGTGCTTCTTATTTAATCGGACTTAAAACAAGGCATTAGCGCTTACCTCGTCATAAGCGTTATTGCTGGTGATAGTTTTAGCGGGAAATTAATCATCCATAAGAGAGCCCCATCACACCGCAGAATTACAGTAATTGCGTACATAAATTCAGCGAAAAATGACATAAAAAAGGCAGGTTTTGTCAGACAAATAGAAAGAGGTTAAGCAGAATTATCCATAAGATTAGCCAAGATATCCCTGATGCCCCTCAGCGGGCAAAAACGCACCTGGCGTTAAAGGGGGTCAACATGTTTTTCATCAAGAATGTACAACGCACCTGAAAAAACGTTATTCCGCAGAAATTGATTTAGCGCAATTTTATTAGCACATCATATATTCGAAACGATTAAACCGTATTTCTCCTTTTCTCAGAGTAATATTCCAACTTAATATTTTCGAAAGAGTAACACTGTACCTTCACGATAAAAACCCTTAATTATTAGCCCATTAAGTCACATCCAATTCATGGCGAGTTAATTATATTTCTGAACTATATTAAACTTTGTAATGTATGGTAAATACAGCCTGATTAAGAGTTTTCTTAGACCCGATACAAGGGTATGCTTATTTATATCGAACACAGGAAGTGAATTTCGGTCGACTTCGGTCGCGGCAGAATGTCTATTTCTGCTCTTTTCTTCGTATTTGCCTGGCGCTCAGGTAAGCAACGGACATCACGTCCCACAGTCAATAAGGATATGAGTATGGCTACCCAAACGATGATGCAAAAACTTAACGCGCAGATGAACCTTGAGTTCTACGCCTCGAATCTGCACCTTCACTTAAGCGCGTGGTGTGCCGAGAATAGTCTCACGGGGTCTGCCACATTCTTTCGCTCGCAGGCGCAAAGTAACGTCACCCATATGATGCGTGTCTTTAACTTTCTGAAAGCCGCAGGGGCAAATCCTGTCGTTAAAGCCCTTGATGGGATCAATGAAAACTATTCTTGTCTGGAAGAACTGTTTCAAAAAACGCTTGAAGAGTACGAGCAACGCTGCAGCACGCTCAGCAAACTGGCCGATGAAGCCAAAGCGCAGCAGGACATTACGACGCTCAAATTCTTACGTGATATGGACAAAGAACAGCAGCAGGATGGCATGCTGCTGAAGACGCTGGCGGATGAGATCCATAATGCGCAGCAGGCGGGTTTATGTCCTGAGCAAACCGACCGTCATCTGCTCGACATTGTGGCGGTGCAGCACCACTGAGTTTTTTAATCTGCTCCAACAGGGCTGAGGGTTTCCCAGGAATTTATTAACCTGAAGCGATGAATTTTGTATCAGGCAAGCGAATAACTTACAGCGATGTCCTGGTCCGGCTGTAAATCGCCGAAGCGTTTCCGTAAGGCCGGGGCGAGGCGCATGGATGCGCCGAGAGGGCATGGCCTGCAGGGATGCAGGCTCATGCCCGACCCGATAGCCTGAAGGAATAAGCTGAGGGAAACGCGAAGCGGCGATTTACCGCCGGGAGCCCGGGTCGCCAGGGTGGCGGCGATTGAGCCGCCCTGGCACGTTCACCGGTCATGTCGTTACAGAGTAGCAAGGAACATGAAGTGAACGGAATGACCACCACAGCCGTATGTTCCCCCTCACCCCACCCCTCTCCCTCAAGGGAGAGGGAGTCGTCCGTGCAGGCATTGTTTTGTGGGGATCCCTCCTCCCACCTGAGGCAGGATTCCTTATCCCCTCTCCAACCTTCTGCTTTTCCTGAAATTTAACAAATCAGATCTGGCTCCCAATGATTAACCACACAACGTGTGATGATTTATTTAGTTACATAATCATTGACGAGGGAGCATCATGATCACCATTGAGTTTGTTGTCATTCTCCTCTGCCTGCTGACGGGTACGCGTTTCGGCGGTATGGGACTTGGGTTAATTAGCGGTATTGGTCTTTTTATTTTATGTTTTGTCTTTGGACTGCAACCGGGTAAACCGCCGGTTGACGTTATGCTGACCATCCTTGCGGTAATAGGCTGTGCGGCTACGCTGCAGACTGCGGGCGGCCTCAACGTCATGATGCAGTTTGCTGAACGCCTGCTGCGCAAACACCCGCAGCACATCACCCTGCTCGCCCCTTTCACCACCTGGATGCTGACCTTTCTGTGCGGCACCGGGCATGTGGTCTACACCATGTTCCCCATCATTGCGGATATCGCCCTGAAAAAAGGGATCCGCCCGGAGCGCCCCATGGCCGTGGCCTCGGTCGCGTCGCAGATGGCGATCACGGCATCCCCCGTTTCCGTTGCCGTGGTGTCACTGGTGTCCATCCTGGCGGCCCAGCATGGGATCGGCCACGCGTGGGGGATCCTGGAAATTCTCGCCGTGTCGGTTCCCGCTTCGCTTTTCGGCGTGGCCATTGCGGCCCTGTGGAGTTTACGCCGTGGGAAAGATCTGGCTGACGACATAGAGTTTCAGGAAAAGCTGAAAGATCCTAAGCAGCGCGAGTTTATCTATGGCGGAACGGAGACGTTAATGAATCAGCGTTTCCCTAAACAGGCCTACTGGTCCACGTGGATTTTCTTTGCCGGTATTGCCGTGGTCGTTTTGCTGGGGGCATTCCCTGAACTGCGCCCCGCCTTTGAGGTAAAAGGCAAAATGACGGCGCTGTCGATGAACCTTGTCATTCAGATGATGATGCTAATTGCGGGCGCCGTGATGCTGATGGCCTGTAAGGTCAATGCGTCGGCCATTTCCAACGGCGCGGTGTTCAAGGCCGGTATGGTCGCGATCTTCTCGGTGTTCGGCGTGGCATGGATGAGCGATACCTTTTTCCAGGCGCATCTCGATGAGTTAAAGCTGGCGCTGGAAGGCGTGGTGAAGAGCCACCCGTGGACGTATGCCATTGTGCTGTTTCTGGTGTCAAAACTGGTGAACAGCCAGGCGGCTGCGCTGACGGCCGTTGCGCCAATGGGCCTGATGCTCGGCATCGACCCGAAAATGCTGATCGCCTTTTTCCCGGCGTCGTACGGCTATTTTGTCCTGCCGACCTATCCCAGTGATTTGGCCTGCATCGGCTTTGACCGTTCAGGCACCACCCGCATCGGCAAATTTATCATCAACCACAGCTTTATTCTGCCAGGGCTGATTGGGGTGAGCTGCGCGTGCGCGGCGAGCTACCTGCTGGTCCAGACGTTCTTCTGACCGCATCAAAGGGCGACGCATGCCGTCGCCCCTTTCCCTGCTTTAGTGGGACTCACCCTGCGGCGTGAATCGCAGTTCAATCAGCGCGATGGCTTTCTGGATCGCACGAAGCGTAACCGGGTCAGCGGCAGCAGGATGGCTGGCAAAATCGATGTTCTTCAGCTGCGTAGACATCTTCTCGCGCACTTCAACCGGCGCAATCACGTCCAGAACATCAAGGATTTGTTTGATAACCAGCTGACAGGCGACAACGTCAGAGACCAGTTCCTGATCGGCGCTCAGGTTTTGTGACATGGGTTTTCTCCTTATTTAAAGGCCGCCATAGTAGCAAAACACGCCCCCTGACATCTTCCCTTCATCGTCAGCAGGTACAAAAAAACCCGCCGAAGCAGGTTTTTTTATCAGAACATGGCGCCCGGCGGCACGTCTTTGAACGTGCGGCAGTAATTGGCCCACATGCTTTTCAGGATTTTGCGCAGTTTCACGATGATGCTCCATTAACTTGTTATACAACTTTATTGTCAACGTGCTTATAATATGACCGCCATCACAGAAATCAATCTTTTTGTGATGCTCATCACATTTTTATCAGGGTTTGGCCTGATAGCGCTCCCCTCTGACCCGTTGCGAAGAGTGAGGGCAGATTGTCCAGCTATTCCAGGCATTGCAGCGGGCATCTGCGCGTACGATAAGGTATTTCCATCCACTCAGAGCGAACCATGAAAAGAGTCATTGTAGCCGGCACAATCCTGCTGCTCGCGGGGTGTAGTATCAACCGCCAGGCTGAAGTCAGCAGCCGCGACGCGCCGAACGGCATCGTCCGCCTCGACTACGGCCAGGCAGCGCTGCAAAATGCGTATTCCGATGAGTATGTAAATAACGGCACGGCCGCAAAAGCGTGTCAGAGCATGGGGTATGCCACTGCCTCAGCCTATGGTCAGCCCATTAAAACCTGCACCCTGACGAGCGGCTCTTTGTGCCTGAACGAGAGCGTGACTATCCAGTATAAATGTATGGGTTACGCCGTTAATCCTAAGTCAAATAATCCGTGGTATTAATCAACGCTGCCAGCGTTTGCTGGCAGTTTATTTCATTACGAACAAAAATAATTCTCATTAATAAGTTATAAAAATCGCCAATGCGTTTTATTCCCATTCGTATTTTAAATAAATAAAATAAAAATTTTACGTTTTGCAAATAATTAAATAACAAATTATAGTGTCGCTCATTGTGAACCAGAAATAATAATCCGGAGCGTCACCATGCTGAAAACTGAAATGATCGACAAGCTCAACGCGCAAATGAACCTTGAGCTTTTTTCATCCCTGCTCTACCAGCAGATGAGCGCCTGGTGCAGCTACCACAGCTTCGAAGGTGCGGCCGCGTTTCTGCGTCGTCACGCTCAGGAAGAGATGACACACATGCAGCGTCTGTTTGATTATCTTACGGATACGGGCAGCCTGCCGCGCATTGAAACCGTGGCTTCACCTTTCGCTGAGTATAATTCTCTCGATGAACTGTTCCGCGCCACCTACGAGCACGAGCAGCTGATCACGCAGAAAATTAACGAACTGGTCCATGCCGCGATAACCAGCCAGGATTATCCAACCTTTAATTTCCTGCAGTGGTACGTCGCTGAGCAACACGAAGAAGAGAAGCTGTTTAAATCCGTACTGGATAAATTATCTCTGGTGGGTAAATCCGGCGAAGGTCTTTACTTTATTGATAAAGAACTTTCCACTCTCGATACGCAGAATTAATTTCAGCGCGGTGCCGGTTTCCGGCACCGCGTTAATTTACATACACCCCGCACAGCTGGTGCAGCGCCAGTCATGAGGATTCACCGCCTGGTAAAAATAGCGGTAGCTGGACGTCTCCAGCGGAATACCCACCTCGAAGAACATATCCGTTAGCCAGTCGACATTCTCAACGATCCACTCATCTTCCTGTAAGCCTTGTGCAAAAGTTTCATCTTCAGGATCGATAACCGAATAGATTGCCCAGGTGCCCATATCCTTTTCGCGACGGGACTCGGGAAGTATCAGGGGGTGGTTCTGCCAGCTGATTATCCAGTGGCCATGGCACAACAGGTTACCTCCCCGGCTCCATGCCGCGGTGAAGGGATTCTCCCCAGCCATAAACTCTCACTTAATTTGATAATTTATATTTATTGTTTACGTTACGCCGGAATGTCGCCCAGCAACATTGCCCTTATGAAGTAGGCATCCGCCTAAAAAGGATCAGAGCGACAATAATCCGTAAATTATTCATTACACTACTTGTAACGGTGATTTGACGAATTAAGGCTTTTCCCTTACTCTGCGCCGCAGATTTTGTCGCGGTTAAGCATCGTTGTAGAGGAAAGCGTGAAAAACAGAACCCTGGGAAGTATTTTTATCGTCGCCGGAACGACGATTGGCGCAGGAATGCTGGCAATGCCCCTGGCAGCCGCGGGCGTGGGATTTGGCATGACCCTGCTGCTGCTGGGTACGCTCTGGGCGCTGATGTGCTACACCGCCCTGCTGCTGCTTGAGGTATACCAGCACGTCCCCGCCGACACCGGTCTGGGTTCGCTTGCGGCGCGCTATCTGGGACGCTACGGCCAGTGGATAACCGGCTTTAGCATGATGTTTCTGATGTACGCCCTGACCGCCGCCTATATCAGCGGCGCCGGGGAACTCATCGCCTCCAGCGTCAACGACTGGTTTGGCTCTGACATTACCCCGGCGACGGGGGCTATCTTCTTTGCGCTCATCGGCGGCGGAGTAGTCTGCGTGGGCACATCGCTGGTCGATCTGTTTAACCGCTTTCTGTTCAGCGCCAAAATTCTCTTCCTGATTATCATGCTGGTGCTGCTGGCGCCGCACGTGCACAAGGTCAACCTGCTGACGCTGCCGCTGGAAAAAGGGCTGGCGCTCTCCGCGATCCCGGTCATTTTCACCTCGTTTGGCTTCCACGGCAGCGTGCCAAGTATCGTCAGCTATATGAACGGCGATATCCGCAAGCTGCGCCGCGTCTTTGTAATCGGCAGCGCGATCCCGCTGATCGCCTATATTTTCTGGCAGCTGGTGACGCTGGGCAGCATTGACTCTTCAACCTTTATTGGGCTGATGGCGCAACACGCTGGCCTGAACGGTTTTCTGCTGGCACTGCGCGAGGTCGTCACCTCCCCGCACGTAGAGCTGGCGGTCCACCTGTTTGCCGACCTGGCGCTGGCAACCTCGTTCCTGGGCGTGGCGCTCGGCCTGTTTGATTACCTGGCCGACCTGTTCCAGCGTCGCAATACCGCGGCCGGACGGTTACAGACGGGCGCAATTACCTTCCTGCCGCCGCTGGCGTTCGCGCTGTTTTATCCGCGCGGGTTTGTGATGGCGCTGGGGTACGCAGGGGTAGCGCTGTCGATCCTTGCCCTCCTCCTCCCTTCCCTGCTGGCATGGAAAAGCCGTCAGCAGCATCCTCAGCAGGGATATCGCGTGGCGGGAGGAAAACCGCTGCTGTGCGTTGTGTTTGGCTGTGGGGTGGTGATTATTCTGGTGCAGGCGCTGATTGCAGCCGGGATGCTGCCGGAAGTGGGTTAAATAAAAAAGGGGCTATCATCAGCCCCTTTTTTATCAGTGCAAACAGCAGCTCTTAAACTTCTTCCCGCTGCCGCAAGGACACGGATCGTTACGCCCGACCTTCGTGCCGTTCACCGTCGGCTTCTTCACTTCAGGCTGCTGCGGGTTGTTAACCCAGTATTGATATAAACGCAGTGCCGCAGGCTGGATGCTTTCGATGCTGGCGATATACTCCTCTTCGGACAGTTCATCCAGCTTTTCGCTGTTCTCTTCCGTCCCGTGCAGCGCAATCACGTCAAGATCGGCCTTCAGGGCTTCCGGCAAGGCTGACCAGTCCGTCAGCGCCACGCCGCGCATATAGCCATAGCACCACTCTTCCACCACGGTATAGCTCTCACCGTCAACGTCGTTATAACCGAACATCGGTTCAAACTGATCCGGGTACTCGCTCAGGCGTTCGGCAATATCGTTCATATGCTTAAAGCAGAGATCGATAAAACGGTTCATCTCACGATCGTTTTTCCAGCGCGGAATGTACTTCTCGCCGCCCCACACAGCCACCAGCCAGGCGTCTGGTTCAACGACAACAGGACCGGAAAGCACTGCGGTAAGCATGCCGTCCAGTTCTGACACGTCAATCACGGACGCGTCATCATGACCGTAAGACATTAACGTCTCTTCAAGCCACGCCATTTCGCTTTCATTCAATGGGCCTTCAGTCATCGCTGATACTCCTGCAAAAAAGGAAACGATCCTAACACATATCTCACGCCTCTCCGGGCTGAAGTTTAGGTCTTTATTGCTGCAAAAACGTGCAAATCGTGACCTTTGCACAACTTATGGGCTTTATTGTTAACGATATGTGATCTCCGCTGTAATTTCTTCTCCTCCCGCAAGGCGGCATAACGCGGCGCTCTATACTCAAACATGTCGCATGCTCGTCAATGGGTTAACCATTCTGGCAACGTTTTTGCTTAACGTTCTTCGCGCGTCCCTGCGCAGGGAAATCTCGCCGTAATATGCAGGATGCCGTCTGTATCTTGTTCGTTTAGTGCATTTTGTTCTTGCTCGTGTTTCGGATTGGCTGCGCCGTCGGGCGTTCGGGTTTACGCCGTGGTGCAAAAACCTCTTTGCTAAGGAACATAATAATGTCGCTGAAATTTATCAGAACTCCTCTTTCTCTTGTGTTGGCCGGTTGCCTGGTGACGGCGTTTTCCGCCCGGGCAGATATTGTGATTGGCGTGGCCGGGCCGTTCACGGGTCCGAATGCCACCTATGGCGATCAGTACTGGCATGGCGCAACGCAGGCCGCTGAAGATATTAATGCCGCAGGCGGCATTAACGGCGAGAAGATCAAACTGGTTCAGGGGGATGATGCCTGCGAACCCAAGCAGGCCGTGGCCGTCGCCAACCGTTTAGTTGACCAGGATAAAGTCAACGCCGTGGTCGGCCATTTCTGCTCCTCTTCCACAATGCCCGCCTCCGAGGTGTATAGCGACGCGGGCATTATTGCGATTACCCCCGGCTCAACTAACCCGCTGATCACCGAACGCGGCATGAGCGACATGTTCCGCATGTGCGGACGCGATGACCAGCAGGGTCAGGTTGCCAGCGACTTCATCATCGACAAGCTGAAAGCCAAGCGCGTGGTGATTATTCACGATAAAGATACCTATGGTCAGGGTCTGGCTGACGCCACCAAAGCGGCGCTGGCGAAACGCGGAGTTCAGGATGTGATGTATGAGGGATTATCCCGCGGTGAAAAAGACTTTAACGCGCTGGTGACGAAGATCGGTGCGCAAAAACCGGACGTCGTGTTCTTCGGTGGCTGTCACCCGGAAGCCGGTCCGCTGGTTCGCCAGATGCGCGAACAGGGCGTGCAGGCGAAATTCTTCTCCGGCGACTGCATTGTCAACGAAGAGATGGTGACCGCCGCGGGTGGCCCGCAATACACCAACGGCATTTACATGACCTTCGGTAAAGATCCGCGCCTTATCCCGGACGGTAAAGCGGTTATCGAGAAATTCCGCGCCGGTAAATTCGAGCCGGAAGGTTACACCCTTTACTCCTACGCCTCCGTACAGGCTATTGCCGCAGCCTTCAAGGCCACCGGCGGCAAGGACTCCGCCAAAGCCAGCGAGTGGCTGAAAGCCAATTCCGTCGACACGGTGATGGGCAAAAAAGCCTGGGACAGCAAAGGCGATCTGAAAGTGTCTGACTACGTGGTTTACCAGTGGGACGACAAAGGAAAATATAAGGAAGTGCAGTAACGGGACGGAGTCACGCTCAACGTCGGCGGGCTTTCCCGTCGGCGCGTAATAAACATCAGGCTGCGCGGCTCGCGCAGCCTATAAAACGAGCGCGCTAAGATGAGTACATTCTTCCTGCAACAGTTAATTAATGGCTTAACGCTGGGCTCCGTCTACGGCCTGATCGCCATCGGCTACACCATGGTGTACGGCATTATCGGCATGATCAACTTCGCCCACGGCGAAGTGTATATGACTTCCGCCTATCTCTGCGCCATTGGCCTGGCGCTGCTCTCGTTCTTCGGTCTGCAGTCGTTCCCGCTGCTGATCCTCGGGACGCTGGTGTTCACCATTGTGGTAACCGGGGTGTACGGCTGGACCATCGAGCGTATCGCCTACAAGCCGCTGCGCAACTCCACGCGCCTGGCGCCGCTGATCTCCGCCATCGGCATGTCGCTTATCCTGCAAAACTACGCGCAGCTGAGCCAGGGTCCGCGTCAGCAAGGGGTACCGACCATGCTGGACGGCGTTATTCGCCTGCATCTGGGCGACGGGTTCGTGCAGATAACCTACACCAAAGTGTTTATTCTGGTTGCCTCGTTTGCCGGCATGCTGGTGCTCACCTGGATTATCAACCATACCCGGCTGGGCCGGATGTGCCGCGCGGTACAGCAGGATCGTAAGATGGCCTCCATTCTGGGCATTAACACCGACCGGATTATTTCGCTGGTCTTTGTCATCGGCGCGGCGATGGCCGGCCTGGCGGGGGTGTTGATCACCATGAATTACGGCACCTTTGATTTCTACGTCGGGTTCGTGATCGGCATTAAAGCCTTTACTGCGGCGGTACTCGGCGGCATCGGCTCCCTCCCCGGCGCCATGCTCGGAGGCCTTATCCTCGGCGTGGCGGAAGCCCAGTTCTCGGGCATGGTGAACTCGGACTATAAAGACGTCTTCTCGTTCGGCCTGCTGGTCATGATCCTGATTTTCCGTCCTCAGGGGCTGCTTGGGCGCCCGATTGTGGCCAAAGTGTGAGGGAGAGAATGATGACATCACACGGTTTTTCACTTAAACGCTGCATGCTGGACGCGATTTTTTCCGGGCTGATTGCGCTGATAATCTTCGGCCCCATTGCGGGCGTGGTGCTGGATGGATACAGCTTTAACTTCGCAGGGCAGCGGCTGGCCTGGATGGTTGGCATCGTCATGCTCGGACGTTTTGTGTTGAGCGCCTTTTTAGGTACCGCCGCGGGCGCCCGTTTCCAGGCGCGCTTCGAAGCCGATAGCGCGGGCGTATATGTCCGGCCACCGGAATACAAAAGCCGCATGCGCTGGATTATTCCTCTGGTGATTACCCTTGCGATTTGCTTTCCGTTTGTCGCCACTAAATATGTGCTGACCGTCGCCATTCTCGGGCTGATCTACGTGCTTCTCGGCCTGGGGCTGAATATCGTCGTGGGTCTGGCCGGCCTGCTGGATCTGGGATATGTCGCGTTCTACGCGATTGGGGCGTACGGTCTGGCGCTGGGATACCAGTATCTCGGCTTAGGCTTCTGGAGCATGCTGCCGCTGGCGGCAATCATGGCCGCCGCCGCAGGCGCCCTGCTCGGTTTCCCGGTACTGCGCATGCACGGTGACTATCTCGCCATCGTCACCCTCGGGTTCGGGGAGATTATTCGCCTGATACTGAACAACTGGCTGACCTTCACCGGCGGCCCAAACGGCGTGTCGGCCCCTCCCCCCACCTTTTTCGGTCTGGAATTTGGGCGACGCGCAAAAGAAGGCGGCGTGCCCTTCCACGAATTTTTCCACCTGACCTACAACCCGAACATGAAGTTTATTTTTATCTACGCGGTTCTGTTCCTGGTGGTGATGCTGGTGCTCTACATCAAGCACCGCCTGACGCGGATGCCGATTGGTCGGGCGTGGGAGGCGCTGCGTGAAGACGAAATTGCCTGCCGCTCAATGGGGTTAAATCATGTTCTGGTTAAGCTGTCGGCCTTTACGCTGGGCGCGTCGACCGCGGGCATTGCCGGGGTGTTCTTCGCCACCTATCAGGGGTTCGTGAATCCCACCTCCTTTACCTTCTTTGAATCGGCGCTGATCCTCGCCATCGTGGTGCTGGGCGGGATGGGATCTACGCTTGGGGTGGTGCTGGCAGCCTTTGTGCTCACGGTAACGCCGGAACTGCTGCGCAGTTTTGCCGAGTACCGCGTCCTGCTGTTTGGCATGCTCATGGTGGTGATGATGATCTGGCGTCCACGCGGTTTGATCCGCATTAACCGCAGCGGGTTTGCCGTGCGTAAGGGCGTCGCGCCATGAACGAAACGATATTACGCGTTGAACATCTGATGATGCACTTCGGCGGGATTAAGGCGCTAAACGACGTCAACCTGGACGTACAGCGCGGCTCAATTACCGCCCTGATTGGGCCAAACGGGGCGGGAAAAACCACCGTGTTTAACTGCCTGACGGGCTTCTACAGGGCCTCCGGCGGCAACATTTTATTTAATACCCGCCATAAAACGACCAACGTTATTCAGGTGCTTGGACAAAAATTCCAGCCGGGAGACTGGATTAATCCCGCGCAGTTCGGGCAGCGTCTTTTCTACAAAATGTTCGGCGGAACGCATCTGGTCAACCGCGCAGGGCTGGCCCGCACGTTTCAAAATATCCGTCTTTTCCGCGAGATGTCTGTCGTGGAAAACCTGCTGGTTGCGCAGCATATGCGCGTTAACCGCAATCTGCTCGCCGGGATCTTAAATACGCCGGCATACCGGCGGGCGGAAAGCGACGCCCTTGACAGAGCCTTCTACTGGCTGGAAGTGGTGGATCTGGTGGAGTGCGCCAATCGCCTGGCGGGAGAGATGTCGTACGGCCAGCAGCGGCGTCTGGAAATTGCGCGGGCCATGTGCACCGGGCCGGAAATGATCTGTCTGGATGAACCCGCCGCCGGGCTTAACCCGGTTGAAACGCACAAGCTGAGCAACATTATTCGCTATCTGCGGGATCATCATGACATCACGGTATTACTGATTGAGCATGATATGGGGATGGTGATGGAGATTTCGGACGACATTATCGTGCTCGACCACGGGGATGTTATTGCCAGGGGAAAACCCGAGCAGATCCAGCATGATGAAAAGGTTATTGCCGCCTACCTGGGTACGGACGAAAGCGAGGTCACCCTATGAGCGAACCGCTGCTGGCATTTCGCGATGTGGATGTGTTTTACGGCGTCATTCAGGCGCTGAAGCAGGTCTCCCTCGAGGTCAATAAGGGTGAAACCGTGGCGCTGATTGGCGCAAACGGCGCGGGTAAATCGACATTGCTGATGTCCATCTTTGGCCAGCCCCGCATTCGCAGCGGGCAGATTCTTTTCGGTGGTGAAGATATCAGCCATAAATCTACCCACTACGTCGCGTCCAGCGGCATTGCGCAGGCGCCGGAAGGCAGACGAATCTTCCCGGATATGACCGTTGAAGAGAATCTGCTGATGGGGACCATCCCCATCGGCAGCCAGTTTGCCGCTGAGGATATGCAAACCATGTTCGACCTCTTCCCTCGCCTCAAGGAGCGGCGCAAGCAGCGCGCGATGACCATGTCCGGCGGGGAACAGCAGATGCTGGCGATTGCCCGGGCGCTGATGAGCCGTCCGAAGCTTCTGCTGCTGGATGAACCGAGCCTCGGTCTGGCGCCGATTGTGGTGAAACAGATCTTCCAGACGCTGCGCGAGCTGGCGCGCAACGGCATGACCATCTTTCTGGTGGAGCAGAATGCACATCACGCGTTGAAGCTTTCCGACCGCGGGTATGTGATGGTTAACGGGCAGATCCGGCTGAGCGGCAGCGGCGAGGAGCTGCTTGGAAATCAGGAGGTCAGAAAGGCGTATCTGGGCGGGGTGTGACCGGCGGATTTCAGGTACAAAAAAACCACCTTTCGGTGGTTTCACGACACTGCTTATTGCTTTGATTATTCTTTGTTTCCCATGGTAGCCGGAGTGGGACTTGAACCCACACAGCGCGAACGCCGAGGGATTTTAAATCCCTTGTGTCTACCGATTCCACCATCCGGCCAGGGAAGAAAGTGGAGGCGCGTTCCGGAGTCGAACCGGACTAGACGGATTTGCAATCCGCTACATAACCGCTTTGCTAACGCGCCGTAAAACTTTTCAAACTGACACCCGCTACTGCGCATGTCTTTAATCTGGAGCGGGAAACGAGACTCGAACTCGCGACCCCGACCTTGGCAAGGTCGTGCTCTACCAACTGAGCTATTCCCGCATGTCATCAAGTAAACGTCTAACCACTTGATTTCATTATCGTCCGGCTTGCTGTGCCGCCGTTCGATGCGTTGCATTCTACTGATATGACGTTATGAGTCAACGTTATTTTTTGCATCCCTGGATCGTTTGCTGAAAATTACGGCGAAACGATCACTGATCAAGCAAATCCCCGCGCGCAGCGTTCAAATATTGCAGCATGGACCACAGCGTCAGCACTGCCGCTACCCACAGCAGACCAATTCCCGCCCATTCAACCCAGGCGTTCGGACGCCAGAGCATCCAGACCAGCGCCGCCATCTGCGCCGTCGTTTTGACTTTACCAATCCACGAGACCGCCACGCTGCTGCGTTTACCCAGTTCCGCCATCCACTCGCGCAGCGCAGAGATAATGATCTCACGGCCGATCATGGTTGCTGCGGGCAGCGTTACCCACCAGGTGTGATAGTGCTCGGCCACCAGCACCATGGCGATAGCGACCATCACTTTGTCTGCCACCGGATCGAGGAAGGCACCGAAACGGGTGCTTTGATTCCAGCGACGGGCCAGATAGCCATCAAACCAGTCGGTGACCGCCGCGATCAGAAAGAGCAATGCGCAGGCGAAAGGTGCCCAGACGACCGGCAGGTAAAACGCCAGTACAAAGAACGGGATGAGTACAACACGAAAGAGAGTGAGCAACGTAGGGATATTAAATTGCATAATGACGGTAACTGTTTGTTGTCAGTAAAATTTAGCTCTATGTTGCTACAGAGCCCTCAATGTTTCAACGAGTAGTAGATCTTTTCTGCCAGCCCTTGCGAAATACCCGGCACTTTTGCAATTTCCTCCATGCTGGCGTTGAGTAATCCTTGCAATCCGCCCATATATTTCAGCAGCATCTGCCGACGTTTTGGCCCCACGCCTTCGATCGTTTCCAGGCTACTGGTGTTTTTCACCTTCGCCCGTTTTTTGCGGTGACCGCTGATGGCATGATCGTGTGATTCATCGCGAATATGCTGGATGACGTGCAGCGCCGGGGAGTCCGGCGGCAGGCTGAAGCCCTCGCCTTCCGGCTCGAAGAACAATGTCTCCAGACCGGCTTTACGATCGGCCCCTTTTGCGACGCCCAGCAGCAGCGGATGGTTTTTATCCCAGCTGACATCAAGCGATTCAAATACCGCTTTTGCCTGGCCGAGCTGCCCTTTCCCGCCGTCAATCAGGATCACATCCGGGATTTTGCTCTCTTCTATGGCTTTACCATAGCGACGACGCAGCACCTGATTCATGGCCGCATAGTCATCGCCCGGCGTGATCCCGGTGATGTTATAGCGGCGATACTCGGCGCGCAGTGGGCCATTCGCATCAAATACCACGCACGACGCCACCGTCTGTTCCCCCATCGTGTGACTGATGTCGAAACACTCCATACGTTTCACTTCCGGAAGCTTCAGCAGCGTCGCCAGGGCCGCTAAGCGCTGGTGCACCGTCGACTGCTGCGACAGCTTAGTGGTGAGCGCCGTCGCGGCATTGGTTCGCGCCAGCTTCAGATAACGCGCGCGATCGCCGCGCGGTTTGGTTTGTACATTCACCCGACGGCCCGCCAGTTCAGAGAGCGAATCGGCCAGCAGGGTTTTATCGTCAAGATTAAAATCGAGCAGGATCTCAGAAGGCAGGGTGCGCATCTGGCTTCCCTGCAGATAGAACTGGCCGACAAAGGTTTCAACCACTTCACCCAGTTCAGTACCGCCGGGTACTTTCGGGAAATAGCTGCGGCTGCCGAGCACTTTGCCCTGGCGAATAAACAGCACGTGCACGCAGGCCATCCCGGCGTCAAAGGCTACGCCGATGACGTCGAGATCGTCACCGGTATTCGAGACAAACTGTTTCTCAGTGACTCTGCGCACCGCCTGGATTTGGTCGCGGATCCGCGCGGCCTCTTCGAACTCGAGCGCGGCGCTGGCTTTTTCCATACGTGCGATCAGCTGCGTTAAGACCTGATCGTCTTTTCCGGCTAAGAACAGGCGCACATAATCCACCTGCTGGGCATACTCTTCTTCACTCACCAGCCCTTCCACGCAGGGCCCCAGGCAGCGTCCAATCTGGTACTGCAGGCACGGGCGCGAGCGGTTACGGTAAACGCTGTTTTCACACTGGCGGATCGGGAAGATTTTTTGCAGCAGCGCCAGCGTTTCTCGCACGGCATAGCCGTTAGGGAACGGCCCGAAATATTCGCCCTTGGCGTGTTTTGCACCGCGGTGCATGGCGAGGCGCGGATGAGTGTCGCCGCTCAGAAAAATAAACGGGTAGGATTTATCATCACGCAGCAGGACGTTATAGCGCGGCTGGTAGAGCTTTATATAGTTGTGCTCAAGCAGCAGCGCTTCTGTCTCGGTGTGCGTGACGGTGACATCGATATTCTGAATGAGTGAGACCAGCGCTTCGGTCTTTCGGGAGGCAAGGTTGCTGCGAAAATAGCTGGAGAGGCGTTTTTTAAGATCTTTTGCCTTCCCCACGTAGATAACCGTACCGCCAGCGTCATACATGCGATAGACGCCAGGCTGGCTGGTTACGGTTTTCAGAAATGCTTTTGAATCGAACACATCACTCACTGACTTAACAACGTCTCCGCATTACACAAACCGTGCCGGATGGCCAGGTGCGTCAGTTCAACGTCGCCATGAATGTTCAGTTTACTGAACATCCGGTAACGATAGCTGTTCACCGTTTTCGGGCTGAGATTCAGCTGTTCCGAGATCTCATTCACCTTCTGACCTTTGGTGATCATCAGCATAATCTGCAATTCACGCTCGGACAAACTGGCAAACGGTGATTCGGTTTTCTCAGGCTCGATCTGACTCAGCGCCATCTGTTGAGCAATGTCGGACGCTATGTAGCGCTGTCCGGCAAACACGGAACGGATTGCATTGACGACTTCCTGCGGCGCAGCACCTTTACTCAGGTAGCCCGCTGCGCCCGCCTGCATCACTTTCGCGGGCAGTGGGTTTTCGGTATGCACGGTCAGCATGATGACTTTTGTATCAACAAAGGTACGTGCGATTTTGCGTGTTGCTTCAAGACCACCGATACCGGGCATATTCATATCCATCAGTACCACATCGGCCGAGTTTGTGCGGCACCATTTTACCGCATCTTCGCCGCAGCACGCCTCACCGGCAACTTTAATACCTTTAATATCTTCAAGAATGCGTCGTATCCCTGCGCGCACCAGTTCGTGGTCATCAACAAGAAGGACGTTGATCAAAGGAAATGTCTCCAGAATAGGGATAACGCTACTGAGTGATAATTTGGTTTATATTAACGGTTTTCCTCACAAGATTAAAACGTTAAAAAACCTGCTATTCGATTTTGCTCTCGTTTTTGGAAATTAGGCTGTACAGTCCGTGGAAAGAGAGAGCATGCATTCAGGGCTTTTGCAGCTTTTTTTAAGCATCTGTATTCAAAAAGTTACAAAAAACTTGCAGGCTTTTCCTGCAAAAAAACAGATCTCAAATTTTTGTAACAATAATTAACGACAAGCGAACCGGGCACAAACAATTAATAGCCTTTCACGACGGTTCAGTTTACCGGTACGTTCTGTTTACGCAATTAAACATCCACGTAAAAGTACGAAAAACAACCGCTGCATTTTTTGCTTCAGCTTGTGGTATACTCCGCCGCCTTGACTTTCGTCGTCGCGCTTTAGCGCCGTTTAATAATGAGGAAAATAAATGAGCACACCTGAATTTGCCACTGCGGAGAATAACCAGGAACTGGCACAGGAAGTAAACTGCCTGAAAGCATTGCTAACGCTGATGCTGCAGGCGATGGGCCAGGCGGATGCCGGTCGTGTGATCATTAAAATGGAAAAACAAATCGCGGAGATGGAAGACCAGGCTGAATCTGCGGTATTTGCTAACACCGTCAAGCAAATCAAACAAGCCTACCGCCAGTAACAAAAAACGGCTGGATGCAGTGCATTCAGCCGTTTGTTCGTCTGTCACGCAGAACGTATTATCCTGTCAGATCAGTCCCGTTGCCGCCGCGTAACACGCAATCTGGGTTTTGTTAGGCGCATTGAATTTCTTCTGCATATTTTTCTGATGGAAATTAACGGTATTCTCAGAGATAGAGAGAATGATCGCTATTTCCGCTGACGTCTTCCCTTCCGCAGTCCATTTCAGAATTTCGCGCTCGCGTTTGCTGAATTTCATTTCGGGTGGCATAACCATCCCATCTTCGAAACGCATCAGAGAAGTTAAGGCCATTTGCACCAGCATTTGCAGCCGCAGTTCTATTTCCTCACGGGCAAAAGGCCCTTCCTGTACACTAGTACGAGAAACAGACAGGAAGCCAAGCGCATGATTAGGCAGCATCAGGCACTGCGTTATTCCCGCGCGTAAACCGTGGTCCTGGGCGCTATGCCATAATTCCTGCGCCTCTGCAAATAATGCGTCTGTCCAGGGCAAATGACCCTGGATGAAATTTTCCGCTTTTAAAACCGGATCGATAGCGAAATAGTTCGCGGATTGATATTGCGCCATCCACGGCTTTGGATAAGTGGTCTGCAAAGAGATTTTAGGGCGCGTAAAGGGCACGGGATGCCGCACGCAGAGCGCGTAATAATCGAATTCCAGCATCTGAGTTTGCCGCTCTAGTTCCCGATATACCTCATCGGTACTCGTCAATTCCTGAAACCGGAGTGAGCAATCCCGTCGCCAGGTGAAAAAGTCTGAATCCTTCATACTTACTAAATGAAGCCTCTGAAAAGATAATCATTATTATGGTGAATATAACCTAACACATAAATCTTTTTTCTAACTACAAAATATCGGCATTAGCACAATTAACTTTACTATTGATAAGGTTTATCCGGGCCGGATGGAATAAAAAAGCAAACGACTGCCCCCGAAGGGAGAATAATTTGCTCCAGCCTAAATTTCTGGAGCAAATTAGTGCAAAAATTCTACTGCATAAGGAATTTTTCAAGGAACTGACGGGTTCTCGGCTGTTGAGGGTTAGCGAACAGGCTTTTCGCCGGCCCCTGCTCCACAATCCGCCCCTGATCCATGAAGATGGCTCTGTCAGCAACATCGCGTGCAAAGCTCATTTCATGCGTCACGATCACCATCGTCCGTTTTTCCTGCGCCAGCTGGCGAATGGTGTTCAGCACCTCACCCACCAGTTCCGGATCGAGCGCAGAGGTCGGTTCATCAAAAAGGATCACGTCCGGGCGCATAGCCAGCGCGCGTGCTATCGCCACGCGCTGCTGTTGCCCTCCCGACAGACGGCGCGGATAGCTGGTCTCTTTCCCCGCCAGCCCGACTTTAGCGAGCAGTTCGCGCGCGCGCGCCGTCGCGTCCTCTTTCGATTCACCTTTTACAATGACCGGTCCTTCAATAATGTTCTCCAGCACCGTACGGTGCGGGAAGAGATTAAAGTTCTGGAAAACGAAGCCGACATGCTGGCGCAGGCGGCGAATTAACCCTTTCTGCTGGCTAATGGATTTCCCGGTATCAATCGTTATCTCCCCTACCCGAATGGTGCCGCCTTCCGGCTGTTCAAGCAGGTTAATACTGCGCAGCAGCGTCGTTTTTCCCGAACCGCTTGGTCCGATAATCGCCACCACTTCACCCTGCTCTACTTCAAGATCGATCCCGTGGAGCACCGTTTGACCGTGGAATTTTTTCACCAGGTTTTTGACGTCGATAGCACTCATTTTGGATCACGCTCCTGCCGGTTAAGCTGGTTTTCGAAGTAGTTTTGCAGAGCAGACAGCACCGTCGCCATCACCCAGTAAATCAGCGAGGCGGCCAGATACATGGTAAAGACTTCAAGCGTGCGCGAAGTAATGAGCTGCGCCTGACGGAACAGTTCCGGTACCTGAATCGTTGCCGCCAGGGACGTATCTTTCACCAGGCTAATGAAGCTGTTGCTCAGCGGTGGAAGCGCCACGCGTGCCGCCTGCGGCAGAATGGCCCGACGCAGCGTCTGCCATGGCGTCATCCCGATACTGGCTGCCGCCTCCCACTGCCCTTTGTCAATGGAGGAGATCGCCGCTCGCAGGGTTTCTGACGTGTACGCCGCGGTATTGAGCGACAGACCAATCATCGCTGCGGGGATCGGATCCAGCTCGATACCAAACTGCGGCAAGCCGTAGTAGATCATAAAGAGCTGGGCGATAAGCGGCGTGCCGCGAAATACAGAGATATAAAAGCGCGCCAGCCAGCGTACCGGCAGGATGGGTGACATGCGCATTAATGCCAGCACAAATCCCAGCACCAGCCCGAAGAACATCCCGCCGATACTGAGCTGTAACGTAAATACCGCACCTTTCAGCAGATACGGCAGAGAATCAATAACCAGTTGAATACTTTCTTGCATTATTATTTTTCGACCTGATTTTTAGACATGAGGATGGTAGGCAAACAGCGCAGGCGCCCCGCCGGTATGGACAAATAAAATCGGCCCTTCATCCTTAAAGCGTTTCTGCGCAATGCCATCAATCAGTCCGGCCATCGCTTTGCCGGTATAGACCGGATCGAGCAGTATCCCCTCGAGGCGCGCCAGCAGCTTCACCACTTCCATGCCCTCTTCGTTAGGCGTGCCGTAACCCGGCGCAAAATAGTCATCCCAGAGCAGAATATCGGCCTTTGCCTTAAGCTCCAGCTGCTCGGCTACAGCCTGCTGTAAAGTGACCACTTTCGGCTTCTGCTCGGCGACGCTGCGGGACACCGTCACGCCAATCAGCTCGACGTCCGGCAGCAGTTGTTCCAGCCCCACCGCCAGCCCGGCATGCGTGCCGGCACTGCCGGACGCGACAACCACGGAGGAGAGACTTACCGCGCCTTCGCACTGCTGCGCGATTTCCAGCGCACTCTCCACATACCCCAGCGCGCCCATCGCGTTCGAACCGCCGACGGGGACAACGTAGGGGCGGAACCCCTGCGCTTCCAGACGCGTCGCCAGCTCGTCGAGCTGGGCGGTCGGGTCGGTCAATGCCTCCACCATTTCGACCTGCACGTTAAACAGGTCCAGCAGCAGGCGGTTGCCGTTGGTGAGATAGTTTTCTGCCCGCGTGCCAATCGGGTTTTCCAGCAATGCCACGCAGTGGAGCCCGAGCTTTGCCGCCACTGCCGCCGTCTGACGAACGTGGTTTGACTGGATAGCCCCGGCGGTAATGAGCGTATCCGCGCCTTCGCGCAGTGCATCAGCCGCCAGAAACTCCAGCTTGCGCAGCTTATTGCCCCCCATCGCCATCGGCGTCACGTCGTCACGCTTTATAAAAATATCGCGCCCTAAATAATCAGAAAATCGTGGCAGATACTCCAGCGGCGTCGGCGCGCCGATGAACTCCAGGCGGGGAAAGCGCGTTAAATTCTGTAGTGACATGGGTTCTCCGGTAACTCTGACAAAATGTGATATTTTTCATTATGCACGCAGACGTGAAAGAAATAAAAAAGGCGCTTTTAAAAGCGCCTTTTTTTACGGCAGAAACTTATTTCGTGACGTCTGCACCGAACCACTTCTCGGAGAGCGCTTTCAGGCTACCGTCTTTTTGCATGTCAGCAATCGCGGAATCAATCGCTTTGACCAGGTCTTCGTTACCTTTACGAACGGCAACGCCTGATTCCTGACGAGAGAACGCATCACCCGCTACCGCCAGGGTATTGTTGGTTTTCTTCACCAGATCCAGCGCGGCCAGGCGGTCAACCAGAATGGCGTCGATACGGCCCACGCGCAGATCCTGGTATTTCGTCGGGTCATCATCATAGGTGCGGATATCCACGCCCTGCACGTTCTGGCGCAGCCACTCTTCGTAGTTGGTACCCAGACCGACACCGACTTTCTTCCCTTTCAGGTCCGCGGCAGTTTTAATTCCGCCTTCGTTGCCTTTCTTCACCAGCGCCTGAATACCGGACACGGTGTACGGCGTAGAGAAGTCATATTTCTTCTTACGCTCGTCAGAAATGGTTACCTGATTAATCACCACATCAATACGTTTGGAATCCAGCGACGCCAGCATACCGTCCCATTTGGTCGGTTTCAGCGACGCTTTAACACCGAGGTGCTTCGCCAGCTCTTCAGCAAACTCCACTTCGAAACCGGTCAGCTTACCGTCATCGCCCTGGAAGCTGAACGGAGGATAGGTTCCTTCCAGCCCGACCAGCAGCGTACCGCGCTCTTTTACTTTATTCAGCAGGTTTTCTGCGGCGAACGTTTTCACGCTCATACCCGCAACCAGCGCAACGGCCATAACACCCATCAGCGCCTGACGACCCAGAAGTGCAAATTTCATAAATACCCCGATATAGTGGAATTTTTACGTAGTGTAGAGAAATCGCCTGCAACGTCAAAGGCGACTGCGCTACATCTTATTCTTTTTTAATATATATCAGAAGTTGTTCCGGCGTGGGCTTTCTGCTTTATGGCACCCGGCATTTGTACCTTGTACTGCGCATACTTGCGCAGCGCAATTCGGTAGTTGTTGGTGCTGGTCGCAGGCAGCCACGGCTCGAGATTTTCATCCAGATAACCGGTTTTCAGCAGATCGCGAGAAATATTGTTTACGGTCAGATGTTGCCCAAGGCGGCGCAGGCGAACGACATATTCGCGAACGGTGCCGTGGCTCATCTCCGTTTGTTCAAACAGGAACTGCTTGAAGCCGATAATATCGAAGAAGTCGCTTTGCTCTTTGCAGTGGAGATCCCCACAGAAACGGCAAAGCGCCACCCACTCTTTTTGCTCTTCGAGCCATGCTGCTTCGTCCATCAACGTGTCGAGACGCGAAATCGCAATCTTATTAACGATTTCGCCCCGGCGAACCAGCGTGATACGATCGAGTAACTTGTTACAGTGGGCGCAATGCGTCTGGCTGTGTTTAAAGTCTTTCAGGTAGCGGCTTAAAGGCCGTCTTTTAGATTGCTGCACCGTCATGATAACTCCTGGTTGTCAATACGTTGTGCGGCATTTTTAAGGTGAATCAATCACCTATAACTTACCCAGCTTGGTTCGTAAGCGTTTAATGGCCTGGCTGTGCAGCTGGCTCACCCGCGACTCTCCCACCTCCAGAACAGCGCCAATCTCTTTGAGATTAAGCTCTTCCTGGTAATAAAGGGTCAATACCAGCTGTTCGCGTTCAGGCAGAGCTTCAATAGCCTCCATGACGCGCTGGCGTAAATTCCCTTCCATTAAATGGTGTAACGGGTTTTCCTGCTGGTGCTCGTCCGTCACCAGCTCGATGCTATCGCCATGCTCTTCGCGCCACTCGTCATAAGAGAAGAGTTGGCTATTATTGGTATCGAGCAACATCTGACGATACTCTTCAACAGCAATGCCAAGACGTTCCGCCACTTCGGTTTCCGTTGCGTTACGTCCCAGTTCCTGTTCCAGCTGCCCCATCGCATGCGCCACTTCGCGCGCGTTGCGGCGAACACTGCGCGGCACCCAGTCGCGGCTGCGCAGCTCGTCCAGCATCGCACCACGAATACGCTGAACTGCGTAAGTCGTAAATGCCGTTCCTTGCAGAGCGTCGTATCGGTCAACTGCATTTAATAACCCGATACCGCCCGCCTGTAGCAGATCGTCGAGTTCCACGCTCGCCGGCAAGCGCACCTGGAGGCGCAATGCTTCGTGACGCACCAGCGGGACATAACGCTGCCACAGCGAGTGTTTATCCATTACACCTTCAGCGGTATAGAGTGAATTCACGATAAACAGCCCTGCGTTAGTTGAGTTATCGGCATGATTATCCGATTCTGCAGGGCGTTCAATTGGATGAAAAAGGGGGATAAAGTGAGGTTATTCTGAGGTTGCCCACAACAGGGGCAACTTTTCTGGCTAAATTAACAGTTGTAACAATGAAAGATCGTCGCCCAGTTTGACGCTATCTATATGTTGATGAAAGAGCTTTCCCGCTTCCTGATTATGCTGGCTAAGGGAGTGGAAGCTGTAAATAACATCAATAATATTATCTTGTTCAATTTTCCCCGCCACGATCGCCTGACCGGCAAGTAACGTTTTAAGGAAATAGAACTCCGCAACGATTAAATAAAGGTTATTCAACATGCTGCGGCCATTGTTCTGCGGGAAGCCCTGCTCCCACAGTTTGTATTTAAAAAAGTTCTTGAATAAATGGTCATGGGTCGCCAGGTAACTGCCCGCCACATCGCGCCAGACGGACTCGATGTTCTCCATGACCTTCTCTGCCGGCACGGTGTCACCCGCAGACTCAAACTGTTGATAAAGCTGAGAAAAATAACGGTTCAACACGGCGCCGCCGCGGCTGGCTGTTTTCTTCGTAAAGAAACTCTGGATGAGCGAAATTAATGCGAATTTCAGTCTGTAGTTCTGATTAAATCCGCCTAATTCCGTTTTGATTTTACCGCTCACCAGTTCGTTAACCAGCGAGAAATAGACCGTTTCGAGCGTGCTGATATTCTCTTCGAGATTATCGAGCTTTTCAGCCACCATGAGGAATTTCACCACGGCGTAAACCTGTTCTTCAACGCTGACCGCCTCAACGCTGAAAATATTCTGGCAGAAGAGATTGATGACCTTTACCTTCAAATCAATCATCGGCGCATTATTGACGTCCTGCTGGACGCTGATGGATTCCATTATCGACATAGACTCTCGATCGTTCAACAGAAGTCGGGTCACTTCCGGACACGAGAGGTTCAGCGATTTTTCGATTTCATTTTTATAGACCCGGTTTGTCCGCGGGAACGACGAACAGGTTGGGCTTAATGCCTGGGCGCCCATGGCGCTATGAATAGAACAGAGTTTTTCCGTATCCATAAACGGGCAGTTTTTACTTTCCGTATGGAAAATCACTTCGCCCCAGTTGCCATACTGTTTTTTGGTGACTTTTATCGCCGTTTTCGCCGTATCACGAATGGCGGCATTTTTACTGTTCAGGTAGCGGTTAACGGAAGATTTATCAAACGCGATGGTCCAGCCCTGACAACAATGTTCACGGCATTCCCCACCGACACATGAAAAATCTGCGACCAGCTTTGGTTGAGTGACACTGATTTGTTTCACAGGCGGATTCTCAAATAGCAGAGATAAAAAAACCCCGCCGAAGCGGGGTTTCACGCGTAAAATTAACGCAGCAGAGACAGAACGGTCTGTGGAACCTGGTTTGCCTGAGACAGAACAGAAGTACCAGCCTGCTGCAGGATCTGCGCGCGGGACATGTTGGAAACTTCAGTTGCGTAGTCAGCGTCCTGGATACGGGACTGAGCAGCAGACAGGTTGTTAGAGGTGTTGTTCAGGTTGTTGATTGCAGAAGTGAAACGGTTCTGCACAGCACCCAGACCGGAACGAGCGGTATCAACTTTAGCGATAGCTTTGTCGATGGTGTCCAGGTCGGTAGCGGTCATTGCTTTCAGATCGATTGCGTTCACGCCCAGAGTGGTGGTGTCTGCTTTAGCACCGCTCAGGTCCAGATCGATAGTGTCGCCGTCGTTTACGCCAACCTGAATTTTAACTTTACCAGCAGTACCAGCAGTGCCGTCCAGCAGTTTGATGCCGTTGAAGTCAGTTTTGCCCGCAACACGGTTGATTTCAGCCAGACGAGCGGTAACTTCATCCTGCAGAGAGGCCAGGTCAGAGGTGCTGTTGGTGCCGTTGCTTGCCTGAACAGCCAGTTCACGAACACGCTGCAAGTTGTTGTTGATTTCGTTCAGAGAACCTTCAGCAGTCTGCGCCATGGAGATACCGTCGTTGGCGTTACGTGCTGCCTGAGTCATGCCTTTGATCTGGGAGGTCATGCGGTTTGCAATCGCCTGGCCAGCAGCATCGTCTTTCGCGCTGTTAATACGCAGACCTGAAGACAGACGCTCGATAGCAGTACCCAGAGAAGACTGAGATTTGTTCAGGTTGTTCTGAGTGGTCAGGGACATCAGGTTAGTATTGATAACTGCCATAATTTTGTTTCCTTCAAAAATTGGGTTTTAGGTCCGGTGCCTAACACTCACAGCGTCTCTCACCGTCAACAAGGTTATCGACGGGTCCCCAAAAGACTTTAGAATCAATTTTGAAAAAATTATAACCCACTGATTATTGATGATTTTATTTTTAAAAAATCAATTAAGGTCTGCCAGAGGCTTATTATTTACGCTTTTTTAACGCTCAAAGAGATGACAAAAAAGGCACACACTTTTTCATGTTTTCAATGCGCTGATAATGACACTAAAGTGCAATCCTTTCATTTACCCCGCCAGGACGCGTCTATTCTTTGGATTATTTTTTTCTCATCATCGTAAACTTTTACTTTAAGAGGCCGATAAGAGTCCTGAACTACTTTCGTATTTAAGGAAAATATGCATGGCTACTATCAGTAACCTCGGGATAGGTTCTGCAGGACTCGGGGATTTATATAATCAGTTGGAAGCGGCAGAGAAAACCAAGCTGACGACGATTACTTCCCAGCAATCAACGTATAACGCACAGTTAAGCGCTTACGGCAAACTGCAGAGCGCCATGACATCGCTGCAGACTGCCACCGCTGCACTGGGTAAAGCAACCACCTGGAACTCAACGTCCGTTAGCAGCACCAACACGGCCTTTACCGCCACGACAACGGCTGACGCGTCCGTGGGTTCCTTTGTTGTCAACGTTAACCAGGTTGCAAAGGCGCAGGCACTCACTACCGGCTCTTATGCAAACAACACGGATCTGCTGGGCGATACGACAGGTACAACGCGTAAAATCACCATCACCCAGCCAGGTACCAAAACGCCTTTAGAGGTCACCCTGGCGGATGGCGATACGTCTCTGGCCGGGATCGCGAGCGCCATTAATAAAGCGAACGGCAACGTCACCGCCAGCGTCATTAAAGCGAAAGACGGTGATTACCGCCTGATGCTGTCATCTAAAACCACCGGTACGGATGGTGCGATGACCATCAACGTTACCGGCGACGCCAAGCTGCAAAGCGCCATTGGCTACGATTCAACCACCAAAACGGGCGCGCTGACGGTGAACACCGACGCGCAGAACGCGATTGTGGTGGTGAACAACATCTCCATCGAGCGCCAGTCGAATACCATTACCGATGCGCTGCCTGGGGTGACCTTCTCGGTGAAGGCCGAGAGCAAAGCTGATGAAACCCTTGAGGTTTCACGCGCAACGGATGCGAACCAGAAGGCGATCACCGACTGGGTCACGGCGTACAACTCGCTGCAGTCCACCATTAACAGCCTGACGAAGTATGTTCCGGTTGATGCAGGCGCCGGCAGCCAGTCTACCAGCAACGGTGCGCTGGTCGGTGATGCGAACGTGCGCGGGGTTCAGTCCCAGCTGCGCGGCCTGCTGACCGAAGTGCAGACCGGCTCCATTCAGATCATGGCCCAGCTGGGGATCACCCAGGACCCGGTGAAAGGCGCGGACGGTACCGTCGGTAACCTGAAAGTCGACACCGATAAGCTGAAAAAAGCGCTGACCGACAACCCGAACGCCGTACAGCAGTATTTTGTCGGTGACGGAAAGAAAACCGGTATGGCGACCCAGATGAACAACACGCTGACCACCATGCTCAGCACCAGTACCGGCAGCGCCGGGGTGATCCAGAACGCGAAAGACGGGATCAACAAAACGCTGAAAACGCTGGGTGAACGTTACGATGCCATGGATGCTCAAATTGAAGCCACCATGGCGCGTTACAAAACCCAGTTCACCAGTCTGGACGTATTAGTCACCAAAATGACCAGTACAGCCAACTACCTGACCCAACAGTTCTCACAAAAGTAGTCGTAGCCTTCAGGAGTGGATATGTATAAGACCTCTGGTGTTCAATCCTATCAGCAGATAGGAGTAGAAAGCGCAGTCATGAATGCCAGTCCACACCAGCTGATTGTCATGTTGTTCGACGGGGCGCATAGCGCCCTTGTTCGCGCGCGTTTGTTCATGGAAGCCGGACAAATTCGTGAGAAAGGCGAAGCCTTATCCAAAGCCATCAACATCATCGACAACGGTTTGAAAGCAGGACTGAACATGGAGGTTGAGAGCGAATTGTCCGGTAATCTTGCCTCCTTGTACGAATATATGGTTCGACGTTTGTTGCTGGCGAATGTCAGTAACGACGTAGACGCAATTGTTGAAGTCGAGGGTTTATTAAACAACATTGCGGATGCGTGGAAGCAAATCGGCCCCAATGCGTCCTCTATTTCAGGATAATTTTGATGAATAATCCCAGCGCAGCGCTTAGCCACTGGCAGGCGCTACATGCACAGAGCATTGCTATGCTAAATCTCGCACATTCTGGTCAATGGGATGCGCTTATCGAGCAGGAAATGCATTACGTTCAACTGGTGGAAAAGATTTCTCAAACGCCCATCATGTCATGCCCTCCGGCTCAGGTTGAGCAAGCGCGTGCGCTGCTGGAAATGATCCTTGAAAATGAGAATGCGCTAAAGGCACTGCTGAAAGTCCGCATGGACGAACTGCGCAATCTGATTGATCAAACCGGTAAACAGCAATCCATCACGTCTACCTATGGAAAGCTGTCAGGGAATATTCTTTATCCAGAAAGTTTTACCCGCGACACACAACTATGATTTCTTCATCCATACTCCAGAAGTCTGCCAATGGCTTCTGGAGCAAGGATGATGAAAAACCCCACCCTGTTACAATGTTTTCACTGGTACTACCCTGCTGGCGGTGAATTGTGGCGAGAGGTCACGGCGTTAGCTCCCAATCTTAACGAAATCGGCATCAACATGATCTGGCTGCCGCCAGCCTGTAAAGGGGCATCCGGCGGGTATTCCGTCGGCTATGACACCTATGACCTGTTCGATCTTGGTGAGTTTGACCAGAAAGGCAGTATCGCCACGAAATACGGCGACAAGGCGCAGCTGCTGGAGGCCATAGATGCCCTCAAAAGCAACGACATTGCCGTGCTGCTGGACGTGGTGGTCAACCACAAAATGGGCGCCGATGAAAAAGAGCCCGTGCGCGTTCAGCGCGTGAACGAACAGGACCGCACGCAAATCGATGACGAGGTCATTGAATGCGAAGCCTGGACTCGCTACACCTTCCCCGTCCGGGCCGGGCAGTACTCACAGTTTATCTGGGACTACAAATGCTTCAGCGGCGTCGACCACATTGAAAACCCCGATGAAGACGGCATCTTTAAAATCGTCAACGACTACACCGGCGAAGGCTGGAACGATCAGGTTGATGATGAGATGGGTAACTTCGATTATCTGATGGGCGAAAATATCGATTTTCGCAATCACGCCGTGACCGAAGAGATCAAATACTGGGCCCGCTGGGTCATGGAACAGACGGGCTGCGACGGTTTTCGTCTGGACGCCGTCAAGCATATTCCCGCCTGGTTTTACAAAGAGTGGATTGAGCACGTCCAGGAAGTCGCCGACCAGCCGCTGTTTATCGTGGCGGAATACTGGTCCCATGAGGTGGATAAACTTCAGGCCTATATTGACCAGGTCGAAGGCAAAACCATGCTGTTTGATGCCCCCCTGCAGATGAAATTCCACGAGGCGTCACGTCAGGGCCGGGATTACGACATGAGCCAAATCTTCACCGGCACCCTGGTAGAAGCCGATCCGTTTCATGCGGTCACCCTCGTCGCGAACCATGACACCCAGCCTTTGCAGGCGCTTGAAGCACCGGTCGAAGCCTGGTTTAAACCGCTGGCCTACGCGCTGATCCTGCTGCGGGAAAATGGCGTGCCGAGCGTCTTTTATCCGGATCTCTTCGGCGCCAGCTATGACGACGCGGGAGGAGACGGTGAAACGTACCATATTGATATGCCGGTGATTGAGCAGCTTCACGAGCTGATCCTCGCGCGCCAGCGTTTTGCCCACGGCGTGCAAACGCTGTTTTTCGACCATCCAAACTGCATCGCCTTCAGCCGCAGCGGCACCGATGACGATCCCGGCTGCGTGGTGGTGATGTCGAACGGGGATGATGGTGAAAAAGTGATTTGTCTTGGGGAAAACTACGGCAACAAAACGTGGCGGGATTTTCTCGGCAATCGCGAAGAAACCATCACCACTGCGGCGGATGGCGAAGGGACGTTTACCTGTAATGGAGGGAGCGTCAGCGTTTGGGTAATAGAGGATGCGTTGTAGAACGGGAAACGTGCGGCCTGATGCCCTCACCCCGTCCCTCTCCCACAGGGAGAGGGCGCAAACACCAAAAACGGCAACGAGGTTGCCGTTTTGCGTTTACCCTCAGGGCAGCTTACTCTCCAGCGGATTCTTGCTCAGATAATCGGCACACTCAACCGTTGGGCGTTCGACCTTCTGCAGCTCCAGCCCGTCATACTCAAGCGTCGAGCCATCGCGCTCCAGCGGATAGATATCCAGCTTACGCGTCACGTTGTAATAACTGTCTGAACGCAGCATGATTTTACCCGGCACGGCAATCACGCGCTGCCACTGACGGCAGTCCAGCGTATCGCCCTCTTCCGTCACCACCAGCGTGGCAATCGCCTTCGGGCTGACCATGTTGCTCTGCGGCCCTTTCGACTGCCAGTATCCCGCCAGATGCGCCGGGACAGGATGCTTGATCACGTCGTTATAGTTATCGACCTGAACGCACCCGGTCAGTGCCAGCAGCGCGCCAGCAATTGCTATTTTTTTCATCATCTTTCCTGCATTCGAAGAAAAAAATATTGTGGCATTAAAGCGCTGCGGCTGCCAGCGAAGATCGACAGGTCTTAAACTATAACTATCACGTACTCTCCTGAGGCTCCTGTATACCACGTACAGACAAAAACCCCGGTTATATGGGGTTTCGCAAGGAATCTGAAGGATAACTAATACAGGCTAGAGACGAACGTGTTTATCGGCTCCGGCAACAAATCCTGGGGATGATCGCCACCGAAGGTAGCCCACTTGCTTTTGCCGTTGATAATGGTCGATGCAACCCGATTATTGGATTCAGCATTATAAACAGTGATTTTCACTTCAATCTTGTCAGGAATGCCAGACCACTCAGTTGCGCGATCTTCCCAATGCAGTATCTGCGGAACCACATAATATCCGCGGCTGATTGAATGGTTAGCTTTCAGACATGTAACATCATCACAGTCAGCAAAAACAGTAACATTATCGGAATGCCGTAAAAATGCCGCTTTTACAGCGTCGGCCGTTGCTCTGCCAGAACCTGAATATGTGTGAGTCTCATAAACGCCATCAGTTGGCTGAGAAATCACAACCGAGACATCTTTTACCAGGTGCTCTGTACGCTCCTGAATATTATTTGTGCTGTATTTAGCGGAACAACCTGCCAGTAAAATTGCGGAAGAAACCAGAAACGCTCTTTTCACTTTTCTATCCCTGTAAAATAAAGGAGTTACATTTTATCAGGGCAGTCCCGGTGAAACATAAATCTGCATCATGAAGACGTAACATAACGCGAGATATGAACCAGAGAGTTCGGTTCTGAAAGGCAAATGAACAGATGAGGCACCTGTCCAGAACCAAAACGAAGAGGATTTGCCCCGCTCATGCCCCACATAGTGGGTAGGGGCGGTTATTAATTATAAATATCATTAGGTTAGTTAACCTAAACCTGCATCCCCATGACTTCCTGATACGCCGACACAAGCTTGTTACGCACCTGGATCCCCATCTGCAGGGAAACCGAGGCTTTTTGCAAATCGGTCATCACATCATTCAGCGCCACGCCCGGCTCACCGAGGGTGAACTTTTCTGCCTGAGTGCGCGCGGCGGTCTGGGTATCACTGATACGGTCAAGAGCGGCATGCAGTTGCCCTGCGAAGCTGATGCTCGGCTGCTGATCTGCCACATTCTGATTACGGGCCGTCATCGCCGTTGCCTGCAACTGACTGATTACCCCTTCAATGCCCTGTATAGCCATGACTCTCCCCTGGATGGTTTTTTACGCGGTCAAGACTAACAGCTTGTCAATAAGATAATGGCGGTAAATAGCGTGAAAAAACCAGGTTATTTGACGCATAGAAAATCACGAATCATCAAATAATGGCAGGGCCATCAATATGGAACTTTTGTCGTGTTTGCCGACCCGGGAGTCAGTTTTGTTTCTCTACACGAATAACGTAAACCACCAGGATTTAAGAGGTGCGCAATGAGTGCAACAGCATCGACAGCGCCGCAGAATAAATCACTCGAGTGGATGAACCGCCTTCGCGCGAATCCTAAAATCCCGTTGATCGTGGCAGGCGCTGCCGCAATTGCGATCCTTGTAGCGATGGTCCTGTGGGCGAAAAGCCCTGATTACCGGACGCTCTACAGCAACCTTTCCGATCAGGATGGCGGCGCCATCGTCACCCAGTTGACCCAGATGAACATCCCTTATCGCTTTGCCGATAATGGCGGTGCGCTTGAGGTACCGGCAGATAAGGTGCACGAACTGCGTCTGCGTCTGGCTCAGCAGGGGCTGCCGAAGGGCGGTGCCGTCGGCTTTGAGCTGCTGGATCAGGAAAAATTCGGTATCAGCCAGTTCAGCGAGCAGGTGAACTACCAGCGTGCGCTGGAAGGTGAACTGGCCCGCACCATTGAAACGTTAGGCCCGGTGAAGAGCGCCCGCGTGCACCTGGCGATGCCTAAACCTTCTTTATTCGTCCGTGAACAGAAATCACCTTCAGCTTCCGTTACCGTGAACCTCGAACCTGGCCGCGCGCTGGACGAAGGGCAAATCAGCGCGGTGACGCATCTCGTCTCCAGCGCCGTCGCCGGTCTGCCGCCGGGTAACGTGACGCTGGTCGACCAAAGCGGTCACCTGCTGACGCAATCCAATACCGCCGGTCGCGATCTGAATGACGCGCAGCTGAAGTATGCCGCCGATGTCGAAAACCGCCTCCAGCGCCGTATTGAAGCTATCCTCGGCCCGGTGGTGGGTAACAGCAACGTGCACGCGCAGGTTACCGCGCAGATCGACTTCGCGAATAAAGAACAAACTGAAGAGCAGTACAGCCCGAACGGCGATGCGGCTCAGGCGGTGATGCGTTCACGCCAGATCAATTCGAACGAGCAGGTCGGCGGTGCATACCCGGGCGGCGTGCCGGGCGCGCTGTCTAACCAACCTGCCCCGGCTAACGCGGCGCCTATTTCTACGCCTCCGGCCAATCAGCAGAACGGTCAGCAAAATCAGCAGACCACCTCAACGACCAGTAACGCCGGTCCGCGTACCAGCAGCCGTAACGAAACCACGAACTACGAAGTGGATCGGACGATTCGCCACACTAAACTGAACGTGGGCGATATTCAGCGTCTTTCCGTTGCGGTGGTGGTGAACTACAAAACGCTGGCGGATGGCAAACCGCTGCCGCTGACCGCCGAGCAGATGAAGCAGATTGAAAACCTGACCCGTGAAGCGATGGGTTACTCCGAGAAGCGCGGCGATACCCTCAACGTGGTGAACTCACCGTTCAACTCGGTTGAAGAGACCGGCGGTGAGCTGCCGTTCTGGCAACAGCAGGCGTTTATCGACCAGCTGATGTCCGCAGGACGCTGGCTGCTGGTGCTGATTGTCGCGTGGCTGCTGTGGCGTAAGGGCGTTCGTCCGCAGCTTCAGCGTCGTGCTGAAGCCGAAAAAGCGGCTCGCGAACAAATGAACACGCGTCAGGAAACGGAAGAAGCGGTTGAAGTTCGCCTCAGTAAAGATGAACAGATGCAGCAGCGTCGTGCTAACCAGCGCATGGGCGCTGAGGTCATGAGCCAGCGCATTCGCGAAATGTCAGATAACGATCCGCGCGTCGTGGCGCTGGTCATCCGCCAGTGGATGGGTAACGAACATGAGTAATACGCTTACGGGCACCGATAAAAGCGTCATCCTGCTGATGACCATTGGCGAAGATCGCGCGGCAGAGGTGTTTAAACACCTCTCCCAGCGAGAAGTGCAAATTCTCAGTGCGGCCATGGCCAACGTGCGTCAGATCTCCAACAAGCAGCTGACCGAAGTGCTGGCAGAGTTTGAACAGGAAGCCGAACAGTTTGCCGCGCTGAACATCAACGCCAACGACTACCTGCGCTCCGTGCTGGTCAAGGCGCTGGGCGAAGAGCGTGCATCCAGCCTGCTGGAAGACATACTGGAAACCCGCGATACCGCCAGCGGTATTGAAACGCTCAACTTTATGGAGCCGCAGAGTGCCGCCGACCTTATTCGCGACGAGCACCCGCAGATTATCGCCACCATCCTTGTCCACCTCAAGCGTGGTCAGGCGGCCGATATTCTGGCCCTGTTCGAAGAGCGCCTGCGCCACGATGTGATGCTGCGTATCGCCACCTTCGGCGGCGTCCAGCCGGCCGCGCTGGCGGAGCTGACCGAAGTGCTGAACAACCTGCTCGACGGTCAGAACCTCAAGCGCAGCAAAATGGGCGGCGTGAGAACGGCGGCGGAAATCATCAACCTGATGAAAACGCAGCAGGAGGAGGCCGTCATTACGGCGGTTCGCGAATTCGACGGCGAGCTGGCACAGAAAATCATCGACGAGATGTTCCTGTTCGAAAACCTCGTCGAAGTGGACGACCGCAGCATCCAGCGCCTGCTCCAGGAAGTGGATTCCGAGTCGCTGCTTATCGCCCTCAAAGGCGCCGAGCAGCCGCTGCGCGAGAAGTTCCTGCGCAACATGTCTCAGCGTGCGGCCGATATCTTGCGCGACGACCTTGCCAACCGCGGCCCGGTTCGTCTGTCTCAGGTGGAAAACGAACAGAAAGCCATTCTGCTTATTGTTCGTCGTCTGGCGGAAACCGGCGAGATGGTGATTGGCAGCGGAGACGACACCTATGTCTAATGAGCTGCCCTGGAAGCGCTGGACGCCGGACGATCTGGCGCCTCCCCTCTCCGAGTTCACGCCGGCCGTCATCGCAGCCGAGGAGCTTGACCCGGACGTCGAGCAGCCCGAGCTGACCGAAGAGGAGCAGCAGGCACAGATGCTGGCGCAGCTGCAAATGCAGGCGCACGAGCAGGGCTATAACGCCGGTCTGAACGAAGGCCGCCAGAAAGGCCACGAGCAGGGGTATCAGGAAGGTCTGGCGAAAGGGTTAGAGCACGGTATTGATCAGGCGCGCCAGCAGCAGGCGCCGATCCATGCCCGCATGCAGCAGCTGGTCAGCGAGTTTCAGCACACCCTGGACGCGCTGGACAGCGTGATTGCCTCGCGGCTGATGCAGATGGCGCTGGAAGCCGCCCGTCAGGTTATCGGCCAGACGCCCGTGGTGGATAACACTGCGCTGATCAAACAAATTCAGGGTCTGCTTCAGCAGGAGCCGCTGTTCAGCGGGAAGCCTCAGCTGCGCGTCCACCCGGACGATCTGCAGCGCGTAGAAGAAAGCCTGGGGGCGACGCTAAACCTGCACGGCTGGCGTCTGCGCGGCGACCCGTCGTTACATCACGGCGGCTGCAAAGTCTCTGCCGATGAAGGCGATCTGGATGCCAGCGTCGCCACCCGCTGGCAGGAACTGTGCCGCCTGGCGGCACCGGGAGTCGTCTGATGACCGCGCGCCTCACCCGCTGGCTCACCACGCTCGACAACTTTGAGACGAAGATGGCGCTACTGCCATCTGTTCGTCGTTATGGGCGACTGACGCGCGCCACCGGCCTGGTTCTCGAAGCCACCGGCCTGCAGCTTCCCCTGGGCGCGACCTGCGTCATTGAGCGTCAGGACGGTCTGGAAACGCGTGAAGTTGAAAGCGAAGTGGTCGGGTTTAACGGCCAGCGTCTGTTCCTCATGCCGCTTGAAGAGGTGGAAGGCATTCTGCCCGGCGCGCGCGTGTATGCCAAAAACATTTCTGGCGACGGGCTGCAAAGCGGGAAGCAGCTGCCGCTTGGCCCTGCCCTGCTGGGTCGCGTGCTGGACGGCAGCGGGAAACCGCTCGACGGGCTGCCCTCCCCGGACACCACCGAAACCGGCGCGCTGATCACCCAGCCGTTCAACCCCCTGCAGCGTACCCCTATTGAGCATGTGCTGGACACCGGCGTGCGCCCGATTAACGCCCTGCTGACCGTGGGACGTGGACAGCGTATGGGCCTGTTCGCCGGCTCAGGCGTAGGCAAATCCGTCCTGCTCGGCATGATGGCGCGTTATACCCAGGCCGACGTAATCGTCGTGGGGCTGATCGGCGAACGTGGTCGTGAAGTAAAAGACTTTATTGAAAACATTCTGGGTGCGGAAGGCCGCGCCCGCTCGGTGGTGATCGCCGCACCGGCAGACGTGTCGCCGCTGCTGCGCATGCAGGGTGCCGCGTATGCCACACGTATCGCCGAAGATTTTCGTGACCGCGGCAAGCACGTGCTGCTGATCATGGATTCCCTGACCCGTTACGCGATGGCGCAGCGTGAAATCGCGCTGGCCATCGGTGAGCCACCGGCGACCAAAGGCTACCCGCCTTCGGTCTTCGCCAAACTCCCTGCGCTGGTGGAACGCGCGGGGAACGGCATCAGCGGCGGCGGATCCATCACCGCGTTCTATACGGTACTGACGGAAGGCGATGACCAGCAGGACCCGATTGCCGACTCCGCGCGCGCGATCCTTGACGGTCATATTGTGCTGTCGCGTCGTCTGGCCGAAGCCGGGCACTACCCGGCCATCGATATTGAAGCCTCTATCAGCCGCGCAATGACGGCGCTGATAACCGAGAAGCACTACGCCCGCGTGCGTAACTTCAAACAACTGCTTTCCAGCTTCCAGCGCAACCGCGATCTGGTCAGCGTGGGGGCGTATGCCAAAGGCAGCGACCCGATGCTCGACAAGGCGATTAGCCTGTGGCCGCAGCTGGAGGCATTTTTGCAACAAGGCATATTTGAACGCGCCGACTGGGAAGATTCAATTCAGGCACTGGAGCTGATTTTCCCGCAGGTGTAACACAGGTGGAGGGCGAAGGTCATGGCGCAAAACAGCGCGTTATCAACGCTGAAAGATCTGGCTGAAAAAGAAGTTGATGATGCCGCATTGCAGCTAGGCGCAATGCGACGCGGGTGCCAGCAGGCTGAAGAACAGTTGAAGATGTTGATCGACTATCAGCATGAATATCGCACCAACCTCAATACCGATATGACACAGGGCATTGGAAGCCAGCGCTGGATTAACTATCAGCAGTTTATCCAGACGCTGGAGAAGGCGATAGATCAGCATCGCCAGCAGCTTAACCAGTGGACCCAGAAAGTCGATACCGCGCTGAATTTCTGGCGTGAGAAGAAGCAGCGGCTGCAGGCCTGGCAGACTTTACAGGACCGACAGATCGCGGCAACGACCCTGGCGGAAAACCGTCTGGATCAGAAGAAAATGGATGAGTTTGCCCAGCGCGCATCAATGAGGAAACCGGAATGATCACACTGCAACAACTGCTGATGAGCGACAGCGACCTGTCAGGCGGCACGCAAACGGGGAAAGGCACCGACGGTGCACAGGACTTTCTCTCTCTGCTGGCGGGCGCCCTGTCGGACGCAACGGGCAAGGGCAAAGATGCGCCGCTGACCCTGGCTGACCTGAAAGCCGCCGGCAGTAAACTGTCGAAAGTGGCTCAAGACGCCAAAGGGGATACCACCCTGCAGGCAAAAATTGCCGACCTGCTCTCGCGCCAGCCCGCGCTGAACGGTGATGAAACATCGCCCGTCACGTCGCTTGATACGCTGGTTTCCGGGCTGGTGCCGCTGTCTAAGGGCGACGCGCTGAAGACGCTCAATGTGGCAAACGGCAAAGATGACGGTAAGAGCGAGCTGAGCGAAGAAGAGCTGGCCGGATTAAGCGCGCTAATGGCGATGCTGCCGCACCAGCAGCAAACTACCGCCTCTCGCGTGGCTGGCAGCGAGAGCGTATCCGCCACCTCAACGCTGAATTCCGCGACGCTTTCGCAAAACGGCGCGGGCCAACCGTCCCTGAACGCGCCTCTGGGTAGCCATGATAAAGCGCAGAACTCTACGCCTTATCAGAGCCAGGTGAAAAATAACGAGCCGGCCCTGCAGGGCAACGCGCCTGCTACACCGGCCGTGGCCGCGGCGACAGAGAAGCAGGAGCTCGCCAGTTCGTCCTCTTCATCATCACCAACAGCTACTCTGGCACCGATTATGTCCAGCCATGCGACCAGTCAGACGGCCGCCACCGTCGCCCCCGCGCCGGTGTTAAGCCAGCCTCTGGGGACTCACGAATGGCAGCAGTCCCTGAGCCAGCACATCACTCTGTTCACTAAGCAGGGCCAGCAGACGGCAGAGCTGCGCCTGCATCCGGAAGATCTGGGTCAGGTGCAAATTTCGCTTAAGCTGGATGACAATCAGGCCCAGCTGCAGATGGTCTCTGCGCACAGCCATGTTCGTGCAGCACTGGAAGCCGCGCTGCCGGTACTGCGGACCTCGCTGGCGGAAAACGGCATTCAGCTTGCGCAGAGCAGCGTCAGCAGCGAGAGCTTCGCCGGGCAGCAGCAGTCCTCATCCCAGCAGCAGCACCAGGCTTCGCGTTCCGGCAACACCGGCGGTTTTAATGAAGAGAGCGATGAACTACTACCTGTCCCTGCCGCCCTGCAGTCCGCAGCGCGCGGTAACGGTGCCGTAGACATCTTCGCCTAAACGCCAGAGGTAGCGTGATTATCCCCGTCTTTTCCACGCTTTGACGACAGCAGGACACGGGATAATCACCTTATTAAGCTGTACCGAAACAGGAAGCTCGTATCAGATGACTGACTCCGCTATCACCAAAAAAAGTAAGCGTTCCATCTGGATCCCGCTGCTGGTGTTGATCACGCTCGCCGCCTGCGCTACCGCGGGCTATAGTTACTGGCGTATGCAGCAGGAACCGACCACCGCTGCAGCCAAAGCTGAAGCACCGCCTCCGCCGGCTCCAGTGTTCTTCCCGCTGGATACCTTCACCGTCAATCTGGGTGATGCGGATCGCGTGCTTTACGTTGGCATTACGCTGCGCCTGAAAGATGAAGCCACCCGTTCACGTCTGAACGATTACCTTCCTGAAGTGCGTAGCCGCCTTCTGCTGCTGTTCTCTCGTCAGGACGCTTCGGCGCTGGCTACCGATGTGGGTAAGCAAAAGCTGGTCGACGCCATTAAACAAACGCTGGCGACCCCGCTGGTAAACGGCCAACCTAAGCAGGAAGTCACTGACGTTCTGTATACAGCATTCATTCTGCGGTAACGACATGGGCGACAGTATTCTTTCTCAGGCAGAAATCGATGCGCTGCTCAACGGCGACAGCGATAACAATGATGATCCTAAACCGGGTATCGGCGGCGATAGCGATATACGTCCCTATGACCCGAATACCCAGCGTCGCGTGGTACGTGAACGTCTGCAGGCGCTGGAGATCATTAACGAACGTTTTGCACGTCAGTTCCGTATGGGGCTGTTTAACCTGCTGCGTCGTAGCCCGGATATCACGGTCGGTGCGATCCGCATTCAGCCTTATCATGAGTTTGCCCGCAACCTGCCGGTGCCAACCAACCTTAACCTGATTCATCTGAAGCCGCTGCGCGGCACCGGTCTGGTGGTGTTTTCGCCAAGCCTGGTGTTCATCGCGGTGGATAACCTGTTCGGCGGCGACGGGCGTTTCCCGACCAAAGTAGAAGGTCGTGAATTCACCCACACCGAACAGCGCGTCATTAACCGCATGCTGAAGCTGGCGCTGGAGTCTTATAGCGACGCGTGGAAAGCGATTAACCCGCTGGAAGTGGAGTACGTCCGTTCTGAGATGCAGGTGAAATTTACCAATATCACCACCTCCCCGAACGATATCGTCGTTAACACCCCGTTCCACGTGGAGATCGGTAACCTGACCGGCGAGTTCAACATCTGCCTGCCGTTCAGCATGATCGAACCGCTGCGCGAGCTTCTGGTGAACCCGCCGCTGGAGAACTCCCGCAACGAAGACCAGAACTGGCGTGAAAACCTGGTCCGCCAGGTCCAGCATTCGCAGCTTGAGCTGGTGGCGAGCTTCGCCGATATCCCGCTGCGGTTATCTCAGATCCTGAAATTACAACCCGGTGATGTTTTGCCGATAGAAAAACCCGACCGCATTATTGCCCATGTGGATGGTGTCCCCGTGCTGACAAGCCAGTACGGCACGATTAACGGTCAGTATGCGTTACGCGTTGAGCACTTGATCAACCCGATTTTGAATTCGCTGAATGAGGAACAGCCCAAATGAGTGACATGAACAATCCGTCCGATGAAAACAGCGGAGCACTGGACGATCTGTGGGCTGACGCGTTAAACGAGCAAAAAGCACCCCCGGCCAAAAGTGCAGCGGATGCCGTATTCCAGCAGCTCGGCGGCGGTGACGTCAGCGGCACGCTGCAGGACATCGACCTGATTATGGATATCCCGGTTAAGCTGACCGTTGAGCTGGGACGCACCCGGATGACCATTAAAGAGCTGCTGCGTCTGACGCAGGGTTCCGTGGTGGCCCTTGACGGTCTGGCCGGCGAGCCGCTGGATATTCTGATCAACGGCTATCTGATTGCCCAGGGTGAAGTGGTGGTGGTTGCCGATAAATACGGCGTACGCATCACCGACATCATTACCCCGTCTGAACGTATGCGTCGTCTGAGCCGTTAAGCATGAAAACCCAGGCAACAATATCACAGCCTTCTGCCGTTCCCGGCTCGCCTCTGCTCCAGGTGAGCGGGGCATTGTTCGGTATTATTGCCTTTATTCTTATCGCCGCCTGGCTGGCGAAGCGCTTTGGCCTGGCGGGTAAAACCGCCGGTGCCCGCGGCCTGAAGGTCAGCGCCAGCACCACGCTGGGGCCACGCGAGCGCGTGGTCATCGTCGAGGTGGACGACGCGCGCCTGGTCCTGGGCGTCACGGCCTCAAACATCAGCGTATTACACAAGCTGCCGCCCGCCCCTGTTGTGGTGGACGAGCGCGCAGAGGCCCCTGCGGATTTTCAGTCCGTCATGAAGAGTTTGCTTAAGCGTTCCGGGAGATCCTGATGCGCCGTTTGTTATCCCTGACGCTTGCGGGCGTTGGCCTGTTTGCTCCCGCGGTCTATGCACAGCTGCCCGGTCTGGTCTCCACCCCTCTCGCGGGCGGCGGACAAAGCTGGTCCCTTCCGGTTCAGACGCTGGTGTTCATTACCTCGCTGACGTTTATTCCGGCCATTCTGCTGATGATGACCAGCTTCACCCGCATCATCATCGTCTTTGGTCTGCTGCGAAACGCGCTGGGAACCCCTTCTGCACCGCCAAACCAGGTTCTGCTTGGCCTGGCGCTGTTTTTGACCTTTTTCATTATGTCGCCGGTTATCGACAAGATTTATACCGACGCCTACCAGCCGTTCAGCGAAGATAAAATCTCCATGCAGGAGGCGCTGGATAAAGGCGCTCAGCCGCTGCGAGAGTTTATGCTGCGCCAGACGCGAGAAGCCGACCTGGCCCTCTTTGCCCGCCTGTCCAACACCGGCGAGCTGCAGGGACCGGAATCAGTGCCAATGCGTATTCTTCTGCCTGCCTATGTCACCAGCGAGCTGAAAACCGCGTTCCAGATTGGCTTTACCATCTTTATTCCGTTCCTGATTATCGACCTGGTGATCGCCAGCGTCCTGATGGCGCTCGGGATGATGATGGTGCCGCCCGCGACCATTGCCCTGCCCTTTAAGATCATGCTCTTTGTACTGGTCGACGGCTGGCAGCTGCTGGTCAGTTCGCTGGCGCAGAGTTTCTACAGTTAAGGAACGGTAATGACACCCGAATCGGTCATGATGATGGGCACGGAAGCGATGAAAATCGCGATTGCCGTTGCCGCGCCGCTGCTGCTTGTCGCGCTGGTTACCGGTCTGATTATCAGTATTCTGCAGGCCGCCACGCAGATTAACGAAATGACGCTGTCGTTCATCCCGAAAATCATCGCCGTGTTCGTGGCGATTATCGTGGCCGGGCCGTGGATGCTGAACCTGTTGCTGGACTATATGCGCAACCTGTTTACCAATCTGCCGTACATCATCGGCTGACCTGACGATGCTGCACTTCACCAGCGACCAGTGGGTTCAGTGGCTCAGCGTCTATTTCTGGCCGATGCTGCGCATCATGGCGCTAATATCCACCGCCCCCATTCTCAGTGAGAAATCGATACCCAAGCGGGTCAAGGTGGGGCTGGGCATTATCATCTCCATTATCGTTGCGCCCTCTCTTCCCCCCGTGGATATTCCGATCTTCTCGGCGAATGCGGTGTGGGTGGCCCTGCAGCAGGTGATGATTGGCGTCGCCGTCGGCTTTACCATGCAGCTCGCCTTTGCCGCGGTGCGTACCGCTGGGGAACTGATCGGCCTGCAGATGGGGCTATCGTTCGCCACGTTTGTCGATCCCGGCAGTCATCTCAACATGCCCGTGCTGGCGCGTATTATCGATCTGCTCGCCATGCTGCTGTTCCTGTCGTTCAACGGCCATCTCTGGCTTATCTCCATGCTGGTGGATACCTTCCATACGCTGCCGATTGGTGAAAATCCGGTGAACAGCAACGCTTTCCTCGCGCTTACTCGCGCTGCGGGGCTGATTTTCCTCAACGGGCTGATGCTGGCGCTGCCGATCATCACCCTGCTGCTGACCGTCAACCTGGCGTTAGGTTTACTCAACCGAATGGCGCCGCAGCTTTCAGTGTTTGTCATTGGTTTTCCGCTGACGCTGACGGTTGGGATTTTATTAATGTCATTACTGATGCCACTTATCGCTCCCTTCTGTGAACATTTATTCGGCGAGATATTCAACCTGTTAGCGGATATTGTCAGCGAGCTGCCACGTAAATAATAACCCTCACTGTTGCCATTGTCTTTCTGAGGATATTCCTAAAATAAAACGCGTAAAACATCTTCCAGGATATATCTGACGCGGTTTAATTGTTTCTAACCATCTCACAATACTTAATATTTACTTTACTTTAAGAAGATTCCTGGCAAATTATACGTAACTTTACGGGATAGTGAGTCCGCCTGAAAGTCTTTGTCATGCTCACAGGTTTATTATTTTTTTCCATCCCGTATGGCTGTTTTGAGCTCTCAGGCAGATGGTGAATTATCGTTACGCATTGAGTGAGGGTATGCCATGTCAACGATCATTATGGATTTATGCAGCTACACCCGGCTAGGGTTAACCGGGTACCTGGCAAGCAGAGGGGTAAGAAAGAGAGACATCAACGATGCACACACCGTTGACGAACTCGCAGCCGCTTGTGACGAACTAAAACCAGGCGTGGTGTTTATTAATGAGGACTGTTTCATTCACGATCCAGCCAACAGTCAGCACATTAAGCAAATCATTAATCAGCATCCAAAAACCCTGTTTATTGTTTTTATGGCGATCGCGAATATCCATTTCGATGAGTATTTGTTGGTCCGTAAAAATTTATTGATCAGTTCTAAATCGATTAAACCCGAGTCGCTGGATGACATTCTGGGTGATTATTTGAATAAAGAAGTTAAAAATGTAGGAGCGGTTAACTTACCCACCCTATCATTAAGCAGGACTGAATCAAGTATGCTGCGAATGTGGATGGCGGGACAAGGAACTATTCAGATCTCTGACCAGATGAATATTAAAGCGAAAACCGTTTCGTCACACAAAGGAAATATTAAAAGGAAAATTAAAACGCATAATAAGCAAGTGATCTACCACGTGGTACGCCTGACCGATAATGTGACGAACGGGATTTTCGTCAACATGCGTTAGTCGCTTAAGACCTGTGCACCCTACCTTTGATCTCTGGCCTGGCCAGAGATTTTTGCTTCTGGAAAGGTTGTCGGGCACGCGATGTGCTACCCGACGCCGTGCTACTCCGCCTTCTCGACAAAAATGCCGTCCGGATGCCCCAGTTCGTTAAAAAACCAGATGCCGAGCGGGTAGTCTTCAAGCGATACCAGGTACATTGTGCCTTCGCTAAACTCTTCAATTGCCAGCACCACACCCGGGCGGCGCGGCCCACCGTCCGTTTTAACGGTTACCCGATCGTTGACCTTCATACATTCCTCCTCTGGTTTTGAGCCAGTGTAGAACAAAACGCAAAAACGCACATCGCCGCCCGATGTGATTGGCGTTTTTATGCACAGTCTATACTTACCGTTGGACACGGTTGAATGAGGAACCCAGTAATGAAGACCGATAAAGAGTACAGCGACACCATCAAGCGCGAAGTCGAGGTGGATGTCGATGCCCTGCTGGCCGCCATCAATGAGATCAGTGAGTCAGAAGTCCGCCGGTCGGACGACAATTCGGACCGCGTCATTGTCAACGGAAGGGATTATCACACCTATCGCGAGCTGGCGGAGGCCTTCGAGCTTGATATTCACGACTTTAGCGTGTCTGAAGCCAATCGGTAGGGCGAAAAAAATCCCGGTCATGGGGATGACCGGGATCAAAACTTGCTTATGCAAGAAGCACTTGAAAATTCGTTACACCAGGAAATCTGATGTACATGCCACACTATCCCCAACGAATTTGGCTGACAAGCATATATTCTTACGATGAATATAATATTTTTAACATAATGCTTTTTGTTATGAGCGATAACACACGCCGAATGCGGGTTTGCCAGGGGCATCCCTCTTATCTCCGGTTTTCGCCTCAACCATTTTTTAGGAATTTTCTTAGGGCGAAACGCATCTGTTACCAGGAGTCGCTATGCCTTCACTGCGGGATACATTGCTGATTTTCTCTGATCTGGATGGTTCACTGCTGGATATTCACACCTATGAGTGGCAACCCGCCATGCCCTGGCTGGACAGGCTGATGGATAATCAGGTTCCGGTCATTCTTTGCAGCAGCAAGACCGCGGCAGAGATGCTCGATCTCCAGCTGGATCTTGGGCTTGAAGGCTTGCCTTTTATTGCCGAGAACGGCGCGGTGATTCAGCCTGACGTACGCTGGGATAAAATTCAGCGCCAGATCAGGGGGATGACACACCGGGATATTCGCCCGCGTATCGAGCAAATTCGCCTGCAGACGGGCTATAAATTCACCACCTTTGACGACGTGGATGAGCACGTTATCAGCGAGTGGACCGGACTGACGCGCTACCGCTCGGCGCTTGCCCGCAAGCATGAAGCGTCCGTCACGCTCATCTGGCGCGATACCGACGAGAAAATGGTTCAGTTTGAAGAGGAGCTGGCGAATGCCGGACTGAAATGCCTGCAGGGGGCACGCTTCTGGCATGTTCTGGACGCCCGCTGCGGCAAAGACGTTGCGGTGAACTGGCTGATTGAGCAATACCGCGAGCAGGAAGAGATTGAACCCACCACGCTGGGGCTCGGCGACGGTCCCAATGATGCGCCGCTGCTCGACAGCGTTGACTTCGCGGTGGTGATTAAGGGCATTAACCGCCAGGGCATCACGCTACGGGACGATAACCCCGCCCGGGTTTATCACACCCGGCAGCCCGGCCCGGCGGGCTGGCAGGAGGGGCTGGATTACTTCCTCTCTTAATCCCGCCAGACGACCCGGTTACGCCCGCTCTGTTTGGCCTGATACAGCCGGACGTCCGCCACGGACTGCAGCTGTTCAAACTCGTAGTTACCTGCTTCACCCGCGCTGCTGACCCCCAGCGACGCGCTGATGCGCAGGGTCGTGCTCTTCTTCACCAGGATCTCCTTACTGTTGATCCGGCAGCGAATACGGTCCGCGACGCTTCTCGCCTCCTCCAGGCCGATCCCCGGCAGGACGACGCAAAACTCTTCCCCGCCTACGCGCCCTGCCACATCATTCTTGCGTAGCGCGCTGGCAATCAGTCCTGCCGTGTGGGAGAGCACCTTATCCCCGGCCTGATGGCCAAAGCGGTCGTTGATGTTTTTAAAATGGTCGAGATCGATCTGAATCACCGAGAACGGCAGCGACTGCTGGCGACAGGTTTCCGCCAGCAATTTTGCGCGGTCGAACAGCGCGCCGCGGTTATTCAGGCGGGTAAGCGGGTCATGCCAGGCCTGCCACTGGAGCGAGTGCTGAAGCGTATACATGTTACTCACCATGCGGCGGATCACCAGCCACGAGATCAACAGCATGGCGGTAAAGAGCGCCCACAGCAGCGCCAGCACGATGCTGATGCTGCCGAAGTCGTCCTGTACCCCTTCGTGCAGGGTGTGGATCCGCAGGACGACGCCGTCGAAGTGATCGAGGCGCTCCCAGCTGACAAAACGGCTTCCGAGGCGGATCCCGCCGCCGGTCGCGTGCTCAATCGCCTGCGCAATCTGCGCCGTTTCGCGTTCGTCGAAATGGTTAACCACGTTTCCCGTATGGGCAGAAGTGGCAATCATATTGAGCCGGGTATCGTACAGCTGATACTCCCCTTCCGTTCGGTCTTCCGTCGCATCGGCCAGCAGGCGCTGCATCGTGTTCAACGTAAAATCCATCGCCACGACGCCATACCAGTAATGATCGAAATAGATGGGAACGCTGGCGGTGATCGTACGTTCATCGTTGGTCCAGGATGAAGGGGTAGAGATGAACCAGCGCACCGCGCGCGCGCGATTGTTCCGTTCTGACTGCTGGGTAAACCAGGACTGCGTGACAAGATGGTAATAGCGGGAGGTAATGTCGCCCGCCTGGTCCGGCGTATCGGTGGAAATGAAAAACCCGGCGCGGGAGACGTAGATCACGCGCGCTTCCGTTTGTGCTCTCGACGACGCCAGCCTGAGCAGATACCCCACTTCCAGCGCGGCGGAAATCTCGTGGCTGAGGCGTTCATCGTCACGATTCAGAAGCGTGGTTTTTTGGACGAATGCATCCGAAACACCGTTAATGGGAAGGGTGCGTTTTTTATCTACGGCAAGCTGCCAGGTGGGTAGCATGCGGACAGTATCGAAGCGTGACACTGCGTTCTGGAGTACTTCAAATGCCAGCGGCGTTTGGATCGCATCGCGCATGCCCTGACGAAACAACAGCATCCTGTCCACGCTGTTCTGCAGCTGCCTGTCCAGCGAACTGGCCACCGTATCCAGATGGTTACGCTGGCTGGAGATGTACGCCTCTTCCAGTACCACCACTTCACGCCAGGTCAATAGAGTGGAAAATACCAGAACAACCAGAAAACAGAGATTAACAATCAGCCCCGGATTGCTACGCTTATGCAGCCATTGCAAAAAAGATTGTCTTACAACAAAGGTATCGCGCTGCACACACACTCCCTGATCGCTGCCTTTCACCCGGTACTTGAGATAAAAACGCCCGGCAAAGCCGGGCGTTATGTGATTAAGCCTTGTCCCGCTGGTGCTGCCCGTCCCCCGGCTGAAGCTCATCTTCACGAAATGCTTCCCGCTTGATGCCATAGCCATCGTGCCACCGACATTCCACCATTCCGCTGGAATACCCGGTCACAATCATACGTGGGCCGCCCTTCTTAGGCTTAACTTCATCACTGACCAAAAAGACCATACCTGCCTCCTGTATCAGGGTGAAACTGTTTCAATTTAGACGAGGAATGGTCTTTTTGCATCCCACAACGGGTAACAATTAGTGCGACGTGCCGCGTATTTTTTCAACCAGCTTCACCGCCGCAACCACGATAGCGCCAATGATGAAGCCCAGCACCAGATTCAGCAGCGTGGGCAGAATCGCCGCGATAACGGCCCCCTGCGCCGAGGAAAAATGTTCGATCGTATGGTGCAGCGGCGCGATACCGTGAACCACGATCCCGCCGCCCACGAGGAACATCGCCAGCGTGCCTACCACCGACAAACTCTTCATCAGCCACGGGGCCAGTACCAGCAGGCTTTTGCCGATGCCTCTTGCCACCGCGCTCGATTTCTCCTCCAGCCAGTAGCCGATATCATCCAGCTTGACGATCAGTCCCACCAGGCCGTAGACGCCGACGGTGACCAGAATGGCGATACCGGAGAGGATCAGAACCTGATTCAGGAGCGGCGCGTCAGACACGATGCCCAGCGTAATGGCGACAATCTCCGCGGACAGGATAAAGTCGGTCCGAATGGCGCCTTTGACCTTATCGCGCTCGAAGGTTTTCGGATCCTGAGCGGCCAGCGCTTCAAGACGCTGCTGGCGCATCTCCGGCGTATCGCTCTGCTTGCGCGCGCTAAAGGAGTGCAGGACCTTCTCTACGCCCTCGAAGCAGAGAAACGCCCCGCCAATCATCAGCAGCGGCGTGATGGCCCAGGGAATAAACGCGCTGATCAGCAGCGCCAGCGGCACCAGTATCACCTTATTCAGGAAGGAGCCTTTTGCCACGCCCCACACCACCGGCAGTTCACGGTTAGCCCTTACCCCACTCACCTGTTGGGCGTTAAGCGATAAATCATCTCCCAGCACGCCTGCGGTTTTTTTCGCCGCCAGTTTCCCCATCACTGAAATGTCATCCAGTAAGGTGGCAATATCATCCAGCAATGTTAATAAGCTACTTCCTGCCAAAATCTTAATCCTTCATTTTTTGGTAATTAAGTGAATAGTATGGAGCAAAAGCGCAAACCCGGAAACACCCACCTCGCGTCAACAAAAAATTCACATCCGCTACACAATTAAAGGGCTCGCCAGCACGATAGTTTTCGCGTTTACTATCAGCGACCTTTTTATTTCGTCGTGAGGGATTATGCGTTTCCGGCACTTGCTACCGCTCATTGGGGCACTCTTTTCGCTGTACATCATCTGGGGCTCAACCTACTTTGTCATTCGCATCGGCGTGGAAAGCTGGCCGCCACTGATGATGGCGGGCATCCGCTTTCTCTCGGCTGGCGTGCTGCTGCTGGCCTTCCTGCTGCTGCGCGGACATAAGCTTCCCCCGCTGCGCCCGATGCTGAATGCCGCCCTGATCGGCCTGCTGCTGCTGGCGGTGGGAAATGGGTTTGTCACGATTGCCGAGCACCAGAACGTACCGTCCGGGATCGCCGCCGTGGTCGTTGCCACCGTACCGCTGTTTACCCTCTGCTTTAGCCGCCTTTTCGGTATCCGCACCCGCAAGCTGGAATGGCTGGGGATTGGTATTGGCCTTGCCGGCATCATTCTGCTGAACAGCGGCGGTAACCTGAGCGGGAATCCGTGGGGCGCAATCATCATCCTGATTGGCTCGATGAGCTGGGCGTTTGGTTCCGTCTACGGTTCGCGTATCGAACTGCCGACCGGCATGATGGCGGGGGCGATTGAAATGCTTGCCGCCGGAATTGTGCTGCTGCTCGCCTCCACGCTGACGGGAGAAAAGCTTACGACCCTGCCGCCGCTGTCGGGCTTTCTGGCGGTAGGCTACCTGGCGCTGTTTGGTTCCATCATCGCCATTAACGCCTATATGTTCCTGATCCGCAATGTCTCCCCGGCTGTCGCAACCAGCTATGCCTACGTCAACCCGGTCGTGGCCGTGCTGCTCGGGACGGGATTAGGGGGAGAAACGCTCTCTTCCGTTGAATGGCTGGCTTTAGGAGTGATTGTTTTTGCCGTCGTGCTGGTCACCCTGGGCAAATATTTACTGCCTGCAAAACCGGTGGTCACGCCTTGCGAGGTGGATAAACCTTAAGCAGGTGAATACCCTGCGTGTCGATCTGCGCGGTCTGGCCGCCGCCGCAGATCCACTCTTCCAGCCGTTCGGTCAGATCGGTATCGTTCAGTTTTAATCTGCCTCTCAGCGCGCACTCCCAGACGATCAGCACCCGCCAGCCCTGCGCAATCAGCGCGGTGAGATCCCGGCTGTCGCGCTCGACGTTCTTGCCAATTTTATCCAGCCAGAAATCGGTGCGCGTCGCGGGGACCTTAAACAGGTAGCAGTCGTGGTGATGCCAGAAACAGCCGTGGGTAAAGATGATGCACTGCCAGGCGTCGATGACGAAATCGGGGCGACCCGCAAGCGCGGGATCCTGCACGCGGAAATCAAACCCCGCCTGCGTCAGCAGCCCGGCCAGACGCTTTTCGATGGCGGTGTCACGCGTGCCGATGGCACGCATATTTTTGCTGCGCGTGGCCTTATCGTGAACATCCGTCATTGACGGCCTCACCCTGACGGAGTGCCACCGCCTGTCTGATGCGAGAGGCCAGCAGTTTTGCCACGGCCGCGAACGCGGGAACCACCACCGAGTTACCAAACTGGCGGTACGCCTGAGTATCCGAAACCGGAATGCGGAAGCGGTAGCCCTGCGGGGTTTCAAATCCCATCAACCGGGCGCATTCCCGCGGCGTTAAGCGTCGCGGACGGTGACGCTGGTTGTGCGGATCGTCGAAATCTTTTTCACCCAGCGCCTTGTCCCAGCCTCTGTCGATCAGGATCTCTGCCCCATCCTTATAGTAGCGAGCGGACAACGTGCGGGTCACGCTGAGCGGATCGTTGGGGTTTACCATCCCAAAACCGAAGCCGTTGCCCTTCGCCTGATGTTTCTTGGCATAGCGGTAGAGGTATTTCCACAGCACCGGGGTAAGAATAAATTTTGCGTCAACGACAGGTTCCAGCAGGTCGGCCACGGTTGGACGACGCTCGGGATACAGAGACGGGATATCCCGCAGGGTGAAATCCCCCTTGAGATTGAGATCGCGGCGGAAACCCACCAGCACGATACGTTCGCGATGCTGGGGCAGGAAATGTTTCCCATCAATGATTTTGGGATCGTCCGCGCCCATATCCTGCGAGTCGGCCACGTCATAACCCAGCTCGTCCAGGGTCTGCATGATAATGCGGAAGGTTTTTCCACCGTCGTGGCTCTTTAGATTTTTGACGTTTTCCAGCACAAAGATGGCCGGGCGGCAGGCATCGATAATGCGCGCCACATCAAAAAACAGCGTTCCCTGGGTATCGCAGGCAAAACCGTGGGCGCGTCCGAGGGCATTCTTTTTGGAGACACCGGCCAGCGAGAAGGGCTGACACGGGAAGCCGGCCAGCAGGACGTCATGCGCCGGGATCGTCTGGCGAATGTGCTCGGCGGCGTGTTCATCGCTCACGCCGCTTTTATGGCTCAGGGTAACATCGCGGATATCCGCGTTGAAATGGTGCTCGTGCGGATCGCAGTACCAGTTGGCCTTGTAGGTCCGGACGGCATGTTTGTTCCACTCGCTGGTAAACACGCACTGTCCGCCGATAGCTTCAAAACCGTGTCGGATACCGCCGATACCGGCAAACAGATCGATAAAGCGGAAGGCATAGTTCGGGTGCGCGGCAGGAGGACGCGGAAGCAGGTTTTGCAGATAACGAAACTCGCCTTCACTCAGACGACGCCCTGCGCGTTCGCTGGTGAGCAGACGCTTAAGGATCGCCGGGCTCCAGTGGCTCTCGCCGTGCGCCACCAGCAGATTGGCCAGCGTTTTAGCATCATAGATATCCAACAGCTGGCGCAGCAACGCCTGCACCGTTGCCGTTGATTTCTCAGCCTGCTCGGGCGCGGGCTCTGTCACTGATAGATTTTCCTGCATTCTTTTAACCGGAGAATAAAGACTGGGAACAGATTACCACAGTTCAATTGCGCAAACTGCGACGGAAGCGGCTCAACGCCTGACTATCCAGCCCGATGCAGTCGCCGTGTAATTCGGCACTGAGTTTCGCCATAAACTGGATCAGGAAATCGGCATTGTGGCGTGCCAGCTCGCGGCCCATTTCCGTTTGCATTGTATCAGGCAATCGCAGCAGCTTGGTCTGAAAATGGTCGAGGGCAAACGCACGATCGTCAAGGATACGCGCATCGGCAAAGGGATCGTCAGCATCAAAAAGCGGTACGCCCAGCGCGCCCGAGACGGCAAAGACGCGCGCCAGGCCGATAGCGCCTAACGCTTCCAGCCGGTCTGCGTCCTGCACAATTTTGGCTTCCATGCTCTGTGGCGCAATCCCGGCGCTGAAGCTGTGCGCCTCAATCGCGTGTGCGACGGCGGCAGTATGCTCTGGCGGGAAGTCTGGGAAGTCGCGGCGCAGAATGTCGCACGTCCTGCGCGCTGCCATCTGGGATGACCGGCCGCGTTCGGGATGGTTTTTCGGCAGGCTGACAATATCGTGGAAATAGCATGCGGTCAGGATCACCAGCGGCTCCACCGCCTGGTTAGCCATGATTTTTTGCGCCGTCATCCAGACCCGACGAAAATGCGAAATATCATGTGCGGTATCGTCGGTGCTGTGGTTTTCCTCAAGCCAGCGCTCAAATCGCTGCTGCCACCGGGCAAGTTCCATCGTCATATCCTGTTGTTTAAAAGCGCATGAATTATAACATAGCCGAATTAAATCAATTTAAGAATAGAACCACGAAATACTTAATAATAATTACACCATATAAATTCAATGAATTAATTCACCAGAAAAATAAAGAGATTAATAGAAATATTTAGCAATATTTCATAGGATTTACTTACATTTATTTTTGAAACTAAATAACACTTCCTGGAATAGTATCAAGCCTGTAATTGCGGAGGGTGATTACATATATTCATATAAATTATGTTTGAAGGGAATATATAATGAAAAGAAAAGTTCTGGCAATTGTGGTACCCGCGTTATTAATGGCAGGCGCAGCCAATGCGGCTGAAATGTACAACAAAAACGGCAACAAAGTTGACCTGTACGGCAAAGTCGACGCGCGTCACACCTTCTCTGACAACCCCGGCGACGACGGCGACGAAACCTATGTGCAGGTTGGCTTCAAAGGCGAAACCCGGATCGCTAACGATCTGATCGGTTACGGCCAGTGGGAATACAAAACCTTCGCTAACAATACCGAGGGCGCGGGTGACAAATCGTTTAACCGCCTGGCGTATGCTGGCCTGAAATATGGCGAATACGGTTCATTTGATTATGGTCGTAATTATGGCGTCGTGTACGACGTTGAAGCCTGGACCGATATGCTGCCTGTATTTGGCGGTGATTCTTACACCTGGACCGATAACTTTATGAACGGTCGTGCTAACGGTCTGGCAACCTACCGTAACCAGGATTTCTTCGGTCTGGTTGAGGGTCTGGATTTCGCGCTGCAGTATCAGGGTGCGAATGAAGGCCAGGATGCAACAGAAGATCAGGAAGGCACGAAAAACGGCCATGACGATGTTCGTTTCCAGAACGGCGACGGCTTCGGTATGTCTACCACCTATGATTTTGGCTTCGGTCTGAGCCTGGGCGCGGCATATTCATCTTCCGACCGCACGAACAAACAGGTTGCATACGGTGCAGGTAACTACAACCGCTACAGCCCATATGCAGGTGGCGAACGCGCTGAAGCCTGGACCATTGGCGCAAAATATGATGCGCAGGGTGTTTACCTGGCCATGATGTATGCGGAAACCCGCAACATGACGCCATATGGTAATGTTGGCATCGCCAACCAGACTCAGAACTTTGAAGCCGTAGCGCAGTACCAGTTCGACTTCGGCCTGCGTCCGTCTCTGGCATGGGTTTACTCCAAAGGTAAAGATATTGGCGGCAATGATTACAACCCAGGTAATACTTACAACTATGTTGATCAGGATCTGGTGAACTATATCGATCTTGGTATGACCTACAGCTTCAACAAAAACTTCTCGACTTACGTTGATTACAAAATCAACCTGCTGGACAACGATGAAAGCTTCTACGAAGCCAATGGCATCTCAACTGATGACATCGTTGGCGTAGGCATGACCTACCAGTTCTAATCCCCCAAAATATCAAAGGCCGCAATTGCGGCCTTTTTTATTTCTTCACTATCTCTACTACGGCGCTTCCTGCAGCGCCACGCGAATAAACCCGTTATTCTGCGCCAGCAGCTCATGGGCTTTCCATGCATCCAGCCCTGTCAGCACCATCAATACCGCCGTTTTACAGTTATGGTTACAGCTCGCCAGCGCGGCTTTTGCCTCGGCCCGTGTGCATCCCCCCGCTTCCATCACAATAGCGATTTGCCGTTCAGCCCATTTGGTCGCGCTTGCCTCAAGATCCACGCGCAGGTTGCTGTAAACCCGTCCGGTGCGGACGGCCAGCCCGGTGGCGATCATCGAGAGGATCATTTTTTGCGCGATCCCCGCTTTAGTGTTGATATAGCCTGCGACGACATCGGCCCCCAGCTCCGGAGCGATAACCATGCTTGCCAGCTGCGCGGCTTCGCTTTGCGCATCACCGGTAACAATGGCGACCGGTGAACCCAGCGACCACGCATGGCGCATTGCCCCCCAGATCCACGGCGTTTTTCCGCTGACGGTCACGGCCAGCATCATATCGTGTTCACCAAACTTGATGGCCTGCAGATCGGCAACGCCGCGCTCGTAGCTCCCTTCCCCTGCTTGTGCCGTAACGGCCATCACAGGGGTTTTGCCCGGCGCATATTCATCGGCAATCTGTTGCGCAACGCGCCCTGACGGCCCCGCGCCAACAAAGATCAGGCGACCACCGTGGCTGAGCGTCGCGGCAGCGTTGTCCACCACGCGGGCAATAGTATCTAAACAGGGGGTAATAGCAGCAGAAATGAGTGCATCATCCTGGTGAATGACTTTCAGCATGTCCAGCGTGGACAATCTATCAATATTCATCGTGCTGGCGTGCCGTCTTTCCTTGACCGAACCGGTAAGCATAACGCTCATAAACAGCCTCCTTATTATGATTACCCACACACTATAAAGTGTTTTATATAGACGACCTGCGAGGAGGGTCACGAAAAGGGCACCAAATCCACGCCTTTACATGGCTTTAAGAAAAGCGCGTCATCGGCGATAATTACCCCTTTCTTAATTATCGCGGAGTGTTGATGAGCGATTTGCAGCCTTTCCTTACTACGCGCAAGCGCCCCATGAAGCTGAACACCCTGGTCACGCTGATGGTATGCGCGATTATTGCCTCTGTGCTGCTGGTGGTTTTTGCGCTCTACTCCGTGCAAATCACCCGGGCGACCCGCGATGATGTTAAAGATACGGCTCTGGGTATCGCCAGAACGCTGGCCAACAGCCCGGAGATCCAGCGCGGCCTGATGCAGCCACCCCAGGCGGATATCATTCAGCCCATCGCCAAAGCCGTCACCCAACGCAACGATCTGCTGCTCACCGTGGTGACCGACATGCGGGGGATTCGCTACTCGCACCCGAACGAAGCCCTCATCGGCCTGCACTTTATTGGCAATGACCTGGAGCCTGCGCTGGAAGGTAAAGAGAATGTCTCCGTAAACCGTGGCGCCCTCGCCGAAGCGCTTCGCGTCTTCACCCCCGTTTACGATAGCCAGCACGACCAGATCGGCGTGGTGGTGGTCGGTATCTCCCTCAAAAAAGTGGAAGATCAGATTGCCCGCGGGCGGCTAAACGCCGTCTGGACCATTTTGTTCAGTATTTTTATGAGCTCCATGGCGATTTGGGGTCTGGTGCGGGTACTGAAACGTATCCTGTTCGGGCTCGAACCTTACGAAATTTCCGCCTTGTTCGAACAGCGTCAGGCGATGCTGCAGTCGCTTCGCGAGGGAGTGCTGGCCGTCGATATTCACGGGCGCGTGACGATGATCAACCAGACCGCCAGAGAAATATTGCTTCTCCCCTCCGGCAAGCAGACCGAAAACGCCAGCGCCCCCCTGCTGGCCAGCCTGCGCGAAGTTTCAAAGACGGGCGTCGCGCGCCAGGATCAGGAGATCAGCTGTAACGGGCGTCTGTTGCTGTGCAATATGGTGCCCGTTAAGAGTCAGGATCGGGTGATCGGCGCCATCACTACCTTCCGTGATAAAACGGAAATCAGCCAGCTGATGCAGCGTATTGATGGCATGGTTAACTACGTCGACGCCCTGCGCAGCCATACGCACGAGTTTATGAATAAACTGCATGTGATCCTGGGCCTGCTGCACATGAAGCGCTACGACAAGCTGGAAGAGTACATCATCCAGACGGCGCATAATTACCAGACGGATATCGGTACGATACAGAGCAAGGTAAAATCCCCGGTTATTGCCGGGTTCCTGCTGGGAAAAATCAACCGGGCGAAAGAAGCGGGCGTCACCCTGACGCTGGCGGATGAATGCCAGATACCGGATAACGCGAGCGAAGAGCAGGTCGCGGTGCTGATCACCGTGCTGGGTAACCTCATTGAAAACGCGCTCGACGCGATGGAAGGACAGCAGGAAGGTGAGATCGGCCTGCTGCTGCATTATCAGAACGGCTGGCTCAGCTGCGAAGTGAGCGACGATGGCCCCGGCATTGATCCCGCTCAGCTGGAGGCTATTTTTACAAAGGGCTTCTCAACAAAAGGTGAAAACCGCGGCGTTGGGCTGTTCCTTGCTCGCCAGCAAATCCAGAACCTCGGCGGCGATATCACCGTCGAGTCTGAGCCAGGCGTATTTACCCAATTTTTTGTTCACATCCCCTGGGATAGCGAGAGGAATATCGCGTGATAAATGTATTAATTGTCGATGATGACGCCATGGTAGCCGACCTCAACCGTCTGTATGTCAACCGTGTTGAAGGTTTTAGCTGCTGCGGCGTCGCCTCCACGCTAAACCAGGCCGAGGCCATCATTAATAACCCCGGGCAGCCTGTCGATCTGGTGCTGCTGGATGTCTATATGCAGCAGGATAACGGCCTGGATCTGCTGCCCGTTATTCGCGCATCCGGTCGCCCAATCGATGTGATTATGATCTCGTCGGCTGCCGACGCCGCCACGATCCAGACCTCCATTCACTACGGCGTGGTGGATTATCTGATCAAGCCGTTCCAGTTCCCGCGCTTTGAAGAGGCGCTGAACGGCTGGAAGGCAAAGCACAGCCTGATGGGTTCGCACCAGTACTATGAGCAGGCCGACGTCGACCGGCTGATCCACGGCGGGGCGCCGGAACTGGCGGACAGTAAAAAGCTGCCGAAGGGGTTAACGCCGCAAACGCTGCGCACGATTTGCCAGTGGATTGACGCTCACCCGGAGACGGAGTTTTCTACCGATGACCTGGCCAACGCGGTCAATATCTCCCGCGTGTCCTGCCGTAAATACCTGATTTGGCTCGCGCAAATCAACATTCTGTTCACCAGCATTCACTACGGTGCCACCGGCCGTCCGGTGTATCGCTACCGTCTCCAGCCGGAGCAGACCGGCCTGCTCAAGCAATACTGTCAGTAACGCGGTAGTCGTTATCCAGCAGGGTAAAACGGAAGTGGTGCATTGATGAGATCACCACTTCTTTTGTTTTGGTCACAAAAATCGCTTCGATATCAGGACGAGAGCGCAGCACAGCGCAGCCCTCTTCAACGCCCATACCGTACATCAGCGTGGTCCAGATATCGCCGTCGATGGAGTCTTTCGAAACAATCGTAACGCTGTCCAGCTCGTTGTCCAGCGGATACCCGGTGCGCGGATCGAGGATATGGTGATAGCGCCTGCCGTTTTGTTCGAAGTAGCGCTCGTAGGTTCCCGACGTCACAACGGACAGGTTCTCTACGGTCATCGTGCCAATCAGCGCGTCACCGGCGAACGGTTTTTTCAGCCCCACGCCCCAGCCCCCTTCCGGCGAGCCTAACGTCTGAATGTTTCCGCCGAGGTTGATCAGCCCCAGCTCAGCGCCCTCTTTATGCAGGTAATCACGCACCCTGTCGGCGATATAGCCTTTGGCAATGGCCCCCAGATCGATCTCCATCCCCGCTCTGGTCAAGAACACGCTGCTGCTGGCCTCATCAAGGAGGACATCTTCAGGACGGGTAATCGCCAGCAGCGACGCGATTTCCTCCGCAGGCGGAACGCTGTCCCCCTGAAAGCCAATTTTCCAGCGCTTCACCAGCGGACCTATCGCCAGGTTAAAAGCGCTGTCCCTGAACAGGCTTGCCGCTTTTGCACAGCGGATCAGCTCAAAAACCGGCCGGCTGACGGTAACCGGATGCTGGCCAGCCGCATGGTTGATGTCCATCACCTGCGAGTGCGCGCGGTTGACGGTAAGCAAATCTTCATACTGTTTGATCAGGCGAAACACGCGGGACGCTAGGGCTTCGTCGTGGGAGAAGAGTTTCAGGAGAATGGGCGAGCCCATCAGGACGGCGGAGTAGCTGTAAACGCGATGGCTATCAGGCATAGCATGAGTCCTCAGATGTAGCCCCGGCAGGCACCGCGCCGCCGGGGAAAATGCCGGATAGCGCTGCGCGTATCCGGCCTACAACACAGGGGTCTTACTGCTTTTTCGAACGCATAGCCGCCTGATGTCCTGCAAGCGTACCAAAAATAATGATATCTGCCACTGCGTTACCGCCGATACGGTTACCGCCGTGGATCCCGCCAACCACTTCACCGGCCGCAAACGCGCCTGGCAGCACGTTGTGGTTGCTGTCCAGCACGCAGGTTTCGGTGTTGATGGTCACGCCGCCCATGGTGTGGTGCACGCCCGGCGCAATCTGAATGGCGTAGAACGGCCCTTCGTTGATTGGCGCACGCAGCGCGGTGGTACGACCAAAATCGTCATCGTGCTGTTTCTCAACGAAACCGTTGTAACGTTCCAGGGTCGCGAGGAAAGCGTGGTAATCCATCCCCAGAGCCTCAGCCAGGGCTTTTGGCGAGCTGGCGCTGGTTACGAAACCTTTCGCGATGTACTCATCCGCGGCTTTGTTTTTGGCACGTACGTGCTCGTCAAAGACGATGTATGCGTATTTCTCCGGCAGCGCGATGATTGACGCCGAGACCTTATCGCGGGTCGACATTTCGTTGTAGAAGCGTTCCCCTTTCTGATTGACCAGAATCGCCCCGCCGCCGCGAATGGATTCGGAAATCAGGTACGAGGTGTTCTGCTCAACGGTTGGGTGAATTTGGATTTCGCCCATATCCACGGTACCCGCCCCGATGCGCTCCAGCAGGGCGATGCCGCCGCCGGTTGCCCCTTTGTGGTTGGTGGTGACAAAACCTTCCAGATCCGGACGGTATTTCACTACCATCTGGCTGTTGGCGCTGAAACCGCCGGTGGCAACAATCACGCTTTTGGTTGCCACGGTGACGGTTTCGTTCTCTTCGGTGGTGAGACGTACGCCTGTCACTTCGCCGTTCTCGAAGATGATGTCGCTGACGGAGGTATCCAGCATCACCTCGATGTTGCGTTTGTTGACGTTACGCACCAGGCCGCTGATGAGATAGCCGCCTACCGCTGAACCGTCTTTTGGACGGTGAGTACGGTCGATGCTCATCCCGCCGGTGGTGGTGATGTCGTTCAGCATGATGCCGCGCGCTGCCAGCCACTCAATTGCCTGCGGCGCGTTTTCGACGAAGCGACGCAGCAGTTCCGGGTTGTTCTTGTTGCCGCCGCCTTTCAGGCTTTCCTGATAGAACAGCTCTTTGCTGTCCTGAATGCCCTTCACGCGCTGGAAGCGGGTTTCGGCGGCGTTCATACCGGCTGAGGCTTTAATGGTGTTCCCGCCGATGGTCGGCATTTTCTCGACAATCAGCACGCTCGCGCCTTCGTCGTGAGCCTGAATCGCCGCCGCCAGACCGGCGCCGCCGCTGCCGACAACGACCACGTCCACGCTGCGGGTTTCGTTCGGGTCAACGCCCTCTTCCGCGGCCAGCGCTTTGCTGGATTTCAGCATCGCCTTAGAGACCGCTTTCTTCACCGCTTCACTCTGGCTGGTTGCGCCGGTGATGGCATCCACGTGCGGAGTATTGGCGTCCAGAATGCGTGTACGGATCTCTTCAAAGCTGGTCACAAACTCAACGTCTTCGCTCGGGCCGGAGGCCAGCTCGATGTCCGCAATGCGGTCGGTTTCCAGACTGACGTTGATCACCAGTTCGTTAGCGTCATCCTGCACTTTCTCAGCAAAGGTACCCGGCTTGAATTTGGATTCGCCCATGCTCATGTCGCGGATCATCGCTTCTACCAGCGAGAAGCGCCACAGCGGTTCCGGAATGCTCAACTCTTCGCGTTTGGTGCTGTCCATAAACAGCTCCAGGCTTTCGCCGGCCGCGATGCGGTCGGTCCAGTCCGGGTAAGCGATAGTCGCGCGGCCAACGGCAATCAGGTCGTAACCGTGGTCCAGCGCCTCATTCACGTCTGAAGCATTTACCACGCCGCCCACGCCCATGACCGGAACCTGCGCCAGCGTTTCAGAACGCATCGCGCAGTATTTTTCGATAAGCGGAGTCGGGTCCTGGGTGTCGACAATGGAAGGACGCAGGGTCGCGCCGACGGAGAAGTGCAGGTAGTCCACGCCGCGCGCCGCCAGTTTTTCCAGCAGGTACATGGTGTCGTCAAAGCGGATGCCCGGGACTTCCATCTCTTCAGGGGAGAAGCGGTAGCCAATAATAAACGCGTCGTCCGCGTACTGGCGCACCATTTTGTGGGTAATATCCAGCACGGCCAGCGGGAACTTCGCGCGGTTATCGCGGCTGCCGCCCCACTCGTCATCGCGCTGGTTTGAGTTTGGCGAATAGAACTGCTGAATCAGATAGGTGTTCGCCCCGTGGATTTCCACGCCGTCGAAACCGGCCTGGATGGCGCGGCGCACGGCTTCACCAAACTTGCCGATCATGCCTTCCACTTCTTCAGCGGTCAGCGCAACCGGCGTTGCGGCACCTTCACGCGGCGCGGCTACGGCGCTCGGGCCAACCGGGGTGCGGCCACCAATCAGTTTTGGGTCGACCATGCGGCCGCCGTGATAGATCTGCAGCAGCGCCTTAGATCCTTTGGATTTAATGGCCTCTGCGATTTTCGCCAGCCCGGCAATTTTCTCATCATTATCAATACCGATGGCACCCGGGAAGGCGAGACCGAGATCGTCGACGAAGCAGCACTCCACAATGATGGTGCCAATGCTGCCGGAACGGGCCCGATAGTACTCCACCAGCTCGCTGGTGACGGTGCCGTCAAAATAGCCGGTACAGGTTGTCATAGGGGCCATTAACAAACGGTTTTTCAGTTCAGTACCATTCGGTAATGTGAAGGGGCTAAGAATGCGTTCGTTAGTGCTCATAATAGAAACTCCAAACTTTTAAAAATTAAGAATTCGTTATCGGATTGATTTTTTATTTCGTCGTTATTTGCCGATGTCATGATATTAATATAATGATTTTTTTAGTTTCTAAAGTTATTACGTTAGTTAAAAAACTATTTAATCCCTGCGATAACACAAATAACACATTGGTGTTAGCGATTGTAATTCAGCCATTCACAATAATTTAAAATTCGTTAAATGATTAATGGTAAAACCAATTCTCCAACACAAAAACAAAGACAATAAAAACAATAGATTACAAACACACCAAAATCTAATCTGTTAAAAAAATGATAAAAAATACGCGAAAAACAGGCAATAACCACATACGCCAGAGTGGTTATTAATAAAAGCATAAAAATAACGCTGCAATTCTGTTTTTTTGATCGCGATCAATAGTTATGGCATTCAAAAGCGCAATATAAAAACATCATCATTTTTTAATTTAGCGCACACGAAAACGCGTTAAATCACTATTACTGGAAAAACACGAACGCACCTTTAATAACTAAAAAAAGCAAAGAAACTTAAAAAAGTGATTTTCCAGTGCGACCGAATTTTTGACAACTTAAGACGTGAAACTATGAATACAAAAACTGCTGTAACGCCCCCTGTGGCGAACCAGGCATCAAATGGAAACGCAAAACGATTGCTGATGATGGCGCTACCCGTCATCGTCGCCGTACTGCTGCTGTTTGTTCCCGTTCCTGAAGGCTTGCCGCCTTACGCATGGCACTACTTCGCCATCTTTGTCGGCGTGATCGTCGGTCTGATCTTCGAACCGCTGCCGGGTGCGGTGATCGGCCTGACCGGCGTGGTCGCCATCGCCCTGTGCAGCCAGTGGGTGCTGTTCAGCCCCGATCAGCTGGCTGACCCGAAATTCAAGCTGGCGGGAGCCTCCTTTAAATGGGCGGTGAGCGGGTTTGGTAACTCTACCGTCTGGCTGATTTTCGGTGCCTTTATGTTCGCCGCAGGCTATGACAAAACCCGCTTCGGCCGCCGTCTGGCGCTGATTCTGGTGAAGTACCTCGGCCGTCGCAGCCTGACGCTCGGTTACGCCATTACGTTTGCGGACCTGCTGCTGGCACCGTTCACCCCGTCCAACACCGCGCGCAGCGGCGGGACCATCTACCCGATTATCGCTAACCTGCCGCCGCTTTACGGTTCAAAACCGAATGACCCAAGCGCGCGCAAGATTGGTTCGTACCTGATGTGGGTGGCGATCACCGCGGCCTGTATCACCAGCTCAATGTTCCTCTCCGCCCTCGCGCCAAACCTGCTGGCCCTGGCGCTGGTGAAAAGTACGGTTGGGATTGATATCTCCTGGGGCACCTGGTTCCTCGCCTTCCTGCCGCTGGGTATCCTGCTGATTCTGGCCATGCCGCTGCTGGCCTACTGGTTCTACCCACCTGAAGTCAAAGTGAATAACGAAGTGCCGCTGTGGGCGACCCGCGAGCTGGAAAAACTCGGCAAACTGTCCCGCAATGAAATTCTGCTGCTGGTGTTCGTGTGCTGTGCGCTGCTGATGTGGATCTTCGCCGCCGCGTGGATTGAGCCTGCCATGGCGGCCCTGCTCATCGTCGGTCTGATGCTATGGACCGGCGTGCTGGAGTGGAACGATATCACCGGTAACAAAGCAGCATGGAACACCTTCGTCTGGTTTGCCACCCTGGTGGCACTGGCGGATGGCCTCTCCTCTACCGGCTTTATCAGCTGGTTAGGTAAAGAAGGCGGTCTGTTGATGAGCGGTATCTCTCCGGGCGTGGCGACCGTCGTCCTGCTGCTGGCGTTCTACCTGCTGCACTACCTGTTTGCCAGCACCACCGCACACACCACGGCGCTGCTGCCAGCGATGCTGACTATCGCCTCCACCATCCCTGGCATGAATATGGAAGTGTTCGTTCTGCTGATGGTGACCTCGCTGGGCGTGATGGGGATCATCACCCCGTACGGTACTGGCCCAAGCCCGATTTACTACGGCAGCGGCTACCTGCCAACCAAAGACTACTGGCGCCTCGGTACCATCTTCGGTGCCATCTTCCTGGCGGCCCTGCTGCTGATTGGTTATCCGTGGATGTCCATGATGTTCTGATTCCTGACCGCCGGACTTCTCCTCCGGCGGTTTTATTTTTGTGGAGCAATACTATGTCGAATAAACCGTTTTTTTATCAGAACCCCTTCCCTCTCGCGCACGATGACACCGAATACTACCTCCTGACCAAAGAGCACGTCTCCGTTGCCGAATTCGACGGTCAGGAAGTGCTGAAAGTAGAGCCGGAAGCCCTGACCCTGCTGGCGCAGCAGGCCTTCCACGATGCCTCGTTTATGCTGCGTCCTTCCCATCAGAAGCAGGTTGCCGCGATCCTGAACGACCCGGAAGCCAGCCAGAACGACAAGTACGTTGCCCTGCAGTTCCTGCGTAACTCTGAAATTGCCGCAAAAGGCGTTCTGCCAACCTGCCAGGATACCGGCACCGCTATCATCATGGGCAAAAAAGGCCAGCGCGTCTGGACCGGCGGCGGTGACGAAGCGGCACTGAGCCAGGGCGTGTACAACACCTACATTGAAGATAACCTGCGCTACTCGCAGAATGCGGCGCTGGACATGTATAAAGAGGTGAATACCGGCACCAACCTGCCCGCGCAGATCGATCTCTACAGCGTGGACGGGGACGAATACAAATTCCTGTGCATGGCAAAAGGCGGCGGTTCTGCCAACAAAACCTATCTCTACCAGGAAACCAAAGCGCTGATCACCCCGGCAAAGCTGAAAAACTACCTGGTTGAGAAGATGCGCACTCTGGGCACTGCGGCCTGCCCGCCTTACCATATCGCATTTGTGATTGGCGGTACGTCAGCGGAAGCCACGCTGAAAACCGTGAAGCTCGCTTCCACGCGCTACTACGACGCGCTGCCGACGGAAGGCAATGAACACGGCCAGGCGTTCCGCGACGTACAGCTCGAACAGGAACTGCTCCAGGAAGCGCAGAACCTCGGCCTCGGCGCGCAGTTCGGCGGTAAATACTTCGCCCACGATATCCGCGTGATCCGCCTGCCGCGCCACGGCGCCTCCTGCCCAATCGGCATGGGCGTCTCCTGCTCCGCAGACCGCAACATCAAAGCGAAGATCAACCGCGACGGGATCTGGATTGAGAAGCTGGAACACAACCCGGGCCAGTATATTCCTGAATCACTGCGCCAGCAGGGCGAAGGCGACGTGGTGAGCATCAATCTGGACAAGCCGATGAATGAGATCCTGGCGCAGCTTTCCGCGCACCCGGTCTCTACCCGCCTGTCGCTGAACGGGACCATCATCGTGGCGCGCGATATCGCCCACGCGAAGCTGAAAGAGCTGCTCGACAACGGTGAAGAACTGCCGCAGTACGTCAAAGATCATCCGATTTACTACGCGGGCCCTGCCAAAACGCCGGAAGGCTACGCGTCTGGCTCGCTCGGCCCGACCACGGCGGGCCGTATGGACTCGTATGTGGACTTACTGCAATCCCACGGCGCGAGCATGATCATGCTGGCGAAAGGCAACCGCAGCCAGCAGGTAACCGACGCCTGTCATAAACACGGCGGCTTCTACCTGGGCAGCATTGGCGGCCCGGCAGCGGTGCTGGCGCAAAACAGCATTAAGAGCCTGGAATGCGTCGCGTATCCGGAGCTGGGAATGGAAGCCATCTGGAAAATTGAAGTCGAGAACTTCCCGGCGTTTATCCTGGTGGATGACAAAGGCAACGATTTCTTCCAGCAGATCCAGAACAAACAGTGCGCGGGTTGTTCACAGCGCTAGGTTGAGACAGGCCGGGTGGCGCAACGCTGCCCGGCAGTCGCAGTCAGACATGCGCCTGCGTCATGTCACAAAACCGTGATATCAGCCACTTAGCAAAAAGTGGTGAATAAAAAATCAATTAATTGTTAAGTTATTGTTGTCATTAATTGTATTTATCCCGCGATGGCTATTCATGCAAAACGTGCATCAGCCGATGCGGCATTTGCGCTTATCTATTTCCTCATCCTGATCCAGTTTTCAAAAACAGACGCGTAAAACGTCAACAATAAACTGGAGATAACCATGTTTTCCTCAACCTCACCTGCAACCGTACGCTCGAAAGCGGGCGCCATACTTCGCGTGACGTCCGGCAACTTTCTTGAGCAGTTCGATTTCTTTCTGTTCGGCTTCTATGCCACCTACATCGCCCATACGTTCTTCCCGGCGAGCAGTGAATTTGCGTCGCTGATGATGACCTTCGCCGTCTTCGGCGCGGGCTTTTTGATGCGTCCAATAGGCGCCATTGTGCTAGGCGCGTATATCGACAAGGTAGGTCGCAGAAAGGGGCTGATCGTCACGCTTTCCATCATGGCGGCGGGGACGTTCCTGATTGTGCTTATCCCCTCTTATCAAAGCATCGGTCTGTGGGCGCCGCTGCTGGTGCTGACGGGCCGTCTGCTGCAGGGCTTTTCCGCCGGTGCGGAGCTTGGAGGCGTCTCGGTTTATCTGGCTGAAATCGCCACGCCGGGGCGCAAAGGGTTTTACACCAGCTGGCAGTCCGGCAGCCAGCAGGTCGCTATTATGGTCGCCGCGGCGATGGGCTTTGCCCTGAATGCCCTGATGGAGGAGAGCGCCATTCGCGAATGGGGCTGGCGCATCCCGTTCCTGTTCGGCTGCTTAATCGTGCCGTTTATCTTTTTCCTGCGCCGCAAGCTGGAGGAGACGGAAGAGTTCAGCGCGCGCCGCCAGCATCTGGAAATGCGTCAGGTCTTTAAAACGCTGCTTGGCAACTGGCAGGTGGTGGTCGCGGGCATGCTGATGGTGGCGATGACCACCACCGCGTTCTACCTGATCACCGTCTACGCCCCCACCTTTGGCAAAAAGGTGCTGATGCTCAGCGCCTCGGACAGCCTGCTGGTCACGCTGCTGGTGGCGGTTTCTAACTTCATCTGGCTGCCAGTGGGCGGCGCGCTGTCGGACCGCTTCGGGCGCAAGCCGGTGCTGATTGCCATGGCCCTGCTGGCGCTGGCGACCAGCTACCCTGCCCTGACGCTGCTGGCGAGCGCGCCCAGCTTCTCCATGATGCTGAGCGTGCTGCTGTGGCTCTCCTTCCTCTACGGCCTGTATAACGGCGCGATGATCCCGGCCCTGACGGAGATTATGCCTGCTGAAGTGCGCGTGGCGGGATTCTCTCTGGCTTACAGCCTGGCAACGGCGGTCTTTGGCGGCTTTACTCCGGTAATGTCCACCGCGCTGATCGAATACACCGGTGACAAAGCCTCGCCTGGCTACTGGATGAGTTTCGCTGCCGTGTGTGCCCTGCTGGCCACGCTCTACCTCTACCGCCGCCGCGCGGTATCGCTGCAAAACACCGTCAAGTCACAGGGGGCTGTATGAAACGCACCTATCGCTTTACCACCAGCGCGCTGGTGCTGACGCTCCTGAGCGTTAATGCCTGTGCCCAGGACGTAAAGGTCATGATTTCAGGCGGCTTCAAGGCCGCCCTGGAAAAGCTGGCACCGGACTATGAACGCCGGACCGGGGATAAAATCGTGATCATCCCCGGCCCCTCAATGGGCGCTACGCCGCAGGCTATCCCAAATCGACTGGCGCGCGGCGAGAAAGCCGACGTGGTAATTATGGTGGGCGATGCGCTGGAGAAGCTCGAAAAAGCCGGCCAGACCCAGCCGGGTTCGCGAACGGAACTCGCGGACTCCCCCGTTGGCATGGTGGTGAAAAAAGGTGCGGATGTCCCTGATATCAGCAGCGAGGCGGCTTTGCGTAAAACGCTGCTGCAGGCCAGCTCCATCGCCTACTCTGACAGCGCCAGCGGCAGGTACGTCAGCCAGACGTTGTTCAAAAAAATGGGGATCGAAAAAGAAGTGGCGGGTAAAGCGACAATGGTCGAGCGTATCCCGGTCGCCTCAGAAGTGGCGAAAGGAAAATACGCCGTCGGTTTCCAGCAGGTGAGCGAGCTGCTGCCGGTTCAGGGCGTCACTTTTATCGGGAAAATCCCGGATAATCTGCAGTACATCACGCGGTTCGCGGGTGCGGTCACCCGTCACGCAGAACATCCCGCGGAGGGGAAAGCGCTGTTGACCTATCTCGCCTCACCGCCCTCCAGGGCCGTCATCGAGAAAACGGGAATGCTCCCCGTTACGTCCGGCGATACTGCTCGGTGATCTGTTTTTCCAGTTCAGCCGCAATGTAGGACTGGATACGCCCCCGGCGCCGGATAAGCCCCACGGTGCGTTTCACTTCCGGCGCCACCAGCGGCAGATGCGTCAGCAGCGTGTGCTCTGACGTCGGCATCGACATGGCGGGAACGGCAGCAATGCCGATCCCCGCCTCTACCATACCGAGCATCGTGGTAACGTGGCGCGTTTCGCAGACGCTCGGGCGTTCGGGAACGATATCCCCCAGCATCCGATCGAGCAGGTTACGGTTACCTGACGTTTTATCGAGGGAGATATAATCCTGCTGATAAAAGGCCTGCCACGTCAGATGATTCTTCTGCGCCAGCGGGTGATCCTTTCGGCACGCCGCAACATAGACATCCTCCACCAGCGGGAAAAATTCGATTTCAGACGGCAGGTTTCCTGCGAAGCTGATGCCAAAATCCGCCTGGCTTCGGGCCACGGCGTCAATCACATTCCCCGCGCTGCTGTCGATGAGCTTAATGCGCACGCGCGGATAGCGAGACTGAAAACGACGGATCACATCGGGCATAAAGTAACAGGCCGCGGAAGGGACCGTGGCAACCGTGATCAGCCCCGTCCGCTCTTCGCTGACTTTATCAACATCCGCCAGCATTGACTCAACGTTGTCGAGCAGCTGCGCGGAGCGTTCAGCAAAGTTTTGCCCGTATAACGTTAAGGCCACGCGGCGGGTGGTACGGTCAAACAGCCGGTTTCCCAGCGCGGCTTCCAGCTTTTCAATCCTGCGGCTCAGCGCCGACTGGGATAAGCAGATAGATTCAGCAGCGACACGGAAGTTACCGTATTCCACTAACGCTCTGAAAGCATAAAGATCGTTAAGGTCAAAATTCACGGGCATAGCGTCTGGATGTCCTGTCAGGGAATACGCAGCAAAGTCAAAAATAATAGCGTCTTATTGACCCACCGCAACCGGCGCGGTGTTGAAATACGTCAAAGCTCGTTGAGATTCAGGCGAACATACCCGGCGCGATCGGCAATGGCCTGCCGCTCCTCTTCCTTCATGTCCGCAAGCTGTTTAAAAACGATGCCCAGGCGGGGATTGTTACCCAGACGCGCTTGGTTGCGCGCAAAGAAATCCCAGTAAAGGGCATTGAAGGGGCACGCCAGCTCTCCGGTACGCTGGCTGTGCTGATACCGGCACCCCTGACAGTAGTTACTCATCTTATGAATGTACGACGCGCTCGAGACGTAGGGCTTGCTGGCCAGTAACCCGCCATCGCCAAACTGGCTCATCCCGAGGGTATTGGGCAGCTCCACCCATTCAAAGGCATCAATGTAGACACCCAGATACCATTCATGAACCGCCTGCGGCGACAGACCGCTGAGCAGGCTAAAGTTCCCGATGACCATCAGGCGCTGGATATGGTGGGCGTAAGCCTCGGTGAGCGACTGCCCAATCGCATGCGCCAGGCAGCGCATCTGCGTCCTGCCGGTCCAGAACCAGTCCGGCAGCGGGGCGTGCTGGTCTAAGGCATTCAGCTCCCGATAGCCCGGCATCTGCGACCAGTAGATCCCACGCACGTACTCCCGCCAGCCGAGAATTTGTCGGATAAACCCTTCAACGGCAGGCAGCGGCGCATGGCCCGAACGCCATGCCTGCTGGGCGGCAGCCACCACTTCCCGCGGATTGAGCATTTTGGTGTTCAGCGCGAATGAAATTAACGAGTGGAAAAGAAAAGGCTCCTCAGCGTGCATCGCGTCCTGCCAGGCGCCGAAATGGGGGAGCACGTAAGCGATAAATTCATCCAGCCTGGCTTTGGCTTCCGAACGGTTGAGCGGCCAGCGAAAATTCCCGGCCTGCGGTTCGCCGAAGGTGTTTACGCCGCAGCGCTGGATCTCAACCCATAAGGCTGAATAATCATGGAGCGGACGCGAATCCTCCGGCGCGGGCGGTTCGCCGGACCAGCGCCTGCGGTTTTCGGCATCAAAATTCCATTTTCCCCCTTCCGGCTCGCCTTCTGAGGTTAACAGTATGCCGTGCTGACGACGCATTTCCCGGTAAAAGTACTCCATTCGCCAGCTTTTGCGCGTCGCAAAGAACGCGCTCACCTGTTCACGGGTGGTGAAGAAATGCTCGCTGCTGACGCAGGCCGTTTCGACTGAAGCCGCTTTCGCCCACGCCTGCAGCTGCGTATCCAGGCGCCATTCGTCGGGCTCCTGCCATATCACCCTGTCGGCGCCGTAATGCGCGACAAGCGCGTTGAGATTGTCTTCCAGCGCGCCGCGGTTTGAGCCGTCAGAGAGCCGGACATACCTCACCCGATGCCCCTTCTCCTTTAACGCAGAGGCAAACGCGCGCATGGCCGCAAAAATGGCGATCACTTTCTGAGCGTGGTGAAGCACGTACGCCGTTTCTGCCCGCAGCTCCAGCATCACGTAAATGACATTCGGATTGCAGGCATCAAACCAGCTGTGGTGCGGATTAAGCTGATCGCCGAGGATCAGGCGCAGTTCGGTCAACGGTGGCTCCTGCGACAGCGCTCAGAACAGTATTTAACCTCATCCCAACATTTCGCCCATTTTTTGCGCCACGTCATGGGACGCTGGCAGTGCGCGCACGCTCGACTGGGCAGGTTCTGCTTGTTACCTTTGAAATCGCTCATCTTTTCAATACCGTACTGATTTCTTCACTGAACCTGTGGATTCAGGCTACGACAGACTTCACAAAATGAAGGTGATGCCCGTAAACCGCTACCCACCGCTACGTACGAATGATAGTTTATTCAGGCTGGAATTGTCGCAGCGAGCGATTTTCTGGCATCTTAACCAAACCTGACTTTCCCATTTTTGTTCAAGTGACGAGTTTGCGAGCAAAGCGATGATAAAGTGGCCCTGGAAAACGAATGAGGCTGGCCGGGATATGGCGCTGCCATGGGATGACGCGCTGACGATCCCTGTTCTGGCTAATCTTAAGCCGGATGAACAAGCGAAACTGGTTCAGCTGGCGGATCGTTTTTTACAGCAAAAACGCCTGGTTCCACTACAGGGTTTCGAACTCGATCCCCTGAAAAACGCGCGCATCGCCCTGCTTTTCTGTCTGCCGGTGCTTGAGCTCGGCATTGAGTGGCTGGACGGTTTCCACGAGGTGCTTATCTATCCCGCGCCGTTCGTGGTGGATGACGAATGGCAGGACGATATCGGGCTGGTGCACAACCAGCGCGTGGTACAGTCCGGACAAAGCTGGCAGCAGGGGCCGATTATCCTGAACTGGCTCGACATTCAGGACTCGTTCGATGCGTCCGGTTTTAATCTGGTTATCCATGAAGTGGCGCATAAGCTCGATACCCGCAACGGCGATCGCGCCAGCGGAGTACCGCTGATCCCGCTTCGCGAGGTGGCGGGCTGGGAGCACGATCTGCACGCGGCGATGGATAACATTCAGGATGAAATAGACCTGGTGGGCGAAAGCGCGGCAAGCATTGACGCCTATGCGGCAACCGACCCGGCCGAGTGCTTTGCGGTGCTGTCGGAGTATTTCTTCAGCGCGCCCGAGCTCTTCGCGCCCCGCTTCCCGGCGCTGTGGCAGCGTTTCTGCCAGTTTTATCAGCAGGATCCGCTCCAGCGTCTGCGGCAAAATGAGGAGTCTGGCGGCCATTCCTCCCGCCAGATCCATTAAGGCTTTTCAGAAGGGGTCCGCTCGGTTGACCGTACCCCTATGCTCAACGCTAAAAACAGCACTGCCATTCCCCATGCGGCCAGCGTCAAAGACTGCTCGCCGTAAAAGCGCGTCACCACGGGCACCAGCAGCGCGCTGACGCCGTAGCCTAACGTGTGGCTGGTGGCGATGACGCCCGCCCCTTTCCCGGTGGTCAGCCTGTCGTTCAGCAGCAGCTGGTAGCCCGGCGTGGCCATCGCCGCCCCGAGTGAAGTGATAACAATCCCCACGTAGAACAGCGTTAAACCCGCGACGGTCATCAGCCCAAGCCCGGCCACCATCAGCACCGCCGCGATGCAGAGCAACGTCACCGGGGTGAAATGCTGCGGGCGGACCACCAGAAACTGCGCCGCGAGCGTGGCCAGCGCGGCCAGGCTCAGCAGAAGCGCAACGTGATGGCTGATGTCCCGGGCATTGCCCTCCAGCAGGGGGCTAAGATGCGGTGACAGTCCAAGCTGCATCAGGCTGACCAGCGCCGCCAGCAGCAGCGCCAGCAGCAGGAACGGCAGCATCGAGGCCTGCAGGCGGGTCGCCTGGTGCGCCACAGGTGGCAGCGGCGGGTCTGCGGCTTCGCGAATCACCAGCAGCAGGGCGATTAACGGCGCGATCGCCATCAGCCAGAGCGGCGCCACCGGGCTGACGCTGAGCATTAGCGCCGCCAGCGGCGGGCCGAGCAAACGTCCGCAGCTGAGGCCGGAGCTTATCGTCGCCAGCGCCGCCATTCTCTTCTCCAGCCCCGCACGCTGAATAGCCCACGTCTGGGCCGCAGGCACCAGCCCCGAGACCGTCAGTCCGTAGAGCAGACGTGAAAGAATCAGTCCCGCCAGTCCCCAGAATGTATCCAGCCTTCCGGCCGCCATCGCCCAGACCACCAGCGCCATGACGGCGAAACTGGCCAGATAGCCGCTCAGCGAGGCCAGCATCACGGCCTTACATCCCCGCCGCTCGCTCTGGCGTCCCCACCAGGGCGAGGCCGGTAAAAAGAGCATGGATCCGAACATGAGCAGGCCGGCCCAAACCGAAAGCGACAGCCCGGTCAGGGTTACCAGCTGCGGGAGCATCACCAGCAGGCCGTTTTGCCCGATACCTAATAAACCCGCACATAACGCCAGGGGCCAGTTGGCTTTTGAGGTGACGTTTTCGGTCAATGTTTCTGAGTCAGCGCGCATGAGAATGTGAACATAGTGTCAATAAATGTGTGGAAATCATGAAGTTTATGAAAACAAATATTGCAAAAATGGTTGCGACTGTAAACAGAATGAATATCATAACGAGAATTATTATCAATCATGGAATGAGGTACATCTATGCGTGCTCTGCCCCGCTCTGCCGGTACAGACGTTGCAGCCCAGTGTTTTTTAAACGCCCTGTTGCGCGAAACGAAGGACTGGCGCTATCTCCCCGCTATCGCTGCGGATGCGTTACCGAACATTCATATCCCGCTGTCCCAAACCCAGGCGCTTCGGGTTCCGGTACGCTATTTCTCCCCCACCCAGCATCATCAGTACCGTTTCCCGGCAACGCTTATTCAAAGCAACAGTGATGACGGTGACGCCGTCACATTTGATCAACTGGTTGATTTAATTATTGAAAAACCGTCAGTAAAAGGCTCGCTGGATGCCGATACGCTGGCGCGTTTTAAGCAGCGCGTTCTCGAAAGCCATGCTCACACCTGGCAGGCTATCGATCTGCGCCACGGCTGGGCAAACCTGCGCGATAAGCCGCTGACGTTTGCCGACGCGGAACAGGCGCTGCTGGTCGGCCACGCGTTTCATCCGGCGCCGAAGTCCCACGAGCCGTTCAGCGAAACCGAGGCGCGTCGCTATCTGCCCGATTTCGCCTCCCGCTTCCCGCTGCGCTGGTTTGCCGTTGAGAGCACGCTCGTTGCCGGCGACAGCCTGAACGTCTCCCTGCGCGAGCGTCTGCTGCGCTTCGCGGCCCAGAGCGCGCCTGAGCTGCTCGGCCACTTCACCGACACCCGCTGGCTGCTGCCGATGCATCCGTGGCAGGCCGACTATCTGCTGGAGCAGGACTGGTGCCAGCGTCTGGCGGAAAACGGTTCATTGCAGGATCTGGGCGAAGCGGGCGCGCAGTGGCTACCCACCAGCTCCTCCCGCTCGCTGTACAGCGAAACCAACGGCGACATGATTAAGTTCTCCCTCAGCGTGCGCCTGACCAACTCCGTGCGCACGCTGTCGGTCAAAGAGGTTAAGCGCGGAATGCGCCTGGCGCGCCTGGCGAAAACGGAACGCTGGCAAGATTTACAGGCTCGCTACCCAACCATGCGCGTGATGCAGGAAGACGGCTGGGCGGGGCTGCGTGACGAAAGCGGCGCTATTCAGGAAGAGAGCCTGATGGCCCTGCGCGTCAACCTGCTGTTCGATACCCCCGAAACGCAAACCAATGTACTGGTGAGCCTGACCCAGGCCGCGCCGGACGGCGGCGACAGCCTGCTGGCCTCCGCGGTGCGCCGTCTGAGCCAGCGTCTGGAATTACCGCTCGCCCAGGCCGCCCGCTGCTGGCTGGACGCCTATTGCGACCGCGTATTACTTCCGCTGTTCAGCGCCGAGGCGGACTACGGTCTGGTCCTGCTGGCGCACCAGCAAAATATCCTCGTTGAGATGCAGCAGGATTTCCCCGTCGGGCTGATCTACCGCGACTGCCAGGGCAGCGCCTGGACCGAAGGAGCCGACGGGTGGCTGAAAGAGGCGGGCGAAACGGAGGTGGAAAACCGCTTCGGTGAGAGCCAGCTGCTGCGCTACTTCCCTTATTACCTGCTGCTGAACTCTACCCTTGCCGTCACCGCCGCCCTTGCCGCCGCCGGTTTCGACAGCGAGGAGAGCCTGATGTCCCGCGTGCGCGACGCGCTGACGGAACTGCGCAAGACGGCAAAGCAGACCCGCTGCCTCGACTACGTCCTCGACAGCCCGACCTGGAACTGCAAAGGCAACTTCTTCTGCTACCTGCACGATCGCAATGAAAACACCATCGCCGATCCGGCGGTGATCTATTTCGACTTTAGCAACCCGTTTTACAAGGAGAAGGCGTAATGGCAATCGCGAATATCGTCCATTCCGGCTACGGCTTTCGCTGCACCGCAACGGATCGCGCGCTGCCGCTGACGTTGGGTCTCGACGGCAGCGCGGTGCTGGAGCGTCTGAGTGGGATCCCGGACGGCTGGCTGGTCGAAGCCCTGGATCAGCTGTTTGTTGCCGCACCCGCGCTGACCGGCATTACCCTGCCCTGGGCGACCTGGCAGGATGAACCCCAGGCGCAGGTGCTGTTTAGCCTGGCCCACGGGGACTATCTGGCACGCGAAACCTTCTGGCAGCTGCCGCTGTGGCTGAAAGGCGAACAATCCCAGGCCAGCGGCGGGATGCAGTTTGATGAGAGCCGTCAGCTGTATTTCCCGCTGCGTCCTCACCGCCCGCAGGGCGAAGTGTACCGTCGTTACGATCCGCAAATTAAGCGCACCCTCAGCTTCCGCGTAGCCGACGTGGCGATGGACGGCGAGCGCTTTACCCAATGGATGAACAACCCGCGCGTGAACGCCTTCTGGGAGATGGCGGGCCCGCAGGCCGAGCAGGAAAGCTACCTGCGCCGTCAGCTTGACTCGACCTACTGCTACCCGGTTATCGGCTGCTTCGACGACCAGCCGTTCGGCTATTTTGAACTCTACTGGGCGGCGGAAGACCGCATTGGCCGCCACTACCGCTGGCAGCCGTTTGACCGCGGCCTGCACATGCTGGTGGGCGAAGAGAACTGGCGCGGCGCGCAGTACATCCGCAGCTGGCTGCGCGGCCTGAGCCACTATCTGTATCTCGATGAACCGCGCACCGCGCGCATCGTAGCCGAGCCGCGCTTCGACAACCAGCGCCTGTTCCGCCACCTGGCCTCCGCCGGTTTCGACACGGTGAAAGAGTTCGACTTCCCGCACAAGCGCTCGCGCCTCATCATGAGCCAGCGCCACCGCTTCTTCAGCGAGGTGGAACTGTGAACGCGCTCTGGCAGAAAGTGAACCGCGAGATGGTGGCGAAGATCCTCGCCGAGCTGGAATACGAACGCACCCTGCGCGCTGAGTCGGTTTCGTCGGACGGCTGGCGCATCACCATGGGCAAGGAGTCCTGGCAGTTTCGCGCCGCGCGCGGGATCTGGGGCTGGCTGCATATCGACCCGAACAGCCTGATCGCCGCCAGCGGCGATGCCGTCGAAGCGGAAAGCGCGCTGCTGCAGCTGGCGACGGTGCTGGAGATGAGCGACGCGCAAACGGCAGAGCACATGGAAGATCTCTACGCCACCCTGCGCGGCGACATGCAGCTCCTAAAGGCGCGTGAAGCGCTGGACGCGGACGCGCTGATCCACCTCAACCCGGACGAATTACAGTGTCTGATGAGCGGTCATCCGAAGTTTATTTTCAACAAAGGCCGCCGCGGTTGGGGGCTGGACGCGCTGCGTCAGTACGCGCCCGAGTATCGCGGACGTTTTCGTCTGCACTGGGTTGCCGTTCAGCGGAAACATCTGGTCTGGAGCAGCGACGCCGATTGCGATATCAACGCTCTGCTGGCGAGCGCCATGGACAACGCCGAGCGCGCCCGCTTTGACGCCCGCTGGCAAGCGCTGGGTCTCAACGACGGCTGGCTGCCGGTGCCGCTGCACCCGTGGCAGTGGCAGCAGAAGATCGCCATTCATTTCCTGGCGCAGCTGGCGCGCGGAGAGATGGTTGAGCTGGGCGAATTTGGCGACGAGTATCTGGCGCAGCAGTCCCTGCGCACGCTCACCAACGCCAGCCGTCGCGCGCCGTATGACATCAAGCTTCCGCTGACTATCTACAACACCTCCTGCTATCGCGGCATTCCGGGCAAGTACATTGCCGCCGGGCCGCTGGCCTCGCGCTGGCTTCAGCAGCAGTTTGCCACCGACGCCACGCTTGCCCGCTCTGGCGCGCAGGTGCTTGGCGAACCCGCCGCCGGCTATCTGTCGCATCCGGGTTACGCCGCGTTGCCGAAAGCGCCCTACCGCTATCAGGAGATGCTGGGGGTGATCTGGCGCGAGAACCCGTCCTGTTATTTAGAGGACGGTGAGCAGGCGGTGCTGATGGCGGCGCTGATGGAAACCGATAACGCCGGGTGCCCGCTGATTGACGCGTGGATTAAACGCTCGGGGTTAAGCGCCGACGCGTGGCTGGAAAAGCTGTTTGAGGCAACGGTGATCCCGTTCTATCACCTGCTCTGCCGCTACGGCGTGGCGCTGATCGCCCACGGCCAGAACGTGACGCTGGTGATGAAGGATTACGTCCCGCAGCGCATCCTGCTGAAAGATTTCCAGGGCGATATGCGCCTGGTGAATGAGGATTTCCCGCAGGCCCAGAGCCTGCCGGAGCAGGTGAAGGCCGTCACGGCGCGCCTGAGCGCGGATTACATTATTCACGACCTCCAAACCGGTAACTTTGTGACGGTGCTGCGCTTTATCTCGCGCCTCACGCTGCAAAGCGGCGTCAGCGAAACGCGCTTCTACCAGATTCTGGCCGGAGTATTACGGGGTTATATGGCGGCGCACCCGGATCTGGCAGAACGCTTCGCCAAATTCGATCTTTTCAAGCCGCAGATTATTCGCGTGATCCTCAACCCGGTCAAACTGACCTTCTCCGAACACGACGGCGGCAGCCGCATGCTGCCGAACTACGTTACCGACCTCGACAACCCTCTTTTTCTCGCCTCCCGGGAGTCAGCGCAATGAAAACCTATGATTTCATCGGCATTGGTATTGGCCCGTTTAACCTCAGCATCGCCGCTCTGGCCGAAGGTCTGGACGGCTTTAGCTCGCTGTTCCTTGAGCGCAAGCCGCACTTTTCCTGGCACCCGGGGATGATGGTGCCGGACTGCCACATGCAGACCAGCTTCCTGAAGGATCTGGTCAGCGCCGTGGAGCCCACCAACCGCCACAGCTTCCTGAACTACCTTGTGCAGCGCAAAAAGTTCTATCGCTTCCTGACCACCGAGCAGCGCACCGTCTCCCGCGAAGAGTTTGCGGACTACCTGTGCTGGGCGGCGGAAAACCTCACCAATCTGTCCTTCAGCCAGCAGGTACAGCAGGTGAGCTTTGATGATAAAAGCGGCCTGTTTGAGGTGATGACCCAGCGCGACCGCTTCCTGGCGCGCCACGTCTGCGTGGGGATTGGCAAACAGATCAACCTGCCTGACTGCGTTACCGTGCAGGACGATACCTGCTTCCACGCCAGCGAGATGATGCTCCGCACGCCGGATCTTGCGGGCAAGCGCGTCACCGTGGTCGGCGGCGGCCAGAGCGGGGCCGACCTGTTCCTGAATATCTTCCGCGGCGAATGGGGCCAGCCGCTGAGCCTGAACTGGGTATCGCGCCGCAATAACTACAACGCGCTGGATGAAGCTGCCTTTGCCAACGAGTATTTCACGCCCGAGTACGTGGACAGCTTCTCCACGCTCGGTGAAGAGGCCCGTCGGCAGATGCTGCACGAGCAGAAGATGACCTCCGACGGTATCACCACCGAGTCCCTGCTTGCGATTTACCGCGCCATGTACCACCGCTTTGAAGTGCTGCGTGAAAAACCCTGGGCGCATCTCCTGCCGTCCCGCTCGGTGACGGCTCTGACGCGCCAGGAAAACGGACATCGCCTGAGCATTCAGCATCACCTCGACGGCGGCCGCGAGCAGCTGGAGAGCGACGTGGTGATTTTCGCCACCGGCTACCGTGCCGTGCAGCCCGCGTTCCTGGCGCCGCTGTCTCACCGCCTGCATCTGGACACGGACGAAGCCTTCTGCATTAACAATGATTTCACTCTCGAATGGGACGGTCCGCAGAGCAACCGCCTGTTCGCCGTGAACGCCGGGATGCACCGTCTCGGCATTGCCGAACCCCAGCTCAGCCTGATGGCCTGGCGCGCGGCGCGAATTCTTAATCGCGCGCACGCCGACGAGCCGTTTGAGCTGGCCACCACACCCGGCGTTATCCACTGGCGCACCACCGCCAGCCCGGACAGCAGCCCGGTTTTTAAATCATTAGCAAAAACCACCGAGTACTGACACACACAATCAGGATCAACATAACAATGAAACGTTCTCATCTTTGGGTTTTAAATCCTTGCTTGCTTGCAATGCTTTCTACCTCTGCGTGGGCGGAAGAACAAAAGGAAGAAAATATCGTTGTCTCCGCCAGCCGCGCGCACCGCAGCGTGGCGGAGATGGCGCAGACCACCTGGGTCATTGAGCGGGCTGAAATTGAGCAGCAGGTTCAGGGCGGGAAAGAAATTAAAGAGGTGCTGGCGCAGCTGATCCCGGGCATGGACGTCAGCAGCCAGGGCCGTACCAACTACGGCATGAACCTGCGCGGCCGCTCCATGATGGTGATGGTGGACGGCGTTCGCCTGAACTCGTCCCGCAGCGACAGCCGCCAGCTGGACTCTATCGATCCGTTCAACATTGACCGTATCGAAGTGATCTCCGGCGCCACCTCGCTCTACGGCGGCGGCAGCACCGGCGGCCTGGTGAACATCGTCACCAAAAAGGGCCAGCCGGATACCGAAGTTGAGTTCCAGACCGGGGCAAAGAGCGGGTTTAACAGCCACAACGATCACGATGAGAACGTGTCGGCAGCCGTAAGCGGCGGCAACGACAACGCCTCCGGTCGTCTGTCGGTGTCGTATCAGCGCTACGGCGGCTGGTATGACGGCAAAGGCAACGAGGTGATTATCGATAACACCCAGACCGGCCTCCAGTATTCCGACCGTATTGATGTGATGGGAACAGGCACCATCAACATTGACGATCGTCAGCAGCTGCAGCTGACGACCCAGTACTACAAGAGCGAGTCCGACGGCAAGCATGGGCTGTATCTCGGGAAGAACTTCTCGGCGGTAACGGGCGATGCGACCGCGTACAACAAAGGTAATCTCGATTCTGACCGCGTACCGGGCACCGAGCGCCATCTGATTAACCTGCAGTACTCCAATACCGACTTCTGGGGCCAGGATCTGGTCGCGCAGATTTACTATCGCGACGAGAGCCTGACCTATTATCCGTTCCCGACTCTGACCAAAGGCGTGGTGAGCAGCATCGGCGCGTCCCAGCAGAAAACCGATTTTTACGGCGGCAAGCTGACGCTGAACAGCAAGCCGGTGGACGATTTAACGCTGACCTGGGGTGTGGATGCCGACCACGAAACCTTCGATGCCAACCAGCAGTTCTTTAACCTGAGCAAGGCCGCGGCGAGCGGCGGCATGGAGCTGGATAACGCCTACAACGTCGGCCGTTACCCGGGCTACAGCATCACCAACCTCGCCCCGTTCCTGCAGGCCAGCTACGACATTGACGCCATCACCCTGAGCGGCGGCGTGCGTTATCAGTACACCGAAAACAAGGTGGACGACTTTGTCGGTTACGCCCAGCAGCAGGCCATCGCCACCGGGAAAGCCACCTCCGCCGACGCGGTGCCGGGCGGGAAAACCGATTACAACAACTTCCTGTTTAACGCCGGGATCCTCGGTCGCCTGACCGAACAGCAGCAGCTGTGGTTTAACTTCTCCCAGGGCTTCGAAATTCCGGACCTGGCGAAGTACTACGGCTCCGGCACCTATCAGCTCAGCAATGGTCACTATCGCCTGCTGAAGAGCGTCAACGTGAACGACTCGACGCTGGACGGTATCAAGGTCAACGCTTATGAGCTGGGCTGGCGCTACACCGGCGATAACCTGCGCACGCAGGTCGCGGCGTATTACTCGCTCTCGGATAAAACCATCACCATCAACAAGACGGATATGACCATCAACCTGGAAGACGACAAGCGTCGTATCTACGGGGTGGAAGGTCAGGTGGACTATTTCTTCACCGACAGCGACTGGAGCACCGGTGCGAACTTTAACGCCATCAAGTCTGAAACCCGCGAAAACGGCAAATGGGAGAAGCTGACGGTCGACAGCGCCAGCCCGTCGAAAGCCAGCGCATGGGTCAACTGGGCGCCGGGTGACTGGACCCTGCGCGTGCAGAGCACGCAAACCTTTGACGTGTCAGACTCCGACGGCAAGAAGATCGATGGCTATAACACGGTCGACTTCCTGGGCAGCTACGCCCTGCCGGTGGGTAAGGTCAGCTTCAGCGTGGAAAACCTGCTGGACAAAGACTACACCACCGCCTGGGGCCAGCGCGCGCCGGGGCTGTATAGCCCAACCTACGGCGCACCGGGCCTGTATACCTATAAAGGCCGCGGACGTACCTTTGGTCTGAACTACTCCGTACTGTTCTGATCCTGCGCGCCGCCTGCGGGCGGCGTATTTTGCTGTGTAATTTCAACTCAAATTTGCTATAAAATCAGCGATTTGCTGAAATTGTCGGCAAACGAACGAAAAGTTTAATTTCCCCCTTTGACAAGGTGAACGCAGGTCGATAATATTCGCCCCGTTCACACGATTCCTCTGTAGTTCAGTCGGTAGAACGGCGGACTGTTAATCCGTATGTCACTGGTTCGAGTCCAGTCAGAGGAGCCAAATTTGAAAAGCCTGCTTTTAAAGCAGGCTTTTTGCTTTTCTGCGTATCTGAAGTTAACTCTGAATCGCATCCAGCCTGGCAATCACCTTAATCTCAAACTGGAATCCGTACAGCCACGTCACGCCGATCCCAGTCAACGTAGGGTAAGGCGCTTCCCCCCAATATTCTGGCAGGATTCTCCAGATAGCGTCGAGGTTTGACTCGGGATCGACGACAAAGAGGGTAACGTCAACTACGTCATCGAACGTGCAGCCCGCAGCCGTAAGAACAGCATTAAGGTTATCGAATGCCAGCCGGATCTGCGCGTTGAGATCCTCTTCCGGCGAACCATCCTCCCGGCTACCAACCTGTCCCGAAACAAACAGGAAGCCGTTAGATTTGATGGCGGGTGAATAGCGATTGCGCTCATAGAGCGCCTGCCGACCGAAGGGAAAAACGGCTTCGCGCGTTGTCATGTTTGTACCTCTGTAATGGGGCTAAATCTGCCCGGTGAGCATAAACACACTTTACAGGCGCCGGAGCGGGCGGATAAACAAGCGACTTTGTCCATCATTGTTTGTAATATCCAAACAATCGATGAAAAAAGAGGACAAGGGATGGATCGTTTCGATGCGATGCGCGCCTTTGCTCGCGTGGTGGAGGCAGGCAGTTTCACCAGGGCTGCCCAAACGCTTCATATGAGCAAAACCACGGTGACGCAGCTTATTCAGCAGTTGGAAGCGCGCCTGCGCGTTAAGCTGCTCCATCGCACCACCCGCAGGCTCGGCGTGACTCCTGATGGCGCGGTCTACTACGAGCGCGTCATCCGCCTGCTGGCGGACATGGAAGATGCTGAAAATAGCCTCTCCAGTTCGGCGATGACGCCCAGGGGACGGCTACGGATAGATGTGCCCACTCCTCTCGCCCGCCTGGTGCTGGTGCCCGCGCTACCGGCTTTTCACGCGCGCTACCCTGATATCCAGTTCGACATGGGCGTGAGTGACCGGGTGGTGGATCTGATCGGCGACAACGTGGATTGCGTCCTGCGGGGCGGTGCAATCAACGACCAGTCCCTGATCGCACGCCATGTCGGTGATTTGCAAATCGGTGTTTACGTCGCACCGAGCTATGTGGAACGCCTCGGCGCCCCTGCGCATCCGCGAGAGCTGGAAAACACGGACCATCGCATAGTGGGATTCTTGTCCTCACGCACCGGTAAGATTGATCCTCTGGTACTGCACGGTGAGGGTGAACGTATTGAAATCACGGGAAGCTATGTGCTTGCAGTGGATGATGGCAACGCCTACCTCGAAGCCGGGCTCGCGGGATTAGGCGTGATTGCGCTACCCGTCTATATGGCGGCAGCGCATCAGGCATGTGGTTCCTTGATTCCGCTATTTGAAGACTGGCGTATTAACTCAATGCCCCTGTACCTGGCATTTCCGCCGAACCGCCATGTCAACGCCAAGCTGCGCGTTTTTATTGATTGGATTGTTGAATTGATGCAGCAGCATGTCCCCACTTCCGCCAATAAATAACTGCATCTATTCGTTCATCACCGCCGAGTGACGGTCATGCTGGCAGTTTTGAAGCAGGCTTTTTGCTTTTCTGCCCTACAGCACAAACTCATAGTGCGAGCCATCCGGCAGCTCCACATCAAGCCGCAGCTTTCCGCCCGCCGCCTCAACGTAGCGCTTGAGAGAAGAGAGTTTCAAATCGCGCCCGGGCTTTTCCATTACCGCAACGGTAGGTTGCCTGATACCCAACGCCTGCGCCATTTCTACCTGCGTTTTTTGTACTTTCTCACGTAACTCAGCCAGATGAATGTTGAGCAAAATATCCGTTGCTATCGCCTGAGCGCTGGCGACAACCTCCGGCTTTTCATCCGCTATAAGCTGCTCAAGGGTTCTTCCCATCGCGCTATTCCCTCTCTTTTAATGTATTCAGCCAGTGAGTGAATTCCCGGTCAGCAACGAGAAGCATCTCATCGTAGAATCGCCTTTCATTGCCGACCTTATTGCCTGCACAAAGCACGATACCCGTGCGGTTTGAATCAAAGGCGAAAAACGCCCGCAAGGGATCGCCCTTACTCTGAATACGTAGCTCTTTCATGTTGCTGTGACGAGAGCCTTTAAGCGTATCAGCGTAGGGTCTCGATAAACCCGGCCCCTTCTCTCGCAAAACAAGCAGTGCTGCAAGTACGCTGGCGCGATCGGTATCCTCAAGCGAAGTGAACCAGCGATCAAACCTGTCCGTCGTGTTAATTGCCCACACAAGACCTCCCATCCAGTATAGATCAAAAGCTATATACGTGCAAAGCTATAGCGATGATTATGCAGAGATGGAAAAGCAGAATCTTGTGGGGTTACGGAAATACTGAATGCGTGCCGGAATAATTCTATGTATCCCTTGTCGGATATTCATTTTGTTACGAGCAGCGTCGAAAAAAGTTCAGCAGCCCGTCAACTGCCGCCAGGCCGCCACTTCCTCGTTCAGCCACGCGACAAAAAGAGCCACCTCGGGCTTCGTCTCCGTTGCCTGTGCTGTCACCAGCCAGTAAGGCCAGGGATACGGCGCGGTGATGGAGGTTAGCTGGACCAGCTCGCCCCGGGTGATGGCATCCTGAACCAGAGAGCGGCGCTCCAGCGCGATGCCTTTCCCGAGCCGAACGGCTTCGATAATGATATTGGAGTCGTTAATGCATAAACCGCCAGGCACGATCTCTTTCTCCAGCCCCGCATTCACGCACCACGTTTTCCACGACTCCATGGAAAAAATAATATGACTTTTTGCAATCTCAGCCGGCGTAGCGGGCAGCACACCGCCGTTATAGCCAGGTGCGGCCACCACAATGAGTTCATCGGAAAAAAGGTAATGGCTTTCACTCCCTTCCCAGTTTCCCTTCCCCATCCGTATCGCGATATCTATCCCCTCCTGCTGCAGGCTGGTAACCGTCAGGCTGGCCTGGATCCGAAGAGTGATAAGTGGATATTTCGCGCGAAAGCGTTCCAGACGCGGCAACAGCCAGTGGCATCCAAAAGACGGCACCATCGCCAGCGTCAGCTCCTGCTTTCTCGGCTTCACCTGTACAAGCCGCGTGGCATCTGCGATATGGTTCAACGCCTCGCGTACCTGTAAGGCATAGAGCCGCCCTTCTTCGTTGATCTGCACCCCGCGTCCCTGACGGATAAAGAGCTTAACGCCCACCATCTCCTCCAGCAGTTTGATCTGCTGGCTGATAGCGGAATGGGTAACGTAGAGTTCTTTCGCCGCCAGCGTCACGCTGCCAAGACGGGCGACGGCTTCAAAGCTTCGCAAACTGGCAATGGGTGGAAAATCCGACATGAAAGCACTCCCTTATCAGCGCTGGATCTATAACGACAGCTTGCCCACATGTCAGTAATACTAACCTTTACGGTAAGATACTGAAGATATTCGCCAGGAAGTTTGTATTGTACTGTCTGTTCATCCTCTTCAATGACGCGTTATTTCACAGAGACAGGAAAACGGGAACGATGATTAAGCTTGTTGGCATGATGGATTCACCTTATGTACGGCGCGTGGCGATCTCCCTTGAGCTTTATGGCGTTGATTTTGAAAGCCAGCCGCTGTCGGTCTTTAGCACTTTCGAAGCGTTCTCCCGAATCAACCCCGCGGTAAAAGCGCCCACGCTGATTCTGGATAACGGAATACGTTTGATGGACTCGTCGCTGATACTGGATTATTTCGAGGCTCAGGCCACACCCGAACGGAGGCTCCTGCCCGTCGCGCCGGATGCGCTGGCAAACGATCTTCAGACGCTGGGCTTTATCCTCGCCGCCGCGGAGAAAGCCGTGCAAAATGTGTATGAACACCACCTGCGCCCGGTGGAAAAGCAGCACGCTTTATGGGTCGAACGCATTACAACCCAGCTGCTGGCGGCCTGCAGGGAATGGAATGCCTTGCTGAAGACGCGTCCGGCCTCCGCCGCTCCCGATCAGGTTGCCGTCACGAGCACGGTTGTCTGGACGTTTATTCAGTCGATGATCCCGCACGTCGTTAACGCAGCGGATTTTAGAGAGATTCAGGCGGTTGCCGAATCATTCGAATCACAGGCGGTCTTTAAAAAATATCCGTTCAACTAAGCGATGAGCCCGGTCAGCGCAGCGCTACCGGGCAAACCAGCGCCTAAATCTGATAATCAATCGCCACTTCTTCCGGTTCCATCACCTGGCGTTTAATCTCATCCACCGACAGCCCGGCGTTGCAGAGCTCGATAAAGCGCCACACATAGTTGCGCTGCAGTTGCCCGCGCTTCAGGCCAAGCCATACGGTGTTGGCGTCAAACAGATGACGCGTATCAAGACGCACCAGGTTCCCGTCCTCGCGTTCTCCGCTGGACTGTTCCGCCACCAGACCAATGCCCAGACCCAGCTCGACGTAGGTTTTGATCACGTCAGAATCCTGCGCGCTCAGCACCACGTCCGGCGTTAGCCCTTTGCGGTTGAACGCCTCGTCTATGCGCGAGCGTCCGGTGATCCCCTGGCGGTAGGTAATCAGCGGCCATTTCGCAACGTCTTCCAGCGTCAGAGGGGAAACCTGATTCAGCGGGTGATCGACCGGGAGTAATAAGCTGTGGTACCAGCGGAACCAGGGGAACGCCACCAGCAGCGGGTCGTTGCTCAGGCGTTCGCTGGCAATGCCGATATCCGCCCCACCGTTTTGCAGCAGCACTTCAATTTCCTGCGGCGTGCCCTGGATGAGCTCCAGACGGACGTCGGGGAAAAGTTCGCGGAACGCTTTAATCACCGGCGGCAGGCTGTAGCGCGCCTGGGTGTGGGTGGTGGCGATGGTGAGTACGCCCGAGGCGTCATTGGTAAAGAGATCCGCCAGACGACGCACGTTGCTGGCCTCGTTGAGGATCCGCTCAGCGATGGTGAGCAAAGCCTTACCCGGCTCCGTCATGCCGAGCAGCCGCTTGCCGCGACGGATAAAGATCTCTATGCCCAGCTCCTCTTCCAGCTCGCGGATATGGCGGCTGACGCCGGACTGAGAGGTATAAAGCATATTGGCGACCTCGGTCAGGTTGTAGTCCCGCCTGGCCGCCTCACGGATAATTTTAAGTTGCTGGAAATTCACGATTCACTCCGGCGCATCTGACATAGCTCTATTGTTAGAGTCAGCCGCGCTGCAGAACAAATAATAAAAACCAGCATCTTATGCTTTTATGGAATATCAGCTCACGAGCTGGAGTTCACGGTTCTCAAGCGACGGCTTGCTGACCAGCGACATCAAAATCTCTTTTACCGCCTGCGCCTGCGGCGACAGCGAACCGCGTGCAGACATATTCAGCGACAGCGGCAGGCTCATCGAAGGCGTGGTGATCCGCGCCATCCAGCCGTTTGCCGCGCTGCACAGCGAGCGTGCTGCGGATTCCGGCAGAACCGTCACGCCCATTCCGCTGGCAATGGCCGCGGTAAGCGTGGAGATTGAGTCAATTTCGCCGATGATTTTGGCCGTCAGGCGGCGCAGGGAGAACGCTTCATCCACGCGCACGCGCACGGCGCTGTAGTCGCGCGGCAGATAAAGGTTCATCTCTGCCACGGCGGTAAGGTCTACGCTCTGGCCCGGACAGTCGCGGGTCCCCACGAGGTAGAGATCTTCTTTCAGCAGCGGCTGGCTGGTGATGCCGGCGACCGGGGAGCGATCGTAAAGGACCGCCATATCCAGCTGGCCGTTGAGCAGTTTGTCATTCAGCACGGAACCGCTGTTTTCGTGCAGGTACACCAGCACCTCAGGCAGCTCGGCGCGAACGGCCTGCAGCAGCGGCATGGTAATAGAGGACGCGGCCGTTCCCGGCGCCAGGCCGATAGAAACGTGCCCGCTCAGGGTCTGTCCCACGTTATTCACAGCAAGCTGCGCCTGTTCACACTGGCGGAGGATGGTGCGCGCATGGGTATACAGGATCTTGCCTGCTTCCGTTGGCGTGACGCCGCGTTTAGTGCGGATCAACAGCTGCTGATCCATCTCGCCTTCCAGAGTAGCCACCTGCTGGCTCAGCGCAGGCTGCGCGATATGCAGCACTTCTGCCGCTTGAGTCAGGCTGCCGATATCGACGATTTTTACGAAGTATTTCAGTCGTCTTAAGTTCATTTTGCCCCCTGTTCGAAATGCTGTGCCGGAAACGGCTGTCGTTGTTGAACAGGTTTTGCAATATGAATGCCACTTTTACCAGGCGGTCTAAATTGTTCGCTAAGCGCCTGAAAATAAGGAAACCTAATTACAGAGGGGGTTTTATTACCGAAACAGCAGTTTATGATCTGCCCCATTAGGGGTATACCCGCACCATGACGGTGCATTCCGCTGTCAAAAACATCACTTTGCCGATTTTGTCAGCAAACGATCAAAAGGCGTTGATCCACCCTTTGACAAGGCGAACGCAGGTCGATAATATGCGCCCCGTTCACACGATTCCTCTGTAGTTCAGTCGGTAGAACGGCGGACTGTTAATCCGTATGTCACTGGTTCGAGTCCAGTCAGAGGAGCCAAATTTAAAAAGCCTGCTTTTAAAGCAGGCTTTTTGCTTTTCTGCGCAAGGTAAATGCAAAACGGCAACCGGGTTGCCGTTTTTAGTGTTTGCACCCTCTCCCGCGGGAGAGGGCTGGGGTGAGGGCACCAGCCCGCACTTTCCCTTCACATGCCGATCTTAACCGGCATCCCCGACCGCCGTTCCAGCTCAGCGCCCGCGCCCTCGTTTATCAGCTGCGTTCGCTGCGCGGCTGAAATGGGCAGCGGCACTTTACTGGTCGATTCAAACTCCGTGCGGTTACGTGATAATGGCTCGTGAACTTCCACCCAGCGGCTGCCGTCCGGCTCGGTGGTGACTTTAACCGGCCGGTCGATAAGCTGTACGCGGGTGCCTACGGGAACATTATCGAAAAGATACTTGATGTCGTTATTACGCAGACGGATACAGCCCTGGCTCACCCGCAGCCCGATGCCGAAATTCGAGTTTGTGCCGTGAATGGCATACAGCCTGCCGATATAAATCGCATACAGCCCCATCGGGTTATCCGGCCCGGCGGGCACGAATGCCGGCAGCGTTTTCCCTTCTGCCGCATAGGCGCGACGCGTATTCGGCGTCGGAGACCAGGTTGGCCCCTCCTGCTTACGCTCAACGGCCGTCACCCAGTTACGCGGGGTTTCGCGCCCGGCCTGACCGATGCCGATGGGCAGCACTTCAACGGTGTTACCGCCAGGTGGGTAATAGTAAAGGCGCATTTCTGCCGCGTTAACGATAATGCCCTCGCGGACGGTGTCAGGCAAAATCAGCTGCTGAGGTATCACCAGCCGGGTGCCGGATTTGGGCAAAAAAGGATCCACGCCCGGGTTTGCTTCCAGCATATTGCTTAGACCCTGCCCGTACCGCGCGGCAAAGGCTTCCAGAGGCAGCGTGTTGCCCTCGGGAACGGTGATGATAATCGGGTTTCCCACCAGACGACTGCCTTCCGGCGGAAGCGTATAGGTTACGGCAAACGCACCGGGTACAGCGGCACACAGCGTAAGGACGAACCAGGTAAGTCGAATCATAGTTTCCTGTGCTCAAAAAAGAGAAAGCCTGGTCTCAGGCAGGCTTTCTCAGTTTACGCTATTACGCCTCGGTTTTGCGCCACCTGCGCGTCAGCACTTTCTCCGCCTCGACAATAAGGAACATCACAAAACCAATCAGGAAGGTGATGACCCAGTAGCGGAACGGCAGCGCTTCGGTGCCAAACAGCATCTGCATGAACGGTGCGTAAATGATAAGAAGCTGTAACGCCAGCAGTACGCCGCTCACGATCCAAATCCCTTTGTTCGCCAGCAGGCCTTTGCTCAGCGAGAAGCCGTCATTAACGCGGCAGTTGAGCATGTAGAACCACTGCGCAGTGACCAGGGTTTGCAGCAGCACGGTGCGGATAAATTCCGCCGAATAGCCGCGCGGCTGAAGCCAGGCTTCCAGCACGAAGGCGCTAATCGCAATCATCAGACCGACAAACACCACGCGCCAGATGGCATAGCCGTCCATTACATGAAGATTCGCCTTGCGCGGTGGCCGGTTCATGATGTCCTTCTCACCCGCTTCAAACGCCAGGCCAAACGACAGCGTTGCCGACGTCGCCATGTTCATCCACAGGATCAGGACCGGCGTCAGCGGGATCAGGTTCCCCGCCAGCAGCGCGATGATGATCAGCAGAGCCTGCGCGATGTTGCTGGGGATAACGAACAGAATGGTCTTTTTCAGGTTGTCGTAAACCCGGCGTCCCTCGTGCACCGCGCTGGCAATGGTGGCAAAGTTGTCATCCGTTAGCACCATGTCGGCGGCTTCCTTGGTCACTTCCGTCCCCTTAATCCCCATGGCGATACCCACATCCGCCCGCTTGAGCGCGGGGGCATCATTTACGCCATCCCCGGTCATGCCCACGACTTCCTGCTTACTTTGCAGAGCCTGCACAAGGCGGAATTTATCCTCCGGGCTGGTTCGGGCGAAAATATCGTACTGCTGCGCGGCGTCGCTCAGCTGACGATCGTCCATCGCCTCCAGCTCACGTCCGGTGATAGCGCTTGCGGCGTTACCAATCCCCAACATTTGCCCAATGCTCATTGCCGTTTGCGGGTGGTCGCCGGTGATCATTTTCACGCGGATCCCGGCCTGTAGACAGTCGGCAATGGCGGTAATGGCCTCCGGACGCGGCGGGTCCATCATCCCTGCAATACCCAGCAGGATCACGCCATCATGCAGGTCCGGGTGATCCAGCTCGCGTTGTCCCTCGCGGGCAGGTTTCCAGGCCGCGGCCACCATGCGCAAACCTTCCCGGGCATACTCTTCAATCTTCCCTTCCCAGTAAGGCTGATCGAACGGCTGCAGTCCGTCATTCGTCTGCTGATACTGGCAGAGGCGGAACAGGACGTCCGGCGCGCCGGTGATTAAAATCACCTCTTCATCGCCCAGCCGGTACAGCGTGGACATGTATTTATACTGTGAATCAAACGGGATTTTGCTGCGCATTTCGGTGTCGACCGGTGGGAGCGGGATTTTCGCCGCCAGCACCTTCAGCGCGCCCTCGGTTGGGCCCCCGGTGATTTTCCACAGCCCCTGCTCGTCTTTGATTAGCTGGCTGTCATTGCAGAGGTCAATGGTGCGCAGATAGCGTTCCAGCAGGGAACCCTGCGTCACGCTGACGGGCGTCGGGTCATCTACGGGGTGAATATTCCCCACCGGTTCGTAGCTGTCGCCCTCTACGCGATAGGTCGTGTCAGCGGTAATCACCGCTTTGACCGTCATTTCATTCATCGTCAGGGTGCCGGTTTTATCCGAGCAGATGACCGTCATCGCCCCCAGCGTTTCAACCGTAGGCAGCTTGCGAATAATGGCCTTGCGACGCGCCATGGCCTGTACGCCAAGCGAAAGGATGATGGAAATAATGGCCGGCAGCCCTTCCGGCACGGCGGCAACGGCGAGGCTAATAAGCGACAGCACCAGTTCAGAAACCGGCATATCCCGGAACAGGAGGCTAAAGACAAACAGCGCCACCATCATCACCAGGATAGTGATGAAGATGGTCTTACCGAGCTTATCCATCTGCACCATCAGCGGCGTGCGGTGCTTTTCAATGTCGGACATCATCTGATTGATGTGGCCCAGCTCGGTCTCGCCCCCGGTTGCCACCACCACGCCTTTACCGCCGCCGGAGCTAACGGTAGTGCCTGAGTAGAGCAGATTATACCGGTCACCTAAGGGCAGTTCCCCGCTTAACGCATCGCTGTTTTTCTCAACAACGGTGGATTCGCCGGTCAGGATGGCCTCCTCCACGCGCAGGTTATGCGCTTCAACCACGCGCAGGTCCGCAGGGATACGATCCCCGGCGCGGATCACCACGATATCTCCCGGGACCAGCGCCGTGGTGGGGATCGTTTCGTGATTCCCCTGTCGTACCACCACGGCTTCGCTGGAGAGCATATTGCGAATGCTCTGCAGCGATTTTTCAGCATTGCTCTCCTGGATATGGCCAATCAGCGCGTTAATGATGGCAACCCCAAGGATCACAAACATGTCTACCCAGTGGCCCATAAAGAGCTTAAGCAACGCGGCCACCAGCAGAACGTAAATCAATACGTCGTTAAAATGCGCCAGGAAGCGTAGCCAGGCGGGTTTACCCTTTTTTTGCGGTAACGCATTCTCACCGTGCTGCTGAAGTCGGGCTGATGCCTCTGTGCCGCTAAGGCCTTCCAGGGTGGAGTGGATATTCGACAGGGTTTCGTCAACGGTTTGTTGATAATACGGACGTTCAGGTTTTCCTGTTTTCATCGTTCCTTCCTCAGGTTCTATTCAGAAATCACCTTGCTTCTCTGTAATTAACGAATAACGAAAACAGGAACATGAGCGTAACGAACAATACTTGCCGCCTCCGATCCTAACAAATGGGTTTGAATATTTGGATTTCGCGAGCCGACAATAATCGCGCCGACGGCAAGTTCATCCGCCAGCTTAATAACCTCATCACGAACATTCCCGCTACGGACGTGGAGATGAACACGCTCTTCTGGCAGATTTACTTTTTTGACCAGGTCAGACAGCTTTTCTTTTGAATTATTAATCATATATTCATCCATCTTGCGCGCATCTGAAATAAAACCACGCGTCAGTTCGGCTGAAAATTTGGGCATGACGTGTAGCAAATGAATGTCGCCCGTTGCGCTTTGCGCCAGAAACTGTGCATGCTGCAACGCTTTATCCGCCAGGCTTGTCTCGTAGACATCCACCGGAACGAGAATGTTTTTATACATATCGAGCATCCTTTTTATAACCAACACGAGAGTGAATGAAGAAAAAAACGCATTAAATGCAGGGGGTTGCCCTTAATGCCAGTTACGGTAAAAAAAGATGATTAACATTAAACGTAGCACAGGAATATCAGGTTTAGCGCTTCCCCACTGATAATGGTTATTTAACATTTATCTTTTCGCCGACTATGCTCATAGTCAGCTACCGCTTCCGGCTCATGGAGGAATGTATGTATGGTTTAAGCCTGATCCGTCTGGGTATGTTTATTGCGCTTGCCATTATCGCCAGCACGGCGATTGGTTTATTTACCTATATGGTCGTCACTGTTCTGGCAGAATAGTGTCACCCCTGTCCAGGTTATGGAATAAATAAAACAGTTATTTATTAGGGGAATACAGTGAACCGCTATCTCTCTCTTTTACCGTTCGTTTTGTTAACGCTCACGGCGTGCGACCCAAAACCGAAGCAAGCTTCCCCCCTTCCCAGGATGGTAAAAGTGGCGGAGGTGACGGTTCCTGGTCACGCCCAGCAGCGCGTTTTTCCCGCCCGCATTGAATCGGGCGATGCCACAGACCTTTCCTTCAAGCGCGCCGGTCAAATTGAAGCGCTCGATGTGCGTCAGGGCGCAGCCATCAAGCAGGGGCAACAGCTTGCCAGACTGAACGCCCGTGAAGCCCAGCAGCGGGTTAACGACAGACAAACGGCGGCGACGCTGGCCCAGAGGCAGTTCGACCGCTTCCAGACGCTGGCAGGCCGCCAGGCGATTTCGAAAGCAGAAATGGACGTGCAGCGCGCGAACCGCGATTCGGCGAATGCGGCGCTGCAGATTGCCCGGGAAGAGCTGAATCAGATGACGCTCGTTGCCCCCTTCAGCGGGACGGCGGCCAGCGTGCACGTGCGAAATCATCAGGTAGTGTCCCCCGGCCAGCCCATCGCGACGTTAACCCGCACCGACCTGCTGGACGTGGTGTTCAGCATCCCTGAAAACCTGTTTAAGACCTTTGATATTCGCAACGCGCAGTATCGCCCCGTGGTGAGAATTAACGCCATGCCGGATCGGGAATTTACCGCCGTCTACAAAGAGCACTCGGGCAGCAGCGACAGCAATACCCTGACCTGGCAAGTGATACTCACCATGCCGCGGCCAGATGATTTTCCCGCCGTCGGTGGCGTAAGCGGTACGGTGACCATCAATTTAACCAACCTCCCGGCGGGCGCGGATGCTCAGGCGCTGGTCGTACCGGTTGAGGCAGTCTTTAACCCGGACAACAGCCCTCGCAACGAGCCGCACGTCTGGGTCGTAACGGGCGAAGGCGACGCGCTCCATCTCGAAGACCGCAAGGTCAGCGTGGGGCAAGTGAGCACCGAAGGGGTGGTGATTACCAGCGGGCTTAAGGCGGGCGAACGCGTGGTGGCCGCGGGCGTTGGGGAGCTCCATGCTAACCAGCCGGTGCGTATCTGGACGCGTGAACGGGGACTGTAATGGATATCTCTCGTCAATTTATTAATAACCCTGTTCGCGTCTGGCTAACGATCCTGCTGCTGGGCATCGGGGGGATTTTCGCCCTGTTGAATATCGGCAGGCTGGAAGATCCCGCCTTTACCATCAAAACCGCTGTGGTGGTAACCCACTACCCCGGCGCATCCGCTCAGCAGGTGGAAGAAGAGGTGACGCTTCCGCTGGAGAATGCCCTTCAGCAGCTGCCTTATCTGGACAACGTGAGCTCCATCTCTTCAAACGGTCTGTCGCAAATCACCGTTAACATCGCTTCTCGCTATCACTCGAACGAGCTGCCGCAGATTTGGGATGAACTGCGCCGCCGCGTGGGCGATGCCTCGCGTCTGTTCCCGCCCGGCGTCGTCACGCCCTTTGTGAATGATGATTTCGGCGACGTGTTCGGCTTCTTCTTCGCCATTTCCGGAGATGAATTCAGTAATCCTGAGCTGGTGAGATATGCGGAGCAGCTGCGCCGGGAGTTAATTCTGATCCCCGGCGTCGCGAAGGTCGCCATCGGCGGGGCCATTAGCCAACAGGTCAATATCGATATCTCCCTGACCAAAATGACCGCGCGCGGCATTACGCTGAACCAGCTTTCCGCCCTGCTCAGCAGACTTAACGTCGTTTCCAGCGCCGGAGAAATCACCTCCGGCACGGAATCCATTCGCCTGCACCCGACCGGTGAGTTCGAGAATCTTGATGAACTGGCGGATATCATCATCACGCCTTCCGGCACCGGGGCGGCGACGCGTCTGCGGGATATCGCCACGCTGTCGCGCGGGCTGAACGAATCGCCGGCCAGTATCTACCATGCCAACGGCAAAAAAGCCGTTACCATGGGCGTCTCGTTTATTCCCGGCGTGAACGTTATCGACGTGGGCCACGCGCTGGAGGCGAAGCTAAATCAGATGTCGGCGGAAAAACCGGCGGGCATACAGATAGACCTGTTTTACGATCAGGCAGCCGAAGTGGGCCACTCCGTTAACGGTTTTATTATTAACTTTCTGATGGCGCTGGCGATTGTCATCGGCGTGCTGCTGGTCTTTATGGGCGTACGCAGCGGGATCATCATTGCGTTTTCTCTCGCGCTTAACGTGCTGGGCACGCTGCTGATTATGTATCTGTGGGGCATTGAGCTGCAGCGCATCTCGCTCGGGGCGCTGATTATCGCCCTCAGCATGCTGGTGGATAACGCCATCGTGATTGTCGAAGGGGTGTTGATTGCCCGACAGCAGGGCTCCCCGCTGCTAACCGCCGTGAACTACATCATCCGCCGCTCCGCCCTGCCGCTGCTGGGGGCGACGGTGATTGCCATCCTGGCGTTTGCCCCTATCGGGCTGTCGCAGGATTCCACCGGGGAATACTGTAAATCCCTGTTCCAGGTGCTGCTGATTTCCCTGATGCTGAGCTGGTTCTCGGCGCTCACCCTCACCCCGGTGCTGATTAAGTGGTGGTTGTTTAAAAACGACAGCGCGCCCGATAAAACCGACGAGTCAGATCCTTACGACAAACGCCTCTACCGCGCCTACAAGCGCCTGCTTAACACGCTGCTGCACCATAAGGCACCGGCGCTCATTGTGATGGCTGCGCTGCTGGCCGCGTCTGTCTGGGGCTTCGGCGCCGTACGGCAAAACTTTTTCCCGTCGTCTAATACGCCGATTTTCTTTGTCGACCTGTGGTTACCCTACGGTACGGATATCAAGTGGACTGAGAAAATGACCGGCGATATCGAAAAGACGATCAATGGCCAGCCTGGCGTGGAGACCACCGTCTCAACCATTGGTCAGGGAAGTATGCGCTTTATTCTGACCTACAGCGGACAGCGCCAGTACAGCAACTATGCCCAAATCATGGTAAGAATGGATGACCAGCGTAACATTTCTCCCTTGACCCGCCACGTTGATGAGTACATCGCGCGGAACTATCCGCAGGTCAACGCCAGCACCAAACGCGTCATGTTTGGCCCCTCCGGCGACAGCGCCATTGAGGTGCGCATTAAAGGCCCCGACCCTGACCGGCTGCGTCTGATAGCCAGCCAGGTGGACGATATCCTCACGCGCGACCCGGCCACGGGCAGCGTCAGGAACGACTGGCAAAACCGCAGCAAGGTGATCCGCCCACAGTACGTTGCCGCCCTGGGCCGCGAGCTTGGCGTAGATAAGCAGGACGTTGATAACGCGCTGGAGATGAACTTCTCCGGCAGCCGGGCGGGGCTGTACCGGGAAGGCAGCGACCTGCTCCCGGTCGTGGTGCGCCCGCCTGAGAGCGAACGGCTGGACGCCAATCACCTGAACAACGTGCTGGTGTGGAGCCAGACGCGGCAGCAGTATATCCCGCTGAGTAACGTCGTCAGCCGCTTCTCGCTGGAGTGGGAAGATCCGCTCATCCTTCGACGCGACCGCTCGCGGGTGCTGACGGTTCAGACGGACCCGGACCCGCTGAGCCAACAAACCTCCGGGGACATTCTTGCCCGCGTGAAGCCGCAGATTGATGCCCTTAGCCTGCCACACGGCTACAGCATCGAGTGGGGGGGCGACGCGGAAAACTCCAGCGAAGCGCAGCAAGGGCTATTCACTACGCTACCTCTCGGGTATCTGGTGATGTTTGTTATTACGGTGCTGATGTTCAGCTCGGTGAAAAATGCGGTCGCCATCTGGCTGACAGTACCGCTGGCGCTGATTGGCGTGACGCCGGGATTTTTACTTACCGGCATTCCCTTTGGCTTTATGGCGCTGATTGGTCTGCTGAGCCTGAGCGGCATGCTGATCCGCAACGGCATCGTGCTGGTGGAAGAGATCGAACAGCAGAAAACGCAAAAGGATCAGCACGAGGCGATCGTGTACGCCGCGACCTCGCGCCTGCGCCCCATTCTGCTCACCGCGTTTACGACCGTACTCGGCCTGGCTCCGCTGCTGCTGGACGTTTTCTTCCAGAGCATGGCCGTTGTGATTATGTTTGGACTGGGGTTTGCTACAATCCTGACGCTGCTGGTACTCCCCGTTATCTATGCGTGTTTCCATCGTAAGGACGAAGCCAAACAACAATGAATGCGACAGGGCTGAACATTATCAAAACGCTGGGCTGTATGACGGCGGTGACCTTCTTTACCATCTACAACACCTGGGATCATTATGATTACGACTATCACTGGATCCTGGGGTTTTTAACCTTTATCTCGACGATTGCCACGCCGCTGTTTTTTGTCGTTGCGGGCTATCTCGACGGACAATCACGGCACGGCACCCGCTGGCAGCTGGGTAAAATTAAAAGTCTGGTGATTGTTTTTCTGTTCTGGATAACGATCTACTACCTGTGGGAGCCCTATCAGCGCGGGTATTTAATCCAGCCCTGGTTCGTGTTTGCGTTTGTGGTGATTTACACCTTCCACCCGGCGGTGGAATGGCTCAGCCAGCGGCGATCGCTGTTCTGCGGCGCGATTGCCGCCCTGCTGCTCTTTTCCTACGGATACGATCTGCTATCGGCGCTCTATCCTGAAGCGCACGCCCTTTCTCTTTCACCGCAGTATCGGCTGTGGACGTGGCTGCTGTTTTATCTGACGGGGCAACTTTTCTGCGACCCGAAAGTCGCCGAGTGGATTAGCCGCAAAAATGTGGTAAGGGCGGCGGTTGTCGCCATCCCGTTTATCTACCTCTTCACCTGGTTTTACGAGCGCCACTTCTTCTTCGCGCTGTTCAAGGCGGACAGAAACGCCTTTATTCTCACCGGCTCTCAAATTTACATTTTGATCATCGCGCTGGTGATTGCGGCGAACGGCGTGCGCTTTCGCCGCAACGCTGAATTTAAGGAGTCCATTCTGGCCGCCATCAGCAAAACGATGACCGGCGTGTATATTGTGCACTACTCGGTGTTTCATCTGCTGACGGCGCTGATACCGGTGACCTCTCTCGGCATGAAGCTGGCGCTGATTGTGCTCACTTTCATTACCTCTGTTCTCTTCTCCATGCTGGTATTGTCTAACGCCGTGGCAAAAAAGGTGATCACCCTTTAAAAGCCTAAGCGCAGCCAGGCAAAGAGCACGTTGCCGTTGTTATACGTCCCGGGAATATAGGTGAACTGAACGGTAACGCGCTTATACCCGGCCGAAAAAAGCGGGAAGATGAACGGTAGCGGGACATAGTTTGCAAAATCATCTCGCGCCGTGATGCCCGCCGCGGCGCCGAGCCCAAGGCGGAAATCTTTGGCATTATCCAGATACCAGCCCTTCTCCCAGCCATAGCCCATCGCGGGCTGCCATTCGTTGTGCGAGTCCTTGAACATCATCGCGAACAGCGCGCTCCAGTTGCCCTCTTCGTTATAGCGGGAAACGCCCAGCCCGCCGCCCCACGGCATTTCATTGTAATTGTCCGTTTTTTCTTTGTCGTACATAAAGCGGGCGTGCCAGCTCAGGAACGGCAGGTACAGGTCGTAACGTTGAGGCTCTTCCCAGGTCTGTGAGATATCATCCGTCAGCGCATTCCACCAGCCGCTGATGCGTTGCTCACCGTAGACGTTGGGCGCCGCGTTAAGCGGTGCGACGAATAAAAACAGGACCATCCAGAATGCCGAAAAGGTGCGTTGCATCGTTATTCCCTCAGCTTAGGCCGCGCAGCGGTATCTATAACTGTAATCCATTCAGCACTAACCGGAGCCAAACAGACTGATTTATATCGAGGTAGGGGAAGATGAAATTTATTTATTCAGCGCCTTCCGGAAAGATAAAAACGTTTTCTCAGGCGTTTTGTCGCGGTAGTCTCATAGGTTCCGTTGATACGACGGCTGCTTTGTGAGTGACCTTTTCTTATACCAATAATTAAAAATCAGTATGGACAGGACAACTATGGACTCCACCCTCATCTCCGATCGTCCCAACGAGGAGACACCTTCGCTCAATCGTGCCCGCCGCGCGGCCTTAGGCAGCTTCGCGGGTGCCGTCGTCGACTGGTATGATTTTCTGCTTTACGGCATCACTGCCGCCCTGGTGTTTAACCGCGAGTTTTTTCCTCAGGTCAGCCCTGCAATGGGCACGCTCGCCGCATTTGCCACCTTCGGCGTCGGCTTCCTGTTTCGCCCGCTGGGCGGGGTGATATTCGGCCACTTCGGCGACCGTCTTGGCCGCAAGCGCATGCTGATGCTCACCGTCTGGATGATGGGGATCGCCACCGCGCTTATCGGTATTCTCCCCTCGTTTGCCTCCATCGGCTGGTGGGCGCCGGTACTGCTGGTCACCCTGCGCGCCATCCAGGGCTTCGCCGTGGGCGGCGAATGGGGCGGCGCGGCGCTGCTGTCCGTTGAGAGCGCGCCGAAGCACAGGAAAGCGTTTTACAGCAGCGGCGTACAGGTCGGGTACGGCGTAGGCCTGCTGCTTTCCACCGGGCTGGTATCGCTAATCAGCCAGCTTACTACCGACGAACAGTTCCTGAGCTGGGGCTGGCGCATTCCGTTCATCTTCAGCATCGTGCTGGTCATCGCCGCACTGTGGATCCGTAACGGGATGGAGGAGTCGGCTGAGTTTGAAAAACAACAGCTGGAAAAACCGCTCGCCAAAAAGCGTCTGCCTGTGATGGAAGCGCTGGTTCAGCACCCTGGCGCTTTTCTGAAAATTATCGCCCTGCGCCTGTGCGAGCTGCTGACGATGTATATCGTCACCGCGTTTGCCCTGAACTACTCGACGCAGAACCTCGGTCTGCCGCGCGAGCTGTTCCTGAATATTGGCCTGCTGGTCGGCGGGATCAGTTGCCTGACAATCCCCTGCTTCGCGTGGCTGGCGGACCGGTTTGGCCGCCGTCGCGTTTACATCACCGGGGCGCTGATTGGTAGCCTCAGCGCCTGGCCGTTCTTTATGGCGCTCGAAGCGCAGTCGATTTTCTGGATTGTCTTCTTCGCCATCATGCTCGCCAACATCGCTCACGATATGGTGGTGTGCGTGCAGCAGCCGATGTTCACCGAGCTGTTTGGCGCAAGCTACCGCTACAGCGGCGCGGGCGTGGGCTACCAGGTCGCAAGCGTGGTCGGCGGCGGATTTACGCCGTTTATTGCGGCCGCGCTGGTGACCTTCTCCGGCGGCAACTGGCACAGCGTGGCGATTTATCTGCTGGCCGGCTGCCTGCTGTCGGCAGCGACGGCGCTGCTTATGAAAGAGACGAGCCACGGCTGATCTCCCTTTTGTTTCACGGGCGTGTGACATACTATCGGGTAGAGTCGCACACCTGTGGAACAAGGAGACAGAGATGAATAATAAGGGCTCCAGCCTGACCCCGGCTCAGGCGCTGGAAAAACTCGACGCGCTGTACGAACAGTCCGTCAACTCGCTGCGCGGCGCCATCAGCGAATATATCGAAACAGGGAAACTTCCCGACCAAAAGGCCAGAACCGAGGGCCTTTTTGTTTATCCATCGCTCTCTGTGACCTGGGACGGCAGCGCCAGCAGTAATCCCAAAACCCGCGCCTACGCGCGCTTTACCCACTCCGGCTGCTACAGCACCACCGTCACCCGCCCTGCGCTGTTCCGCCCGTATCTTGAAGAACAACTCACGCTGCTGTACCAGGATTACGGCGCGCACATTGCCGTTGAGCCCTCGCAGCATGAGATCCCGTATCCCTACGTGATTGACGGTTCGGCGTTAACCCTTGACCGCTCCATGAGCGCGGGGCTGACCCGCCACTTCCCGACGACAGAACTTTCACAGATTGGCGATGAGACGGCCGACGGGATTTATCACCCGGCAGAATTTTCTCCCCTGTCGCATTTTGATGCCCGCCGGGTCGATTTCTCCCTGGCGCGCCTGCGCCACTACACCGGTACGCCAGTCGAACATTTCCAGCCGTTCGTGCTCTTTACCAACTACACCCGCTACGTTGATGAGTTTGTCCGCTGGGGCTGCAGTCAGATCCTCGACCCGGAGAGCCCGTACATCGCGCTGTCCTGCGCGGGCGGGATCTGGATCACCGCGGAGACCGAAGCGCCCGAGCAGGCCATTTCCGACCTGGCGTGGAAAAAGCACCAGATGCCCGCCTGGCACCTGATCACCGCCGACGGTCAGGGCATCACCCTGATCAACATCGGCGTGGGCCCGTCAAATGCCAAGACCATCTGCGACCATCTGGCGGTACTGCGCCCGGACGTGTGGCTGATGATTGGCCACTGCGGCGGCCTGCGCGAAAGCCAGCTGATTGGCGACTACGTGCTGGCACACGCCTATCTGCGCGATGACCACGTGCTTGATGCGGTCCTGCCGCCAGACATCCCAATCCCGAGCATCGCCGAAGTACAGCGCGCGCTTTATGACGCTACCAAAGAGGTCAGCGGCATGCCGGGTGAAGAGGTTAAACAGCGCCTGCGCACCGGCACGGTCGTCACAACGGATGACCGCAACTGGGAGCTGCGCTACTCCGCCTCCGCGCTGCGGTTCAACCTGAGCCGCGCGGTGGCGATCGATATGGAGAGCGCCACCATCGCCGCCCAGGGATATCGCTTCCGCGTTCCTTACGGCACGCTGCTGTGCGTCTCCGATAAGCCGCTGCACGGGGAAATTAAGCTGCCGGGCCAGGCCAACCGTTTCTATGAAGGGGCTATCTCAGAGCATCTGCAGATTGGTATTCGTGCGATTGATTTACTTCGCGCGGAGGGCGACAAGCTGCATTCGCGCAAGCTGCGCACCTTCAACGAGCCGCCGTTCCGCTAATAACAAGGATAAACCATGCACACCACATCACCGCTCTCTGCCCTGCGCCACTGGCTTGAGGCCAGTCAACTCGACGGGATGATCGTCCCGCGCGCGGATGCCTGGCAGAGCGAATACTGCGCGCCCTACGACGAAAAGCTGGCCTGGCTGACGGGCTTTGACGGCTCGGCCGGCGTGGCGCTGGTGTTGAAAAACAAAGCGCTGCTGTTCGTCGACGGGCGCTATCAGGTTCAGGCCCGCGTTCAGGTCAATATGGATGAGGTTGAGATCCACCACCTGCACAACGAGCCGCTGGCAGAATGGCTTGCAGAAAACGTTGCGGCAGGAACGCGCATCGGTTTTGACGCGCTGCTGATGACCAACTCGGAGTTTGAGCAACTGTCTGCTACGCAGTGCGAGCTGGTGCCTCTGAAAGCCTCGCCGTTTGATACGCTATGGACCGATCGCCCTGCCGCGCCGGCGGGGCTTATCCGTGAAATGCCGGTTGAACACAGCGGCGAACGCAGCGCGGACAAACGCCAGCGCGTCGCCGCCGTGCTGGCCGCAAACAATGCGGATTATCTCGCCGTTACCCTGCCGGATAACATCGCCTGGCTGCTAAACGTGCGCGGTGCGGATATTCCCTACAGCCCGGTACCGCTCTCCTTTGCCCTTCTCGGTCGTGACGGTCACGTTGAGTGGTTTGTTAACGACAATAAGCTCAGCGCCCTGCCTGGTAATGTGCGCAATGCGTTTACCGTTGCCCCGCAGGATACCTTTATTGAACGCTGCCAGCAGATTGCTGTAGGAAAACGGGTGATGGTTGATGCCGATTCCGCGCCGGTGGCACTGCGCTTCGCCATTGAGCCACGGGGAGAAATTGTCTGGCGGACCGACCCCATCACCCTGATGAAAGCGACTAAAAACCCGGTCGAGCTGGCAGGCTATCGCGAGTGCCATCACCAGGACGGGGCCGCGTGGGTCAACTTCCTCACCTGGCTGAGCCGTGAAGTGCCGCTGCGCGAGGCGGCTGGGCAACCGCTCACCGAGCTTGACGCACAGGCGCAGCAGCTTGCGTTCCGTCAACAGCAGCCCGGGTTCATCGAGCAGAGTTTTGAAACCATTTCCGCCTCTTCGAGCAATGCGGCGATGTGCCACTACCATTCGAGCGAGGCCAGCAATAAGCCTATCGGCCATGACCATTTTTACCTGAACGATTCCGGCGGCCAGTATGCTAACGGCACCACCGACGCCACGCGCACGCTGGCGTGGGGCAAAGTCGATCCGCAGCAGCGCCTGCACTACACTGCCGTGCTGAGAGGCTTCCTGTCGCTCATTACCCTGCAGTTTCCTTCCGGGACTCAGGGGCATCAGCTGGATGCGTTTGCGCGTCGCCCGCTGTGGGAGATGGGGCTGGATTACGATCACGGCACGGGGCACGGCGTGGGGCACCAGCTGCTGATCCATGAGAACCCGCATCGCATCGCCAAAAAGGTCAACCCGTGGCCGCTGGTGGCGGGCAATATCATGACTATCGAGCCGGGCTACTATCTGGGCGATAGCCACGGTATTCGTATTGAAAACCAGGTGGAGATTGTGGAGAGCCGTCCGGGGTTCTGCAGATTTGCCTCGCTGACGCTGATCCCGATCGGCTTAAGTCAGGTTGAGCTGCATCTGCTGAGCGAGCAGGAGAAACAGTGGCTGGATGCGTATCACCGGCAGGTACGTGAGGCGCTGTTACCTCTGGTGAATAGCGATGCGCGTCCGTGGCTGGTTGAGGCGACGGCGCCGATTAGTGTGTAATTTCGTGCGGTCTGGTGCCCTCACCCCAACCCTCTCCCACGGGAGAGGGTGCACACAGTAAAAACGGCAACAAGGTTGCCGTTTTGCATTTACCTTTCGCAGAAAAGCAAAAAGCCTGCTTTAAAAGCAGGCTTTTCAAATTTGGCTCCTCTGACTGGACTCGAACCAGTGACATACGGATTAACAGTCCGCCGTTCTACCGACTGAACTACAGAGGAATCGTGTGAACGGGGCGCATATTATCGATGCTCCCCCGGGATGTCAAAGGCAGAATGCACATTTCCGATCGTTTGCCGAATTATTCTCCACTTCGCGCAATTGTCAGGCATTTTTCCGCGGATATTTCCACAGCCAGCGCCCGCTGACCATCCGCCAGTAGAACAGCGCGCCCCGCACGGCCCAGTCGAGGAACATCCCCAGCCAGACGCCGACCACACCCCATCCGAGCATCACCCCGAGCGTATACCCCGCGACAACGCGACATCCCCACATGCCGAGCATCGATACCCACATCGCAAAGCGGGCATCGCGCGCCCCTTTCAGCCCGGCGGGCAATACCCATGAGGCCGCCCAGATGGGCATGAAGGCCGCGTTGAGCCAGATGAGGATCTTAACGACCTCTTTAACGTCGTCTTCGTGGGTATAGAACGAGGCCATCAGCCCGGCAAACGGCGCGGTTCCCCAGGCGATCAGCGTCAGCCCAATGGTCGACAGCCAGAAGACGTGCCGCAGCTGCCGCTCCGCCTGGCCTATCTGCCCTTTCCCGAGCCGTTTACCCGTAATGATGGTCGATGCCGAACCCAGCGCGTTACCCGGCAGGTTAATCAGCGAGGCAATAGAAAAGGCGATAAAGTTACCGGCGATAACGTCGGTCCCCATCCCGGCGACAAACATCTGCGTGAGCAGCTTCCCGCCGTTGAACAACACCGATTCAATGCTCGCGGGAATGCCGATCCCCATCACTTCCCAGATAATGGCGAAATTAAAGGGACGGAAATAGCTTTTCAGCGTCAGACGCAGCGAGGGGGTGATCCCCGCCATCAGCACCCCAATGATGGCTACCGCACCGATATAGCGTGAAATGGTTAACCCCAGTCCGGCACCAACGAACCCCAGCCCCTCCCACGAGAACACGCCGTAGATCAGCACGCTGCTGATAATGATATTCAGGATATTCATCCCGCCATTGATCAGCAGCGGAATTTTGGTGTTGCCCGCCCCGCGCAGCGCGCCGCTGCCAATCAGCGCAATGGCAGCCGCCGGATAGCTTAAGACGGTCATCTCCAGATAGGTCAGCGCCAGGTCTTTAACCTCGTTCGTGGCCTCCCCGGCGACAAAGTCGATAATCTCTTTACCGAAATAGTGGATCACCGCCGCCAGAACGATCGAAAAAATGGTCATGATCATCAGCGACTGGCGTGCCGCCTCGCGTGCACGTTTGGGATCAAGCTTGCCGAGGCTAAAAGCCACCACCACCGTCGTCCCGAGATCTATGGCGGCAAAGAACGAGATCACCACCATGTTAAAGCTGTCCGCCAGCCCAACCCCTGCCATCGCCTCTTTCCCCAGCCAGCTAACCAGGAAGGTGCTCAAAACCCCCATCAGCAGAACGCAGGTATTTTCCAGGAAGATAGGCACGGCAAGAGGGGTGATTTCACGCCAGAACAGGACACGATAGCTTTTACGTTTTGCATACCACGGCGTGCGCGTTATCGCCTGGCGTAAGGAGGCAGTGACGTTCAAAATGGACCTTAGCGAGAAAAGTTGAAACTCCATTTCAAATGATGGGGGACAAATGCTAATCCTGCAAAGTATTTTCCAGAAAAAGATGTGTTGATTTACAACAAACTGACGACAGAATCAGCAATCAGTCGATTTTCCCTAAGATCAGGTTTGACAAAAGTTTTTTCGCCGCTAAGATAAGCGTCCACAACGATTCCTCTGTAGTTCAGTCGGTAGAACGGCGGACTGTTAATCCGTATGTCACTGGTTCGAGTCCAGTCAGAGGAGCCAAATTTAAAAAGCCTGCTTTTAAAGCAGGCTTTTTGCTTTGCGGATGAGGGAAAATGAACGCTCTGTTTGTCTACGGCACGCTGCGCCCGGGCCACTCTAATGCGCATATTCTTGAAAACATTGGCGGCGAATGGCTGGCCGGTTCCGTATCCGGCACGTTTTACGAACGCGGCTGGGGCGCAGCGGCGGACTTCCCGGGAATTGTGCTCCACCCTGACGGACCCCGCGTCGAAGGCTATCTGTTTATCTCGGATAACCTTGCCGCACACTGGCAAATGCTGGACGAATTTGAAGACGGTTACGATCGGGTTGAGGTCACGGTGACCACCCTTGAAGGCAAGCAGGTTAAGGCCTGGATTTATCAGCTACAGCCGCGTTCTGAATCATAAAAAAAGGCTCTCTGTCACCAGAGAGCCTTTTTCACTATTCGCTGCGATTACTCGCTTTTTGCTTCGCCGTTTTTGATTTCGCCCATCACTTTCAGCTTCTTGGAGATGTCGCGACGCTCTTTGGACAGCTCAGCATTTTTGATGATGTAGTCATCAACGCGGTCTTCATAGTCGCTCTTCATGCTGGCGATGATGCCCTGAATAGCTTCAACGCTCATACCTGGCTTGATGTAGTCGCTCAGGTTGTCGAGCAGCAGAACACGTTTCTGGTTGTCACGGATCTTCTTCTCAACGTCCTGGATTTCACGCTGCAGCTTGTTTTTGCGGCGGAACAGGCGGACGAATTCCAGAACATCCTGGAACGAAGGCTTGGTAGTTTCCATTTTTACACCCCTGATAATGTGAGATTCGGATTCGTTAAGGCAACCGTTGTAACAATAACCTTACTGACAGCGGCTGCGAATGACAATGAGTATATCGTTTAAAGCTATCATAACCCCAATTGCTGCTGAATCGAAGCAGCAGGCGTCACATACGCCTTTTATTTGCGCAGCGCCCGGCAAATAAGGTGCGATAACAGCTCAAGCTGCCGCGCCAGTTCCATGCTCAGCCAGACATAGCCATGAATAGGCGTTTCCGCCACGTTATCGCTTTGGCGCTCATTGATTAGCTGCTTCAGCTCCGCAACGATCTCATTCAGCCGCTCGCTGTTGGCCAGTATCGGCTGCGGGTTCCCTTCATAGAGCGCATGGGCGATGGTCAACAGCGTTTGCTGCGTCATCTGCTGGGTCTCTTTAAGGGTCTGCGCGTTAAGCATCAACAGATGGCTGGGACGCGAGGCCCAGTGCGCGTTGATCTGCAGTTCAAGCATGCAGACCAGATTGCGGCTTACCGTCTGGATGGCTTCGAAAATCGATTTCTGAATATGGGTTTCTTTGCTGGCGGGCGTGATCAGGCCGCGCATTTTGACCACGTCGTTGAGGATCGTTTGCAGATGCTTTTCCAGCCGGGGACGCTCAACCAGATTCGGGGAAAAACCGGCCTGATAGACGCGGTTAAAGGCGGTGACGTAGTTCGCCATCTGAATACGCCAGTGCAGAAAAGCCCGCTGCGGCCAGATACCGGTGAAGAGCATGGCCAGCAGTGACCCCAGGATGACATCCCCGCTTCGCCACAGCGCGGTGGTCATATCCCCGGCGGGCGCACCGACAACCACCGCGAGCGTAATACCAATCAGCAGCGCCTGATACGGCCTCTTACCCAGCGCCAGCCAGCCGCACAGGAACATGGCGGCACCGCACCATGCCAGCATCACGGGAAATGAGATGAGCTCCAGCTTCAGGGCGATAAGCCCAAGGGCCGAGCCTAAAACCGTCCCGCCAATTCGCTCAAAGGCGCGCGGAACAACGTTTCCCCAAAACGAGATGGGCCCCATCACCACCACCAGCGTGATCAGCGGCCACGTCCCTTCCGGAACATCCAGCAAACGGACCAGCACAAACGTCAATACGAAAGCCAGCGCGATGCGACACCCGTGCACCACGCGGTAATGTTTGTACAACCGAATTTCAAAAGGGGTTAATGATTTGTCGGGACGCACACCCGCTCTCCAGCTACACGGCAAATCACAATTGTACTGTGTTTTCAGCCGGGCGGATCGCTCCCGGCTGAAAAACCCTTCATTTAGCAGGCTTAAGCCGTTTTATGCTCTACCGCGATATACATTTCGATATCCCAGTAGCCGTCTGCATTGCCGTCATTGAGATAGCGCTCGAAGCAGGGTTTGAGCGCCATCTGGTACTTATTGTCCTGCAGCAGGGAATTAAAGAACTGATACCACGGCGTGGCGAAGTCGTAGTTTTCAACGCGCGCCGTCGCCACGGCATAATCCCCGGCCGCGATTTCCGTCATCATGACGCCTTCGCTGTTTTCCGGGATAACGAAATCATCCGGTACCGTAACGGCCGTATCGCAGCGCAGTTTTTCTGCCGGGACCTCATCCGGATTATCGTAGTAGACCGCAACCCACTCCAGCGGCTCAATGTGGCGCCCGTCCACCCACATGACCAGCTGTTCAAAGCCCTGTTTTACCGTTTGTTCCCACGGTCCGACCAAATGAAAACCGGCAATCTTACGTTTCTTTTGCTGCTTGATGCTGTAGTCCATGCTGCCTCCATTTATTACTGTATATACATACACTATAAAGCGGATTCTGAGGGTTCAGCAAACGAGAAGTGTTTATTATGTGAGCAGACTCGCAACCCTGCCAGTCTGCTCGTCAACCGCTAGAGCGTGTGATGCAGATAATCGCTCATGCGAGAAAACAGTCCACCTTTATCAACGGCTTCCAGCGTCACCAGCGGCCAGTGCGCCACCACCTTGTCGCGGTCATAGAGCTGGATCTCCCCGACCCGTTGATGCGCAGCAATCGGCGCTTCCAGCTCTTTTTTATCCAGCACGTATTTGGCTTTGATGTTCGGCACTTCCGCTTTCGGCAGGGCCAGCCAGAAGTCCTGGTCGGTGCCCAGTTTCACCTGCTCCTTATCGCCGTACCAGATACGCTCTGTCCCCACTTTTTTACCGTTGTGCAGAATTTGCACCGTATCGAAGTTCTGCTGCCCCCAGTGCAGCAGTTTTCGGGCCTGGTCCTCACGCCCTTTCGGGCTGTCCGCCCCCATCACCACCGCGATTAAACGACGCTGCCCGTCAACGGCGGACGCAATCAGGTTAAAGCCCGCTCCCGAGGTGTGCCCCGTTTTAAGCCCGTCCACGTTCATGGTTTTATCCCACAGCAGGCCGTTACGGTTTTGCTGGGTGATCCCGTTCCAGGTCAGGCTCTTTTCGCTGTACATATGGTAAAACTCAGGCTCGCCGTGAATGATGGCCCGGGAAAGTACGGCCAGGTCATAGGCCGAGCTGTGCTGGCCCGGTGCGTCCAGCCCGTGGACGGTTTCAAAGTGCGTATCGCGCAGGTTCAGCTTCTGCACGTAGTCGTTCATCATCTTCACAAACTGCGGCTGGCCGCCCGCCACGTGATCGGCCAGCGCCACGCAGGCGTCGTTGCCGGAATCGACAATCAGACCGCGGCTTAAGTCACGCACGGAGACGCGATCGCCCTCTTTCAGGAACATCAGCGACGAGCCGTCAAAAACCGGGTTGCCTTTTGCCCACGCGTCACGCCCGACGGTGACAATGTCGTCCGGCGTAATGCGATGGCTATCAATGGCCCGATCGACCACATACCCCGTCATCAGCTTGGTCAGGCTCGCCGGATTACGTTGTTGATGTTCGTTGCCCGCCGTTAAGATCTGACCAGTCGTGTAGTCCATCAGCACCCAGGAGCCAGCCTGAATCGCCGGAGGCTGCGGCGAAAAATCCAGTGGTTCGGCCGCAAAAGCAGATGAGACACTCGAAGCGAGTAAAGAAACAGCAATAAACAGACGGCGTTTCAACGGTATATCCTCAGGTCATTAAAAATCGATGACCTTTTTACGGGAGTTCTGATGTCGTTACCTGGCTTAATTGCAAAAAAATGTGACAGAACGCAGATTTTTCTCTGAAGCTGGCGCGCAAATTTGCGTCACGGCGGTGCTTTTTATTCGGTCTGAACCGCACGATCGTTTACCATAGTGACGTCATTTTTTAACAGGATGGTATTACTGGTGTCTGACTCTGCCGCTCGCCCGACTTTTTTATTTCATGACTACGAAACCTTTGGCACGCATCCGGCGCTGGACCGACCGGCGCAGTTTGCCGCCATCCGTACCGACGACGAATTCAACATTATTGGCGAGCCTGAGGTCTTTTACTGCAAACCGGCTGATGACTACCTGCCGCAGCCCGGGGCGGTCATGGTCACCGGGATCACTCCTCAGGAAGCGCGCGAGAAAGGCGTTAACGAGGCAGAATTTGCCCGACGCATCCACGATCTGTTTACCGTCCCCAATACCTGCGTGGTCGGTTACAACAACATCCGCTTCGATGACGAAGTGACGCGCAACATCTTCTATCGTAACTTCTACGATCCCTATGCCTGGAGCTGGCAGAACCGCAATTCACGCTGGGATTTGCTCGACATCATGCGCGCCTGTTATGCCCTGCGTCCTGAGGGCATTAACTGGCCGGAAAATGAGGAAGGGCTGACGAGCTTCCGGCTGGAACACCTGACGCGCGCCAACGGCATCGAGCACAGCAATGCCCATGACGCGATGGCGGACGTCTATGCCACCATTGCCATGGCGAAGCTGGTGAAAAACGCGCAGCCCCGGCTGTTTGAGTATCTGCTGAGCCACCGCAGCAAACAGAAGCTCATGACCCTTATTGACGTACCGCAGATGAAACCCCTGGTGCATATCTCCGGCATGTTTGGCGCCTGGCGCGGGAATACCAGCTGGGTCGCCCCGCTGGCCTGGCATCCGGACAATCGTAATGCGGTCATCATGGTGGATTTAGCCGGCGATATTTCACCGCTGCTCGAGCTCGACAGCGATAGCCTGCGCGAACGGCTTTACACACCGAAAAATGAACTCGGCGATCTGCCTGCGGTGCCGGTCAAACTGGTGCATATCAATAAATGTCCGGTACTGGCGCAGGCGAATACGCTGCGCCCGGAAGATGCGGACAGACTGGGTATTAACCGGCAGCACTGCCTCGATAACCTGAAAGTGCTGCGCGATAACCCGCAGGTGCGCGAGAAAGTGGTCGCGATCTTTGCCGAGGCGGAGCCGTTCGTTCCGTCAGAAAACGTGGATGCCCAGCTCTACAACGGTTTCTTCAGCGATGCCGATCGCGCGACGATGAATATCGTTCTGCAAACCGAGCCGCGTAACTTACCGGCGCTGGATATTACTTTCGCCGATAAACGCATCGAAAAACTGATGTTTAACTACCGCGCGCGTAACTACCCCGGCACGCTGGACGAGGCAGAGCAGGAACGCTGGCTGCAGCACCGTCGCAATGTCTTTACTCAGGAGTTTCTTAACAGCTATGCCCAGGAGCTGGAAATGCTTTATGGCCAGTATGAAGGGAATGCTGAGAAACAGGCGCTGTTGAAATCCCTGTTCCAGTACGCTCAAGAGATTGTCTGAGCGAGGGGTATAAAAAAAGCCGGAGGCGATGTCTCCGGCTTTTTTTTGCCCGCTGGCACAGGCCTACGGGTGTGTCGTTTTGTAGGCCGGGCAAGCGCTAGCGCCACCCGGCGAGTCATTACGCGACGTCTTCGTACTGAGGAACCGGGTTACGGAAGCTCTTCGTGACGCAGGCCAGGTAAATCAGGCCGATACCCGCCCAAATCAGGCCAAGCACCATAGAGCTCTCTTCCAGGTTAACCCACAGCGCGCCCACGGTCAGGGCACCGCACATCGGCAGGAACAGATACTGGAAGTGGTCTTTCAGCGTCTTGTTACGCTTTTCACGGATCCAGAACTGAGAGATAACCGACAGGTTAACAAAGGTGAACGCCACCAGCGCACCGAAGTTAATCAGCGCCGTTGCCATCACCAGGTCAAAGTTAATCGCCAGCAGCGCAATGGCACCGACCAGGATGATGTTCATCGCCGGGGTACGCCAGGTTGGATGAACGTAGCCGAAGAAGCTTTTCGGGAATACGCCATCGCGGCCCATCACGTACATCAGACGCGCAACGCCTGCATGCGCGGCCATACCGGACGCCAGTACGGTAATGGTGGAGAAGATCAGCGCGCCAACCTGGAACGCTTTACCCGCCACATAGAGCATGATTTCCGGCTGAGACGCATCCGGATCTTTGAAGCGGGAGATATCCGGGAAGTACAGCTGCAGGAAATAGGTCGAGAAAATAAAGATCAGACCACCAATCAGCGCCGTCAGGAAGATTGCACGAGGGATCACGCGCTCTGCATCTTTCGTTTCTTCAGACAGGTTGCTGATGCCGTCAAAACCGGTAAAGGAGAAGCACAGAATGGTTGCCCCGGTAATCATCGGGATCACATGGGCATCACCAGACCAGAACGGCTTGCTGCTCGCCAGAGTGCCGGCACCTTCACCGTGGAACACACCGTAAATCACCATGCCAAGAATAACGGCAATCAGGACAACCTGAAGGACGACGATCACGGAGTTAAAGTTGGCAACGGACTTAATGCTGCGCAGGTTAAAGGCAGTCATAAAGGCCACCAGCGCCACGACGAACATCCAGGATGGAATCGACGGCACCAGCGCTTCAAAATAAATTTTTGCCAGCAGAATGTTGATCATCGGCGCGAACAGATAGTCGAGCAGCGAAGACCAGCCCACCATAAAGCCAACTGTCGGGCTGATGGATTTCTGGGCATAGGTGTAGGCGGAACCAGCAGACGGATAGCGACGTACCAGCTTACCGTAGCTCAGCGCGGTAAAGAGGATCGCAATCAGCGCGAAGCCGTATGCCGTCGGCACATGACCGTCTGTGAGGCCTGATACGATACCGAATGTATCGAACAGCGTCATCGGTTGCATATAGGCAAGGCCCATCATAACAACCGGAATCAACGTAAGCGTTTTACGTAATTCCACGCGAGAGGTGTTTGGAGTTGCGTTATGCGACATAGTTATTCTCCTTTACGGTGATAACCGCCACGTAAGCGAAAAAGTGCCCCATTTCTTTCTTCCTCAGCGACAACAACTGTCGGATTTTAGTAAATATCTATCCGGTACGAAGCCCGGCCTCTTGGTTTTTAGTTTCGTTTCGTACATGCAAAAAAAAATAACCGACGCCTTTTATATCGTCGATTATTCATTTGGTTGCAGCGGCGGCATTTTGCCCCACATCGGATACAAAAGGCAATACTTTGCAACGCCAGGTCCGTTTTTCTTTTTGCTAACTGGCTGATTTCTGGACGCCGGGCTGAGAGTAAACGGCGGCGATAGCACTATTTGCTAAAATCTCGTCTCGCCACCAGGCGCTTGCAAGCCCGGCAGTTTGTTCATTCCAGCCTACCCATACCGATTCATTACTGCTTTGAGCAAGTACCTGTTTTTCAACAAGCGCACCGCTGTCTATAAACCGCTGCGCCAGATAGCGGGGTAAATAGCCGCAGCCAAGGCCGCTTATTTGCAGTTCCAGCTTGGTTTTATAGTCGAAAACGGTAATGGCCTCCTGCTCATCAAGCAGCTGCGAGGAGACCGAACATTCCGGACGAGAGCTGTCCCCGACGACTATGGCGCGGTAGCCCTTAATCACGCGACGGTTAAGCGGCTCGGGTTCCTGAGCCAGCGGGTGATGAGGCGCTATGGCAAACACCTGCTCCAGCACGCCCAGCCGGGCAAAACCAAAATCACTCAGCTGGGGAGGCTCATGGAGTGCACCGACGAAAATGTCCGCCCTGCCCTGCGTTAAGGCATCCCAGGAGCCACCCAGCACGCCGTTGATAAAGATGAGCCGGGTCACGCTGTGGTGTTGATAGAAGGCTTCAATCAGCGGCGTCAGGAGAGAAAACGGAAAGGTATCATCCACGCCAATAACCAGCTCGTTTTCCCATCCCTGATGGAGTTTTACGGCCTGTTTTTCGAGCTCACGAACGGTATGGAGGACTTCACGGCCTTTTTCCAGCAGCATCTGTCCGGTACGGGTAAAACGAGCGCGGTGCCCGGAGCGATCGAGGATCTGAATATTGAGATCGCTCTCCAGTTTTTGAACGGTATAGCTCAGCGCAGATGGGGTTTTGTAGAGCTTTGCTGACGCAGCGGCAAAGCTCCCCTCTTTTTCCAGAGCATCCAGAATAATAAGAACATCCAGCAGCGGTTTCATGCTCGCCCCCCTTCTGGTGCGCGATCGTCTCCGCTGCGGGTCTTATTCCATGGGCATCACCAGCGGATCGGGATACTGATACTCAAACCCCAGCTCATGACAAATGCGATTGCCATCAACAATTTTGCCTTTACTGTCATCCTTTGCCTCACCGAAAACCGGCGCCGCCAGGCCCAGCTGACGTGCCATCAGCGGGTAAAACGTGCTGCGCGCCGGATGGGAAGGTGCACATATATTATAGATGTGTCCACCTTTCGGAGCCTGTAAGAGTAGCTCAATCGCGCTTACAACATCGTCAAGATGGACAAGATTGACGACATGCTGGCCGTCCGGCGCAGATTTTCCGGCAAAAAAGCGTCCCGGATGGCGGCCAGGGCCCACCAGCCCCGCCAGACGTACGATATCGACCTGCGTGCCGGGAAGATTATGCAGCCAGTCTTCCAGCTCTTTCAGAACCTGACCGCTCGCCGTAACGGGACGGCGCTCGGAACTCTCCTTAACAACGCCTTCAACCTCGCCATAGACCGACGTCGAGCTGGTAAAAATGATGCGCGGAACATGGTGCGCCAGTGCGCTGTCGACGATCTCCTGCATCGCCTGCAGATAAAACGACTCGCCCGGCCCGCTGCGCCGCGCGGGGAGCGTGATCACCAGCGCATCGACGTTCATCAGCGTGTCCAGATCGTCAGCATCACACACCAGCTCCGGTTCAAGGCGCAGTTCAACGCCGTCAATACCGCACATGCGCGCTGCCTCCACCCCATCCGCCGTTGTTTTGCTCCCGGTCACCTGCCAGCCTTTCGCGGCTAATGACATCGCCAGCGGCATTCCCAGCCATCCTAAACCGACAATCGCGACCTTTTTCATGCGAATTCTCCTGACTCTTACTCGTCTTTTATAAGGCTACGCCAGCCCGGCAGAACACACAATTCATAGCATCAATATGAAATGAATTAATGATCAAAAAAAGCCCTTGCAATATGTCGTACAACTGGTTTAGGTTAAAAGACATCAAATGAATAAGCATTCATCGAGAATTTATATGACACGCGTTCAATTTAAACACCACCATCATCACCATCATCCTGACTAGTCTTTCAGGCGATGTGTGCTGGAAGACGTTTGGATCTTCCAGTGGTGCATGAACGCATGAAAAAGCCCCCGGAAGATCTTCTTCCGGGGGCTTTTTTTTGGACCGAATTCAGACAGGTTAAAACAGGTTAACGAGGAATAAAGAATGTTAGATAACTCACGCTTACGCATAGCTATTCAAAAATCAGGCCGTTTGAGCGATGACTCACGCGAACTGCTGGCCCGCTGCGGGATTAAAATTAACCTGCACACCCAGCGCCTGATTGCTCTGGCTGAAAACATGCCCATCGACATTCTGCGCGTGCGTGATGACGATATTCCCGGCCTGGTCATGGACGGCGTCGTTGACCTCGGCATCATCGGGGAAAACGTGCTGGAAGAAGAGCTGCTGACCCGCCGCGCGCAGGGCGAAGATCCGCGTTATTTCACCCTGCGTCGTCTGGACTTCGGCGGCTGCCGCCTGTCGCTGGCTACGCCGGTTGACGAAGCGTGGGACGGCCCGGCCGCGCTGAACGGCAAACGTATTGCCACCTCTTACCCTCACCTGTTAAAGCGTTATCTCGACCAGAAAGGCGTGCAGTTTAAATCCTGCCTGCTGAACGGCTCCGTTGAAGTGGCGCCGCGTGCGGGTCTGGCTGACGCCATCTGCGATCTCGTCTCGACCGGCGCGACGCTGGAAGCGAACGGTCTGCGCGAAGTGGAAGTGATCTACCGCTCTAAAGCGTGCCTGATTCAGCGCGACGGCGAGATGGCCGATGCCAAGCAGCAGCTGATCGACAAGCTGCTGACCCGTATTCAGGGCGTGATTCAGGCGCGTGAGTCCAAATACATCATGATGCACGCCCCAACCGAGCGTCTGGATGAAGTGATTGCCCTGCTGCCGGGCGCTGAGCGTCCAACGATCCTGCCGCTGGCGGGCGATCAGCAGCGCGTGGCGATGCACATGGTGAGCAGCGAAACCCTGTTCTGGGAAACCATGGAAAAACTGAAGGCGCTGGGCGCAAGCTCCATCCTGGTGCTGCCTATTGAGAAGATGATGGAGTAATGGCCATGAGCTTTAACACAATCATCGACTGGAATACCTGTAGCGACGCACAGCAGCGCGATCTGCTGATGCGCCCGGCGATTTCCGCCTCAGAAAGCATCTCACGCACCGTGGCCGAGATCCTGGACAACGTCAAAGCACGTGGCGATGACGCGCTGCGTGAATACAGCGAGAAGTTTGATAAGACGGAAGTCGGCGCATTACGGGTTACCGAGCAGGAAATCATTGATGCCAGCAATCGTCTGGGTGACGACATCAAACAGGCGATGGCCGTCGCGGTGAAAAACATTGATACCTTCCACACCGCGCAAAAGCTGCAGACCGTGGATGTTGAAACCCTGCCCGGCGTGCGTTGCCAGCAGGTCACGCGCCCGGTTGCATCCGTCGGCCTCTATATTCCCGGCGGCTCTGCCCCGCTTTTCTCCACCGTATTGATGCTGGCGACTCCCGCACGCATTGCCGGGTGTCAGAAAGTGGTGCTGTGCTCACCGCCACCGATTGCCGACGAGATCCTTTATGCGGCGAAGCTGTGCGGCGTGCAGGCGGTATATAAAGTGGGCGGCGCGCAGGCGATTTCAGCCCTGGCGTTCGGCACGGAATCCATTCCGAAGGTCGACAAGATTTTTGGCCCGGGCAATGCGTACGTGACCGAAGCCAAGCGTCAGGTCAGCCAGCGTCTGGACGGCGCGGCCATCGATATGCCTGCCGGCCCGTCTGAGGTGCTGGTGATTGCCGACAGCGGCGCAACGCCGGACTTCGTGGCGTCCGACCTGCTTTCTCAGGCGGAACACGGCCCGGACTCGCAGGTCATCCTGCTGACGCCGGACGCCGATATGGCGAAACGCGTGGGCGAAGCCGTGGAGCGTCAGCTTGCCGACCTGCCCCGCGCCGACACGGCACGTCAGGCACTAGCGGCCAGCCGCCTGATTGTGGCGCGCGACCTGGCGCAGTGCATTGCCATCTCCAACCAGTACGGTCCGGAGCACCTGATTATTCAGACCCGCAGCGCGCGCGATCTGGTCGACAGCATTACCAGCGCAGGCTCGGTGTTCCTCGGCGACTGGTCACCGGAGTCTGCGGGCGATTACGCCTCCGGCACCAACCACGTGCTGCCCACGTATGGCTACACCTCAACCTGTTCGAGCCTGGGCCTGGCGGATTTCCAGAAACGCATGACCGTTCAGGAGCTCTCCCGCGAAGGGTTTGCGTCACTGGCGTCTACAATTGAAACCCTCGCTGCCGCCGAGCGGCTGACCGCCCACAAAAATGCCGTTACGCTGCGCGTTGCAGCTCTGAAGGAGCAAGCATGAACATTGAAGAATTAGCCCGAGAAAATGTCCGTCGCCTGACGCCTTACCAGTCCGCGCGTCGTCTCGGCGGCAAAGGGGATGTCTGGCTGAACGCCAACGAATTCCCGACGGCGGTGCAGTTTGAGCTGTCGCAGCAAACGCTGAACCGCTATCCGGAATGTCAGCCGAAAGCGGTGATTGAAAACTACGCGCAGTATGCGGGAGTGAAGCCAGAGCAGGTGCTGGTCAGTCGCGGCGCTGATGAGGGCATTGAACTGCTGATCCGCGCCTTCTGCGAGCCGGGCAAAGACGCGGTGATGTACTGCCAGCCTACCTACGGCATGTACAGCGTTAGCGCGGAAACCTTCGGCGTGGCGTGCCGCAACGTGCAGGCGCTGGAGAACTGGCAGCTGGATTTGCAGGGCATTGCCGACAATCTCGATGGCGTAAAAGTGGTGTTTGTCTGTAGCCCGAACAACCCGACCGGACAGATTATCAACCCGCAGGATATCCGCACCCTGCTGGAGATGACGCGCGGTAAAGCCCTGGTGGTGGCCGACGAAGCCTACATCGAGTTCTGCCCGCAGGCGACGCTGGCAGGCTGGCTGGAGGAGTACCCGCACCTGGTGGTACTGCGTACGCTGTCGAAAGCCTTTGCCCTTGCGGGTCTGCGCTGCGGATTCACGCTGGCGAATAAAGAGGTCATCGACCTGCTGCTGAAAGTGATCGCCCCGTACCCGCTCTCGACGCCGGTTGCCGATATTGCCGCACAGGCGCTGACGCCACAGGGGATCAACGCGATGCGCGAGCGCGTGGCGCAAATTCTGGAGGAACGTCAGTATCTGGTGACCGCCCTGAAGGATATCTCATGCGTGGAGCAGGTATTCGACTCAGAAACCAACTACATCCTGGTGCGCTTCATCGCCTCCAGTGCCGTATTTAAATCTTTATGGGATCAGGGCATTATCTTACGAGACCAGAATAAACAACCTTCTCTGAGCGGGTGCCTGCGCATTACCGTAGGCACCCGTGCAGAGAGCCAGCGCGTGATTGACGCCCTGAAAGCGGAGAAAATATGACCCAGAAGATCCTTTTCATCGATCGTGACGGCACCCTTATTTCGGAGCCACCAGCCGATTTTCAGGTCGACCGATTCGACAAGCTGGCTTTTGAACCGGACGTTATCCCGGAGCTACTCAAGCTGCAAAAAGCAGGCTTTAAGCTGGTGATGATCACCAACCAGGATGGTCTGGGTACCGACAGCTTCCCGCAGGCAGACTTTGACGGCCCGCATAATCTGATGATGCAGGTGCTGACCTCTCAGGGCGTGGTATTTGATGAAGTGCTGATTTGCCCGCACATGCCGGCCGACGAGTGCGACTGCCGTAAGCCAAAGGTGAAGCTGGTAGAGCGTTACCTGGCTGAAGATGCGCTGGATAAAACCAACAGCTATGTCATCGGCGATCGCATCACCGATATTACGCTGGCGGAAAACATGGGCATCGCGGGGCTGCGCTACGACCGCAACAACCTTAACTGGGCGAAGATTGGCGAGCAGCTGACAAAACGCGACCGCTATTCCCACGTTGAGCGCAACACTAAAGAGACGCAGATTGACGTGAAGGTCTGGCTGGACCGTGAAGGTGGCAGCAAGATCCACACCGGCGTCGGTTTCTTCGATCACATGCTGGATCAGATTGCCACCCACGGCGGCTTCCGCATGGAGATCGCGGTAAAAGGCGACCTCTATATCGACGATCACCACACCGTGGAAGATACCGGCCTGGCGCTGGGCGAGGCCCTGAAGCTGGCGCTCGGCGATAAGCGCGGCATTAACCGTTTTGGCTTTGTCCTGCCGATGGACGAGTGTCTGGCGCGCTGCGCGATGGACATCTCCGGTCGTCCGCACCTGGAATATAAAGCCGATTTCACCTATCAGCGCGTGGGCGATCTGAGCACCGAAATGGTGGAGCACTTCTTCCGCTCACTGTCCTACACCATGGGCCTGACGCTGCACCTGAAGACCAAGGGCAAGAACGATCACCACCGCGTGGAGAGCCTCTTTAAAGCCTTTGGCCGTACCCTTCGCCAGGCAATTCGCGTGGAAGGTGACGCCCTTCCCTCGTCGAAAGGAGTGTTGTAATGAACGTGGTGATTCTGGATACCGGATGCGCCAACCTGAACTCCGTGAAATCGGCCATTGCGCGCCACGGCTATGAGCCGGCGGTGAGCCGTGACCCGGACGTGGTGCTGCGCGCCGACAAACTCTTTTTACCGGGCGTGGGAACCGCGCAGGCAGCGATGGATCAGATTCGCGAACGTGAGCTGGTCGATCTGATCAAAGCCTGTACCCAGCCGGTGCTGGGCATTTGCCTTGGCATGCAGATCCTGGGCCGTCGCAGCGAAGAGAGCAACGGCGTTGACCTGCTGGGTATTATTGACGAAGACGTGCCGAAAATGACCGACCACGGCCTGCCTCTGCCGCACATGGGCTGGAACCGCGTTTACGCTAAAGCGGGCGACAGGCTGTTTCGCGGCATCGAAGATGGTGCGTATTTTTACTTCGTGCACAGCTACGCCATGCCGGTGAACGTGAACACGATCGCCCAGTGCACCTACGGCGAGGCGTTTACGGCAGCCGTACAGAAAGACAATTTCTTCGGCGTGCAGTTTCACCCGGAGCGCTCTGGCGCCGCGGGCGCGCAGCTGCTGAAAAACTTCCTGGAGATGTGATGATTATTCCCGCTTTAGATTTAATTGACGGTACGGTTGTTCGTCTCCACCAGGGCGATTATGGCCAGCAGCGCGACTACGGAAACGACCCGCTGCCGCGTCTGCAGGATTATGCCGCTCAGGGTGCGCAGGTATTGCACCTCGTGGATTTGACGGGCGCGAAAGACCCGGCGAAACGCCAGATCCCGCTGCTTAAACAACTTGTTGCGGGTGTTGATGTGCCCGTCCAGGTCGGCGGCGGCGTGCGTACGGAAGATGACGTCGCGGCGCTGCTGGACGCTGGCGTGGCCCGCGTGGTGGTGGGTTCAACCGCCGTGAAAGATCCTGAGACCGTGAAAGGCTGGTTCCGCCGCTTTGGCGCCGATGCCCTGGTCCTGGCGCTGGACGTGCGTATTGATGAACAGGGTAATAAGCAGGTGGCCGTTAGCGGCTGGCAGGAAAACTCCGGCGTGACGCTGGAAGAGCTGGTCGATATCTATCTTCCCGTTGGTCTGAAGCACGTGTTGTGCACGGACATATCCCGGGACGGAACGCTGGCGGGCTCCAACGTCTCGCTGTATGAAGAGGTCTGCGCGCGTTATCCGCAGGTAGCGTTCCAGTCTTCTGGCGGTATCGGTGATATAGAGGACGTGGCCGCGCTGCGCGGTACCGGTGTGCAAGGTGTGATTGTGGGCCGGGCCCTGCTGGAAGGAAAATTTACTGTGACGGAGGCGATTCAATGCTGGCAAAACGGATAATCCCCTGCCTGGACGTACGCGATGGTCAGGTCGTGAAAGGCGTGCAGTTCCGCAACCACGAGATCATTGGCGACATCGTCCCGCTGGCAAAACGCTATGCCGATGAAGGCGCCGACGAGCTGGTTTTTTATGATATTACCGCTTCAAGCGATGGCCGCGTGGTCGATAAAAGCTGGGTGGCACGCGTGGCGGAAGTGATCGACATTCCGTTCTGCGTGGCGGGCGGGATTAAGTCCGCTGACGACGCCGCCAAAATTCTCTCGTTTGGCGCCGACAAGATTTCTATCAACTCCCCTGCCCTGGCCGACCCGGAGCTTATTACCCGCCTTGCAGATCGTTTTGGCGTGCAGTGTATTGTGGTTGGGATCGACACCTGGTATGACGCCGCAACGGGCAAGTACCACGTAAACCAGTACACCGGGGATGAAAGCCGCACGCGCGTGACGCAGTGGGAAACGCTCGACTGGGTGCAGGAAGTGCAGAAGCGTGGCGCGGGTGAAATTGTCCTCAACATGATGAACCAGGACGGCGTGCGTAACGGGTATGACCTCGAGCAACTGAAAAAAGTCCGTGCGGTCTGCCACGTTCCGCTGATTGCCTCCGGCGGTGCGGGCACCATGGAACACTTCCTTGAAGCCTTCCGCGATGCCAACGTGGACGGCGCGCTGGCCGCGTCCGTGTTCCACAAACAGATTATTAATATTGGTGAGTTAAAAACGTACCTGGCCGGCCAGGGCGTGGAGATCAGGGTATGTTAACAGAGCAACAACAGGCGCAGCTGGACTGGGAAAAAACTGACGGATTACTGCCGGTGGTTGTCCAGCATGCCGTCTCAGGCGAAGTGCTGATGCTGGGATATATGAACCAGGACGCGCTGACGAAAACAATCGACAGCGGCAAAGTGACCTTTTACTCGCGCACGAAACAGCGCCTGTGGACCAAAGGCGAAACCTCGGGTCATTTCCTGAACGTGGTCAGCATGGCGCCTGACTGCGATAACGATACCCTGCTCGTGCTGGCAAACCCAATCGGCCCAACCTGCCATAAGGGCACCAGCAGCTGCTTCGGCGAGACGAGCCACCAGTGGTTGTTCCTGTATCAACTGGAGCAACTGCTTGCAGAGCGTAAAACGGCTGATCCCGAGAGCTCCTACACCGCGAAGCTGTACGCCAGCGGAACCAAGCGTATTGCACAGAAGGTGGGTGAAGAAGGCGTTGAAACCGCACTGGCCGCGACCGTACATGACCGCGAGGAGCTGACGAATGAAGCGTCTGATTTGATGTACCACCTGCTGGTGCTGCTGCAGGATCAGGAGCTGGATTTGACGGCGGTGATTGAAAATCTTCGCAAACGTCACAAATAAAAAAACCGGGGATATTCCCCGGTTTTTTTTAATCTGCAAATCAGGCTTTGGGTTTGTAGTTGCGTATTCCATTACGCGCGAGTACTACTACAGAACCCATCATTAAGCCCAGCAGCACGGCAAGGATCAGAATAATAGGTTTTTTTGGGCTGTCACGATGGACAGGCAGATCTGGCTTCATAACGTAACGATAAACGTGAATAGTGTCCGGATTTACGTTCAGATTCTGGATATCCAACAGATTTTGTTTGGTCTGATAATACGCGGCTGAGAAGATCAGCGGGCGTGAAGCTTCATTGTCAATCATCGATTTCAGCCCGTCGCTTCCCAGCAGGAACATCGTTTCCTGGGTTACATCCTGGGTCTGCTGAATGCGCGGCGAGGTAATTTTCGCTGCCTCAGCATTCTTCAGTGCCTCAGCAATCTGTTTGATTCGCAGATCTTTCTGCTCCTGAGCGACCTTCTCCTGACTTACCAGAGAATCGTTCAGGGTTTTAATCTGCTCCTTGATATTGTCCTTGAGGTCAAGAGCAAGTTCTTTTGCCGTTTGTCCATCAACCTGCTGGATATACTGCGCAAGCTGCTTTTGAGCAGCTTCAGCTGATGTGCTGGTATAGGTGACGCTTAACGGCAGCGTTTCCCCTTTAACAGCAGGTTCAATGGTAAGTTTTTCAGGTACGTCCTGATTGTCGAGTGCCTGCGATAACGCGGAGAAAGAAGAGTTAAAACGTCCAATCGCGCGCGTTTGAATGTCCAGCATTGAAGGGGCAGCACTGCCATAGAGGATGTTCAATGCATTTGAATAGGTTGCTATCTGGGCCGCATCAGGTTGTGCAATAATCGCCCTTGAGGTCCATTTTTCCTTTGCGAATGCTAGATATCCAATTGCCATGGCAATAAAAACAACAACAAAGATTGCTATCGTCCACTTCCCACGCCACAACTGTAACATTAAATCAAATAAATCAATGTGCTCAGGGTCATTGCTTCGGCTGACCGGGCTATTGTTGTTTTGCGTCATACAATCCCTAACAGATAAAAAAAGGGTAAACATTATTATGTTTGCATAGTGTATATATTGCTGAAGATTTTTCTATAAGAATCCGATGAGTTATATCGGAAAGATGGGTTATGTAACCTGCACCCTTCGCGCTATCATAGACGTCGTCTGATGCGCTATGGCATCTGTAAGAAAAGGTTTATGAGGGAAGCTATGAAATTTTTGGTCACGGGCGCTGCAGGTTTTATCGGTGCGAATGTCAGTAAACGCCTCCTTGAGGCCGGTCATCAGGTTGTTGGTATCGATAACCTCAATGAATACTACGATGTCAACCTGAAGCTGGCACGCCTGGAACTGTTAAAATCTGAGCGTTTCACCTTTCACAAGCTGGAATTAGCTGACCGCGAAGGTATGGCCACGCTTTTCGCCAGTGAGAAATTTGATCGCGTCATTCACCTGGCCGCACAGGCAGGCGTACGCTACTCCCTGGAAAATCCGCACGCCTATGCGGATGCCAACCTTATCGGCCATCTCAACGTGCTGGAAGGCTGCCGCCATAATAACGTTCAGCATCTTCTCTATGCCTCATCCAGCTCCGTATATGGCCTCAACCGCAAGATGCCTTTCTCCACTGACGATTCCGTGGATCACCCGGTATCGCTCTATGCCGCGACCAAAAAAGCCAATGAACTGATGTCGCATACCTATTCGCATCTCTACAATCTGCCGACCACCGGCCTGCGCTTCTTTACCGTGTACGGTCCGTGGGGACGCCCGGACATGGCCCTGTTTAAGTTTACTAAGGCGATGATTGAAGGCAAAAGCATTGATGTCTATAACTACGGTAAGATGAAGCGCGACTTCACGTATATTGATGACATCGCTGAAGCAATTATTCGTCTGCAGGATATTATTCCTCAGGCAGATGCTAACTGGACCGTTGAGACCGGCTCCCCGGCAACCAGCTCAGCGCCTTACCGGGTTTATAACATCGGTAACAGTTCGCCAGTAGAACTGATGGATTACATTACCGCCCTGGAAGACGCGCTGGGTAAAAAAGCCGAGAAAAACTTGCTGCCTCTCCAGCCAGGCGACGTACTGGAAACCAGCGCAGACACTAAAGCACTGTATGACGTGATTGGTTTTAAACCGCAAACCGCAGTCAAAGACGGAGTAAAGAACTTCGTTGACTGGTATCGCGATTTCTACAAGGTCTGAAAATAAAAAACCCGGCAATTCAGCCGGGTTTTTTACAGGATAAAGCAGAGAATCAGTCGCTACCAAACAGATCGCGGGTATAAACCTTATCCGCTACATCAGCCAGCTCTTCCGCCATGCGGTTTGAAATGATGACATCAGCTTCTTTCTTAAAGGCATCCAGATCGCGGATCACACGGGAATTGAAGAACTGATCGTCCGGCATGGCAGGCTCATAGATAACAACCTCAACCCCTTTCGCCTTAATGCGCTTCATGATCCCCTGAATGGAAGAGGCGCGGAAGTTATCGGAGCCACTCTTCATGATCAGACGGTACACACCAACAACCTTCGGTTGACGCGCAAGAATGGAGTCGGAAATGAAATCTTTACGTGTACGGTTAGCATCAACAATCGCCGATATCAGATTGTTCGGTACAGCCTGATAGTTTGCCAGCAGTTGCTTAGTGTCTTTTGGCAGGCAATAGCCGCCGTAGCCAAATGACGGGTTGTTGTAGTGGTTGCCAATACGCGGGTCGAGACACACCCCTTCAATAATCTGGCGGGTATTCAGTCCAAGACTCTCTGCGTAGCTGTCGAGCTCATTGAAATAAGCTACTCGCATTGCCAGGTAGGTATTCGCGAAGAGCTTAATCGCCTCAGCTTCGGTGGAGTCGGTGAACAGCACCTGAATATCTTTCTTCACTGCGCCTTCCTGCAGCAGTGCGGCAAAACGTTCAGCGCGCTCAGAACGTTCGCCAATAACGATACGCGAAGGATGCAGGTTATCGTAAAGCGCTCTACCCTCACGCAGGAATTCCGGCGAGAAGAAGATATTATCAATACCGAATTTTTCTTTAATGGATTTGGTAAAACCAACAGGAATGGTCGATTTAATGACCATTACCGCATCAGGGTTGATCGCGATAACGTCTTTGATCACCGCCTCTACAGTTGAGGTGTTGAAGTAGTTGGTTTTAGGATCGTAGTCAGTAGGCGTCGCAATGATGACGTAATCCGCATCGCGGTATGCATCTTCTTTATCTGTCGTGGCGCGGAAATTCAGCGGTTTATTGCTGAGATAGTCCTGGATTTCTTTATCCACAATCGGCGATTTTTTCTGATTGAGCATATCCACTTTGGCCTGCACGATATCCAGCGCAACCACTTCATGATTCTGGGCAATCAGAATGCCGTTAGAAAGACCGACATACCCTGTTCCGGAGATTGTTATTTTCATTCGCTAATGACTTCTGTGAGTTAACTGTACTGATGGCCGCCAGACCATCGCGATAAACATAACTGTTGGGCTTTGTACCTCCTGGCAAACTGAACTGTCAAGGCAAACCAGGAGTAATCACTACGAGCGGGGCGATATTCAGACTACTTCGAATAACAGGCGACATTTTTTGCATAAAAAAACCCGGAGACTGGCTCCGGGTTTTGATTACAGCGAGTAAGTTAACTTATTCCATCCATTCAGTATGGAACACGCCTTCTTTATCGGTGCGTTTGTAAGTATGCGCACCAAAGTAGTCACGCTGTGCCTGAATCAGGTTGGCAGGCAGAACGGCCGCGCGGTAGCTGTCGTAGTAGGCTACTGCAGCAGAGAAGGTCGGAACCGGGATCCCGTTCTGGACAGCGTAGGCAACCACGTCACGCAGCGCCTGCTGATATTCATCCGCAATCTTCTTGAAGTACGGTGCCAGCAGCAGGTTGGCGATACCGGCGTTTTCAGCATAGGCATCGGTGATTTTCTGCAGGAACTGCGCACGAATGATGCAACCCGCGCGGAAGATCTTCGCGATTTCACCGTAGTTCAGATCCCAGTTGTTCTCGTCTGACGCCGCACGCAGCTGAGAGAAGCCCTGCGCGTAAGAAACGATTTTCCCCAGGTACAGGGCACGACGAACTTTTTCAACAAATTCGGCTTTGTCACCTGCTGGTTTAGCCTGTGGGCCTGACAGCACTTTAGACGCCGCGACACGCTGCTCTTTCAGGGAAGAGATGTAACGCGCAAAGACGGATTCGGTGATCAAAGACAGCGGTTCGCCCAGATCCAGAGAGCTCTGGCTGGTCCATTTACCGGTACCTTTGTTCGCAGCTTCATCCAGAATCACATCAACCAGGTATTTACCCTCTTCATCTTTTTTCGTGAAGATATCTTTGGTGATGTCGATCAGGTAGCTGTTCAGCTCGCCTTTGTTCCACTCGGTAAAGGTTTCAGCCAGCTCTTCATTAGAGAGGTTCAGACCGCCTTTCAGCAGGGAATAAGCTTCAGCAATCAGCTGCATGTCGCCGTATTCGATACCGTTGTGCACCATTTTCACATAGTGGCCTGCACCGTCGGCACCGATGTATGTTACGCAAGGCTCACCATCTTCAGCCACGGCTGCGATTTTGGTCAGGATAGGCGCAACGAGTTCGTACGCATCTTTCTGGCCGCCAGGCATGATAGATGGGCCTTTCAGGGCGCCCTCTTCACCACCGGAAACCCCGGTACCGATGAAGTTGAAGCCTTCAGCAGACAGTTCACGGTTACGACGAATGGTGTCCAGGAAGAAGGTGTTACCGCCATCAATAATGATGTCACCTTTTTCGAGGTAAGGCTTCAGGGAATCGATAGCTGCATCGGTGCCTGCGCCCGCTTTCACCATTAACAGGATACGACGAGGCGTTTCCAGAGACTCAACGAACTCTTTCACCGTATAGAAAGGAACCAGTTTCTTGCCTGGGTTCTCGGCAATAACTTCTTCGGTCTTATCACGGGAGCGGTTGAAAACGGAGACGGTATAACCACGGCTTTCGATGTTGAGCGCCAGGTTGCGCCCCATCACTGCCATACCGACAACGCCGATCTGTTGCTTGGACATTACATACTCCTGTCAGGTGTGGTCCCACCGGGTACTTCCCGGTGGATATAATATCGAATTATCTTAACTCAGAAATCGAGAGCAGAGGTAGGTAATTATGGTCATTAACACACTTAAACCTTAACAAAAACATGGTTTATCGGAGATTATTTTTTCGTCAGTGAGGGGCATTGATTTTTATTTTCTTTAATAAGTTTCTGATAAATATAATAGCTTAACTTCGGCGTACGCTTCAATGTCTTATCATCAAAATCAACACCAATTATGCCAAACCTATTTTTGTAACCCCATAACCATTCGAAGTTATCAAGCAAACTCCAAAATAGATAGCCCTGGATATCCAACCCTTCCTTTTTTGCTTCCATAACTGCAGACACATGTCTATTGAGATAGTCTGCTCGCAACTTATCAGAAATGACACCGTCCTTAAGTTTTTCATCTTCTAAACCAAAACCTGCACCATTCTCAGTAATAATGAAGGTAGGATGCGCATATTTTGCATCAAACTTTTTCATCATCGTAACCATCGCTTCTGAAGAGACAGGTCCGTTTACAGAAGGTTTTTTATCCGGGTTAGGAACATTACCTATTTCAAACGATTCAGATTTATCATGCTTAACCAATGTTGGACCATAATAATTTACGCCGATAAAATCAGGTTTCCCCTGGGTAATGAGTTGCATATCTTGAGATGTAGGCTTGAATTTAGGATATGCAGACTGATACATTTTCAATACTAAATCAGGGTATTTCCCCTTATAAAGAGCATCCAGGATCCAGTTGTTATGGAGATCGTTACATAACTTCTCAGTAGCACTATTTGGATTGTCATTATCAATGCATGGCGATAAGTTTAATGCAATCCCAATACGTCCATCATATTTTGCTTTGTGGTAATTCCGTACTGCCATCGCATTTGCAATCAAAAGATTGTGCAGTGCTATCGCTTGTTTTCCACGAGAAGCAACGGATAAAACGTCACGATATCCGTCTGGCTTTTTATCAATAAGGTTTGCTGCAAGAGGTTCAAGAGTAAAAACGTATCCTTCAGGCTCATTAAAAGTTATAAAATAATGACTTCTGCTACCAAAATTTTCAAAAACTACTTGTGCATATTTCTCAAACCAAACTGGTGATTCAGGATTAGACCAACTTCCTTTCTTATAAAGTGCTAATGGCATGTCCCAGTGGTAAAGTGTAATCACAGGTTCAATATTGGCTTCTTTTAAGTCAGTAATCAATTGGCTGTAATATTCTAATCCCTTTTTATTAACCGTCACTCCGTCGGGCATGATCCTTGACCAGGAAATAGAGAAGCGGTACGAATTGACACCTAATTCTTTCATGAGTTGTATATCTTTTAGATAGACATCTCGCGAAATTTGATTGGCCGCAATATCTCCATTTTCAACAGTGCCAATGGTATACTTTGTGACCTCATTATGGGTAAAATAATCCCAATTTGAAGGCCCCTTTCCATTTATATTCCAACCACCTTCAACCTGGTAGGATGAGGATGCCGTGCCCCAGAGAAAATCACATTGCTGTTTTTCGCCGGAGAATGCAGGAGGTAACAGAAGTACAGAGGTAAAGAAAAAATATTTTGCTTTCATTTTAGAATTATTACCAGATACCCATGAAAGATATGATATTGTTAGATAACAATAACTGCTATTTACTATTCTTTATTAAATTGAGTAAATATTGACCGTAATTGGTCTTGCTCATTTCATTTCCGTAGGTCATGACCTCACTTTCAGTGAGCCAGCCGTTACGGTAAGCAATTTCTTCCAGGCAGGCGATTTTGAACCCCTGTCGTTTCTCAATAGTATGAATAAATTGTGATGCTTCGATTAAACTATCATGGGTACCGGTATCGAGCCATGCAAAACCACGACCCAGCAATTCTACCTGAAGATTCCCCTGCTCGAGATACATTTCATTCAGTGTAGTAATTTCAAGTTCACCGCGTGCTGATGGCTTGACACATTTAGCCATATCAACCACGTTTTCATCGTAAAAGTATAGGCCAGTGACAGCCCAGTTGGATTTAGGCGCAGCTGGCTTTTCTTCTATACTTAATGCCTTGAAGTTTTCATCAAACTCGACAACTCCAAAACGTTCAGGATCCATTACCTGATACCCAAAAACAGTAGCTCCGGCATTGCCGGAAACAACCGATTCAAGTTTCCTGCCAAAACTTTGCCCGAAGAAAATATTATCGCCTAATACAAGGGCACATTTATCACCCGCGATAAACTCTTCACCAATAATGAATGCTTGCGCGAGGCCATCAGGAGATGGCTGAATTTCATAGGATAAATTAATTCCGAAACGACTACCATCGCCCAGTAAACGTTTAAAAGAAGGCATATCTTCAGGTGTTGTGATTAAGAGAATATCTCGAATTCCCGCAAGCATAAGCACCGACATTGGATAATAAACCATAGGTTTATCATAAATGGGTAAGAGTTGTTTAGAGACTCCACGTGTTATCGGGTGCAAACGTGTTCCAGAACCGCCAGCCAGGATAATGCCTTTCATTTTACTACCTCAATACTTTTAAGCTAAATAGATTAGATATCTTTATTTAAACAACATCTTCTCTGATATCAGTCGAACATAATGTTTTTACCCACGAGTCTACACTATAACGCGAAATTGCATCCAGGTGCGCATCGTTATATGGGATTTCAAAAAAACCAGAGTCGATTTGGATATTATCTCGATCGATAAAGTAAAAATTTTCAGCTGAATAGAAATCGTAATTTTTAACTCGTGAATTGGTAGTTATAAATTTCCTCTTGAGAGGCAAGCATTCTATTGTCCTCATCGTCAAACCTGTCTGACGGGGATGCTGGATATCAAGAACCGCATCAGCACTAGAGAAGAATGATGCTATCTGCTTTTTATTTCTAGAGCGAAGGGTAAAACTAAAAAGTCTGAACCTAATGATAGACTTAATATTAGTAAGAAGAAAACCTGCCAAGACAACAATTGAAGGGAAATAAAGAACAAACCTCAAATCATATTCATTTTTATATTTCTCATAAATCTCCCCCAATAGTCTGTATCTGTCACTATGTACGGTACCGAGAAATGCAATGGATGGCTTAAAATTCTTTGAAGCGTCTTTTTTCGCTGTGCTTACAAAATCCGGGGAATAAAACAATGGTAAATGAGTCATAAAATCATATTCTCGCGCATCGTTATCATCAAAGGTAAACACGCGGTCAAATAAATTCAGGTACTCTTGAATATGAGGGTAGTTTTTAATAGAATCCCATGCGTAGTAAATGAATTTGGCTTTCTTATATTTATTTTTGAATTTTAATAAATTTTTTCTATTGAGAGATTCACCTTTGAGTACTATGACGTAGTCATAGTCATCATTTGTTTGAAGCAAAATCTTCTCAAAATACGCATCTGAAATACGTTTAAGAAAATTATTATCTTTCCAAAGTCTGAGTAATATTTTAAAAAATACGTTATTAAATGGTTTTTCATCGAAATAATCAACGGTGGCACCGGCTCGCCTTAATCCATCAGATATTTCATTTTCATAGTTAAAAAAGCGAGGACATAAAAACAACACTTTCATTTCAAATACTCTTCTTCACAACGGCCGGGATACCTACAAGTAGCACATTGTTATCACAGGAATGCATTACAACAGCGTTTGCAGCGACAATAACATTGTCGCCAATTCGAATACCGCCAAGAACCTTAGCCCCAGAGGCAATAACCACATTATCACCTAAAACAGGGCGATTTAGGTGATTAAAGGGAATATCTATATTTTTTGCGCCCAGAGTAACTTGTTGGTATATCGTAGCGTTAACACCAATTTTAGATGCACCAATAACAATGCCCTGCGAATGAGGAATAAAGAAACCACCACCTATTTCGCAATTAGAAGCAATCTCAACACCAAAGACAACAAAATTTATTAGAGAAAAAACTTTCCCTAAAATAGGTATTTTTTTCTTAAAGCAAAAATGGCTCATCCGGTATAAAATAACTGGAGTCATTTTCATTCCAAAAAAAGCCGATATTATACCTAAGATAGATACTTTTGATTTATTTCGCCCAGTCAGTTTGTAATATCTCAGCACATCATCTTTAACAAACTTAAACATGAGGATGACTCCCTGTAAATATTTTTATTCTCACAAAAACAAGAGTAACAATGAAAAGTAAAAAATAGGTTTGAATAAAGAACAAATTATAAAAGCCACTGAATATTGCACATTGCATTGCAATCGCATAAGGAAACAAACTATAACGATATGATTTAAGCAAATTCTTGTAAGCAATACTAAAAAGCAGAAGTAAACATGTAACCACAATAAGGGAGCCCGCTATCCCAAGATCGGGCATTAGCTTTTCAAACATTGTCGAAACGTTGGCATTATCGTCTACTAACGCCATGGTATCATGGAATCCTAAATCACTGTAAATAAGATTTCGGATAACACTGGGGAAAAGGTCCTGGAAGCTTGTAAAATCGTATACCGGAACTATGTGTGCAAAGTTATATGCAAGGTTTGCAAGACCTGCCGTAACATAGACATAAAACCATGTGAAGCCTGAAGGCAAACTCGACAGAAATTGTCCTTCTGGTGACAACAAATATTGATAAGGATTTTCAGCGCCCCTGATATCTCCTACTGCTCCAAAAAGGAGAACTATTGTGATTACAGAAAACACAGTGTAAATAAACATTTTTTTAGTGAATTTTTTATAGATAAAAAATAAAAAAAATATTTCCACGAGGCCAGACATCAGTATACCTCGTCTGAAGACCAGCATTTCCCATATACTCATCAATAGTATAACCAGCAGAATAATTTTTCTTTTTGACAAAAGAAAATGATAATACAGTGACGGAAAAACAAAAAGGAATAGCATATTAACTATCCCATGATATGTCGGTATACCGAACTCGGTATAATTATAGCCGCCCCTAAACTGCATAATCATTGGAATCCCGCCAGCAACAACCACATCAGGAATTATCGCAAAGCACCAAATGATGAGCCATATTTTAGTCGCTCGCCAGGATGGCATAATTTTATCCAGACGAACGCGATTAATACTGCCAGGAGTGATAAATGGAAGTGAAAAAATCAAACCCAAAACAACATTTATTGATAAAAAAACCACCATCTCGTTTGAGAGCGGGCTAATATTAGTAGTCAATCCAAGCGAATATAATATAATTGTGAACAGCCAAATTGAAGCATACACAAACCCTGGGGACATTAAAAAAATACTCATCCTACATCCTCAGCTGTCGAAGTCTTCCACCTTCAATATATGAAAGTGCCAATACGATCTTATATATGAAGTCAGGTACTTTAATCGCTTTTGTATCTAATTTGTCACACAACCAAAGAAGGCTTTTTCGGGTTGTTGTAAGTGGTAGAAGATGGATAACATTTATGAGCAATTTACTGGGAAGTCTCGTATCATCTAACATTACTTCGTAGGATGAAAAGAGGCTGTCCATCACGCACTCCGGGTGTTTTTCTTTCAATACAGGGAAAGATTTTGATGCATACACAACCATTCTTTCTGATGCTCGGCGCAATGTTGGTGTATCGCTGTCTTCTGCTTTTGCATCGGGTAAAAAATAAAAGTCATATTTTGCTTTTGAAACTCGGATGCCAAGTTCCTCATCTTCACAGCCGTAATGATAGAACGTCTCATCAAAACCACCGATTGTATTAATGATATCTCGTGTCAGGATAATGCCGTCACTTGCAAAGAAGCGAGTACTTATAATCCCTTCAGGTATATTACGCGCTCCGAGATAACGGCTATCAAAATAACGGAGGTAATTGCTAGTGGAAAGTCTGGCTGGGTCGATTCGTATATTAATTCTGGCTGCCGTGAAGTGCTTACCATGGAAAAAAGAAACTATTTTTTTTATTGCATTAGGTTCAAGCAGGTTGTCGATATCAATAAACATTATCAACGAGTTTGTCGCTAAAGAAATACCAACATTGCGGGAAATAGCCCTGCCAGAATTTACCTGATTCCTGTGGAATGAAAAATTTATTTTATCTTTAAAGACTTCTCCATAAGAGGCTGCGATTTCTTTCAGTGAAACCGGACTACAATCATCAATAAGAATTAATTCAATAAGGTTATCAGGATAATCAATGTTCAGTATGGCATCCATGAAACGCTTAACTTTCGATGGTTCACAATAGGCAGGGACCACTATTGAAATCTTATCATTGTACTGCACCAATGCACCTCGTAGAATAAATTATATTGAAGGCGTAAACTACTGCTAAACCGAAGACGATGTTACTAACACCCATATAATGATAAATAGCAGGCACAACAGCCACTACCAGGCAGAAAGCTATCAACCACTTAATAGCTAATTTATTTAGCTGATTCATTCTAATTAGAACCATGCTGAGCAATTGATCTATAGCTAAAATTGGGGTTAACCAGACAAACGTTCGCAAATAACTATAGGCATTAACAAGCTTTGCACCATAAAGAATATGAATAATCATGTCTGCAAGAACTGTTGTAAACAATGCGCCTGCGCAGGTTACTGCAAGTGTAGCGAAAACACAGAATGGCAATTTTCTTTTAATGTTTGTTATATCAATGAATTTAAATATAAAAATTGGTGCAATTGCCTGGACAAACAGAATACATATTGCATACCAGTTATCGACCAACTGAAGTGCTGCTGCATAGTTGGAATACATTTCTCCGGAAATTTTACCTTCCAGATATACACGATCAAACTTCATAGTGACCTGTTGCATGATCAAACAAAACCATACGGCAACACCAATCTTAAGATATGAGAAAATTTCAGAATCAACCTTCACAAATCTAAACCCGGTAGCCTTTCTGAAAGAATAAAAGATAAAGCCACAAGGTAAAAGTGATTCAATGACCCATGCTACCCAAAGATAATTTATTGGTAACTGATTCCTTACACCAATATAAATGACAATGAGTTTAATTATTGCAGCTAACATTAGTACCAGGCAAGGTAATTTAAGACGAGCCTGGCTTTGGTACCATGTTAAACCGACGATGAAAGTTTCTCGTAATGCGACAGATATGGCCAAACCAATTATGAACTGTCTGGACAGCCCACTTGCAGCAAAAAATCCCCATGCCACCATACACAACGCAACGAAAGTCCCTGCAGCCAGACGTAATATAATCACGTTGCTCATTGTGGTATTTATTTTAGATGGTGCATCCAGCAATTTAGGAATTACCACCTCGGCCCCACAGATCCATGTGCCTGTCATAAATATGGCTAAAATGACGAGAGAATATTGCCAACTGCTGAAATCACCAAAGTCATAATGATTTATCAATAATCTGTTAATAATAATAATAATAACAAGTTGAGTGATTCTCTCGAGGCTAAGATAAAAGAAGTTAACAAAGACTTTTCTTTTATCTTCATCCGCCATAGTTTTTTTTATGGCTGATAATAAAAAATTAGACATCTGTCATATTCTTTTTAAAGTTATCAATCATTATTTCTATATCGGACAATACATTGTTATAGACATGACCGAACTCATTCCTTGTTCTCGTATTATCCGTCGGTGGAAAATATTCTCCTTTGAAACCTTCATGCCATTTGATCGTGCAACCAGTTTTACTTGAAATTAAGTCTGCAATATCAGCAGCTGTTGTATTAACACCTGATGCAATATTGTAGATGTTATACTCATTTTTACGGCTGATCTGGTAAATAAGCTCAGCAACGTCCGTGACTGAAACATAATCTTTTGCATAGGCAGGGGCAACATACATATCAATATGTTTATTCGAGATTGCATTTCTGATTATGCTAGGCAGGAATAACTTACTCTTTAATGCCAAACCATATACATTGCTGGGTCTGACAATAATCGTATCTCGGTTGCTTTTTAAGCATAACTCTTCACTTACCAGTTTAGTAAGATTGAAAAGCCTTCGGTTATCGCTCGTGCATACCGTAAGATTATCCATTTCCGACGCGCTATCTTGTTCCATGTAAACACGCGTTGATGAAATATAGATTAATTTCGAGAATTGAGCGCGTTCCAAAAGTGTTGCCAGCAACTCGGTGTTAGATTTATATACTTCAAACGGCGTGTTTGCACAATCACCATTGCCAGCAGCATAGATGACAATTCCCAGATCTCTTTCAAAAAGAGTCTTATCATCACGCGGTGGAACCTCAACATTCTCACCCTTAGCCAGAAGGTTTTCAACGATTTCACTGCCAATGAAACCACGTCCACCGATCACTGTATAATGTGCTTTCATAAAGATTTTTTATACTCTGCAAGTGTAATTAATTTAATATCTTTTTCTGAGAGAACTGGTGCTGTTACCGGCCAGTCAATAGCAATATCCGGATCATTCCAGATAATTCCACCTTCATCCTTTGGATCGTAAAAATCAGTACACTTATAGTGAAAATCGGCATATTCGCTTAATACACAAAATCCATGGGCAAATCCGGGAGGAACGTATAACTGGTTATTCTTCTCGCCAGAAAGAAGAACACCAACATACTGACCAAACGTCTCAGAATCGTGGCGCAGATCCACTGCAACATCATAAACTTCCCCGCTGATTACGCTGACTAATTTACCCTGGGGTTTCGTTTTCTGGAAATGCAGTCCACGCAAAACATTTCGACTCGAACGTGAGCGGTTATCCTGTACAAAATTACCTTTGATTCCTGCATTTTCATATTTTTCTTTATGCCAGGCTTCAAGGAAAAAACCGCGAGTATCGCCAAAAACCTTAGGTTCAATGATCACACAATCTTTTAAAGGTGTTTGAATTACATTCATTTAAAATCCCTCAGCCGGAAAGATATTCTCACCAGCTGCTTTGTTAGTTAATTTCGGATACTGGTTGAAACTATAAATACTTAACTTTTGTGTTCTTTCCAAAGTAAGTCACAGATATCATCAGTAGGATTAAATGCGGTAGGTGCATTTAGCAGTATTTCGCGTACCCGCTCATAATCAAAGTTGCGACATGAGCTATCCAATTCTGCGATAATGTCTTTCATTTCATTCCACGGAAGCATGACTTCATTAGCCGTCTTAATTCGTGGATGCTGTGTTATTGAGACGTTATCGCCAATCAACAACTCTTCATACAGCTTCTCACCAGGACGCAAGCCAGTCGTTTTGATAGCAATATCGCCATAAGGATTTTTATCATCACGAACTGAAAGTCCTTGCAAGGCAATCATACGGTGGGCGAGGTCAATAATTTTGACCGGATCACCCATATCCAATACGAAAACATCTCCACCACTGCCCATTGCTCCAGCTTGAATAACAAGCTGCGCGGCCTCAGGAATGGTCATGAAATAACGTGTGATGTCAGGATGCGTTAACGTCACCGGACCACCAGCAGCAATTTGTTTTTCAAATAATGGTACGACGGAGCCGGATGAACCTAGCACATTTCCAAACCGGACCATGCTGAAACAGGTTTTACTTGACTCTGATGCGAGAGCCTGAAGTATTAGCTCTGCCATTCTTTTTGTTGCGCCCATGGTGTTCGTTGGTCGCACAGCTTTATCCGTAGAGATAAGCACAAAACTTTCGACACCACAGTTTTCGGCAGCTTGTGCACAACATAAGGTCCCGAAGATATTATTACGAACACCATCAATAACGTTAAATTCAACCAGGGGAACATGCTTATAAGCAGCCGCATGATAGATGGTCTCAACACTAAATGCCTTGATTAACCTTTCAAGATGCGCCATATCCTGAACGTTGCCCAGAATTGGATAAATCTTAACATTTAAAGATTGTGAAAGTATTAAATTTCGCAATTCAGAATCAATTGAATATAGTGAGAATTCTGATAATTCGAAAAGAATTAGTTGAGTAGGTTTATTTCTGATTATCTGTCGACATAGTTCAGAGCCTATAGAACCACCCGCGCCAGTAACCATGACTGTTTTACCCTGAATATTCTTTGAAATTAATTCAGGGATCGGGGTAACAGGATCGCGACCTAAAAGGTCTGTAATTACTACCTTACGTAAGGCATCGATTCTTGCTTTTCCTTCAACGAGGTCGACCATCCCAGGTATTGAAAGCACCTCGCACGGAAGTCCCTCAAGGGTAGATATAACCTCATTTTTTCTGGCGCGGCTGGCACTTGGCATTGCCAGGAGAATTTTCTTAGCTTCGTACTTCTCTATCAACCAGGCCAATTTTTCAGGTGAAAATACGCTTACACCATGGATGACCTGCCCCTGCAATGAGCGATTGTCATCAACAAAAGCCACAGGATAGTATTCATCCATTTGGCTTAACGCAGGAAGTAACTGGCGTCCAGACGCTCCAGCCCCATATATAATTACGCGTGTTCCCAATTTTAAACCGCGATTGACCAGCATTCTCATAGCAAGGCGTGAGCCTGCAACGAACAATACTCCGAAAGAGAAGTAGATAAACGGGATTGTTCTTGGAAGATAGAGATTCGTGTAAAATGCGGCAATAATCAGCAACAACGACGAAATTAGCATCCCAATAGCAACTACAAGCAGTATTTTCGCAGTTATATACCTTATGACAGCTCTATAAAGGCCAAGTTTTACAAAGATGGCCAAAGTAATCACTATTATCGATGTTAGCAGTAACCAATGAGATACGCTTGATAATGGCGTCATTGAATCAATACGGACCCAAAATGCAAACCAAAATGCGCACATTAACAGTACTACATCAATAGAGAGCGTTATAATCCGTTTTATTGGTCTTGGCAAAGAAATTAAATAAGTTAGCATACTAAAAACTAGTCGCCTCGTTAAAGCTTGCTATTAATTTATAAAATAGTACCTGGAGGGCATATGACATGCTCTTCCACTGTTGCACTATATCCACCCACTGTTCCCGCTTGCAGAAATGCCGATTTACCAATACACGCTCCCCCTGCAAGATGCACCCCAACACCTAAATGGGCAAAATCACCGAGAGTTGAATCATGATCGACTGTAGAATGACAATTAACTATCGTACCTACACCAAGAGTTGAGTTTGCTCCTACAACCGCACCGGCTAAAACTACGCTGCCATGTCCCAAAGTAGCGGACGTGCTCACAAATGCAAAAGGATGAATTAGCGTTATCGGATAAATGCTTAGCAATTCTAGCTGTTGGTGGAATGACTCTCTGAGCTTATTATTACCTATGCCAATTACAATGTGTTTAGCAGTACTAGCATAAAGCTTCAGATCTGAGGTTTTCCCGATAACACGAACCTTTGAATTGTCGGAGCGAGATTCATTATCGTCGAGGAATACAATTTTTTCATATCCCAATAGCGTAGCAGTTTCGTACAATGTACGTCCATGTCCTCCAGCTCCAACAATGATCAGATCATTCATTTATGCCTTCTCTTTATCTTTAACTCCAGCACCACATCTGAATACAAGAATAATCAATGGTAACCAGGCGATGGTAATGCCTACAATTCCATCAATTTTTGCAGAGATGATTAAGTAAGCAATAGGGAGCAGCCACATGAAGTTAATAGCTATAGCCGCCATAGTAACAGGAATATGGCTCTTATATTTACGGGCAAGAATTTGGTAACAATGACTTGCATGTGCTTCATAGACTTTCTTACCCGCCAGTAATCTTCTCAGTAAGGTAGTAGTTGCATCAACAATGAAAACACCCAGCAGACAGAGTTCTGCGATCAGAACACGTGAGTCCAGCTTTGCAAAATAAAGGATCATCAGCCCAATGGTGATACCCAGAAAACCGCTTCCAGCATCGCCCATGAAGATCCTTGCCACAGGGAAGTTCCACACGATGAACCCCGCGACCGATCCAGCGAGTGCTAATGCAAGCATAGTCATTGCATCAGATGAATCAGAGTAGTTATTGATAGTTATTATCAAGATACTACAAAGCGAAAAGGTAATAGCTTGCGCACTTGCAAGACCATTAATACCATCCATAAAGTTATATAAATTCAACATCCATACAAGATAGATACTACCGAGGATCATTCCAAACCATGACAAAGAAACATCGTAGCCAAACATATTAATGCTTGGGAACGATCCTAGATAAAAAAGCCCTATAGCTGCAGCGATGAAGTGCATTAACAAGCGCCAGCGTGCGGCGATATGGCCATGATCGTCGAGGAAACCAATAACCGCAATCAATAAGCCAGGCACGAAGAAACCTAAAAATGTTGCCTGAGTTATATGATTTGTAAGGACCAGCCATACTAATGAAGCTAACAATGTTAATACAATAGCCACCCCTCCCCCACGAGGTGTAGGAACACTGTGAGAACTTCTTTGGTTTGGTTGATCAATTACATTATTCTTGATGGCATATAACCTTAAACCCCAGGTCAACGCGCATGATATAAAGAATGCAAAAACGACAATGCCCAGATACAACATTATTTGTTACCTTCAATAAAATACTTCGCTGTTTTTACCATCGTTTCTTGTAACGAGACGGGTGGCGTCCATTGAAGCTGCTCTCTTGATTTTCTTGAATCAACTTCCAGATCGCCAAACAGTTGATCATATATACTTTTCTTGCCCAGTATAGAAAGGAAAATTTTCAGTATTGTTTTGGGGAAATAGACAAGTCGCGCTTTCATACCCATCCCGGTAGAAAATGCCGTTATCATTTCTTCAGTTGAAGGATGCACTTCGTCAGCCAAAAGATAGAGTTCATTCTTTGACTTCTCATTCGTTACACATTCGCAGATAAAGCTCACAACATTGTCCAGTGAAGCAAGAGCACGCTTATTTTTAACCAATTTAAAAGGCAGTGGCAGATTTCGCGACACTAGTTTTAACAATCGTTGAATGTTACCCGGTGCATTTGGACCACAAATCAATGCCGGACGCACTATGGTTATCCCCATATTGCTACCAGTAAATGCTTTAAGAAGACTTTCCTCGGCTTCCAGCTTTGAAATAGCATAATCTGAAGTGGGTCTGGCAGGTGTCGTTTCACTAAAAGGTATCCCCGAAGTGGAATTACCATTAACACCTATTGAACTGACGAAGATGAAATGTTTCACATTACAACTTATTGCATCATGAGCTAATTTCATCGTGGCATCGTGATTCACACGACGAAATTCTGTCAGCGTATCTTCGGCTTTATCATTAAGGATATGTGCTCTGCCTGCTGTGTGAATGACAGTATCACAACCCTGGAGAAGGGTTGTCCAGTTTGTTTGTGCAGAGATATCGCCAAGGTTGTACATCCCATTGTCGATATTTTCGTCTCGACGGGAAGTGAAAATTACCTGATGACCTGCCGACCTCAGCGTTTTGACTAAAGCAGAACCGAGAAAACCAGTTCCCCCTGTCACTAAAACTTTCATTGTCATCCCCTATCAGTTAATGAACTATAAACAAATATAGAAATAAACTGCTCTTAACGATTTTGATAATTTTGCGCAATCCAGGATTTATAATTACCGCTTTTAACGTTTTCCACCCATTCTGTATTTGTCAAATACCATTCAACGGTTTTACGAATGCCACTTTCAAAGGTCTCCTGTGGCGTCCATCCCAACTCAGCACTAATTTTATTTGCATCAATGGCGTAGCGACGGTCATGGCCCGGACGATCAGCAACATACGTAATCTGATCGCGATAAGACCCCTCTTTTGGCACAATCTCATCAAGCAGATCGCAAATCGTATGGACCACGTCCAGGTTCTGCTTCTCGTTATGACCGCCAATATTGTACGTTTCACCCGGTTTCCCTTGAGTGACAACGGTGTAGAGTGCACGCGCATGATCTTCTACATATAGCCAGTCACGGATCTGATCGCCCTTACCGTAAATAGGAAGAGCTTTTCCGTCCAGCGCATTCAGGATAACCAGTGGGATCAGTTTTTCAGGGAAATGGTACGGGCCGTAGTTGTTTGAACAGTTGGTGACAATGGTGGGGAAACCGTATGTACGCAGCCAGGCACGAACAAGATGATCGCTCGAGGCTTTCGACGCTGAATACGGACTGCTAGGCGCATAAGCAGTGGTCTCAGTGAAGAGTGGCAGCTCAGTTGACGCCGGATGCTCATCAGGATGCGGCAAATCACCATACACTTCGTCGGTTGAGATGTGGTGGAAACGAAACGCTTTCTTCGCCTGCTCATCCAACGTTGACCAGTACGCACGAGCGGCTTCCAGCAGTACATAAGTGCCGACGATATTGGTTTCGATAAACGCAGCCGGGCCAGTAATCGAACGATCGACGTGACTTTCAGCGGCCAGGTGCATCACCGCATCAGGCTTATGCTTTGCGAAAATGCGATCCATAGCGTCTTTGTCGCAAATATCCGCATGTTCAAAAGCATATCGGCCGCTGTCGCTGACTTCACTGAGCGACTCAAGGTTGCCGGCATAGGTCAGCTTATCCACATTGACGACGTCGTCCTGGGTATTTTTAATAATATGTCGTACAACCGCTGAGCCGATAAAGCCGGCCCCACCCGTCACAAGAATTTTCACGTTATCTGTTCCATCTGTTGGAAATGTCTGGATACTTGCGCTCTGAAACCTGAACATTTATTAACTGACGGTTTCAGAAATTGAGCACGCTACCGCCCCTGGCTTAACAGCTACCAGTGCACTGAGCGATGTGTGATTAAATGATTTTTCTTGTCTGGATACAGACAAAAAACTGGCGTTAATTGTCGTCCTAAACGACCTCAGAAACAAGCACAAATCGCTACAAAGCAATCCGTATTTAGACCCTGTAACTCGCTGTAATCATGGGATTAATAACAAAAAGCGGCAGTCATCATTTTGGTTAGATATCAACACACCAAAATAATGACTGCCGCTTGTTCAAATCGTGGCCGGAATATCAGTCGTTTGCGAGCAACTTCTCAATACGGGTTCTGAACTTCGCCCCTTCCTTCAGGTTACGCAGTCCATAATTCACGAACGCCTGCATATAACCCATTTTCTTACCGCAGTCATAGCTGTCGCCGGTCATCAGCATAGCGTCTACGGACTGTTTCTTCGCCAGCTCGGCAATCGCGTCGGTCAGCTGAATACGATCCCAGGCGCCTGGCTCGGTTTTTTCCAGCTCGGCCCAGATATCTGCGTTCAGAACATAGCGACCTACAGCCATCAGGTCTGAGTCCAGCGTCTGTGGCTGATCCGGTTTTTCGATAAACTCAACGATGCGGCTCACCTGCCCTTCCGTCTCCAGCGGTTCTTTAGTCTGGATCACAGAGTACTCGGAGAGATCGCCCTTCATGCGTTTCGCCAGCACCTGGCTACGGCCGGTTTCATTGAAACGTGCCACCATTGCCGCCAGGTTATAACGCAGCGGATCGGCAGAAGCAGTATCAATGATGATATCCGGCAGCACGACGATGAATGGATTATCGCCCACAACCGGACGGGCACACAGAATAGAGTGGCCCAGACCCAGCGGCTGCGCCTGGCGCACGTTCATGATGGTCACGCCTGGCGGACAAATAGACTGCACTTCCGCCAGCAGCTGGCGCTTAACGCGCTGTTCAAGCAGCGCTTCGAGTTCGTAAGAGGTGTCGAAGTGGTTTTCTACCGCATTCTTGGACGAGTGCGTAACCAGGACGATTTCTTTGATCCCTGCAGCAACAATCTCGTCGACAATGTACTGAATCATTGGCTTGTCGACGATCGGCAGCATCTCTTTAGGAATGGCTTTTGTGGCTGGCAGCATATGCATGCCCAAGCCTGCTACCGGAATGACTGCTTTCAAATTAATCATTATTTCTTCCACCTTAAAATGGTTGACGAATTATAGCTCTTAAACCTGTTTTCGCCAGCATGATTTGCCGTAATCCTCAGGTAATGTTACGCCTTAGACCTACAAATTTCTGTAGTTGTAATCTGAATAGATCACGCTTCTTTCCCAGGAATAGTCTCAAAACAGCTATTTGTCGATTATCTGTGCGGAAGCGCAAAGTTAAGCTTTTCCGCATTCACCACCTGCTGGTCGACCCGGTCAATATCCACCGAGCTTTGCCCCTTCTCATTCACCGCTTTAATGTTCGCCAGCGACAGCAAGGTCTCATCTTTCGCCATAAATTTACCCCGCACATCCTTGCGCAGGTCGAAGTTGATCTTGAGGGCGGGACCCACAGCGGCTTCCTGCATCACATTGATGTTGCGTAAAAAAAGATGCTGCGGCTTGTTGTGCAGTTCAAGCGTAGCACGCTGCATTTCCACGTTAGTTATCGCCACAAACGAGGTGGCGTTACCGGATGAAATCTGTATTCCGCGCAATTTATACGCAAGCTGACGATTATCGAGATGAATATTGTTGAGCTTGAAGTTCTGCGGGATGGACAAATAATCGCCTTTTATCACCCCATAGCCGATTAACATTCCGGCGCTGTTCACCATATCGACATTATCAATAATGAAATTATCACAGCCATAAATGGCCACCGTGGCATTGTCTATTCCCGCCTTTTTACTGAAGTCGGGAGTTATATTTTTGGCCTTAATATTGCGAATAACAAAATGTTTACCGTTTTCAACGTGAACCAGCTGGCGACAGTTGCTGCCGGTAATGTTTGCCACCACGAAGTTCTTGACGGTTTGCTTCTCCGGATAGTCGTTATCGTAGGTGCTGCCAGCGAGGCCAATGCCGATGCCCCAGTTGATCTTGCCGTTGGTGCAGTTGATGTTGTCGATGACATGATCGGAGATCAGGATATTGCGATCGTTGATGGCGACGTTCCACTCGATCGCATCGCCCTGGAGATGGCTAAATTTACTGTTGGTGATGCGGGCACCATCCACCTGGTTGTGGAAACCCTGGCGCAGGATGGCGTAGTTGGCCTGGCTTACGCTGATGTTATCAATCAGCAAATTGCGCATCACGCTCGGTTTCTTGCCGCCGATGTAGATCTGCGTCACCGGGCCAAAACCGCTCATGGTCAGCCCTTTGATGACGCAGTCAGAGCCGCGAACGTCGAGCGTGATGTTCTCCGTGCGGCCAGCACCTTCGCCTATTACTTTGCTGCCTTCCTGCAGAACAAAGCGGCCGCGCCCGTTGCCGGTTAACGCCCCGCGGATCAGCAGCGTTTTACCGTCGGGAATGAAAATGCCCGTATTGATGTTTTCGCAGGTGAGCCCGGCGGGGACCACGACGGTGTCACCGTCATTGAACGCCTGCTTAAAGGCGGCGATCCAGTCGTTGTTATTGTACTGATTAACAGAAACCGTTCTGCCGCTTGCCGCGCGCGCGATGCGTGACGACAGCAGCGGCGTGGCCGCCAGAACGGAGAGAGAAGAGACAAAGGTGCGTCGGGTAATCTTTTTCAGCATACATCCTCGGCGTTACAACGTTTGCAGCAGGCTCGCTAACTGACGGTTAATCACCTGCTGGTTAAAATCGGTTTCCACTTTTTGTCGGGCGTTCTGGAGCACGGGCTCCAGCGTCTGCTGGTCGATATCGCTGAAGGCTGCTAATCGGTCCGCAAGGGCCATCGCGTTATTCTCCGGCACCAGCCAGCCGGAATGGTCAGACTTAATCAGCTCCGGGATCCCGCTGTGCAGGGTTGATACCACCGGAATACCTACGGCCATCGCCTCCATCAGCGCCACCGGAATGCCTTCCATATCGCCATCGGCGCCCGTTACGGAAGGCAGCAGAAACACATCCGCCTCGTCGAGCATGGCCTTGACCTCGTGGCTCGGCTTGAAGCCCGGCATCTCTACGACATCTTCCAGCTGATACTGTTCGATAAGCGTGCGCAGACGACGCTCCCACGGCCCAATGCCGAGAATGCGATAGTGGAAATCCACCCCGCGCGCTTTCAGCTGGCGGCAGGCTTCAATGGCCACATGGAGGCCTTTCTTCTCGGTCAGGCGAGCAACGGAGATGATCTGCAGCGGTTTTCCCGGCACCTTGACAGGACGGCGAGTGAAGCGCGTTAAGTCCACGCCCATACGCGAAACGGCAATTTTCTCTCCCGGGCAGCCCATGTTTTTCAGGCGTCCGGCCCACAGGTCGCTGATAGGCAGCATCATGTCGCCGCGCCTGAACAGCTGCTGATACTCCGGCGTGTAGTGGTTAAGCACTTCGCGGCTGGAGATGTCGATACCGTGGAAGATGGTCGCAATTTTGCCGTCAATAACGCCCAGCTCGCGCAGCTTCGCGGCGGTGACGCCCGCCGGGCCAAAGTGGGCGATAAACACGTCGGCACGATACGGCTGCGCGGTTTGCCCGCAGATGGCCGACAGGATCAGATTGCGGGATTCGGACCCATAGCGGGAAACATTCAGCGCCCGCCACGTCGACGCGCGGTGGATCCCGCGCAACGTCTGGCTGGCCCGGTGGCGCAGCTTGCTCAGCCTCCCGGACGGCTCATCCTGCAGCCAGCGGGTTTTCGCCTCCAGCCCATACTGGGTATACGCCGCATGGGTGTTTTTGGTATCGCCCTTTTGCAGGGCGATAATCTCCACGTCATATCCCATATCGATAAACGCGGTGATTTGGTTCAGGACAAACGTTTCAGACGACAGCGGAAATTTCAGTAAGAAGAAACCAACCTTCATTTCCCCTCCCGCACGCGGTCAAGTACCGATTTCACCATCCCAATGCCCTTCTCGCGCTCGGCTTTCACCGCCACCGCCAGGCGTTCATTGATCGCAGGCAGCTGGCCGAGCGTGTCGCCCACCATCGCACCAAGCGAACCATCGAGCAGATGACGGATATCCACGGCCATTTCCGGCATACCGAGCTGCTGCATGATGCCTGCTGATTTGTGTTCGTAGTTGATGGCAATGGCCGGCGTGCCAAAGTTCATGGAGATAATGGCGGAGTGCAGCCGCGTGCCGACGGTCAGGTCGCAGGCGGAGAGCAGCTTGCCCATCTCCAGATCGTTCAGTTCGTCCATCACCACGTGATAGCGGGACGGATCGTTCACCAGATTGCGCAGGTTCAGCGCCACCATGCGGTCGTCTTTGTTGTAGCTGTCGATGCCGGTGCAGGTGGAGAGCGCCAGCACCTGGTAACCGCTGTCCAGCACGCGGTTCACCACGTCGGCGAAGGCTTTCTCGTACGCCGCCTGGGTCGTGCCTAAACGTTTATCAAAAGGCGCCAGCTCGCGCAGGGTGATTGCGACGGTTTTCTGTTTCGCCGCCACGTCGAGCCAGTGCTGCACCGCGTAGCTCGGCTGGAAGCTATCGTCCTGATGATCCACAAGCCACGCGGTGTCCACGCCGTGCTCAACTTTTGAGGTGTCAATTTCGCTGCGCTTCATCATGTCGAGGCTGACCGACTCGCGCAGGATCAGCGCGTCGCAGTGGCCGAAGACGTAGTTTGCGAGCTGGTTAAACTGCGGATCCTGGAATGGTCCGACGCTGTGGCCAATCATAAACAGCGGCTTTTTCGCCATGAACGTACAAAGCGCATGCTCAAACTGCGGCACGCCGTAGAGATCGACGAAGAAAGAACCGCCAACCTGGATAATGGCGTCATAGCCGGACAGCAGACGAACAAAATCGGTAAAGCCCTGCGCGATAGCGATGTTGCGCAGCTTGCCGGTATCGGTCACACGGGAAAGCAGCACCTGGTGCTGGTAGCGACGACGCAGCACTTTCTTCACGCGGCCCATCACGCCCGCGGCGTTGTTATGCTGTTTCATCTGGCTGTAGAGCGGGTCGCCCATTACCGGGCGGTTCAGCAACCAGGATGAGCTGACCGGATAACGGCTCATCACGTCCACTTCGGTCTCAGGCTTAAGGGTGTTAATTGCATCCAGTAAACCGCGCAGGATGGCGCTGTCGCCACGGTTGCCGCAGGTATGGTTGCCAAGAATTAATAATTTCATAATGGCCTCTTAAATAACTAGCCTGCGCGAAGCAGCGTTTTCATTTTTTCGTTACGGCAAAACTGGCGCTTCATCTCTACCACCAGCGCATTGCGCGACAGCACAATCATCACGACGAATGCCAGCGCCCCCGCGGCAACCTGTACCGCCAGCAGCGCGGCCAGCGGCAGGTGGCCGCCGAGGATGATGCCCAGACCGTAGCTCACCGCCAGAGTCGGCAACGAGAGATAGAACGGCAGCCACAGGCTCAGGATGTACTGACGGTAGCTGGAGCCCAGCACCGGCTTGATCATGATGAAGTAGCTCAGAACGGTATTGATTATCTGCACCAGCAGGAAGCCCAGCGTGACGCCGATGGCGCCCGCCATATGCCCGCCGACGATAATCGCTGGAATAAACAGGAAGGTTTTGAACACGTTGAACTTAAAGCTGATATCCACGCGCGCTTTTGCCATCAGCAGGGAACCAATCGGATTCCCCACGGAGCGCAGGAGCCCCACCACGCACAGCAGCTGAAGGATCGGGATGATGCCGTTCCACTTCTCACCAAACACCAGCGGCACGAAGTTACTGGAAACCACCATCAGCCCCAGCAGCACCGGAAAGTTGATAATCCCCACCACGGAAAGCAGCTTGTAGAAGTTAACGCGCAGCTTCTCGGTGTCGTCCTGAATCTTGGCGAACGCCGGGAACAGGACGCGGGTGATGATCGGGTTCAGCTTCATCGGCGGCACCACCGCGACGTTGTAGGCCAGGTTGTAGCCCCCCGCCACGCTCGCGCCAAGAATACGCGCCAGCACCAGCGTCGACAGGTTGGTATTCACATAGTTGATGATGCTGTCCGCCGTCAGCCACGCGCCAAAGCGCAGGTTGGACGAGACGGATGCGAGAGAGAAATGCAGCCCCGGACGGTAGATCTTGCGGCCAAAGTAGCCGAACAGCAGCGTACGCACGGCAGAGTTAACCAGGTATCCGAGGATGGCGGTCATCGCCAGCGGCCAGAAATGGGCGCTCACCACGGTGAAGGTAAAGCCCGCCAGCACGGCGCTGGTTTCAATCATGCCGATCTTGTTGAACTCCAGCTCTTTCTGCATCAGCGCGCGGAACTGCTGCCCGTGCGGGATCACCACGAAAGCAAACGACAGCGTGCGCATCAGCGGAGCGAGATCCGGGTTATGCAGCACGCTGGCGATAGTGTCGCTCAGCAGGAACACCAGCACGAACACGAAAATCCCCAGCCCCACGTTCAGCCAGTAGAGGGTGGTCAACTCAAGATGGCTAATCTCTTTGCGCTGGATAATCGAGTTGGCAATACCAAAATCAGACAGCGTATCGGCCAGCGCGATAATCACCAGCGAGACGGTCAGCAGGCCGAACTGGTGATTATCAATAATGCGCGCCAGCACGGTCATCTGCACCAGACCGAGGCCAATGATGACGATGGTCGCCATCGCTGACCACTTCGCCCCGCTGATGGTTTTTTCACGTAAGCTCATCTTAGTACGCCGCTTTGTTCACGAAACCTTTGAAGATGGTCAGAAAAACAATCTTGATATCAAACCAGATACTCCATTCGCGGATGTACTCCAGATCGAATTCGATACGTTTTTCCATTTTTTCCAGCGTGTCGGTTTCGCCGCGCCAGCCGTTGATCTGCGCCCAGCCGGTGATGCCCGGCTTCACCTTATGGCGCAGCATGTAGCCTTCAATCAGCGAGCGGTACTGCTCGTTGTGCGCCACCGCGTGCGGACGCGGGCCAACAATCGACATGCCGCCGGTGAAGACGTTGATAAACTGCGGGAGTTCATCCAGCGAGGTGCGGCGCAGGAAGTTCCCCACGCGGGTGACGCGCGGATCGTTCTGCGTTGCCTGGGTCACCACCTTGTCGTTTTCCATCACCTTCATGGAGCGGAATTTCCACACCATAATCGGCTTACCGTCCATACCGTAGCGGGTCTGGCGGAAGATAACCGGGCCGGGAGAGCTCAGCTTCACCGCCAGGGCAATGCAGCACAGAACAGGCGAAATCAGCAGCAGGATCAGCGAAGAGAGCACAATATCTTCCGCGCGCTTCAGCACGCGGTTAATGCCGGACAGCGGGGTGTCGTAGAGCGGTACCACCGGCACGCCGTTCACTTCTTCAATGCGTGAATGGAGGATGTTAAAGGTAAAGACGTCCGGGATCAGGATCACCGAACAGGTGGTGTCCGCCAGCTCGCGCATCAGTTGCTTAATGCAGGATTCGTCTCTCATCTGCATGGCGATGTAGACGTTGTGAATTTTACCGGCTTTCGCGTCTTCAATAAGCTGTTCGTAATTGCCCGCCCAGTCAGACGGCACGCCGCCCGGCTTCGCGTCGTGATAAATCCCGACCACTTCAAACCCTAACCACGGCTCTTTGCGGAAGCTGTCGAGCAGGACCTTACCAACCGGCAGATCGCCCGCTACCGCCACGAAGCGACGGTTATAACCGCGGTTACGCAGCCAGCCCGCGCCGAAGCGGATAAGGGAACGGCACACCACCATGCCGACGCTGGTCAGCAGATACCAGCAGAGATAGGTGACGAGGCGATTATCAAAATCATGGCTGAATGCCACCAGGCCTGCGCTAAAGATCAGGCTTAGGGTCCAGTTCTGCAGCAACAGCATCAGCTCGGTGGTCATTTTCACGCCGCGCCAGGAGCGGTAGAAATCGGTCATCCCGCCGATCATCTGAAACACGACCAGCGCAATGAGTGCCATCAGCAGATGCATATATAAGAACGGCAGCCCGCCGATCCGACACACCGCCCATAATCCACCGACCATGATGGTGATATCAGAAAAACGCTGCACCATAGAGATTAACGATGCATTCGTTCTCGCTCGTTCGCGTTTTTTTAGATTCGTCATCGTTGTTCCTTTAGTTCTAAACCTTACCCCTCACCCTGCCCCTCTCCCCAAAGGGGAGAGGGAATTTGAACACCCTCTCCCCTTTGGGGAGAGGGCTGGGGTGAGGGGCAGTTATTACTGATTCAACAGCGCCAGAATGTCCTTCGTTCGGGCTTCCATCAGCGCCGTGTCAGCACGGGACTCCACGTTCAGGCGCACCACCGGCTCGGTGTTGGACGAGCGCAGGTTGAAGCGCCACTGCGGGAACGCCATGCTGATGCCGTCCGTACGGTCAATTTCCAGCGCGTGGATCGCAAAGTGCTGCTCCACGCGGGCAATGGCCTCGGCCGGCTGCGCCAGCTTGCTGTTGATCTCCCCGCTCGCCGGGAACGCCGCCATGCGGTCGCGCACCAGCTCGCCCAGCGTCTGCCCCTTCAGGCACAGCAGCTCGGTCACCAGCAGCCACGGGATCATCCCGCTGTCGCAGTAGGCAAAATCACGGAAGTAGTGGTGGGCGCTCATCTCGCCGCCGTAGATGGCGTCTTCTTCGCGCATGCGCTCTTTGATGAAGGCGTGGCCGGTTTTGGACATCACCGGCGTGCCGCCCGCAGCGGAGACCACGTCGACGGTGTTCCAGGAAAGGCGCGGGTCATGAATGATCTTCGCGCCTGGGTTTTTCTCGAGGAACGCTTCCGCCAGCAGGCCGACAATGTAGTAGCCCTCGATGAACTGCCCTTTCTCGTCGAACAGGAAGCAGCGGTCGAAGTCACCGTCAAAGGCGATCCCCATGTCCGCGCCGTGCTCAATCACCGCGTTGCGGGTGTCGTCGCGGCATTCCGGCAGCAGCGGGTTAGGAATACCGTTCGGGAAGTTGCCGTCCGGGGTGTTGTGTACCTTGACGAAGGTCACCGGCACGTTCAGCGCCTTAAAGCGGGCTTCCAGCGCGTCCACCACCGGGCCGGCCGCGCCGTTACCGGAGTTAATCACCAGCTTCAGCGGCTTGAGGTTCGCCACGTTGATGTAGCCCAGCAGGTGGTCGATGTACTCTTTCTGCAGGTTGATTTTTTTGTAGCTGCCGCGCTTCGCCTCGTTCACCGGCGGGAAATCGTTGGCTTCCGCCAGGCGCTGCACGTCGCGCAGGCCGGTGTCGCCGCTGATCGGGCGGGCGCCCTTGCGCACCAGCTTCATCCCGTTGTAGTCCATCGGGTTGTGGCTGGCCGTCACTTCGATACCGCCGTCCACGCCCAGGTGGAAGGTGGCAAAGTAAATCTCCTCGGTCCCGGAAAGGCCGATATCCAGCACGTCCACGCCCGCGTCCTGCAGCCCTTTCGCCAGGGCCAGCTTGAGGGATTCACTGGTCAGACGCACGTCGCCGCCCAGCACGATGGTCTGCGGTTTTAAATATTCGCCGTACGCGCGGCCAATGCGCCACGCGATGTCTTCATTCAGCTCTTCGCCCAGCTTGCCGCGAATATCGTAGGCTTTAAAACAGGTTAATTTTTCCATGATGACCCCTTTTTCAGGCAACAGTCGGCCCTGACCACTTAATGGCCAAATTGATTTTTTGTCATTCGCAGGCCCGGTAAGCGCAGCGCCACCGGGCATAATGCAGAGTGCTACACCCGCCCGTAGCGGTCCTGGAAGCGCACGATATCGTCCTCTTCCAGATACGAACCGGAGCGCACCTCAATTAAGTCGAGAGGAATTTTCCCCGGGTTCTCCAGACAGTGCGTCGCCCCCAGCGGAATATAAATGGACTCGTTTTCACCCAGCAGTTTGATTTCACCGTCGATAGTGACTTTAGCGGTACCCGCAACCACCACCCAGTGCTCGGCGCGGTGATGGTGCATCTGCACCGACAGCCCCTCGCCCGGCTTCACGGTGATACGTTTCACCTGGTAGCGGTCACCGGAGTCAATGGAGTCATATTTCCCCCACGGACGGTAGACTTCGCGGTGAATATGGTGCTCGTGACGGCCATCGGCCTTGATCTGCTCCACCACTTTTTTAACGTCCTGCACGGCGTTACGGTCGGCAATCAGCACGGCGTCCTTGGTCTGGACAACCACCAGATCCTTCACCCCGACCGTGGTCACCAGGCCGGATTCGGCGTAGACGTAGCTGTTTTCCGTTTTGTGGCTAATAACATCGCCGTGGTGGACGTTACCCTCCGGGGTATGGGCGCTGATCTCCCACAGGGAGGACCAGGAGCCGACATCGCTCCAGCCCGCATCCATCGGTACCACGACGGCATCCGCCGTACGTTCCATCACCGCATAGTCAATGGACTCTTCCGGGCAGGCGAGGAACGCCTCTTCATCCACGCGGATGAAGTCGAGATCCGGGTCCACCACCGCCATCGCTTTCTCGCAGGCGTTCAGAATATCCGGGCGGTATTTGCGCAGCTCTTCCAGGTAGCGTCCGGCACGGAACAGGAACATCCCGCTGTTCCAGTAATACTCCCCGCTGGCGACATACGCCTGCGCGGTTTCCAGATTCGGTTTTTCAACAAACTGCGCCACGTCAAACGCCACGCTGTCGCCTTCACCCGGCGTCACGCTGCCGCGACGGATGTAGCCATAACCGGTTTCCGGCAGATCCGGCACGATGCCGAAGGTCACCAGCTTGCCGCTCTCGGCGTAAGGGATCGCCGCACGCACCGCGTCGCGGAAGGCGTCTTCCTGCTGGATAACGTGGTCTGCCGCCAGGACCAGCATCAGCGGATCACAATCCGGGCTGCTGCGTTTTGCCGCCAGCGCCGCCAGGGCGATCGCAGGCGCGGTATTGCGTCCGGCAGGCTCCAGGATGATGTTTTCGGTGAGCTTATTCAGCTGGCGCAGCTGCTCGGCAACAATAAAGCGGTGCTGTTCGTTACAGATCACCACCGGGCTTTCACACTCCACGCCGTGCAGACGGTTTACCGTCGTCTGCAGCATGGTGAGATCCCCTTTCAGGCAGAGGAACTGTTTTGGATAGAGCACGCGGGACAGCGGCCACAACCGGCTACCAGAGCCACCAGCCATCACAACCGGATACAAAGTGGTTTGACTCATGATTTATCCCCGTATATCTGCAATAAATTGGCTCAGCACGTTCTCTTTTTCGAGCGTGCGTTCGGCATATTCACGTGCCACCGTGTTCACTTTTGGCATGGCAAGTGCCTGTTCAATTCCGGTTACCAGCGCCGGGACCGATTCCGGCTCCACGCACACGGCAATCCCCGGATAGCTGTCACACAGCTGGCCTAATTCTGTTTCGGCTTCCGCCGTGATCACCGCGTTACCGCCCACTGCCAGAATGTTGGTCAGCTTGGACGGCAGCACCGCGTCCGCGGCGCCGCGTTTTTGGACCACCAGATGGCAGTCGCCCATCTTCAGCAGCGCAGGCAATGCCTCGTAAGACTGAAGCGGGAAAAATTTCACGTTGTTCAAGCCGCGTTCCCCGGCCATTTTTTCCAGCCGCGCTTTTCCACCGCCCTGCCCGACAATCACAAACGTCCACGGATGTTCACTCAGCAGCTGGGCCGCTTCAATCACGCTTTCCAGCCCCTGCTTTTCGCCGATGTTGCCTGAGTAAAGAATGATTTTTTGATCTTCAGGCAAACCGAGCTGCGCGCGCAGGGCCTGAGCATCTTGCTCAGTTACATCGCGAAAACGCGCCACTTCTGACCAGTTCGGGAAGAAAATGACTTTCTCCGCCGGGACGCCCTTCTCCTGCGCCTTGTTCATCATCGAGCGCGAGATAGTCGAGACGTAATCCACGTTGTGCAGCCCGCTGCGCTCAAACGCGCTGGCGAGCTTCGCCACCTTGCCGCCCTTGCTTTTGCCTGCCATCCCCAGGCCCAGCATGGCGTCAACTTCATAATCCTGAATATGCAGCAGGGTGCGCGCGCCGGAGAGTTTGCCCAGCAGGCGCATGCCCGGCGTGCAAAACAGCGTCGGCACCACGCCGATAATGCGATCCGGCTTCCAGCGACGCTGCGCCATCAGCGGGAAAAAACTGCTCAGGGCAAAGCTGCCCAGATGAAGTAACCGTTTCAGCGTTGAGGGCTGCTTAGGGACATACAGCGGGCAGCGCCAGACGGTCGCTGCACCCTCTTCGCGACGGTAGCGCCAGCTTGAGTAGCGCTCCCCGACTTCCCACTCCGGGTAGTACGGCGGCGCGGTAATGACCCGCACGTCATGTCCCTGGCTCGCCATCCACTCGACCATCTCGCCGGTGTATTTCCCGATGCCGGTTAATTCCGGCGAGTAGTTGATTCCGTATACGAGGATCTTCATATGCCCGGCACCTCGGCCTGACGTTCAGCCAGGAAATAGGCACGACTGTTGTCATGCACATTGTCGCTGGCAAGCAGCGCCTCTGGCGTTTGCCAGCGGTAGTCGTCATGCTGAGAATCAGGCAGACGCAGGTCTGCCTCACTCACCTTCAGGCGGAACCCCAGCACGATGTAGTGCGTGGTGAACCCGGTACCTGAAAAGTTATCGTCATAGAAGTGCTGCCAGACCCCGTAAAACTGGCCCGCTGCCATCGGCAGCTGCAGGCCCAGTTCCGCCAGAGTGAGTCGCTCAAACGCATCGCTCAGCGTCTCATCCTTCTGCACGCGCCCGCCGGGCACGAACCAGAAGCCCTGTGCAGGACGGTTGGTTCGTTTCCCCAGCAAGAACTCGCCGCGTTCGTTCTCCACGATCAAATCAATTGAGATGAGCGGAGTGGAACGCACTACCGTGGCAAAATCTTCCTGACTTAAAAACATCGTTACCCCCGGAAGCGGTGCTGGTTTTCCAGGAACCACTGGTAGGTACTGGCCAGACCCTGCTCCAGTGACACCTCGTGATACCAGCCCAGCTGATGCAGACGGGTCACGTCCAGCAGCTTGCGCGGCGTGCCGTCCGGTTTCGTCGCGTCAAACACCACGCGGCCTTTGTAGCCCACAACCTGCGCGATGGTTTGCGCCAGCTCGCGAATGGTGCAGTCCACGCCGGTACCAACGTTGATGTGCGACAGCATCGGCTCGGTGTTCTCCTGCCACACCTCGCGATCCAGCTCCATCACGTGAATGCTGGCGGCAGCCATGTCGTCCACGTGCAGGAATTCACGCATCGGCGTACCGCTGCCCCACACCACCACGTCCGGCGCGTTCTCGGCGGTCGCCTCGTGGAAGCGGCGCAGCAGCGCCGGGATCACGTGCGAGTTGCTCGGGTGGAAGTTGTCGTGCGGTCCGTACAGGTTGGTCGGCATCACCGAGCGATAGTCGCGGTTGTACTGACGGTTGTAGGACTCGCACAGCTTGATCCCGGCAATCTTGGCAATCGCATACGGCTCGTTGGTCGCTTCCAGCGTGCCCTGCAGCAGTTCGCTCTCGGCGATCGGCTGCTTCGCCATTTTCGGGTAAATACAGGACGATCCGAGGAACAGCAGCTTATTCACGTTGTGCAGATGCGCCGCGTGAATGATGTTGCTCTCGATCATCATGTTTTCGTAGATGAAATCCGCCGGGTAGGTGTTGTTGGCAACAATGCCGCCCACCTTCGCCGCGGCCAGATACACCTGGTCAATGCGTTCGTTAGCAAAGAAGTCCTGTACCGCACGGCTGTCGAGCAGGTTCAGCTCGTCGCGCGTGCGGACAACCACCTCGACGTCACCGCGCTGTTCGAGCTGGCGAACAATCGCGGAACCCACCATTCCGCGATGACCGGCGACAAAAATACGTTGTTTTGTCATTCTCAGGACTCCAGCGCGATGGCAACCTCGTAGCCATGAGACTTAAGCAGAGAGTGTTTTTTCGCTGCTTCAAGATCTTTGGCTACCATCTCGGAAACCATTTCCTGCAGAGTGATTTCTGGTTTCCAGCCCAGCTTCTCGTGCGCTTTGGTTGGGTCGCCCAGCAGGGTTTCCACTTCAGCAGGACGGAAGTAGCGTGGGTCAACCTGCACAATCACGTCGCCTGGCTTCACGCCCGGAGCGTCGTGGCCGGTCACGGAAACCACGATACCTTTCTCTTCCACGCCGGTACCTTCGAAGCGCAGTTTGATGCCCAGCTGTGCCGCGGCCATTTCAACGAACTGACGAACGGAGTACTGCACGCCGGTCGCAATCACGAAGTCTTCTGGCTGTTCCTGCTGCAGCATCATCCACTGCATTTTCACGTAGTCTTTGGCATGGCCCCAGTCACGCAGGGAATCCATGTTGCCGAGGTGCAGGCAAGACTCCAGACCCTGCGCGATGTTGGCGATGGCGCGGGTAATTTTGCGGGTCACGAAGGTTTCGCCGCGACGCGGAGATTCGTGGTTGAACAGGATGCCGTTACAGGCGTACATGCCGTAGGATTCACGGTAGTTCACGGTGATCCAGTAGGCGTACAGTTTTGCTACCGCATACGGAGAGCGCGGGTAGAACGGCGTCGTCTCTTTCTGTGGGATTTCCTGCACCAGGCCGTACAGCTCGGAGGTGGATGCCTGGTAGAAGCGAGTTTTCTTCTCAAGGCCGAGGAAGCGGATCGCTTCCAGCAGACGCAGCGTACCCATGGCATCAACGTCAGCGGTGTATTCCGGGGATTCGAAGGAGACCGCTACGTGGCTCATCGCGCCCAGGTTGTAGACTTCATCCGGCTGTACTTCCTGCAGGATACGGGTCAGGTTGGAGGTATCGGTCAGGTCGCCGTAGTGCAGGTGGAATTTCGGGTTCGCCGCGTGAGGATCCTGATAAATATGATCCACACGTTCGGTGTTGAAAGAAGACGCACGACGTTTAATACCGTGTACTTCATACCCTTTTTCCAGCAGGAACTCTGCCAGGTAAGAACCATCCTGCCCGGTAACGCCGGTGATGAGAGCGACTTTAGACATGTTTATATTCCTCTACTTATGAATTTAATCAGTTTCAACGCGTTCGCGTATCACCACTGCGGGGTTGCCACGGCAAATTTTATTTGCCGGTAGCGATTTAAAAACGCTGCTGCGGGCACCGACTACCGTGCCATCGCCAACAGAAACACCCGGTGCAACAAAAACATCCGTTGCCAGCCAGCATTTTTCACCTATCGCAATAGGTGAAGCGGTAATATCAAAATGCTGACTCATAAAATCGTGGCTGCCGGTGCACAAATAACACTTCTGTGAAACTACCGAATTTGCGCCAATCGTTATTTCGCCAAGGGTATATAACACCGCGCCATCCCCAACCCATGCGTAATCTCCTAGCGTTAATTTCCACGGATAGGTAATTTTCACAGAAGGTCGGATGACTACGTTTTTTCCGATTTTTGCGCCAAACAGACGCAATAAAAAAGCTCGCCAGCGGTACATTATTTGCGGCGACCAGGCAAATAATGTTGCCTGAACGGCCCACCACAGCTGTACCTTAATACCATTCCCGCCCCGAAAACCTTCCGGCACGGAGAAACCTTTTAAATCCTGCATTGCGTTTCCTTATATTCAGGCTTTGTTATATAAGGTTTTCGTTTTGCCTGTGGTACGCAGGCGTAATAAATAAGATAATTCCGCCCAGAACCCCGGCACGCGTAATATTTTACGCTGTACGTTTTTGGCATCCTGGCACAATTCCAGATTATTAGACGTTGACACGCCGCCCATTGAGAATTCAGACACCAGCCCTTTAATTCGACGGAACGGGTAACCAGATTTATACAGGCTGGCTGCCAGCGCATAATCGGAAGACACTTTATACTGCAAATCGTAAGGCTGTTTTTTCAGACCCTTTACCGGGAAGAAAATGGCCTGATGGCTAGCCGGCAAGCTGTGGTAGATATACCAGCCTGGCTTCGCGCTGCGGCACACTTTATGTCCGTCGCCAAAATCGAGCAGCGCATCGCCAATATACATGGCGTCCTCTTTCTGGCGAGCCAGCTGACGTGCAAACAGCGCCACGTCTTCATGGAAAATATCGCCCGAGTTCAGGAAGATGGCATAACGGCCTTGCGCCATGCTGATGCCTTTATTCATCGCATCATAGATGCCTTTATCTTTCTCGCTGATGTAGCGTAAGTTGAACTCACCGTTGAGTTTTTCCAGAAACTCCGCCGTGCCATCGTTCGAGCCGCCGTCGACCACAATCCACTCAAAGGTGAGGCTTGGATCGCGCGCCAGGTTGCGCAGCGAGCGCCAGGTTTTTACCACCCCTTCGTAATTACGAAAAGCGACAGTAATGACGCTAAGAAACATAAATCACCTCATTTCGTCATACGTTCGTAATATTAAGCGCCTTGCGCAGAATAAACGGACAGACAATCAAGAAAGCATATTCCGGGCTAAATATTGACCCGGTAAAAAACAGCGACACCGGAGTAAACAGATAAAGCTGAACGCGAAAGTTCTGGTTATCACCAAACGCGTTAATCATCATTTTGAAAACTTTAAACAGATACCACAGGGTCAACAGTACGGCGAACCACGAAAAATAAATAATTAACAGATACAGACCATTGTCTATGGTTTTACCGACATCCGCACCGTTAAAGATTCCGAATGATGCAACATATTCGTAAAGTGAGCCGAATCTTACTACCCCATCAATATGGGTTAAGGAATAACCCACCATCACCAGTGGCCCAATGATGCGATAATAGGACGAAGACCCTTCCGTTCCCAAATCACCCAGACGTTCTGAGATGTACGGGAAGGCAAATATCACGCCTACCATAAATACCGTCAGGGAGATAATCGCCAGCGGCAGTTTTTTCTTAATCGCATCTTTGTTCAGGTACTGGAACGCCCACTCCAGCAGGTAAAACAGGATAAATGTCATTACCCCTGAGAACGATCCAGACAGAACAATTCCTGCAAGAATCATAGCATCGGTCTTAGGCGTTTTGATACCAAACTGTTTGATGCTGAGCCAAATTGAGATTAACGCCAGAGCGAAAAACGCCGGTTCAAAATAGAGGGCCGTAGTGCGCTTCCCGCCAAACTTGATGAAGTTCAATACATAGCTGTTACTGTAAATGAGATATTTCGAAATTATCTCCATCAGGCTGCTGCCGCCGGTGAGAATAATTTGCGCCATCTCCAGCGCGGCAAGCATAACAATTAACGCAACGGCAATATAAAAGAACCTAAGGATTTTCCGATAATTGTGCGGAGAAATAGTTTTAAACCGAATACTCCAGACCATTCCGATAATAATAACAATATAAACAAACAGCATGGTCGACGTGACGTATTTACTGGCATCCAGCGACTGGCCAAAGATGTAGTTAAACAGCGTCAGGCCCGTGCCCAGCCCTAAGGCAATCATCAGCTTCTTGAGGTTGATTTTATCGACATACAGCAGAAGCAGAACGGGCAAGAAGGTTACGATGGTTATCGGGAAGCTTTCGCCGAGCTGGGCAATTTTGACGTTGACCAGCAGGTAGATCAGCGGCAGCAGCAGATAACTACAGATTCTGATAGAACGAGACATACTCCTCCAGCATCTGTTGTCCACTGTAGGCCTTGCGGCTGCGGTTGCGGAACGATTCCAGGTCCGTGCCAAAAACGATCTCAGCAATCTGCGCCTTCGGCAGCTGTACCAGAGGCAGGACCTCCTGCTCCGTGAAGGTTTTCCCGCCGGACTTTTCCAGCACTTCACGCGCCGCATCGCTGTGTGTGGCAATCACCGGCACGCCGATAGAGAGCGCTTCGCAGAGGATCAGCGGGTAGTTATCCACGCGGGAGCTGAACACCAGGGCGTCCATTTCATTCAGCGCGCTCATCAGCTTGCGCTTGTCGGTCTCAAACCCGTGGTTCACCACGTTGGCCCCTTCGAACGGTGAAAACTTGCCGAAGGTGTGAAGCTCGATCTTGTCACCCAGCGCCATCATGTCGCGCACCAGCTGCTGGTTGGTCTTACCGTCGTAACGCAGGTCATGCGCAACGATAGCGATTTTCGGTTTGCCCGCGGTTTCGGCCACCGGGGTCAGCTCGGCAAGAATGGCTTCCGTCGCTACGTCGATGCCGTTGTTGATAATCTGACAGCGCCCTGCCCCGTACAGGCTGTTGAAGGCATCGGCTACGTGCTGGCTCGGGGAGATAAACGTACAGCCGAGCGAGAGCATGTCGCGGAACAGCTGACGCTTTCCGGCCACCAGCTGATGCGCGCGATCCACCTTCACCGGTGGGTAGTTGCTTAACGTCGGGCACTTCTGGCAGTTATCTTTCCAGCCTTCGCAGCCGTCGGTAAACGCGCAGCGTCCGGTCACGCTCCAGTGATCGTGCAGCGTCCAGACGAATCGGGTGTCGGGCTTGTGGGTCTGCACCTTCTGGCAAAACGCCACCACCTCTTCCAGATTCAGCCAGTAGCTGTGCAGCACGTGAAAATGCAGTACAACCGGGCCCGTGGTGCGGGTAACCGTGCGGTAAAGATTGTTCAGGTTGCCAAACAGATCGCGGTTAAACAGGCGGAACAGCGCAATGTTGGCAATCGAGGTCAGACGCGGCGTGTGCTTGTGCACCTGCGGGAAATTATCGTGGCTGACGCTTTTCTTGCCGCCTTTGCCGTAGCCGTAAATAAAACGAGACTGAAGTCCTTTTTGCAGCGCGCGCTGGTGCAAATCCAGGGCCACGCCTGCCGCTCCGCCTTCTGCGAGGCGTACGTTAAATTGCAGAATGTTCATTTAATCACCTTCACGCGGGCTTTTTCTCCCACCACCAGCGCGTTATCCGGAATGCTGTCCAGCACCACGCTGCCAGCACCAATCGTGACGTTATTACCAATCGTAATGTCACCGATGATCACCACGTTCGCCCCCAGCTCGACGTTATTGCCAATGACCGGGCAGGCCAGGCTGTCAGGCCCGCGGTTGCCAATGGTGACCGCATGACGAATGGTGAAATCATCCCCGGCGACCACAAACTTGTTGATCACCACCGCATAGCCGTGATGGATGGTAAAGCGGCGGCCAATGGTGGCAGCGGCCTGAATTTCATAGCCAAAAAAGCATTCGGTGATGATGCGGTACAGCACCAGCACGGGTGCCGCCCAGATATTGTTCAGCACGTTTTTCTTACGCCACACCGAGCAAAAGTGCGCGATGCGGTACGCCAGAACCATGCAGCACGGACGCAGGCTCCAGCCGTTAGCGCGGCAATCTTCCAGAAACATTATTTCCCCCGAAGTCCATCAGCCAGGCGCTTGCCGTTACGCACGGACAGCAGCGTCAGCAGCGTGCGCCAGTTCATGCGCTTATTGCGGATCTGATAGAGGGTAAAGAGCTGATATTTACGGCTGGCACGGTCAAACTTGTCCTTGTGCTTGCGGTAAAAATGGAAGTAGCCCGAGAACTTTTTCGGCGAGGAGGTGATTTGCATCTCCCCGTGGTTGATGTGCAGGATCTGCGTGGCCTCTTCCACTTTCCACGGCTCGCCGTATTCCACCACCATGCGCAGGAAGATATCGTAATCCTGCGCGGCCTTGAGTTCGGTATCGAACAGGCACTCTTTGAAACGCCACGCCCAGGTGAAGACCTGGTTACCAATAATGTTGCGCTTGTAGAACAGGCGGCGAGAGTACGGTGATTTCGGATACAGCGGCAGGCTCGCGGGCTGCGAGTAAACCTCGCCCTGGCAGACATAGTCGTTGGCATACAGGAAAGCGTGCGTGACCAGCTGTTCTTTATGCGACAGGAAGATAGACAGGCGGTTCGGCGTCCATTCGTCATCGTCGTCGATCCCGGTCAGATACTGCCCTTTGGCCTGCATAATCGCCTGATTACGCACCGCACATGCGCCGGAGTTAATGGCGTTATGCGTATAGACCACCCGCGGGTCGTTGAGGTCAGTCACAAACTTTTGCAGCTGTTCATACGAGGAAGAGCAGTCATCAACGATGATCAGCTCCCAGTTATCGTAATCCTGTCGCAGGACGGATTTGATTGCGCGAATCGCCAGCTGCTGACGATTCCATGTCGGCATATAGATTGAAACTAAAGGGCGTTGTGTGGTCATGGTCTTCCCCTTATCCCTCACCCCGCCCCTCTCCCGGAGGGAGAGGGAGAAAGCTGCTCTCCCCTCTGGGGAGAGGGTTAGGGTGAGGGGGATTTTTATTTGCTGTCAGATTTATATTCGTACTCGTAATAGCCGTAATCCTGGTACCCGGTCGCGCGGCGGAAGATGGAGTTCAGGATCACCCCTTTCACCTCAATGCCGTTCTGCTCGAAGCGGCTCAGGCTGGTTTCCACCTCTTTCAGGGTGTTCACCGCGTAACGCGCCACCATCAGCGTGGTGCCCGCATGGCGGCCAACAACGGCCGCGTCGGTCACGGCCAGAATTGGCGGCGTATCGATCAGCACCAGGTCGTAGTTTTTGCTCGCCCACTCCACCAGCTCGGTGAAGCGTTCGCTCATCAGCAGCTCGGACGGGTTAGGCGGCACCTGACCGCGTGGGATCAGGTCAAATTTCGGCACCGTTGTAGGTTTCGCGCTCTGGCTGATTTCACCTTTGCCGAGCAGGATTTCCGACAGACCGTTAACGTTGTTGGTACCCAGCAGTTCGTGGGTGTAGCCCTTACGCATATCGCAGTCGATCAGCAGCACGCGCTTGTTGGTCTGGCTGACCACCGCCGCCAGGTTGGCGCAGACGAAGGTTTTACCGATTGACGGGCTAACGCCGGTTAACATCAGGACGTTGTTTTTGGCCTGCATCATGGCGAAGTGCAGACTGGTACGCAGGCTACGGATCGCTTCGATGGCGAGGTCGGTCGGGTTACCCACCGCCAGAAGCTGGCTCTGTTTGTAACGCTTGACGCCCTTGATGGTTTTGACGCTGTCGCGGGATTTTTGCCATTCAGACAGCGGAATGCTGGCATAGACGTTGATACCGCTCTCTTCCAGAACCTGCGGGCTTTCGATGCCGCGGTTGAACAGCGAACGCAGCAGCACGCCCACGATGGAGAGCATCAGGCCGAGAATAATGCTGCCGAGAATAATCAGCGCTTTCTTCGGCTTCAGTACGCCAGGCTGGGTAATGGCCGGGTCAACGATGCGCACGTCACCAACGGTACTGGCTTCGGTGATTTTCAGCTCCTGCTGCTTGTTCAGCAGCTGCATGTAAACCTGCTGTCCTGACTCCACGTCGCGGGTCAGACGCACGATCTCCTGCTGCGTTTTCGGCATCGCGGTCACGCGGTCATTGAGCTTCGCCTTCTCCTCTTCCAGCGTGCGGCGTTTCTCCAGCAGCGTGCGGTAGGCCGGGTGACGTTTGGTATAAAGCTTGGAAATCTCCGCCTCTTTGAAGGTCAGCTCGTTGAGCTGCGCATCAATGTTGACCATCGAATCGAGGACCGATTTCGCTTCAAGCGGCAGGTCAACGGAGTCTTTATCCTGACGATAGGCGTTCAGCTTGTTCTCGGCATCATCCAGATGGGCGCGCACTTCCGGGAGCTGTTTGGCGAGGAAGGCCAGGCTTTTCGCCGCTTCCGCCGACTTACGCTCAACGTTCTGCTCAAGATAGTTGCGGGTAATGCTGTTCAGGATGTCGCGGATTTGATCCTTATCTTCACCGGTAAAGGTCATGCTTAGCACGCCGGTGTCCTTACCGTTTTCGGTGACGGTCAGGTTATTTTGCAGATTGTTGATCATCCCCAGCGTGGAGAATTTGGTGACGGTGAATTCACCGCCCTCCTGGGCGTTAATCGCGCTGACCATCATGCTGACGCCGTCTTTGGTCAGCATCTGCCCCACTTCACCGCGGGCGCTAAAGCCTGCGTCGCTGGTTAGCTGGTACTGTTTCGGGCCAAGCACCGTCAGGGTAAACGTCTGATCGGCCGCCCCTTTCGGCAGCACGAAGTCAGTGACTTTCACCGTGTCGTTGCTTCGTCCCATCAGCCGATCCCAGCCGGCACCAAAGACTGGGAAGGTATTCTTGGTGACGGAGATATCGAGCCCGAGGTCGTGAACCGTTTTACCCAGCACCAGGCGTGACTGGATGAGCTGAATTTCGGCGTCGGATGCCGGCGGCTTGTTCGCCAGCGCGGAACCAATGTCCTGCACCAGCGAGTTGCCGGTATTCTGCTCGATCTGCACCAGCGCGTCGGCGCTGTAGATAGGGGTGGCGAACAGCGTATAGACGACGGCCGCCGCGGCGAACACGGCGGTAATGCCAAGCACCCACCATTTTGCCTCTACAACAGTGCCGACCAGGCGCCCAATATCAATTTCATCACTGCCCGAAGTCGGGGCGGCAGAAGGTCTTGTTTTTTCTGTCATTGTTATCCCTGCTGAACTTTCAGTGCCTGCGCCCACTGTTGGGCAGACTGGTCAAGTAAGGTGTAAACCGCCTCAAAGGCCTCATGGCTTTTGCGATACGGATCGGGGATTTCACGTTCATTGTCCCAGTGACCAAACAGCATCACCTTGCCGCGCATCTCCGGAGCGATATCGCACAGCGCATGAATATGGCGTTTTTCCATCGTCAGGATCAGGTCATACTCCCGGCACATGCGGCCAGTGACCTGGCGGGCCACGTGGCCGTCGAGAGAGAGGTGATGATCCCGCGCCACGCTCGTTGCGCGCTCATCGGCACCTTTACCGACCAGTGCACCCAGCCCGGCCGAATCAACGGTCAGTTCGGGCTGGTAGTGTTTCAACAACCGTTCAGCCGTAGGGGAACGGCAAATGTTCCCCACGCATACCACCAGAATTTTGTTAAACATCGCGGATTACCAGGTATGAATGTCGCGCGCCGTATCCGTCATGTAGCGAACGCCACTGATGGTTGGCAGCAACTGGTTGATCAGACGGTTCCAGCGGGCAACCGGCGCGGTGGTGACGTACACCACATCGTATGGCTGGAGACGGAACTCCGTTGCCATCACCAGAGAGGTCGCATCGGACATATCCAGCTGATAGATGTTGGCAATCTTGCCTTTCGCACTGCCCTCACCTTTCAGCGGACGGATAACGAAGATGCCGGTCGCGTTAGAGGTCGTCAGATCGATACCCTCAGCATTGCCCAGCGCCTCGGTCAGCGTCATACCGCTGAAGTCCATTTTGAGGGTGCTCTGTTTCTTCACTTCACCCATCACAAAGACTTTCAGATCGTCATTGCGCGGCACGTAGAGAATGTCGCCCGGATAGAGCAGGCGGTTCTGGGTCAGATCGCCGTTTTGCATCAGCGCCTGCAGCGAAATGCGCTGCTCCTTCCCGTTGTGAGTGAGCACGACGTTGCGCCAGTCGGCTCCGTCGGTTAACCCGCCCGCGGCATTGATGGCATCCAGTACGGTCAGAGGAACGTTGGTGATGGCCTGCTGGCCGGATTTGTTCACCTGGCCAGAGATATAGGCTTTTTGCGAGCGGAATGCGGCGATATTAACGTCCACCTGCGGATCGGCGATGTACTGCGCTAAGCGGCCGGTAATATCACTACGGATCTCGGCAAGCGTTTTCCCTGCAACATGGACTTTACCAATGTAGGGATAGAACATGGTGCCATCTGACTGCACCCAGTTACCGGTGTCGCTTGAGCTGCGGTACTGGCCCGCTGGCGTGGTCAGTTCAGGGTGGTCCCAGACGGTCACGTTGATCACGTCACCCGGCCCCACGCGGTACTGATAGGACGCAATTTCCTGGTCCAGCGACATATTCGGCTGGGCAACATTCGGACGTGGACGTAATTGTTCGACCAGACGAGGCGTAAGTGGATAAACATTCACCATTTTGTCGAGATCAAAATCGGCATCCTGTTGCTTGATCACATCCTTACCCATTGTTGACATATTGCTGCCGGGAAAGACCGTGCAACCACTCATCAAGGTCACAGACACCAATAATGGCATCAATTTCATTTTGGATTTCATCATTGATTATTTATCACTTTGGCAGAGTAATTATCCTGTGCAATTTAAATAAGCTCGAGTCGTATTGGGTTTCAGCATGCAGTTAATCAAATAGAAATATAACTGGCATCAGTCCTAAAAAAAGCTTATTCATCCATTGGCTATTGACAGAATAATCGAGGCTGATTCACACGCTTTCAGGCACGCTACCGCCCTTGGCTTTTCAGTTACCAATCCACTGACTAAACAATGTGTTATGGATAGACACCCTCTTGAGCAAGGTCTTCTGGATATATATCAGTCGCTTGAGAAACCCGACGGATAATGAATAACCATCCCTGAAGACCGAACATTAATAGCAACACCGAGATTTAACATTTGATGCTGGGAGAATTGTTGCAGCTAACCTAATAGCAGGCAAGGAGACAACTGTCCTAATATCTGTTTTTAAGATTAATATTAAGAGCAAATTTTTAACCTTTTAGGAATTTCTTTATATTGACAAAATGAGAGTAAAAATCATCACCTGCGATATATCCTAAAATGCATTCCTTGTAATTAAATATACGTATTTCGCTTATTTACACCCTATTGAGAATGCTCTCTTTTTTACCCGTCGTATTAAGAGAAATCTCAGCCCGGCATTGCAATTTCCCCCAGCTTTATCCATGATCGAAGTGTGACATTCGTCATATAACAGAAGGTATTGCTATTACTATGGAATGGATTGCCGATCCCTCAATCTGGGCCGGGCTGGTTACGCTGGTCGTCATCGAGCTGGTGCTCGGGATTGATAATCTGGTCTTTATCGCCATCCTCGCTGAAAAACTGCCCCCTTCCCAGCGCGACCGCGCGCGCGTGACGGGTCTGCTGCTGGCGATGGTGATGCGTTTACTGCTGCTGGCCTCTATCTCCTGGCTGGTGACGCTCACTCAGCCTCTGTTCTCCATTCACGGCCTGAGTTTTAGCGCCCGCGATCTGATCATGCTCTTCGGCGGGTTGTTCCTGCTGTTCAAAGCCACGGTGGAGCTCAACGAGCGGCTGGAGGGCAAAGACAGCGAGAACCCGACCCAGCGCCGCGGAGCGAAATTCTGGCCGGTGGTGGCGCAAATCGTGGTGCTGGATGCGCTCTTCTCCCTCGACTCGGTGATCACCGCCGTCGGGATGGTGGACCACCTTGCGGTGATGATGGCCGCGGTGATCATTGCCATCACGCTGATGGTCATGGCCAGCAAGGCGCTGACCCGCTTTGTGAACAGTCACCCGACCATCGTGATCCTCTGCCTGAGCTTCCTGCTGATGATTGGCTTTAGCCTGGTGGCCGACGGTTTTGGCTTCCATATTCCGAAAGGTTACCTGTACGCCGCCATCGGCTTCTCCGTCATGATTGAAGCGCTCAACCAGCTGGCGATATTTAACCGCCGCCGCTTCCTGTCCGCGAATCAGACCCTGCGTCAGCGCACGGCCGACACGGTTATGCGCCTGCTAAGCGGTAAGAAAGAGGATGCGGAGCTGGATGCCGAATCCTCCGCCATGCTGGCCGATCACAGCGATGGGCTGATCTTCGACCCGCAGGAACGACGGATGATCGAGCGGGTGCTCAATCTGAACCAGCGGACGGTCAGCAGCATCATGACCTCGCGGCATGACATTGAGCATATCGACCTGACGGCACCGGAAGAGCACATTCGCGCCCTGCTGGATAAAAACCAGCACACCCGCGTGGTGGTGACCGGCGGTGAAGAGGAAGAGGAGCTGCTGGGCGTGGTGCACGTTATTGACCTGCTCCAGCAGCAGCTGCACGGCGAGGCGCTCAATCTGCGCGTCCTGGTCCGCCAGCCGCTGGTTTTCCCGGAGGGACTACCGCTGCTCTCCGCCCTTGAGCAATTCCGTAACGCGCGCACGCACTTTGCCTTTGTGGTGGATGAGTTTGGTTCGGTGGAGGGACTGGTCACGCTCAGCGACGTCATGGAAACCATTGCCGGTAATCTGCCTAACGAGGTGGATGAGATTGACGCCCGCCATGATATTCAGAAAAACGCAGACGGTTCGTGGACGGCTAACGGCCATATGCCGCTGGAAGACCTGGTGCAATACGTGCCGCTGCCGCTGGATGAAAAACGGGAATATCACACTATTGCCGGTCTGCTGATGGAGTATTTGCAGCGTATCCCGCAGCCGGGGGAAGAAGTTCAGGTTGGCGACTATCTGCTCAAAACGCTGCAGATTGAAAACCATCGCGTGCAGAAGGTTCAGCTCATTCCGCTGCGGGATGAGGAAGAACTGGATTTTGAGGTTTAGGTAAAACAAAACGGCAACCTGGTTGCCGTTTTTAGTGTTTGCTCCCTCTCCCGTGGGAGAGGGCCGGGGTGAGGGCATCAGGCCGCAACGCCACCCGGCGCAACGGACATTAAAGCTTATCCAGCAGCTTCTTCACATCCTTACCGTCCTGTGAATCTTTATTGCGTTCCGCCCAGCCGCTAAGCCGACGTTTCGCTTCATCCTGCAGATGCTTACGCAGGATCTGATCCACCTCCAGACTGTAATTCAGGGCCTGCCATTTGCCGTATACGGTCAGCGGGACCGGCGTCTCTTTCAGGAAGTCGATGAGCTTGCTTTCACCCTGCCAGCCGGAAAGTACCCGCACGTTAAAGCGCGTGTCAGCCGTCTCTTTCACCAGATCCAGCTTACCTTCACCGGTCATTGATAAGAGTGAAGAAGTACCCTGCATACCGTCGAGAGTAAGTTGTCCGTTGTCCAGCGTCAGGTCCGTGGTGAAGCTGTCGAGGCGCGTGGCGCTGTCGTAGTTATCCTGGGCCTTCACATCGCTGCTGCGCTCGACCGCCTGCTGCACCAGCTGCTGGAAGTTAAGCCCTTCCATACGGGAATTTTTCAGATCAAGATGCGCCTGCCCTTGCCACTCGTGGCGGAAAGCATCGGCATCAATTTTCGTGCCTGAGAAGTCACCCGCGAGCGTCAACTGCCCCGTCAGGGATATCGGATAGTTAAACGCGTTCAGGATGGTGCCTATCTCAACGTTGTCGAGACGCGGCTGGAATTCGGCGGTGGCAACGTCTTTACGGACGTCCAGCGTGCCGGGCAGCGAGAGGTTCCCTGCGCCCATCTTTCCGCTAAGCTCGGAGATCACCAGCAAACCGTTATGGTTAAACATCTGGCTGCTCACGTCGGTAAAATCAATGCCGCGCCAGCGCAGGCTATTGGCTTTCAGCAGAATATCCGCCGAGAACCCGCGCAGGGCGTTATAGTCAGGTTGATCGAGATTAGACGAGATTACCGGACGTGATACCGGTGCCTGGCTTTGCCCCGTCTGCGTGGCATCGCTGTCCGTGGCGCTGGCGGGCAGAGGCGGCAGCAGATTTTCCAGGTTGAGCTTGTCAAACTGCAGATTCAGCACCCACTTCGGCTTCTCTTCGAGCGTGACGCTCGCCTGCCCCTTCAGGCTACTGTCATTTGCCTGCAGGTTGAGATTATCCAGCTCCAGCTGCTTTTGCTCTTCGCGCCACACGACCTGCAGCGTTCCCTGCCCTGTGATCCCCTGGGTGGGAAGATCGGCACCCGTCAGCTGCCAGTTCAGCTGCTGGATGTCGGCCGTAAGCTGGTGCGGATAGTCTGAGGCGTTCACATTAGCATTCAGCGACAGGGACAAATCACGCTGATCGCGGTTCACGCGCCCGCTAAATTCCAGCGACGCAAGATGGTGAGCATCCTGTTCCATCTGCAGGTTAATGTTGCGAATGGTCACCTGCTCCTGGTGCTCATGCTGGAAAACCAACACGCTATCGGCAACTTTCAGCTTGCCGATATCAAAGGACCAGCCGGTATCGGACGGATCATCAGGCAGAGTATTTTCGCGCGGCGCAACCGGCGCACTGGCATCACGCACGGCTTCGGTTTGGGGGGTGAGCTGGATCACCGCGCCTTTCAGCATCACCTGCTTAACCTGCAGCTGATGGGAAATGAGCGGGATCAGCGCCACATCAAGGCGCATGTTGTCTGCGGACACCAGCGGCTGGGCCGCCCCCGGCGCCGTGAGCGACATGCGGCCAGAGAGAATGCTGAGCTGCGGCCAGACGTGCCAGCGCAGCGGCCCGTCAAGCTTCAGTTGATAACCACTGCGCGCCTCGACCTGCCGCACCATGTAAGCGCGGAAATCGTTGGGGTTAACCAGCAGAACCAACGCCGAAAGGCCAGCCACCAGCACCACCAGCAAAATCATCAGCGTTGTCAGAACTCTTCTCATGGCATCCTCAATGGGCTAACGATCAGTCTTTATCAATACGGCTGGCAACCGCGCCCTGCTGGTCGCGATATTTTGCGTCCTGCCGACGGTTGTAAGGACGATCTGCCGGGCCTGACAGCGGTTCAAAGCTCAACGCGCCGATCATCATGCCCGGGCGCAGCGCCAGCGGCAATTTACCGGCATTGAAGAATTCCAGCACGATACGCCCCGACCAGCCTGGATCGATACGGTGCGCGGTCACGTGAACCATCAGCCCCAGTCGCGCCAGCGAAGAACGGCCATCAAGCCAGCCGACCAGGTCCGGAGGCAGGGTGACGGATTCAAACGTCACCGCCAGGGCCAGTTCACCCGGATGCAGATAAAAAGCTTCGCCTTCATCGATTACGATTTCGTCACTCATCACGCGATCGAGCGCGGCGCTGACTTCGTCCTTCGGCCCGCTAAGGTCAATGAACGGTGCGGTATGGCCGCTAAAGGTGCGGAATTTATTGCCTAACCGGACATCAACGGTCACGCCATTGATACGCTCAACGGGTGGACGTGGGGTAATAGACAAACGGCCTTCATCCAGCCAGGCTTCTATATCGCGATCACAAAGACGCATGGCACTTTCTCCTTTCATGCATCGTACCCTGAGGCGTTAAGCGCTCAGGGTAAAACCAGGTTATCTCTGAACGGTACACAATTCGCGCGGCTTATTCAAAAAACTGGCTGATTTTCGCTTTTAAGATATCAATAGCAATGCGGTTTTTACCCCCGCGCGGCACGATAATATCGGCGTATTGTTTGGATGGCTCAATAAACTGCAGGAACATCGGGCGGACCGTTTTCTGGTACTGCGCCATGACGGAGTCCATCGAACGGCCGCGTTCATTTACATCACGCTTGATGCGGCGCATCAGGCAGATATCCAGCGGGGTATCAACGAAAATCGAGAAGTTCATGGATTCGCGCAGGCGGGCGTCGGTCAGCAGCAGGATGCCTTCAAGGATAATGACCTTTTTCGGCTCGATGCGGATGGTTTCCTGGGTGCGGGTGTGTTCTACGTAACTGTAAACGGGCAGCTCAATCGCCTGGCCGCTCTTGAGCGCTTCTAAATGCTGGAACAGCAAGCTGTGATCCATTGCATTTGGGTGGTCATAGTTGGTTTTGACGCGCTCTTCCATCGACAGATGGGATTGATCTTTGTAATAGCTGTCTTCGGGAATGACGCCGATATGCTCATCACCTACTTGTTCACGCAGTTCGCGATAAAGCGTACTGGCAATTAGACTTTTACCTGAAGCCGATGCGCCGGCGATGCCTATAATGACGCACTGATGAGACTTATCAGTCATAAATTTAGCGACCTGATTAACCTGGATGTTAAGGAAGGACGACGCCGGAGCGTCAAACGCGGCAATTATAGGGATTTCGCGGGCGTGATACCAGTCGAAAGCACAGGTTCTGCGAGACTGGCCGAAAAGAGGCGCTTTATTCCCTGAGTTAAATTTAAATGAGCGTTTTTTCAGCGTTTAACCGTTTTTTTTCACGGAGCCTCTATTTAATAAGTCTGTGGTGACAAATTCTGAGCGGTCACCATATGAATTGTAAATTGTTTGTACTAGCATAAACCAAATTATCAAATTCACGCGTTCGGACATCTTCCCTGACGGCATGGCGTCTCTGGATAAAGCGGTAATGAATAAACAATACCAGCGGGTTTTGGTTACCACCCCACATCCTTTAATACGACTTGTCTGTCTGGGCCTGGTCACCTTTATCTTTACCTTATTTTCGCTGGAACTCACCCGGTTCGGCACCCTGCTGGCCCCGCTCTGGTTCCCCACCGCGATTATGATGGTGGCGTTTTACCGCCATGCAGGAAAAATGTGGTCGGGAATCGCCCTGGCCTGTTCGTTCGGCAATATTCTGGCCACCTGGATGCTGTTTTCGTGGGGATCGATAAGCCTCACCTACACCTCAATTAACGTTGTTGAAGCTTTTACCGGTGCGTTGTTGTTGCGCAAATTGCTCCCGTGGTACAACCCGCTGCAGAATCTGAATGACTGGATCCGCGTGGCCATCGGCAGCGCAGTGATACCGCCGCTGGTGGGCGGCGTCCTGGTGTCTCTGCTGGCTCCCGGCCCTGAACCCCTGCGTAATTTCTTCGTCTGGGTGTTGTCCGAAGCCATTGGCGCACTGGCGGTGGTACCGTTGGGGCTGTTATTTAAACCGCATTATCTGCTGCGCCACCGTGACCCGAGACTGCTGCTGGAAACCCTGACCACGCTGGCCGTAACGCTGGCCCTCAGCTGGGCAGCCATCACCTGGCTGCCGTGGCCTTTTACCTGCGTTATCGTTTTGCTTATGTGGAGCGCCGTGCGCCTGCCACGGATGGAAGCGTTCATGGTGTTTCTGGTCACGGTGATGGTTGTGTCGCTGATGATTGCCCAAAACCCTGTGGCGCTGACAACCCAGCACGTCGGGCCGATGCTAAACGCCCCCTGGCTGCCGTTCCTGATGCTGCTCCTGCCTGCCAACGTGATGACCATGGTGATGTACGCCTTCCGCGCAGAGCGCAAGCACATCACCGAAAGCGAGGAGCGTTTCCGCAATGCGATGGAGTACTCCGCCATCGGTATGGCGCTGGTCAGCATTGAGGGCAAATGGCTGCAGGCTAACAAGGCGCTGTGCAATTTCCTCGGTTACAGCCAGACGGAGCTCCAGTCGCTGACCTTCCAGCAGCTCACCTGGCCGGAAGATCTGCACACCGACCTGGAACAGCTCGAACAGCTGGTCAACGGCGACATCAATACCTATACCCTCGAGAAGCGCTATTACACCCGCAACGGGGAAGTAGTCTGGGCGCTCCTTGCCGTCTCCGTCGTGCGCCATGCCGACGGCTCGCCGCTCTATTTTATCGCCCAGATTGAAGACATTAACGATCTGAAGCAGACCGAGTGGGTCAACAAACGCCTGATGGAGCGCATTACGCTGGCTAACGAAGCGGGCGGTATCGGCATCTGGGAGTGGGATCTGGAGCCAGACATTATCAGCTGGGACAAGCGGATGTTTGAGCTATATGAAATCCCGCCGCACATCAAGCCTACCTGGCAGCTCTGGCACGACACGATGCTGCCGGAAGATCGTGCCCACGCTGAGCAGGTGCTGCGGGACTCGCTGATTTCCCGCCTGCCGTTTAAGCTGGAATTCCGCATCCGCGTGAAGGAAGGCGTGCGCCATATTCGCTCCCTGGCGAATCGGGTGCTCAATAAGCAGGGTGAAGTCGAACGGCTGCTCGGGATCAATATGGATATGACCGAGGTGAAGCAGCTCAACGAGGCTCTTTTCCAGGAAAAAGAGCGTCTGCACATCACCCTCGACTCCATCGGTGAAGCGGTGCTGTGTACCGATATCAACATGAACGTCACCTTTATGAACCCGGTGGCCGAGAAAATGAGCGGCTGGCTGCAGACCGAGGCTATCGGCCAGCCGATCCTGAAGGTGTTGCACATCACCTTTGGTGAAAAAGGGCCGCTTATGGAGAATATTCACAGCGGCGATATGTCCCGTTCCGATATCGATCAGGACGTGGTGCTGAACTGCCGTACCGGCGGTAATTTTGATATTCACTACAGCATTACGCCGCTCAGCACGCTGGACGGGCAGAATATTGGCTCGGTTATCGTGATTCAGGACGTGACCGAGTCGCGCAAAATGCTGCGTCAGCTGAGCTATAGCGCCTCCCACGATGCCCTGACCCATCTGGCAAACCGGGTCAGCTTCGAAAATCATCTCAAGCGGCTCCTGCAGACCGTTCGCGAAACGCGCCAGCGTCATGCCCTGGTCTTTATCGATCTCGATCGCTTCAAAGCCGTCAACGATACGGCAGGCCATGCGGCGGGCGATGCCCTGCTGCGGGAACTCTCTTCTCTGATGTTGACCATGCTCCGCTCCAGCGACGTGCTGGCGCGTCTGGGCGGAGATGAATTCGGATTACTGCTGCCGGACTGCAATATTGAAAGCGCGCGCTATATCGCCGGGCGCCTGATCCACACGATCAATGACTATCACTTTATGTGGGAAGGCCGCCTGCACCGGATCGGCGCCAGCGCAGGCATCACGCTGATTGATGAAAATAACCATCAGGCGTCGGAGGTGATGTCGCAGGCGGATATAGCCTGTTATGCCTCGAAAAACAGCGGGCGCGGCATGGTGACGGTTTACGAACCCCAGCAGGAGCGGGATCACAACACGCGCAGCATGATGTCGCTTGATGAACAGTGGCACATGATTAAAGACAATCACCTGATGATGATCGCCCGCAGCGTCGCTTCCCCGCGCATTCCGGAAAGCAGTAATTTCTGGCTGCTGTCGTTACGCCTGTGGACCAGCCAGGGCGAAGTCCAGGAAGAGCATGCCTTCCGCTCGGGTCTGGCCGAGCCTGAGCTTTTGCACGCCCTCGACAGGCGCATTTTTAATGAGTTTTTCCGCGCCTCTGCCGCCCAGGTCGCCAGTAAAGGCATGGGAGTGGCGCTGCCGCTTTCTGAGGCCGGTTTAGCCAGCGTAACGCTGGTCGATGAACTTCTCGACCTGCTGGATAAAAGCCCGATGCCGGGCCGTCTCCTGCATCTGGTTATCTCTGCCGACGTGGTGTGCAGCCCGGACAAAAACCTGCAGCGGAGTCTGCAAAAGCTTCGCCAGGCGGGCTGCCGCGTGATCTTCAGCCAGGTGGGTCGCGACATGAACGTCTTCACCCACCTGACCGCCAATATGGCCGACTATCTGATGCTGGACGCAGAAGTGGTAAGCAACGTGTATGGCAATCTGATGGATGAGATGATGGTGACCATTGTTCAGGGCCACGCCCAGCGTCTGGGGATGAAAACCATCGCAGGCCCCTGCAATCAGCCCATCATGATGGATACGCTCTCCGGCATCGGAATTGATTTTATCTTTGGTGACACCATCGCCGAGCCGCAGCCGCTGGATCTACTGCTCAACACCAGCTATTTCGCCATCAACTGACGGCGTCCAGCCGTCGGTATACCAGATATGCAGCAGCGCGTAAGAGCGCCACGGCTGCCAGCGCTCGGCATAACGCCGAATCTGCGCGGGCGTCATCCCGGCAAAGCGTTGCTTAATCAGATAATCATCCGGCAGAAAGACATCTTTCGCCTGCCAGCCGCGCAGGGCCAGGTAGTTTGCCGTCCAGCGCCCTATCCCCGGCCGCTGCTGTAGCGCCTTCATCCCGGCCTCAATATTCGCGGGCGGGAAAAGCGGAAACGTCCCGTCGATGACCGACTGCGCCAGGTGAATTAACGACTCCGCGCGTTTTACGGGCATGCCCAACGCTTTCAGCGCCAGCGGGTCCGCTGCCGCCAGCGCGTCCGGCGTGGGGAAGCAGAGATAGCCCGGACAGTCCGCCACCGGTTCGCCGCACAGCGCCACCACGCGCGACGTCAGTTTCGCCGCCATCGCCACGCTCACCAGCTGCCCGAGGATCGCCCGTACGCCCTGCTCGTACGCGTCCATCGCCCCCGGCAAACGCAAGCCTGGCCGGGCAGCACCGAGATCGCCCAGCGTATCCGCGATATGCTGCGGGTTGCAGGCGAGATCGAACAGGCATTCGATGCGTTCAAGGCACGTCTGCGCAACCGGGATTAACCCCGGACTGAGCGTAACGGTCAGCGTATGGGTGGGGATATCCGGCGTGACGCGAAATATCCCCTGATGCCCTTCACAGGCAAAACTGCGCTCGTAGTAGTCGTGCGTGACGGTTTCAATGCCCGTCACCGCACGCGCGCCGAGAAAGCCAAACATCCACTGCCAGTCGTAAGGGGGTTGCCAGTTCAGGGTGTACATCGTTGCTCCTTTTTTGTTCTTATCAGCATAAACGGAAAGACCTTGTATTGCCTTGCTTTCATATTCCTGTTGTCGCCATGAAGACATTTCGTTAAAGTCTCGCCCCTTCTCACTGGCATGGGGATTTATCGTGTTTATTGGATTCGACTACGGTACGGCAAACTGCTCGGTTGCGATTATGCAAAACGGGCAGCCACAGCTCCTGAAAATGGAAAAAGAGAGCACGCTGCTGCCCTCAATGCTCTGCGCGCCGACGCGTGAAGCGGTAAGCGAATGGCTGTTCCGCCACCATCAGGTTCCGGCCACGGCGGCGGAGACCCAGGCGCTGCTGCGCCGGGCGGTCAGCTTTAACCGCGAGGAAGACATCGACGTTTCGCCGTCCAGCGTGCAGTTCGGCCTCTCTTCGCTCGGGCACTACATTGAAGATCCTGAAGAGGTTTACTTCGTTAAGTCGCCAAAATCCTTCCTCGGCGCCAGCGGGCTGAAGCCGCAGCAGGTGGCGATGTTCGAAGACCTGGTGTGCGCGATGATGCTGCATATTCGCAATCAGGCGCAAACGCAGGTCTCCGATGCGATTACCCAGGCGGTCATTGGCCGCCCTATCAACTTCCAGGGGCTGGGCGGCGACGAGGCTAACCAGCAGGCGCAGGGGATCCTTGAACGCGCGGCGCGTCGGGCAGGCTTCCGCGACGTGGTGTTCCAGTACGAGCCGGTTGCCGCGGGGCTGGACTTTGAAGCCACGCTGGAGGAAGAGAAGCGCGTATTAGTCGTGGATATCGGCGGTGGCACCACAGACTGCTCGCTGCTGCTGATGGGACCGCAGTGGCATAACCGTCGCGATCGTGAAAATAGCCTGCTCGGGCACAGCGGCTGCCGCGTCGGCGGTAACGATCTCGATATCGCGCTGGCATTCAAGAGCCTGATGCCGCTGCTCGGCATGGGCGGTCAGACGGAAAAAGGCATCGCCCTGCCGATCCTGCCGTGGTGGAACGCGATTGCCATCAACGACGTGCCTGCGCAAAGTGATTTTTACAGCACCGCGAACGGCCGCTTCCTTAACGATCTGGTGCGCGACGCGCAGGACGCCGAGAAGGTTGCCCTGCTGTATAAAGTGTGGCGTCAGCGCCTGAGCTACCGCGTGGTGCGCACTGCCGAAGAGAGCAAAATTGCCCTTTCCGACCGCGCTGAGCATGCGGTCTCCTTGCCGTTTATTAGCGACGATCTGGCCACCGCGATTTCGCAGGACGGGCTGGAGACGGCGCTTGCGCAGCCGCTGCAGCGTATTCTGGAGCAGGTGCAGCTGGCGCTGGAGAACGGCAAAGAGAAGCCGGACGTGATTTACCTGACCGGGGGTAGCGCCCGTTCGCCGCTGATCAAGAAAGCGCTGGCGGAACAGCTGCCGGGCATTCCGATTGCCGGTGGGGATGACTTTGGCTCCGTTACCGCTGGTCTGGCGCGCTGGGCGCAGGTGATGTTTAGCTAGCATTGTTGCGGTGCGGTCTGGTGCCCTCACCCCGGCCCTCTCCCGCAGGGAGAGGGAGAAAACACCAAAAACGGCAACGGATGTTGCCGTTTTGCGTTTACCTCCATTCAGACCATTCCTGACAGTCTTCCATATTTCCTCCATTTTTCCGCTGTGTTAGCTGACTAAACTAGTATCATTCCCCGAAGTCTTCAGGATGAGAACGTATAACGATGAAAGGCAGTAACAAATCCCGCTGGGCAATCGCCGCCGGCATCATTGTGGTGGTCCTTGCCGCCGCCTGGTACTGGCACAGTCAATCCGCGAACTCCGCCGCTCCCGCCGGTGTCAGCAGTCAGGCACAGCGCCCGGCAGGCGGAGGGCGTCACGGCATGCGCGGCGGCGCGCTGGCGCCGGTCCAGGCGGCGACGGCGGTGAATAAAGCCGTTCCTCGCTATCTTACCGGTCTCGGAACCATTACCGCCGCCAACACCGTGACGGTGCGCAGCCGCGTCGACGGCCAGCTTCAGGCCATTCACTTCCAGGAAGGTCAGCAGGTTAAAGCTGGCGATCTGCTGGCCGAAATAGACCCGAGCCAGTTTAAGGTCGCCCTCGCCCAGGCGCAGGGGCAGCTCGCGAAAGACAAAGCCACCCTCGCCAACGCCCGCCGCGATCTGGCCCGCTACCAGCAGCTGGTGAAAACCAACCTCGTGTCTCGTCAGGAACTGGATACCCAGCAGTCGCTGGTCAGCGAAACGCAGGGCACCATCAAAGCCGACGAGGCCGCCGTGGCCAGCGCACAGCTGCAGCTGGACTGGAGCCGCATCACCGCGCCGATTGACGGGCGCGTGGGCCTGAAGCAGGTCGATATCGGCAACCAGATCTCCAGCGGCGACACCACGGGCATCGTGGTCATCACCCAGACCCACCCGATTGATTTAGTCTTTACCCTGCCGGAAAGCGACATTGCGACCGTGGTGCAGGCGCAAAAAGCAGGTAAAGGTCTGGTGGTTGAAGCCTGGGACCGCAGCAACAAGCAGAAGCTGAGCGAAGGCTCCCTGCTCAGCCTGGATAACCAGATCGACACCACCACCGGCACCATCAAGCTGAAGGCGCGCTTTAACAACCAGGACGATGCCCTCTTCCCGAACCAGTTCGTCAACGCGCGCATGCTGGTCGCGACCGAAGAGAACGCGGTGGTGATCCCAACGGCTGCCCTGCAGATGGGCAACGAAGGTAACTTCGTCTGGGTACTTAACAGCGACAATAAGGTCAGCAAACACCTGGTGAAAACCGGTATCCAGGACAGCCAGACGGTGGTCATCGCCGCAGGCCTTTCCGCAGGCGACCGCGTGGTCACCGACGGCATTGACCGTCTGACCGAAGGGGCCAAAGTGGAAGTGGTTGAACCTGCGAAACAGGGAGAGAAATCCTGATGCAGGTGATGCCCCCAGGCTCTACAGGCGGGCCGTCACGCCTGTTTATCCTCCGTCCTGTCGCGACCACGCTGCTGATGGTGGCGATCCTGCTCGCCGGAATTATCGGCTACCGCTTCCTGCCCGTGTCGGCGCTGCCGGAGGTGGATTACCCAACGATTCAGGTTGTCACTCTCTATCCAGGCGCCAGCCCGGACGTGGTGACGTCCGCCATTACCGCCCCGCTGGAGCGCCAGTTCGGCCAGATGTCGGGGTTAAAACAGATGTCCTCCCAGAGTTCCGGCGGGGCATCCGTCGTGACGCTGCAGTTCCAGCTGACGCTGTCGCTGGACGTCGCCGAGCAGGAGGTGCAGGCCGCCATCAACGCCGCCACCAACCTGCTGCCGTCCGACCTGCCTAACCCGCCGGTTTACAGCAAGGTGAACCCGGCGGATCCGCCAATCATGACGCTTGCCGTCACCTCCTCCGCGATGCCGATGACCCAGGTCGAAGACATGGTCGAAACGCGCGTGGCGCAGAAAATTTCACAGGTCTCCGGCGTCGGCCTCGTCACGCTGGCAGGCGGCCAGCGCCCCGCCGTGCGCGTGAAGCTTAACGCGCAGGCGATTGCCGCGCTGGGCCTGACCAGCGAAACCATCCGTACCGCCATCAGCAGCGCCAACGTTAACTCGGCAAAAGGCTCGCTGGACGGTCCCACCCGCGCCGTGACGCTCTCTGCGAACGATCAGATGCAGTCCGCCGATGAATACCGTCAGCTGATTATTGCTTACCAGAACGGCGCCCCGGTGCGTCTGGGCGACGTGGCGACCGTGGAGCAAGGCGCGGAAAACAGCTGGCTCGGCGCCTGGGCCAACAGGCAGCAGGCGATCGTCATGAACGTGCAGCGTCAGCCGGGCGCTAACATCATCGAAACCGCCGACAGCATCCGCACCATGCTGCCGCAGCTGATCGAAAGCCTGCCGAAATCGGTCAGCGTGAAGGTGCTTTCCGACCGTACCACCAACATTCGCGCGTCGGTCACCGACACCCAGTTTGAGCTGATGCTGGCGATTGCGCTGGTGGTCATGATCATCTATCTGTTCCTGCGTAACGTCCCGGCCACCATTATTCCCGCCGTCGCCGTGCCGCTCTCGCTGGTCGGGACCTTTGCGGTGATGGTGTTCCTCGATTTTTCGATTAACAACCTGACGCTGATGGCGCTCACCATCGCCACCGGGTTCGTGGTGGATGACGCCATCGTCGTTATCGAGAACATTTCGCGCTATATCGAGAAAGGCGAAAAGCCGCTTGCGGCCGCGCTGAAGGGCGCGGGCGAAATCGGCTTTACCATTATCTCGCTGACCTTCTCGCTGATTGCGGTGCTGATCCCGCTGCTGTTTATGGGCGATATCGTCGGACGTCTGTTCCGCGAGTTTGCCGTGACGCTGGCGGTCGCCATTTTGATCTCCGCCGTGGTGTCGCTGACCCTGACGCCGATGATGTGCGCCCGCATGCTGAGCCACGAGTCCCTGCGCAAGCAAAACCGCTTCTCGCGCGCTTCCGAGCGGATGTTCGAGCGCATTATTGCCGCCTACGGCCGCGTGCTGGCGAAAGTTCTGAACCATCCGTGGGCCACGCTCGGCGTGGCGCTGGGAACCCTGGCGCTTAGCGTGATGCTGTGGATTTTCATTCCGAAAGGTTTCTTCCCCATCCAGGACAACGGCATTATTCAGGGCACGCTTCAGGCCCCGCAGTCGGTCTCCTTCGCGAACATGGCCCAGCGCCAGCAGCAGGTGTCTGAGATCGTCATGAAGGATCCGGCGGTAGAGAGCCTGACCTCCTACGTGGGCGTCGACGGCACCAACCCGTCGCTCAACAGCGCGCGTCTGCAGATCAACCTCAAGCCGCTGGATGAACGCGACGACCGCGTCAACGCCGTCATTGAGCGTCTGCAAAACGCCGTCGCGCGCGTGCCGGGCGTTGAGCTTTACCTGCAGCCGATTCAGGATTTGACCATTGATACCCAGGTCAGCCGCACGCAGTACCAGTTCACGCTGCAGGCCACCTCGCTGGACGCGCTCAGCACCTGGGTGCCGCAGCTGGTAAATAAGCTTAACACCCTGCCGCAGCTCGCCGACGTCAGCAGCGACTGGCAGGACAAAGGGCTGGCGGCGTACGTGAACGTCAACCGCGATACCGCCAGCCGTCTGGGCATCACCATGTCGGACGTGGACAACGCCCTGTACAACGCCTTCGGCCAGCGCCTGATCTCCACCATCTACACCCAGGCCAACCAGTATCGCGTGGTGCTGGAGCACAACACGGAGAACACGCCCGGCCTGGCGGGGCTGGACTCGGTGCGCCTGACCAGCAAAGACGGCGGCATTGTGCCGCTGAGCGCTATCGCCACGGTGGAAGAACGCTATACCCCGCTGTCGATTAACCATCTGGATCAGTTCCCGTCCACCACCATTTCCTTCAACGTGCCGGACAATTATTCTCTCGGCGAAGCGGTGGAGGCCATTCAGGCTGCTGAAAAAGAGCTCAGCTTCCCGTCCGATATTCAGACCCAGTTCCAGGGCAGCACGCTGGCGTTTCAGGCCGCGCTGGGTAACACCATCTGGCTGATCGTCGCGGCGGTCGTGGCAATGTACATCGTGCTCGGGGTGCTGTACGAAAGCTTTATCCACCCGATCACCATCCTCTCTACCCTGCCAACGGCGGGCGTGGGGGCGCTGCTGGCACTGATGCTGGCAGGCAGCGAGCTGGACGTCATTGCCATCATCGGCATTATCCTGCTTATCGGGATCGTGAAGAAAAACGCCATCATGATGATCGACTTCGCCCTGGCCGCCGAGCGCGAGCAGGGCATGTCGCCGCGCGATGCCATCTTCCAGGCCTGTCTGCTGCGTTTTCGTCCGATCCTGATGACCACGCTGGCCGCCCTGCTGGGCGCGCTGCCGCTGATGCTCAGCACCGGCGTCGGCGCGGAGCTGCGCCGTCCGCTGGGTATCGGCATGGTCGGCGGTCTGCTGGTGAGCCAGGTGCTAACGCTCTTCACCACGCCGGTGATCTACCTGCTGTTTGACCGCCTGGCGCTGTGGACCAAAAGCCGCTTCCCGAAACGTGAAGAGGAGGCATAAGTGAAGTTTTTCGCCCTCTTCATTTATCGCCCGGTGGCGACGATTTTAATCTCGCTCGCCATTACCCTCTGCGGCGTGCTGGGCTTCCGGCTGCTGCCGGTAGCGCCGCTGCCGCAGGTGGATTTCCCGGTGATCATGGTCAGCGCCTCGCTGCCGGGTGCGTCACCGGAGACCATGGCCTCGTCGGTTGCCACGCCGCTGGAGCGTTCCCTTGGGCGGATTGCGGGGGTCAACGAGATGACCTCCAGCAGCTCGCTCGGCAGCACGCGCATCATTCTGGAGTTCAGCTTCGACCGGGATATTAACGGTGCGGCGCGCGACGTGCAGGCGGCCATCAACGCCGCACAAAGCCTGCTGCCGAGCGGGATGCCGAGCCGTCCAACCTACCGCAAGGCCAACCCGTCCGATGCGCCGATCATGATCCTGACGCTGACCTCGGATACGTACTCGCAGGGGCAGCTTTACGACTTTGCGTCTACCCAGCTGGCGCAGACAATCTCACAAATTAACGGCGTCGGTGACGTGAGCGTTGGCGGAAGTTCCCTGCCCGCCGTGCGCGTGGGCCTAAACCCGCAGGCGCTGTTCAACCAGGGCGTGTCGCTGGATGACGTGCGCTCCGCCATCAGCACGGCTAACGTCCGCAAGCCGCAGGGGGCGATTGAGGACGGCAGCCACCGCTGGCAGATCCACACCAACGACGAGCTGAAAACCGCCGCGGAATATCAGCCGCTCATTATTCACTACAACAACGGCGCGGCGGTGCGCTTGAGCGACGTTGCCAGCGTCACCGACTCGGTGCAGGACGTTCGTAACGCCGGGATGACCAACGCTAAACCGGCCATTCTGCTGATGATCCGCAAGCTGCCGGAAGCGAACATTATTGAGACGGTGAACAGCATTCGCGCCCGTCTTCCGGACCTGCAGGAGACCATCCCGGCAGCAATCGATCTGCAAATTGCGCAGGATCGCTCCCCGACCATTCGCGCCTCGCTTGAAGAGGTGGAGCAAACGCTGATTATCTCCGTCGCGCTGGTGATCCTGGTGGTCTTCCTGTTCCTGCGATCCGGTCGCGCGACGCTTATTCCGGCGGTGGCCGTGCCGGTCTCGCTGATCGGTACCTTTGCCGCCATGTACCTGTGCGGGTTTAGCCTCAACAACCTGTCGCTGATGGCCCTGACGATTGCCACGGGCTTCGTGGTGGATGACGCCATCGTGGTGCTGGAAAACATTTCCCGCCACCTGGAAGCGGGCGTGAAGCCGCTGCAGGCTGCGCTGCAGGGCACGCGCGAGGTGGGCTTTACTGTGCTCTCCATGAGCCTGTCGCTGGTGGCGGTATTCCTGCCGCTGCTGCTGATGGGCGGGCTGCCGGGCCGGCTGCTGCGCGAGTTTGCCGTCACCCTCTCCGTCGCCATCGGGATTTCGCTGGTTATCTCCCTAACGCTGACGCCGATGATGTGCGGCTGGATGCTCAAGCGCAGCAAACCCCATTCGCAGCCGCGCCGCAAAGGCTTTGGCCGCCTCCTGATGGCGATGCAGGAAGGCTACGGCAAATCGCTGAAGTGGGTGCTGAACCATACCCGGCTGGTTGGCCTGGTGCTGATCGGCACCATCGTGCTCAACGTCTGGATGTACATCACCATCCCGAAAACCTTCTTCCCCGAGCAGGACACCGGCGTGCTGATGGGGGGAATTCAGGCGGACCAGAGCATTTCGTTCCAGGCGATGCGCGGCAAGCTGCAGGACTTTATGAAGATCATTCGTGAAGACAAAGCCGTGGATAACGTCACCGGCTTTACCGGCGGGTCACGCGTTAACAGCGGGATGATGTTTATTACCCTGAAACCGCGTGGCGAGCGCAACGAAACCGCCCAGCAGGTGATTGACCGCCTGCGGGTGAAGCTCGCCAAAGAGCCGGGGGCAAACCTGTTTTTGATGGCCGTTCAGGATATCCGCGTCGGCGGCCGTCAGGCGAACGCCAGCTATCAGTACACGTTGCTCTCGGACGATTTAGCCGCCCTGCGCGAGTGGGAGCCGAAGATCCGCAAGGCGCTGGCTGCCCTGCCGGAGCTGGCGGACGTCAACTCCGATCAGCAGGACAACGGCGCCGAGATGGCCCTGACCTATGACCGCGAAACCATGCCGCGTCTGGGCATTAACGTTGAAGCCGCCAACAGCCTGCTAAACAACGCCTTCGGCCAGCGCGAGATCTCCACCATCTACCAGCCGATGAACCAGTACAAGGTGGTGATGGAAGTTGACCCGCGCTACACCCAGGACATCAGCGCCCTGGACAAAATGTTTGTGATTAACAACGACGGCAAGGCGATTCCGCTCTCCTACTTTGCCAGCTGGCAGCCTGCCAACGCGCCGCTGTCGGTGAACCATCAGGGCCTTTCGGCGGCGTCGACCATCTCCTTTAACCTGCCCGCCGGTTCGTCACTTTCTGAGGCCAGCGATGCAATCAACCGCGCGATGACGCAGCTCGGCGTGCCGTCCACCGTGCGCGGCAGCTTTGCCGGGACGGCGCAGGTGTTCCAGGAGACGATGAACTCGCAGGTGATTTTGATTCTGGCCGCCATCGCCACGGTTTATATTGTGCTGGGCGTGCTGTACGAGAGCTACGTTCACCCGCTGACCATTCTCTCGACGCTGCCGTCGGCGGGCGTGGGGGCGCTGCTGGCGCTGGAGCTGTTCGGCGCGCCGTTCAGCCTGATCGCGCTCATCGGGATCATGCTATTGATCGGCATTGTGAAGAAAAACGCGATCATGATGGTCGATTTCGCCCTGGACGCCCAGCGCAACGGCAATCTGTCGCCGGAAGAGGCGATCTTCCAGGCCTGCCTGCTGCGTTTTCGTCCGATCATGATGACCACCCTGGCGGCGCTGTTTGGCGCGCTGCCTCTGGTTATCTCGGGCGGAGACGGCTCAGAGCTGCGCCAGCCGCTGGGGATCACCATTGTCGGCGGCCTGGTCATGAGCCAGCTGCTGACGCTATACACCACGCCGGTGGTCTATCTGTTCTTCGACCGCCTGCGGCTGCGCTTCTCGCGTAAAAACAGAACCACGGTGACCGAGTAAATGACCGATCTCCCCGCTAACGTTCGCTGGCAGTTATGGATAGTCGCTTTCGGCTTCTTTATGCAGTCGCTGGATACGACCATCGTCAACACCGCTCTCCCCTCCATGGCGAAAAGCCTGGGGGAAAGCCCGCTGCATATGCATATGGTGATTGTCTCCTACGTGCTGACGGTAGCAGTCATGCTGCCTGCCAGCGGCTGGCTGGCGGACAAAGTGGGCGTGCGGAATATCTTTTTTACCGCCATCGTGCTGTTTACCACCGGCTCGCTGTTTTGCGCCCAGGCCAACACCCTCGACCAGCTGGTGATGGCGCGGGTGCTGCAGGGCGTCGGCGGGGCGATGATGGTTCCCGTCGGGCGGCTAACGGTGATGAAGATTGTGCCGCGCGAGCAGTATATGGCGGCGATGACCTTTGTGACCCTGCCCGGCCAGGTAGGGCCGCTGCTGGGCCCGGCGCTCGGCGGTATTCTGGTGGAGTACGCCTCCTGGCACTGGATCTTCTTAATCAACCTCCCGGTTGGCATCATCGGCGCCATCGCCACCCTGACGCTGATGCCGAACTATAAAATGCAGACGCGGCGCTTTGATTTCTTCGGCTTTATCCTGCTGGCGGCGGGCATGGCCACGCTTACCCTGGCGCTCGACGGGCAAAAAGGGCTGGGGATTTCGCCCCTGACGCTCGGGCTCCTGATCGCGCTCGGCGTTACCGCCATACTGTGGTATCTGCGGCATGCCAGAGGTAACGATAAGGCGCTGTTCAGCCTGAACCTGTTTAAAAACCCTACCTACCGCCTTGGCCTGTTCGGCAGCCTCGCCGGGCGCGTCGGCAGCGGCATGCTGCCGTTTATGACGCCCGTTTTCCTGCAAATCGGAATGGGATTTTCTCCGTTCCACGCGGGCCTGATGATGATCCCGATGGTGCTCGGCAGCATGGGAATGAAGCGCATCGTGGTGCAGGTGGTGAACCGGTTTGGCTACCGTCACGTGCTGGTGACCGCCACGCTGGGGTTGGCGCTGGTGAGCCTGCTGTTTATGGCCGTGGCGCTGATGGGCTGGTACTACGTTCTGCCGCTGGTGCTGTTCTGCCAGGGGATCGTCAACTCCATGCGCTTCTCGTCGATGAATACCCTGACGCTGAAGGATCTGCCGGACGATCTGGCGAGCAGCGGCAACAGCCTGCTGTCGATGATCATGCAGCTCTCAATGAGCGTCGGGGTGACCATCGCGGGTTTACTGCTCGGCATGTACGGCCAGCACCATCTCAGCGTCGACACGCCGGTGGCGCATCAGGTCTTTTTGTATACCTATCTCAGCATGGCGGTCATCATCGCCCTGCCCGCTTTCATCTTCGCCAGAGTGCCGGATGATACCAGCAAGAACGTCGTGATTAGGCGCGGCAAAAGGAGTGGTTCATGAAATTCTGGCGTCCGGGCATTACCGGCAAGCTCTTTGTGGCGATCTTTGCCACCTGTATCGTCCTGCTGATCACCATGCACTGGGCGGTGCGGATCAGCTTTGAGCGCGGTTTTATTGATTACATCAAGCATGGCAATGAACAGCGTTTACAGGGCTTAAGCGATGCGCTGAGTGAACAGTACGCCCAGCACGGCAACTGGCGTTTTCTGCGCAATAACGACCGCTTTATTTTCCAGATCCTGCGCTCGCTGGAGCACGATACCGGTGACGATCGCCCGGGGCCGGGCATGCCGCCGCACGGCTGGCGCACCCAGTTCTGGGTGATTGACCAGGACATGCGCACGCTGGTGGGTCCGCGCGCGCCGATACCACCGGACGGCACCCGTCGTGCAATCAAAGTCAATAATGCGACAGTCGGCTGGGTTATCGCCTCTCCGGTGGAGCGCCTGACGCGCAATACCGACATCAACTTTGACCGCCAGCAGCGTCGGACAAGCTGGCTGATTGTCGCCCTCTCCACCCTGCTCGCCGCGCTCGCCACCTTCCCGCTGGCGCGCGGCCTGCTCGCCCCGGTGAAACGGCTGGTGGAAGGCACGCACAAGCTGGCCGCCGGGGATTTCACCACCCGAGTCGATACCCGCAGCCAGGACGAACTGGGCAAGCTGGCGCAGGATTTTAACCAGCTCGCCAGCACTCTGGAGAAGAACCAGCAGATGCGCCGCGACTTTATGGCCGATATTTCCCACGAGCTGCGCACGCCGCTGGCGGTGCTGCGCGGCGAGCTGGAGGCCATTCAGGACGGCGTGCGCCAGTTTACGCCCGAATCGGTGGCCTCTCTGCAGGCGGAGGTGGGTACGCTCACCAAGCTGGTGGACGATCTCCACCAGCTCTCCATGTCCGACGAAGGCGCGCTGGCCTACCAGAAAGCGCCGGTGGACGTGATTAACATTCTGGAAGTGATCAGCGGCGCATTCCGCGAGCGCTTTGCCAGCCGCAACCTGAAAATCGACCTCTCCCTGCCGGACAGCGCAGTGGTGTTCGGCGACAAGGACCGGCTGATGCAGCTGTTCAATAACCTGCTGGAAAACAGCCTGCGCTACACCGACAGCGGCGGCGGGCTGCACATCTCCGGCAGGCAGGAAAACGGGCGCTTTGCCCTCACCTTCGCGGATTCCGCCCCCGGCGTGCAGGACGCGCAGCTGGAAAAACTGTTTGAACGTTTTTACCGTACCGAAGGCTCCCGCAACCGTGCCAGCGGCGGTTCCGGCCTGGGGCTGGCGATTTGCGTTAACATCGTCGAGGCGCATAATGGCACGATCCGCGCCGCCCATTCGCCTTTTGGCGGGGTTAGCATTACAGTAGAGTTACCTCTGGAACGGGATTTATCGAGAGAAGTATGACCGAGTTACCGATTGACGAAAACACGCCGCGCATTTTGATCGTGGAAGACGAACCCAAGCTTGGGCAGCTGCTGATCGACTATTTACGCGCGGCCAGCTACGCCCCGTCGCTGATCAGTCACGGCGATAAAGTGCTGGCATACGTGCGCCAGACCCCACCGGATCTGATCCTGCTTGATTTAATGCTGCCTGGCGTTGACGGACTGACCCTGTGCCGGGAAATTCGTCGCTTCTCCGACGTGCCGATCGTCATGGTCACCGCCAAAATTGAAGAGATCGACCGCCTGCTGGGGCTCGAAATTGGCGCAGACGATTACATCTGCAAACCCTACAGCCCGCGTGAAGTGGTCGCCCGCGTGAAAACCATTCTGCGCCGCTGCAGGCCGCAGCGCGAGCTTCAGGTGCTGGACGCCGAAAGCCCGCTGATTGTGGACGAAAGCCGCTTCCAGGCGAGCTGGCGCAGCAAGCTGCTGGACCTGACGCCTGCGGAGTTCCGCCTGCTGAAAACCCTCTCCCACGAGCCGGGAAAAGTCTTTTCCCGCGAACAGCTTCTGAACCACCTGTATGACGATTACCGCGTCGTGACCGACCGCACCATCGACAGCCATATTAAAAACCTGCGTCGCAAGCTGGAGGCGCTGGACGCCGAGCAGTCGTTTATCCGCGCGGTGTATGGCGTGGGGTATCGCTGGGAAGCGGATGCGTGCAGGATTGCGTAAATAAACACCCCCTCACCCTGCCCTCTCCCCAAAGGGGAGAGGGTGTTTGAGTCCCCTCGCCCCTTTGGGGAGAGGGTTAGGGTGAGGGGCAAAGCTTTACCTCCCTGCCCCGCAGCGCTACAATGCCCGCCCTTAAAGTGGGGGATCTCCCCTTACCGCTGCACCTGGTGCACGCGGATCTGACCTGTCATCAGAACGAGAACAAACATGTTTAAACCGGAACTCCTTTCCCCGGCGGGAACGCTGCAAAATATGCGTTACGCTTTCGCCTATGGTGCCGACGCCGTTTATGCGGGCCAGCCGCGCTACTCGCTGCGCGTGCGTAACAACGAATTCAACCACGAGAACCTGCAGCTCGGCATCAACGAAGCGCATGCCCTGGGCAAAAAATTCTACGTGGTCGTGAACATCGCGCCGCACAACGCCAAGCTGAAAACGTTTATCCGCGACCTGAAGCCGGTGGTGGATATGGGGCCGGACGCGCTGATCATGTCGGACCCGGGTTTAATCATGCTGGTTCGGGAGAACTTCCCGGAGATGGATATTCACCTCTCCGTACAGGCTAACGCCGTCAACTGGGCGACGGTGAAGTTCTGGAAGCAGATGGGGCTGACCCGCGTCATCCTGTCCCGCGAGCTTTCGCTGGAAGAGATCGAAGAGATCCGTACCCAGGTGCCGGATATGGAAATCGAAATCTTCGTTCACGGCGCGCTGTGCATGGCCTACTCCGGCCGCTGCCTGCTCTCCGGCTATATCAACAAGCGCGACCCGAACCAGGGCACCTGCACCAACGCCTGCCGCTGGGAATATAACGTCCAGGAAGGCAAAGAGGATGACGTCGGTAATATCGTGCACAAGCACGAGCCGATCCCGGTGACCAACGTCGAGCCTACGCTGGGCATCGGCGCGCCAACCGACAGCGTGTTTATGATTGAAGAAGCCAAACGTCCGGGTGAGTATATGACCGCCTTTGAGGACGAGCACGGCACCTACATCATGAACTCGAAAGATCTGCGCGCCATCGCCCACGTTGAGCGTCTGACCCAGATGGGCGTGCACTCTCTGAAGATCGAAGGCCGCACCAAATCCTATTACTACTGCGCACGTACCGCGCAGGTGTACCGCAAAGCCATCGACGATGCAGCGGCCGGTAAACCGTTCGATACCAGCCTGCTGGAAACCCTGGAAGGCCTGGCGCACCGCGGCTACACCGAGGGCTTCCTGCGTCGTCATACTCACGATGACTACCAGAACTACGAGCACGGCTACTCCGTTTCCGAGCGCCAGCAGTTTGTCGGCGACTTCACCGGCGAGCGCAAAGGCGCGCTGGCGGCCGTCGCGGTGAAAAACAAATTCACCAAAGGCGACAGCCTGGAGCTGATGACCCCGCAGGGCAACATGAACTTCACGCTGGAGCATCTGGAAAACGGCAAAGGCGAAGCGATTGACGTGGCGCCGGGTGACGGGCACACCGTCTGGCTGCCGGTTCCGGAAGAGGTGGAGCTGAAGTTCGCGCTGCTGATGCGTAACTTCAACGGTGAAAGCACCCGAAACCCACACGGCAAATAGTTAAGCAGGGAAATTTTTTCGCGCTGGGATAATTCTTAGAATCGGATCACATACCGCTTCGTTCAATACGGGTATTATCCCCCCGCTGAAAAACATAACCCATAAATGCTAGCTGTACCAGGAACCACCTCCTTAGCCTGCGTAATCTCCCTTACGCGGGCTTATTTTTTGCCTTCTCTCTCCTCAACCCAGGCAATCAGTTCGTCGATTTGCCCCTCAGAGAAGACGGCTATCCCATGCTCTGCGAGCAACGATGCAGCAACACCCCTCCCCGCTTTATGGATCCCGCGAAAAGATCCGTCATAAATAAACTGACTGCCGCACGTTGGGCTGCCATCGGTTAATAGTGCTGCGCTACACCCCGACTCCTGAGCAGCGCGTAGCGCGAGCCAGGCTGCAAGCTGATACTGCTCAGTCACATCCTGACCTGTATTTTCACTAATTCTGGCTTGCCCGCGCATTACGTCTTTGCCATCAGCGGACATAATCTCTGCCGGAGGACGAGGTACAGGCAGCCCGGCCGCAAGTTCAGGGCAGTGGATAACCAGACGCTGTTCCTGCTGCCAGCGCTTGAGCTGCTCGTTCATTCGCGCTTTTTCACTTCCGTTATAACGAACCTTAAAGCCCATCAGGCAAGCGCTTACCAAAATTTTATTCATCATCACTTTCCTGTGATTACATTAACGTCATCGCTGAAGTGTAACGCGCTTTCGTGCCTATTTTGTTCCTTTCATCCTGTTCTTACCCGCTTTTTTCCTCTCTGCTATACACTCTTACTAACGCTAAAAAAGGGAGCAGCGCGGATGGCAACCTATTCAGACAGTTTATTGATTCTCAATGGCAAAAGCGCAGGCAACGATCTGTTGCGTCAGGCAATTCAGGGTTTGCGTGAAGATGGCGCGCGCATTCACGTCAGGGTGACGTGGGAAAAAGGCGACGCGGCACGCTATATCAATGAAGCCCTCGGGCTTGGCGTCAACACCATCATTTCCGGCGGCGGCGATGGCACCATCAATGAGATTGCGTCAGCGCTTATCGACCTGCCCCCGGCAAACCGGCCGGTGATGGGCATTTTACCGCTCGGCACCGCCAATGATTTTGCCACCAGCGCCGGGATCCCGGAAGAGCTGGAGAAGGCGCTCCAGCTGGCGATCCTTGGCAAGGCCACCGCTGTGGATATTGCGCAGGTGAATGATAAAACCTGTTTTATCAATATGGCGACCGGCGGGTTTGGCACGCGCATCACCAGCGAAACGCCGGAAAAGCTGAAGGCGGCTCTGGGCGGCGTGTCGTACCTGATCCACGGTCTGATGCGCATGGACACCCTCAAGCCTGACCGCTGCGAAATTCGCGGCGAGGATTTTAAGTGGCAGGGAGACGCGCTGGTGATTGGCATCGGCAACGGGCGTCAGGCGGGCGGCGGACAGCAGCTGTGCCCGGAGGCGCTGATTAATGACGGTCAGCTCCAGCTGCGTATTTTCACGGGCGACGGCCTGCTGCCCGCGCTGTTTACCACGCTGACGCAGCCGGAAGAGAGTCCAAATATCATCGCCGGGAAGTCGGCGTGGTTTGAAGTGAATGCTCCGCACGGTATGACCTTTAACCTCGACGGAGAGCCGCTGAGCGGGACGCAGTTCCGCATTGAGGTGTTGCCCGGCGCGCTGCAGTGTCGGCTGCCGCCGGACTGCGTGCTTTTGCGCTGATGTTTCGCACGGTGCGCGATGATGCCCTCTCCCACAGGGAGAGGGAGATGGAGGCGTCAGGCAATCGTGACTTTGCTGTCCAGATAGACGTCCTGAACCGCATTGATCAGCTTCACGCCGTCGGCCATCGATTTCTTAAACGCCTTACGGCCAAGGATCAGCCCCATGCCGCCCGCGCGTTTGTTAATAACCGCCGTACGCACCGCGTCTGACAGGTCGGTATCACCGCCCGCCGCGCCGCCGGAGTTGATCAGACCCGCGCGACCCATGTAGCAGTTCGCCAGCTGGTAGCGCACCAGATCGATCGGGTTATCGCTGGTCAGCTTGCTGTAAACGCGATCGTCGGTGTAGCCAAAGTTCACCGCTTTATAGCCGCCGTTATTCTCGGCCATTTTCTGCTTCACGATATCCGCGCCGATGGTCGCCGCCAGGTGGTTCGCCTGCCCGGTCAGGTCGGCGGATACATGGTAATCCACGCCGTCTTTCTTGAACGCGTTGTTGCGCAGATACGCCCACAGCACGGTGACCATGCCCAGCTCGTGCGCGCGCTCAAACGCCGCGGAGATCTCTTCAATCTGACGGCGAGACTGTTCGGAGCCGAAATAGATCGTCGCCCCTACCGCCACCGCGCCCATGTTGAACGCCTGCTCGACGCTGGCGTAAAGGGTCTGGTCATATTCGGTTGGGTAGCTAAGGGTTTCGTTGTGGTTCAGCTTCACGAGGAATGGAATGCGGTGGGCATAGCGACGCGCAACCGAGGCCAGCACGCCGTAGGTCGACGCCACGCAGTTACAGCCCGCTTCAATCGCCAGCTCAACAATGTTCTTCGGATCGAAGTAGAGCGGGTTCGCCGCAAAAGAGGCGCCCGCAGAGTGCTCAACGCCCTGGTCCACCGGCAGAATAGAGAGATACCCGGTGCCGCCGAGCCGCCCGGTGTTGTAGAGCGTCTGCATATTTCGCAGGACCGCAGGCGGACGGTTGTTATCGATCATCACGCGGTCAACGTAGTCGTGACCAGGCAGATACAGCTGGTCGGCTGGAATGGTCATACAACGATGCTGTAAAAGGCTGTCGGCGTCTTTGCCAAGCAACTGCGCAATATCAGTCATGTGATACTCCCGTAAGTCCGACATCGTGTCGGTGTGTGTTTATCCAGTCCCATCTTTTATGGGCAGACTAAGCCTGGTACCGACTTAACAGATTTTCCACTCTTTGCTTTTTTTTTCAGCACAATCTGCTGGCTCGATTCGTGTACAACAAAACTGTTACATTGATCAAACAATCGCCACAAAGGTATTTAAAAGGTATTATTGAGTGGTATGTTAAAGGCGTACCCTCTCTGACATGCAGGATTAAAAAATGAAAACGAAAGTCCAACTGTCATTCATGATGTTTGTTGAATGGTTTATCTGGGGCGCGTGGTTTGTGCCGCTGTGGCTGTGGCTGAGCAAAAGCGGTTTTACCGCCGGGGAAATCGGCTGGTCTTACGCCTGTACCGCCATTGCCGCGATCCTCTCGCCGATTCTGGTCGGCTCGCTGACGGACCGCTTCTTCGCCGCGCAGAAAGTGCTGTCAGTGCTGATGTTCGCCGGAGCCATTCTGATGTACTTCGCCGCACAGCAAACCCAGTTCAGCACCTTCTTCCCGCTGCTGCTGGTTTACTCCCTGACCTATATGCCAACCATCGCGCTGACCAACAGTATCGCCTTTGCCAACGTGGACGACGTCGAGGCCGATTTCCCGCGCATCCGCGTGATGGGCACCATCGGCTGGATCGCCTCCGGGCTGGCGTGCGGGTTCCTGCCGCAGATGCTGGGCTACAGCGATATTTCCGATACCAATATCCCGCTGCTGATGACGGCAGCCAGCTCCGCCCTGCTCGGCGTCTTTGCCCTGTTCCTGCCGAACACCCCGCCGAAAAGTACCGGCAAGCTGGACTTCAAAGTGATGCTCGGGCTGGACGCGCTGATCCTGCTGCGCGACAGAAACTTCCTGGTGTTCTTCTTCTGCTCGTTCCTGTTCGCCATGCCGCTGGCCTTCTATTACATCTTCGCCAACGGCTATCTCACCGAAGTGGGGATGAAAAACGCCACCGGCTGGATGACGCTCGGCCAGTTCTCCGAAATCTTCTTTATGCTCGCCCTGCCGTTCTTTACCAAACGCTTTGGTATTAAGAAGGTCTTACTGCTGGGTCTGATCACCGCGGCCATCCGCTACGGGTTCTTCGTTTACGGCGGAGCGGAACAGTACTTCACCTACGCCCTGCTGTTCCTCGGCATTCTGCTGCACGGCGTGAGCTACGACTTCTATTACGTCACCGCGTACATTTACGTGGACAAAAAAGCGCCGGTGCACATGCGCACCGCCGCGCAGGGCCTGATTACGCTGTGCTGTCAGGGCTTTGGTAGCCTGCTGGGCTACCGCCTGGGCGGCGTGATGATGGAAAAAATGTTCGCATACAAAGAGCCGGTGAATGGGCTGACCTTCAACTGGGCCGGAATGTGGACGTTTGGTGCAATCATGATTGCCGTGATTGCCGTGCTGTTTATGCTGTTTTTCCGCGAATCGGATAAAGAGATCGCCGCAATTGAGGTGGTTGATAGCGATGCCGCGCTGACACAAGGGGAAGTTAAATGAAACAAGAACGTGTTCTCGGTGCTCTTTACGGGCAGGCGTTAGGGGATGCGATGGGCATGCCGTCGGAGCTGTGGCCGAGAAAGCGCGTCAAGGCGCACTTCGGCTGGATCGACCGCTTTTTACCCGGCCCGGCAGAGAATAATGCGGCCTGCTATTTCAAACAGGCAGAGTTCACCGACGATACCTCAATGGCGCTGTGCCTGGCGGACGCGATTATCGAGTGTGAGGGAGACATTAACGCGGACGTTATCGGCAAGCATATTCTGCGCTGGGCGCTCGATTTCGACGCGTTTAATAAGAACGTGCTCGGCCCGACCTCCAAAATCGCGCTTAACGCGATTCGCGACGGCAAGCCGGTTAGCGAACTGGACAACAACGGCGTGACCAACGGGGCGGCGATGCGCGCCTCCCCGCTGGGCTGCCTGCTTCCGGCCACGCGTCTGGAACACTTTGTTGAGCAGGTGGCGCTGGCCTCCAGCCCGACCCATAAATCCGATCTCGCCATTGCCGGCGCGGTGGTGATTGCCTGGGCGGTTTCGCGCGCCGTCGACGGCGAAAGCTGGCAGAACATCGTCGATGCCCTGCCGGGTATCGCCCGCTATGCGCAGGAGGCGAAAACCACCACCTTCAGCGCGTCGCTGGCGGCACGTATTGAGCTGGCGCTGAAGACCGTGCGGGAAGCCAACGGGGTTGAATCCGCCAGCGAGCAGGTGTACCAGCTCGTGGGGGCCGGAACCAGCACCATCGAGTCCGTTCCGGCGGCCATTGCGATGGTCGAACTGGCGGGAACCGACCCAAACCGCTGCGCCATTTTATGCGCCAACCTGGGCGGCGATACCGACACCATTGGCGCAATGGCGACGGCCATCTGCGGCGCGCTCCACGGCGTGCAGGCGATTGACCCGGCGCTCAAAACCGAACTCGACGCCGTCAACCGGCTCGATTTCGGCCACTATTGCGAGAAACTGCTGCACTACCGGGAGCAAAGGGAGGGCGTATGAATTCATTTGCCCAACGTCTCGACACCCTGCACGCCACGCGACCAGTGACGGTGCTGGGCGCGGCGGTGATTGACGTTATCGCCGACGCCTACGCCCTGCCCTGGCGCGGGTGCGATATCGAGCTCAAACAGCAGGGCGTGAATATTGGCGGCTGCGCGCTAAACATTGCCATCGCCCTGAAACGGCTCGGCATTGCGTCGCAAAACGCCCTGCCCGTCGGTCACGGCGTCTGGGCGGATATTATTCGCAACGCCATGGCGAAGCAGGATCTGCACAGCGCCATTGCGGCCGAAACCGGCGATAACGGCTGGTGCCTGGCGCTGGTGGAGCCAGACGGCGAGCGCACCTTCATGTCCTTTAGCGGCGTGGAGAACCAGTGGCAGCAGCGCTGGCTTGATGTGCTCAACATCCCGTCGAACAGCCTGGTCTATTTATCCGGCTATCAGCTGGCCTCACCGTGCGGCGAGCTGCTGACACGCTGGCTGGAGGGGTTGCAGGACGTGACGGCCTTTATCGATTTCGGCCCCCGCATCGCGGATATTCCCGACGCGCTGATGGCGCGGATTATGGCTCGCAGGCCGATCGTGTCGCTCAATCGTCAGGAAGCGGATATCGCAGCCGAACGGCTGGGTGTAGCGGCTGAAAACCTGGGTGTGGAGTGGCAGCATCGCTTCGGCGCCGCGCTGATTGTGCGCCATGATAAAGACGGCGCCGCGTGGTATGACGGTAATACCTCAGGCGTTGTTCCGGCGTTTCCGGCGACGGTTGTGGATACCATTGGCGCTGGCGACAGCCACGCGGGCGGCACGCTTGCCGGGCTGGCGGCGGGATGGTCACTGGCAGACGCCGTTCTGCTGGGGAATGCCGTGGCGTCCTGGGTAGTCAGCCACCGCGGCGGGGACTGCGCCCCAACTCGCGACGAATTATTCCTCGCACACAAAAACGTATAGATCGCTGCGGCAGTAGCTGATGCTGTACTCAATCGGCCGGTGCTGTTGGTCAAGCGCAACCTGCTTGATCACCAGCACCGGTATTTTTTCGTCCATCTTAATGTGCGCCTGAAACTCGCTGTCCGGCATGCGGGCGCTTACCCGTGAACGGGTGCGCTGCGGGAAAATATTCTGACTGCGGAAGTAATCGTACAGCGAAATGCCAATCGCATCGGGATCGGGAATGAGGCCAACCGGCACCCAGGACTCTTCAATCGACACCGCATCGTCATCCACATAGCGAATGCGCTTGAGCAAAAAGACCTCGCTGTCCGGAGGTATAGACAGGTGGTTTGCGACCTCTTCCGGGCACTTCACCACCCGCTTGTTGACCCACAGCGTATTGGGCTTTTGGCCGCGCAGCACTACCTGCTGGGAAAAACCGCGCGCCTCTTTCAGCGAATATTCAAAGATATTGTTGATTTGCGTGCCATAGCCACGGGAGCGGGTGACAACGCCCTCTTCCTCCAGCGCCTGCATCGCCTTTCGCACGGTGATGCGCGACACCCCGGTTAACTGGCTCAGATCGCGCTCGCCGGGCAAAATATTCCCGTGCTCTAACATGCCGCTTCGCACCGCATTTTTTACCGTTTCGGCAAATTTCAGGTACAGCGGCGTGTTGTCAGGCGCGGCGATCCGTTCATTCAGTTGAGCGATTAACCGGGTATGCGCTTGTTCCATCTCTGTTTTCTCAGGCGTGGTGTTTCCTGCCAGTATACTGGGTTACCACCACGCATGAAAATGATGAACCGGCCCAATACCGTGACCCACTTCCAGAGTATCGGCTTTTGCCAGCGCCGCCGAGAGCCAGATTTTCGCTTCGCGCACCGTATCGGCCCAGCCGTCATGCCGCGGGCGCAGCGCCGCCAGCGCGGCGGAGAGCGTACAACCCGTGCCGTGGGTGTTTTTGGTCTGCACGCGCGGAGCGGTAAAACGTACTTCGCCATCGCGGGTAAAGAGCCAGTCCGGGCTTTCAGCGTCGTCAAGATGACCGCCCTTCATCAGCACCGCCCCGCAGCCCATCGCCAGCAGCGCGTTCCCCTGCGCTTTCATCTCGCGTTCAGTTTGCGCGTGCGATGTGCCCAGCAGCGCGGCGGCTTCCGGAAGATTAGGCGTGATAAGCGCCACCTGCGGCAGTAGCTTTGTACGCAGCGTCTCCACGGCGGAGGCGGAGAGCAGCGGATCGCCGCTTTTAGCCAGCATGACGGTATCCAGCACCACGTTTTGCACCTGATAGCGCTTAAGCCGCTCGGCCACCGCTTCCACAATGTCCGTCTCGGCCAGCATGCCGATCTTGGTGGTATCGATGCGCACATCGCTGAATACCGAATCCAGCTGCGCGGCAACAAAATCCGGTTCGATACGGTAGACCGACTGAACGCCGCGCGTGTTTTGCGCCACCAGCGCGGTAATGACCGAGCAGCCGTACGCGCCAAGGGCCGAGAAGGTTTTGAGGTCAGCCTGGATACCCGCGCCGCCGCTGGGATCGGTGCCGGCAATGGTCAGGGCGTTAATCCGCTTCATGCCTGCTCCTCCAGCGTATAGAGCGTATCCAGAAACGCGCTGGCAAAACTGCCTGGCCCACGCGACTGCGCAACGGCCACCGTTCCGGCTCGCTTCATCCATCCGCAGGCGGCAGCGACGTTATCCATCCGGTCGCCCGGCAGCGAACAGCTCGCCGCCACAACGGCAGAAAGCGCGCACCCTGTGCCCACCACGCGCGTCATCAACGGATCGCCGCCCGTTACCGTGCGGGTGCGTTGCCCGTCAGTGATGTAATCCACCTCACCGGTGACGACCACAACGGCATTCGTCTGGCGAGCCAGCGCCCGTGCAGCAGGCACCGCGCTGGCTGCGGTATCGGTCGTATCAACGCCGCGCCCGCCCGCGCTCATTCCGGCAAGGGCCAGAATTTCGGAGGCATTACCGCGAATGGCGGCCGGTTTCAGGGCGAGAATTTGATGGCAAAAGCGGGTGCGGAACGTCAGGGCGCCCGCAGCAACCGGGTCCAGCGTCCAGGGCTTGTCTGCAGCCACCGCGCTTTCTATTGCCCGACGCATCGCCTGGGCACGCGGCGAGGTCAGCGTGCCAACGTTAATCAGGAGCGCATCGGCGATGGCGGCGAACTGTTCAGCCTCTTCGGCCTCAATCACCATCGCGGGTGATGCGCCAAGCGCCAGCAAAACGTTGGCCGTAAAGGTCTGTACGACATCGTTGGTCATACAGTGGGTCAGCGGAGAACGGGTTCGGAAGTGGTGTAAAACGTGTAAATCGAGCAGGTCAGGCTGCATGGGTTCGCTCCTGCCTTGCGTGAAGAAGCGATGACCGGGAAGGCATCTGACTTCCCTACGCTGGCATTATCCAGATCAGGTAATACGGGTATTTCTCAGCCTTCACAAAGAAGGGCACCCCGAGTCATTGGGTAAGAATTAACTTACATTTTGCAAGATTAGGGTAAGTTGCCTGCTGAAGCAAGCGTGCACTTTTGGGTTTCGATTCTTCGTCCAGGACTACAGGTTCTGCGTTATGATACCTGGAATGAGGAGAACAAGTCTGATAATTGCAAAGACATTACTCTTATCTATTTAATATAACGCCATCCGTTATAACATATTCATTACCTCCTAAAAACACGACCCGATTCATCACTGAGATAATTATCCACACAAACAAAAATTTTTTAGTTTGTGATCCATTGACTTTCACTTTCATTAATTACGATCGCTTGTTTCGCTTGAAACAATAAGCACTTGGTTAAAACATCCATCTTTATTAAACATTGATCCTTCAATCAATAGCTTACCAGCAAAACAAGCATCAACCATGCGCATCATAAGTTAATGTAAACATTGAAATAATCCCCACACAACCACATACAGCGACTTTAATCATTCATGTCGTTTATGATTTAGATCAATATTAATCATTACACAATATTAGATAGTTATTGCGCGTTACAAAATAATCGATTAAACCAAAATCGCAGTAACCAACCATGATTTCATTAACGCATAACAAGAAGTTATGACATCCCGCCAGGATTGCGCCTTTATTTTTTAATTTTTGTGTGATGAGAGCTTTAAAATGAATGTTACTAAAACGACTGTTTTTGCGCTTAGCGTTATTTTCACTGGTTCAACGAATATAGCTAACGCAGCTGATGTAAACGTAAATCTTACAGATAATATCTACAATACAGGTACTTTTATTCAGATTCAGGGTACAAATAATACCGCTTATAATCTGGATAATATGAAAGCTGAAAACGTCACGCAAGACGGGCAGATCTATAACTTGCAAGGTGATCGCGACCGTATGCAAGACGAGATTAACGTAAGTAAAGGCAATATCGACACTAACACCGCTGATATTTCCTCTCTTCAAACTACGGTTTCTAAGGTCGATCAGGACGCTAAGTTAGCTGGTGCCCTTGCTGATACCGCTAATAAAAAAGGTGATGCGGCGTTACAGGGCGTACTGACTAACGGAACTGCAATTACTAATATTGAAACTGTTAACGCTGTGCAAGATAGCCGCCTTGCAACTGTTGAAGCGACTAACGGTATACAAGATGGCCGCCTGTTAGCTCTTGAGAATGCACCAAAACCAACTAATGGCGTAGATGGAAAAGATGGTGCGAAAGGTGATAAAGGCGATACCGGCGCGACAGGTGCACAGGGCGTTGCCGGAATTAACGGACGTGACGGAGCGAATGGTAAAGACGGTCAAGACGGCAAAGATGGAAAAAATGGCATGACGACCACCGTGACACGAACGCAGGTAGACACGGCAACACAGGCTAAAGTCGCTACTAATAGCCAGGCTCTTATGGCCGAGGCTCAGGAGCTGCAGGCAACCAAACAGACATTACAGGCACTGAATAACAACACTAACCAGCAATTTAAATCGCTGCATGAGGAAGTCGATAATAATAAGAAGGAAGCAAACGCAGGTATCAGCGGCGCGATGGCGATGGCCGGTTTACCTCAGGTGCAAACGAATCAGCGCGTAATGTTCTCGGCTGGCGGGGCGACTTACAACGGTGAAAGCGCTTTAGCGGTTGGGGCCTCTGTTAACTTTAACGAACATATGGTTGCTAAAGTGAGCTTCTCTGATGATAGCGCGAATAACATGGGTGCTTCAGTCGGCGTAGGGATTGGTTTTTAATAAAAAAGCAGCATGAGAAAATACATTGTTATCTCCGTAATATTGTACCTAATGCTTATTATCGTTGGCGCATGGTTAGGTAGTATGTATCAGGCTTATTATATTTGCGTCAATTAAATATCCTTCTATCGTACATATTTTGTCTAAGGTATTTTTGAAATGAAAAAGTCACTACTGGCGGTATTAATAGCTGGTGCTGCCATCCTTCTTTCTGCGTGTATTTCATCTGCTCAGCGCATGGCCGATTGCGAGCTTCAGGGTATTAGCAAAGATACCTGCTACCTCGCTGAGCAAAATCGCCAGAATGTTTACAATGAATCTGCACAAAATGCAGCATGGGCGAACGCGCGTGATGCCGCTGCGGGTACGGGAATCTGGGCTAAGAAAGATGCGAAACAACATGCTCAGGCAGCTAAATCAACGCACGCCTTTAAATGGGAAGGAATGAAGATTACGATTAAAGGTGAGATACTGGATGTTGATGGCGTATTAGGCGCGCTGGATGAAAACGAGCCTCAGGCAAAGGTTTATTCACAAGGGTTATACACCTTCATTTACTATCCCGCTAAAGGCAAATTAGCGGTGAGTAAAGAAGGAAGATTTGAAGGCTACGCCACTAAGATTAAGTAATAGTAAAGGCGACACCCGTCGCCTTTACTATTTGCGGACCTTAGTGGATTTTTCTGACGTAACCCATTTACTCTAACTGCCACGCCCCGGCATCAATGAGCGACGCACTACCCGTCCAGGCAAACAACGCCAGCTCGCGAGCCCCCGCTTCAGGATAAATGCGGCTGCTAAGGCACGCGTCACCGTCATTGACAAACACCTCTACGGAAGAACTGTCAAAGAACAGACGCAGGTTTAGCGTGTCGTTCAGGTTAAGCGCGACGCTTCGGGTACCGCACAAGCCATACTGCGGATAGTGACGCTCCAGCACCAGGCGCTGCATCTGCGCATCAACATAGACGCGTAGCCCGTCTCCAAGGCAAATACCGTACTGCTCCGCGCTGCTGTTGACGCAATCCCACTGCAGAATGACTTCCAGCGCGTCGCAGCTTTCCACCTGAACGATTTGCTGGTTATTAAGCGTACTTATCGGCCAGGGGAACCACGCCCCGCGCAGGCTTTCGACTTCTCTGGCTGGCCGCATTTGCAGGCGGTTATCCTCACTAAGCGTCAGCTCGCGCGGTAAGGAGAGCATACCCGCCCAGCCATCCTGCTGTTCCGGCAGGGGCGATTCCCACATGTCCAGCCAGCCGATAACGATGCGGCGGCCATCAGGCGTGAGGAAACTTTGTGGCGCATAGAAATCATGTCCGCGATCCATCTCCACAAATTCCCCTTCACGCACAAAAGGTTGGCCGGGCTGCCACTCGCCCAGCAGGTATCCGCTCTGGAAAAGATTACGATTTTTGAATCCGTCCGCCGCCAGCCCCTGAGGCGAAAACATCAGCACGCGTTTACCATTGAGGGTGAAAAAGTCGGGGCATTCCCACATATAGCCCATCTCTTTTTCAGCCACCGCAAGCACGCCCATATCCAGCCACTCGCGCAGATCTGCAGAACGGTACAGGCGCACCTGGCCCGTCTCGCCGTCGCGCGCGCCGACAACCATGTACCAATCCTCCCCTTCACGCCACACTTTCGGATCGCGGAAGTGATGCAGGCCTGGCGGCGTGTCAACGATCGTTCCCTGCCGGGTAAAATGAACGCCATCACGGCTGGTCGCCAGGCACTGCACCTGGTAAAGATTAGCCTCATCATCAGGATCGCCGTGGAATTTATGTCCGGTGTAAATCAGCGCCAGCGTATCGCCATCCACTACTGCCGATCCGGAAAAACAGCCATCTTTGTCCTCTGGCCCTTCCGGCGCCAGCGCAACCGGGAGATGCTCCCAGCGAACTAAATCCTTGCTCCGCGCATGGCCCCAGTGCATCGGCCCCCACTGGGTCGAATATGGATGATGCTGATAAAACGCGTGATACCAGCCGTCAAACCATACCAGGCCATTCGGGTCGTTCATCCAGCCGGCACGCGCGGCGAGGTGGTAACGCGGATACCATCGCAGGTTAAGACTGCCTTGTCTGGCCTGCAGTTCCTGTTCAGCTTTGGCAATGGAATACGTCATGTGTCTACTCTTTTCAGTCAGATAGCGGAAGGTTGCGGCATTAACGGGTCAGAAGAGGACTTACCCGAGCGCAACAGGAAGATGGAGATGAGCGTGGTGCTGAAAACTAACAGCCCCATAATGAGATAGGACTGGGCAAAGCCGTATTTCTCATAGCTGTAACCGGCCAGCGGCGACAGAACCGAGGCGATCACCGAGCTTGTACAGGCAAAGCCCACCAGATAGAGGGTGGAAGAGAGCCGCTTGTCAAAATGCAGGCTGTTGTATTTAAAGATTGAGACCAGCAAAACGGGCAGTTCAACCGCGTGCAATAGCTTGGTAATGGAGATCAATACCGGCCCCTCAACCAGGCCCGATGCCACCATTCGCATCGCCATCACCATTCCCGCGAAAATCAGACCATTCTTCGCTCCCAGGCGATTCACTAGCCACGGGGCGCAAAACATACCCGCCGCCTCCAGGAAAACCTGGAATGAGTTGAGATAGCCGTACATGGCGTTCCCTTCCTGTAACGTCGGGAACTGGGAGGAGAAATAGACCGGGAACTGCTGGTCATAAACGCCATAAATACAGGTGCCGATAACGAAAAATACCAGCGCCCAGAAGCGCGGCAGCGTCAGCAGGCGCAAGGCATCATCCAGAGTGACCTTACCGCCGGACACCGCTTCCTGCATGGCGTGCGGGGCGGAAGAGACCCTGAGACGCGCCAGCAAAACAAAAAACACCAGCCCTGCGCAGCTCGCGACAGCGAAGTTCAGCTTTGGATTAATGTTAAACAGGAGCCCAGCAAAAAAGGTTGCCGCCGCCCAGCCAAGCGATCCCCACATCCTCGCCTTGCCGAATTCAAACTGGCTCTGGCGGGCCACACGCTCGGTATAGGACTCCAGTACCCCTATCCCGCCGTTAAACGTCAGGCCGATGAAAATCCCGCCGAAAATGCTGCCAAGTAACACGTTAATCTGCAGCAGATAGCCAAACAGCAAAAAAGCCGGACCAGAAAGAACGAGCAGGCTGGTCAGAAACCAGAGCAGGTTTTTACGCAGGCCAAGTTTGTCCTGAATAAATCCATAGCAGATTTGAGCAAAAAGCGCGGAGACGGAAAGCACGGCATAGATAACGCCAGTATCCCCCGCTTTTAAGCCCACTTCCTGATGAAGCCAGATGGAGAGTAACGAGCCGGAAGATGACCAGGTGACAAAAAAGAAAAACAGTAATGCGCTCAGTAAAGGGTAGCTTTGAGAGCGATGCGTTTTCATCATGACATTCTCGTGTTGGAGTAATGACGCAATGGTAACGTTAACATTGTTTCTTTCTCACGCAGTTTGGCTAAGATTTAAGATGTTAATCACGAAAGTTAACGTTAACATTGAGAGAATGAGATCGCGATCAAATATTCATCACGGAGCTCAGCTTGACCTAATCAGGGCATCAGCCTTCCTTTTACATCAGCGACTTAGTTGTATACCCTCTCACACAGAGCACTAACGGAGTAACAAAATGGCTTCCCTGAAGGACGTCGCAAAGCTGGCTAACGTATCGCTGATGACAGTTTCCCGCGCGCTTAACAGCCCGGAGCGTCTTAAACCGGAGACGCTGGCGCGCGTTCAGTTGGCTATCGAGCAGACCAGCTACGTTCCTGACCTGTCCGCCAAGAAAATACGTGGCGCTCACGCCTCGCCGAAAACCATAGGCGTACTTGCGCTCGATACGGTAACGACGCCTTTCTCGGTGGACATCACGCTATCTATTGAAGAAACGGCCAGAATGCACGGCTGGAACAGCTTCGTGATGAATATGTTTACCGATGACAACCCGGACGCTATTGTCGACCTTCTCCTCGCTCATCGCCCTGACGGGATTATCTACACCACCATGGGGTTACGTCAGGTTCCTCTCCCGGCCAAACTCCTCACCCTTCCCTGCGTGCTGGCCAATTGCGAAAGTGACGGTGAAAAGGTCGCCAGCTATATTCCTGATGATGAACAGGGGCAGTATACCGCCGTGCGGGCGTTACTCGCGGAGGGGTATCGACGACCTCTCTGCCTGCATTTACCTGCGGGACTCCTGGCCACAACCCGACGCCGTCAGGGGCTTGAACGCGCATGCCGTGAAGCGGACCTCGACCCGCACAGCCTGGCGCACAGCTATATGGCGTTAGGGGATGAGCACTATCGTGATATCCCGTCAGTGCTGCTGGCGCACATGCAGAATGGCATTCCCGGGTTCGACTCCGTTATCTGCGGCAACGACCGTATCGCGTTTATGGTATACCAGACGCTGCTGGCGCAAGGGCTTCGCATACCGGAAGACGTCGCGGTTATCGGCTATGACAATATGGTGGGGATCGGGGAATTGTTTCTGCCTCCTCTCACTACGGTTCAACTGCCGCACTATGAAATTGGCCGCCTGAGCGCCTTGCATATTATTAACGGCGAAGAGCATCAGAACACCACGCGCGTTGAAAGTCCTTTTTTAATGCGTGATTCCGTTGTGCATTCATCATAAGCACCGCTTTTTGCGCATGACGAAGGAATAGAGACAGCCAGCCTCCTTTTTTACCTTTCGATGGCACGTTTTGTCACACTCTTTTCTGCAACTTTACGCGCCGGACAAACAGCCTGTAACAGGCTGTTTTTATTTAGCATAAAATGCAATTTTCATTTTAAAAAAGGGGATATTTTCTCCCCACAACCCCGTGTCACAAAACAGTAAACAAATTAACCATTGAGCCCCGTGGCAAAAGGCTCTATATTGGCGGCGTTTTTTTCAGGCCCCCATCTGTTTTTTAACTTTTTATTCAATCGTGGCTCATAACGAAGCGGCGGTTGTAGGAGTGATATGATGACGGATAAAGTCCGTATTGACACCGTAGATGCCCACAAAAGCAACGAAACCTATCTGGCCCGTCAGGCCGAGTTTGAATCTAACGTCAGGAGTTATCCGCGCAAACTGCCTTTAGCAATTACTAAAGCAGAAGGCGTGTGGATCACCGATGCAGACAATAAAGAATACCTTGACTGTTTAGCAGGCGCGGGGACCCTTGCGCTTGGCCATAACCATCCTGATGTGCTGAAAAGCATCCAAAATGTCATTACCAGCGGCTTGCCGTTACATACCCTGGATCTGACTACGCCTCTGAAAGACGCGTTTTCTGAATACCTGCTCTCTCTGCTGCCTGGTCAGGGCAAAGAGTACTGCCTGCAGTTCACCGGTCCATCCGGTGCTGACGCCGTTGAAGCGGCGCTGAAGCTGGCGAAAAAAGTGACCGGTCGTAGCGGTATCATCAGCTTCTCTGGTGGTTACCACGGTATGACCCACGGTGCGCTTTCCGTGACCGGCAACCTGTCTCCGAAAGAAGCGGTTGACGGTATGATGCCAGAAGTACAGTTCATGCCTTACCCGCACGAGTACCGTTGTCCGCTGGGTATCGGTGGTGAAGCGGGCGTGAAAGCGCTGACTTACTACTTCGATAACCTGATCAACGACGTTGAAAGCGGCGTGCGTAAACCTGCAGCGGTGATTCTGGAAGCCGTTCAGGGCGAAGGCGGCGTGAACCCGGCTCCGGCTGAGTGGCTGCAGCGCATCCGTAAAGTGACTCAGGAACACGGCATTCTGCTGATCCTCGACGAAGTTCAGGCTGGCTTTGCCCGTACCGGTAAATTCTTCGCCTTCGAACACGCTGGCATTGAGCCAGACATCATCGTGATGTCTAAAGCCGTAGGTGGCGGTCTGCCGCTGGCCGTGCTCGGTATCAAAAAGCAGTTCGACGCATGGGCGCCAGGTCACCACACCGGTACCTTCCGCGGCAACCAGCTGGCGATGGCAACCGGTCTGACGACGCTGAAAATCCTGAAAGACCAGAACATCGCAGGCAAAGTGGCTGCACAGGGCGAATGGCTGAAAGGCCAGCTGAAAGAGATGGCAAAACGCTATCCGGTGATCGGCCACGTGCGCGGTCTGGGCATGATGATCGGTATTGAGATCGTTAAGCCACACGAAGCCGCTGACCACATGGGCTGCTTCCCGGGCGACGGCGAGCTGTCTGCACTGATTCAGAAGAAGTGCTTCGAAGCCGGTCTGATTCTGGAGCGCGGCGGCCGTAACGGTATCGTTCTGCGTCTGCTGCCGTCTCTGCTGATCAGCGACGAAGAGCTGAAAATCTTCCTGGATAAATTTGAGCAGGCACTGCTTGCTGCGGGCGTTCGCCCGGCGTAACCGGAGTTATTGATTACGATGTCTGATTCAAACCCAATTTTGTTCTCCTCTACGCAGAGCATTGAAGCTTACCAGCAGGCGATCGAACAAAGCACTCAGGCTGTGATGCAGTGGCTGAAACAGCCTGAGATGTACCAGGGCAAAACGGTCGCGGAACTGCGCGACCGTATTAAGCTGGATTTCAACCCGAAGGGGCTGGGCAACGAAGCGGCGATTGAACGCGCCGTGGAGTTCTTCCTGAAAGACAGCTTGTCCGTTCATCACCCGCAGTGTGTGGCGCACCTGCACTGCCCAAGCCTGGTGGTAAGCCAGGCGGCAGAAGTGCTGATCAACGCCACTAACCAGAGTATGGACTCCTGGGATCAAAGCCCGTCCGCAACCATTATCGAGATCAAGCTAATCGAGTGGCTGCGTACCCGCGTGGGTTATCAGGCCGGCGACGCAGGTGTCTTCACCAGCGGCGGTACCCAGAGCAACCTGATGGGCCTGATGCTGGCTCGCGATGCGTTCTTCGCGCGTCAGGGTCACTCCGTTCAGCAGGACGGTCTGGTAGGCGATCTGCGCAAAATTCGCGTACTGTGCTCCGAAAACGCGCACTTCTCCGTGCAGAAAAACATGGCGCTGATGGGTCTGGGCTACCAGTCCGTGGTGCAGGTGAAAACGGACGAATTCTCCCGCATGGATCTGACCGATCTGGCGGCGAAAATTGAACAGTGCAACGCGAACGGCGAGCAGATTCTGGCGATCGTCGCGACGGCAGGTACCACCGATGCCGGTGCTATCGACCCGCTGCGTGCAATTGCAGAGCTGGCCGCGAAGCAGAACATCTGGGTACACGTTGATGCGGCCTGGGGCGGCGCGCTGCTGATGTCTGAGCAGTATCGTCACTACCTGGACGGCATCGAGCTGGTGGACTCCGTCACCCTGGACTTCCACAAGCAGTTCTTCCAGACCATCAGCTGCGGCGCGTTCCTGCTGAAAGAAGCGCGTCACTATGAGCTGATGCGCTATCAGGCGGCCTATCTGAACTCTGAGTTCGATGAAGAAGCGGGCGTGCCTAACCTGGTGTCCAAATCTCTGCAGACCACCCGTCGTTTTGACGCGCTGAAGCTGTGGATGAGCCTGGAAGCGCTGGGTCAGGAGCAATACGCGGCGATCATCGATCACGGCGTGACCCTGGCGCAGCAGGTTGCGGCCTACGTGAAAGAGCAGCCTGCTCTGGAACTGGTTATGCAGCCACAGCTGGCAAGCGTTCTGTTCCGCTTCCGCGGACAGGTGCAGATGGATGACGCGGGCATCGCCCTGCTGAACCAGAAAATTGGTGATGCGCTGCTGGAATCCGGCCGTGCGAACGTCGGTGTGACCGAGCATAACGGCGTCACCTGCCTGAAGCTGACGCTGCTGAACCCAACCGTGACGCTGGAAGATATTAAAATCCTGCTGTCTCTGGTTGAGCGCACCGCGCAGGAAGTTCTGGCTAAGTAATACAACACCCCTCTTCCGCCGGGAGAGGGGTTATTTTAAAGCCCTGCCCACCACATCCTGGTTTTTAATCCCCAGTAACTCGTCCAGCCCGTCGTGGTACTGACCACATTGCCCTTCGACACAATCACCAGCGTCGGCGTTACGCTCACCTGCCACTGCTGCGACAACGCACCGTTTTCATCGTTTATCACCGGCATTTTCAGCTGTTTCTTTTCAACCCAGCGCGCAAGCTTTGCGTTATCGCCGGAACGCAAGGCAATACTCACCACGTTCCCGCCCTCTTCTGCCAGCTGATTAACGGAAGGCGTCGTGTAACGGCATATGCTGCACCAGGTGGCCCAGACGTAAATCAGCAGCGGCCGTTCCTGGCTCAGGGCCGAGATATCGTGAACGTTGCCGTCGATGCTCTGCATCGGCGTTGCACTAAAACTGGCGGGGAGTATCGGTTTTCGATACTGATCAACACCCCACACTACGGCCAGCGTCAGCAGAACGAGTATGATCCCTTCCCGCGCCCAGCGGCGCAGTCGACTGATTTTGCGGTTATCCATTATGACCTCATGTTTTAACGAAGGTCATCTTAACGGGCAATACGCCATCACGCTGTAAAGAAATGTCGCGCCAGGTTTACTCCTGGGTATAACCGTAGTCGTAATGGCTATATCCCGAGTTGTAATAAAGCACGGCAGATTTCACGATATCATTGAGGATCGCGCCATTCACCTGCACACCCATTTGCTGCAGACGCTTCAGGCAGTTCTCGATCTCCTTGACGCTGGTTTTACCAAAGCGGGCGACCAGCAGCGTGGTCGCCGCTGCTCGGGCTATCAGCAAGGCATCCGTTACGGCAAGCACAGGCGGGGTATCGACAATCACGATGTCGTACAGTTTGTCTATCTGCGACATCACGGCCTGGAAGCGTTCATTCATGAGCAGCTCAACGGGATGTAAAGGTTGGGGTCCGCAGGTCAATACATCAAAACCGCCTTTCTCAACGCGTTGAACCGCTTCCTGCCACTGCACGGCTCCTCCGAGCACGCAGGATAATCCCCGATGATTGCTCAGTTTGAAAACATTGTGGACATATCCCTTGCGCATATCTGCATCAATAAACAGCACTCGCTGTCCGGCCTGAGCGGCAATCGACGCCAGTGAAGTACTGACCAGCGTCTTTCCGCAGTCCTGCGTGGGTCCAGACACCATGACAATCCGGTTTGTGGCATCCATCATGGTAAAATGCAGACTGGTGCAAAGCCCGCGTACCGCCTCGACAAACATATCTGCCGGGCGGTCAACGGGCAGAAAAGGGACGTTCGACGTCCTGTGCTTCCAGTGGGAAGCAAACAAGGTTCTCCTGCGCAGGTGCGTTTTTTTCCAGAGCCATACCGAGCGCGGAAGCGTCGCCAGAAGCGGTATCCCCTGCACTTCCAGTTGTTCAGACGAGGTAATGCCCCGCTTAAAGGCTGAACGCACTAAAACCATGCCGGCAGAGAGCATCAACCCCATCAGCATACCCAGTACGATAATGAGCGCTTTGTGCGGTTTGATCGGATCTGGCTGCACCACGGCCGGGTCAATAATCCGCACGTTCCCGATAGTGCTGGAACGCGAAATACTCAGCTCTTGCTGACGCGTCAGCAACTGCAGGTATATAGTACGCCCGGATTCAACGTCACGACTCAGCCGTAAGATTTCCTGCTGCGTGGAAGGCATGGTTGAGACGCGATTATTCAGGCGCGCACGCTCGCGTTCAAGCGTTTGTTTTTTCTCCCGCAAGGCACGGTAGGTGGGATGGTCCTTTTTGAAAAGTTGTGAAACCTCTGCTTCGCGGAACGTCAGCTCGTTAAGCTGGTTTTCCACGTTAACAACCTGATCTAGGACTGACTTTGCTTCCAGAGATAAGTCGACAGAATCGCGTTGCTCTCTGTAGGCATTCAGACGCGCTTCAGCTTCATCCAGCTCCCGGCTGATCTTAGGTAATTGCTCCTGTAAGAACGTGAGGCTACGGGAATCTTTCGCTTCCTGGCGCGCAATATTCTGGCTGAGAAAATTTTCAGCAATGGTATTAAGTACCGTGGCGATTCTGGCGGGGTCTTCACCCATTAACGTTAATGCGATCATACCGCTCTGTTTCGCCGACTCAACAACCGTAAACCTGTTCTGAATGGCGTTGATTGCGTCAAGCCTTGTGACGGTTTCGAGGGTAAACTGGGTGCCTGGTTCCGCGCTGAGGGATGTCACCAGAAGCGACATTCCGTCTTTAACCAGCGCTTTCCCCACGGTGCCTTCTGCTTGAAGCGTTTTTCCCTCAAGACGATACCGCCCTTTTTCCTGTACGGTGAGTAAAAGCGTTTGTGGCTTACCTTCCAGAAGGGGAATAGTCAGCGCACCGATCGTTATTTCATCGGATTTACGTCCCCGCACGTGTTCCCACAAAGACCCGATGACAGGAAAAACGCGTCGCCTGGCGTTGTACGTCAGCCCTAATTGATCAACGGTCTCTCCCAGAATCATCCGTGATTTAAGGAGTAAAAGTTCCGGCGCGACATCTGGCGAGAGTTCGGACCCGAACGGAGTCAGGTTCTTGAGCAGTGAGTTACTCTGCTTCGCTTCTACCTGCACCAGGGCATCAGCCTGATAAACCGGCGTGGCGCTGAACGCGTAGATCCCCGCGCATACCGTGAACAGGAGCGTGACACACGCGATCGTCACCCGGTTATCAAACATCTCAGCAAACAACTGAAGAAGATCGATTTCATTATTCTGCGGTGTCGCAGCACTATATTTGTCTGATTTAGAAGACGACATTACGGCTTCATTCCTTGTTGACTCAAACGACGAGCCCATTCCTGACTGGCTTTCCCCAATTGCTCGAAAACATATTCATAGACTTCGCGACTTTTGTGATACGGGTCGGGAATGTCCCTGGTTTCCAGCCATTGACCAAAGAGCAGCGATTTTCCCCGGTTCTCCGGAGTCATTGCGGCAATAAAACGGAGGTGTTCCGGCTCCATTACCAGAATCAAATCGGATTGTTGCAACAGGCTGCGCGTCACCTTTCGGGCAACATGCCCTTCAAGCGAAACGCCATGACGCCAGGCGACAGCCTGCGCAGCCGCATCCGCCGGGCGTCCTTCAAGTCCCAGAATACCTGCTGAGGTAACCTGCTTGCCGGGTAATTGCTGGCGCAACAGCCGCTCACCAATCGGTGAACGGCAAATATTGCCGGTGCAGACCACTAAAATTGACTGAAACATTACTGCGGCCACGATCTGATGTAACGAACGGTTTCGGTCAGGTCATGGACACCGCTGATGGTAGGCACCAGTTGGGTAATCACGCGATTCCAGCGTGATAACGGTGCCGTAGTAACGTAAACGATGTCATACGGCTCCAGCTGGAATTCCGTACCCAGCACCATGGCTGACGCATCTTCAGCATTCAGTTGATAGATATTGGCAATTTTGTCCGTGTCGCCTTTTTTAGATATTTGCCGAATAACAAAAATGCCGGTTGCATCGGCCATATTTTGGTTAAGTCCACCGGCATTTCCCAGGGCTTCGGCCAGCGTCATGCCGCTACGATCCATCTTAAGCGTACTCTGCTTGACCACCTCGCCCATCACGAACACTTTCAGCGCGTCGTTCCGGGGAATAAACAGGATATCGCCCGGATAAAGCAGCTTATTTTGGGTCAAATCGCCATGCTGCATCAGCGCATAGAGCGAAAGGCGGGAGTCTTTACCATCATGCGTGAGCACGACATTACGCCAGTCGGCATCCGCAGAAAGACCGCCAGCGGCGTTAACCGCATCCATCACCGTCAGCGGAATATTGGTTATGGGTTGTTGGCCCGATTTTTCGACCTCTCCGGTGACATAGGCTTTTTGGGAACGGAAGGCGGCAATGCTGACGTCCACCTGCGGGCTCTCAATGACTTTATCCAGTCGCGCTGTAATCTCTTCACGTACCTGTGAAACCGTTTTTCCCGCCACCTGCAGCTTACCGACGTAGGGATAAAAGAGCGTACCATCGGCGTTGACCCAGTTGCCTGCATCGCTTGCACTACGATATTGTCCCGCGGGCGTCGTTAATTCAGGGTGATCCCAGACGGTGACCGTCAGGATGTCGCCTGTGCCAATACGGTATTCCCAGTTTTTGATCTGCTCATCCAGACTAGGATTTGCCTGAGATTTCGATACGGTCGGACGCAGCTTTTCAATCAATCCTGGCGTTAATGGGAAAATTTCCACGCGCTTATCAAGATTATAATTAACGTCTTCCGCCGCAATGACTTTTTTGCCGGACACACTTAAGTTCTGGCCGGGGGAAAATACACACCCCGTTAACTGACTAACGGTGAGAAATAACAGCGAAAATGCAGTTGTACTTTTCATTTGTATAAATATTTCTTTTTAACGTTGCGCTTATCGTCAATCTTGCAAAGAGATGAAACCTAACATCATGAAATTTAATTGATTGTTTTCATGCAATATGAAATTCTGGCATTGTAAAACGTGGTCAACCCGCTCTCTAAAACACGAAAGCAATACTCAACCCTGTAAGAAAAAAGGAAGTAAGACTGCTTCACCTGAAGGTAATATTAAATCGTCTTCAGAGGGAAAGCATTCACACATCAGTCCAATTTTGACGTCGAAAGTTATTTTCACAATTGATTAGTGAAATAATAAATTTTAAAAATATAAAGAGCAGACAATATTCACCACAGTGATAAACATCATCCAATTCGACTACACAAAACCGTCCACTTTTGTTACATTTTTTTTCAAACATACCCTGCGTTGATACTTAAAATGGACTGTCTGCTCCGCTTTGCACGACCTGCAGACGAAAAGTATCTGTAACGATATCACTGGAGAAAAAATGGCTAAGCGTAAATTGCTGCTTATGGGTGTATTACTGTCTCTGGCGGGATCCGCATTCGCTGCCCCGCAAACGGCCGCTGCGCCATCCGGCATCAAGGCCTATGAAGAACAAGAGTTCATCGCTGACTTTACGAAATTCAAGATTGGCGACACGGCGCCGGCGCAGTATCAAACGCCGGAGTACACCATCAAACAGTACCAGTTACGTAACCTGCCGGCTCCGGATGCCGGAACCCACTGGACCTATATGGGTGAGAACTACGTGCTGATCGGCGATACTGATGGCAAGATCTACAAAGCCTACAATGGAGATATTTTCTATCACCGCTAACTCAATTCTGATTCGCCCCTGGCAGGAAAGTGACCGCCCTTTCCTGCGCACGCTCTACCTCCACGCCCGGCGAGAAGCCTGGCCATGGCTGGACAGTGCAGACTGGCAGCTTGAAGACTTTGACGCAGCAACCCGTGACGAAGTGATTTGGGTTGCTGCTCAGAACGGTCATCGCCTGGGTTTTGCCTCCGTCTGGACAAACGATAACTTCCTGCACAACCTGTTTGTCGATCCGCAGTATCAGAGCATGGGCGTCGGGCATGAGTTGCTTGAACACGTACAGAAAACGTTTACCAGTACGGGTTCGCTTAAGTGTCTGGTGAAGAATACGCGGGCTATTGCGTTTTACCAGCGGCACGGCTGGCACATTGAGGCGACGGGTGATTCTCCGGACGGAGAGTACTATCTGATGCACTATCGGTTGGGTTAAAGTCGGGTGGCGGCTTCGCCTTACCCGACTTACGTGATGGTGCAATTTGTAGGCCGGGTAAGCGAAGCGCCACCCGGCAATTCGAGCTGAGGAATTACACCGCGCGGAACGCGATTTCGCCTGGGATGATTTCGCCCTGCCAGTAGAGCTGCGCCGCAACACGTCCCGCCAGCTGGCGATACATTTCCGCGAATTCGCTGTCCGGGCGGCTGACCACCGTCGGCTTTCCGCTGTCCAGATCTTCACGCAGGGTAATGTGCAGCGGCATCTGTCCCAGCAGTTGGGTATGATACTTCGCGGCCAGTTTTTCTGCGCCACCCGTACCGAAGATAGGTTCGTGGTGACCGCAGTTGCTGCAGATGTGCATGCTCATGTTCTCGACGATACCGAGCACCGGCACTTCCACTTTCTCGAACATCACGATGCCTTTTTTGGCGTCGATCAGCGCGATATCCTGCGGCGTAGTCACGACGACCGCCCCCGTGACCGGAATGTTCTGCGCCAGCGTCAGCTGAATGTCACCGGTGCCCGGCGGCATGTCCAGCACCAGATAATCCAGATCCGGCCACATTGTCTCCTGCAGCATCTGCAGCAGCGCTTTGCTGGCCATCGGGCCGCGCCAGACCATGGCGTTATCGTCGGTCACCAGGTAACCGATCGAGTTGGTCGCCAGACCGTGAGCCATAATTGGCGCCATGTGGGTCCCATCCGGTGAGGTTGGGCGCTGGTTTTCCGCGCCCAGCATGTTCGGAATAGACGGACCGTAGATATCCGCATCCAGAATACCGACCTTTGCCCCTTCCGCTGCCAGCGCGAGCGCCAGGTTTACGGCGGTAGAGGATTTCCCCACCCCGCCCTTGCCCGAACTGACGGCGATGATGTTTTTCACGCCGTTCACGCCAGGCTGGTTTTTCACGCGCTTCAGCGTGGCGATGCTGTGGCTCAACTTCCAGTCGATCGCCTTCGCACCGGTAATGCGCAGCAGCTCAGAGCTGGTCTGCTCTTTCAGCGCGTCAAAGGCGCTGGTCCAGACGAACGGCATCTGCAGCTCAATATGCAGCGTATCATCGAGCCAGGCAACGTGGTGTAACGCTTTCAGCGTAGTGAGATTGTGCTTCAGGGTTGGATGCTGAAAGTTAGCCAGCGTCCCGGCGACCATTGCTCGTAAGGCTTCCGGTGATTTGGCCTGGGATTGAGAACTCATCCCGACTCCTTTGTTCTTGTGAATAAGACCTTAGATGAACAAGTTTACCTGAAAGCCCGTGGTTTGTGCTTACTTAATAATGCCCCTTTTGGTAATATCAAAAACCCTTTTCACAGTTAAAAGAAGTAATGCCTACTATGACTCAAGTCGCGAAAAAAATTCTGGTAACGTGCGCCCTGCCGTACGCCAACGGCTCAATCCACCTCGGCCACATGCTGGAGCATATCCAGGCTGATGTCTGGGTCCGTTACCAGCGAATGCGCGGCCACGAGGTTAACTTCATCTGTGCGGACGATGCTCACGGCACGCCGATCATGCTGAAAGCGCAGCAGCTGGGTATCTCCCCGGAGCAGATGATTGCCGAAATGAGTCAGGAGCATCAGACCGATTTTGCTGGCTTTGACATCAGCTATGACAACTATCACTCCACGCACAGCGACGAAAACCGCGAGCTGTCGGAGCTGATCTACACCCGTCTGAAAGAGAACGGTTTTATCAAAAACCGCACCATCTCTCAGCTGTACGATCCTGAAAAAGGCATGTTCCTGCCGGACCGTTTCGTCAAAGGCACCTGTCCGAAATGTAAATCCCCGGACCAGTACGGCGATAACTGCGAAGTGTGCGGCGCGACCTACAGCCCGACCGAGCTTATCGAGCCGAAATCCGTGGTTTCCGGCGCCACGCCTGTGATGCGTGACTCCGAGCACTTCTTCTTCGACCTGCCGTCCTTCAGCGAAATGCTGCAGGCGTGGACCCGCAGCGGCGCGCTGCAGGAGCAGGTGGCGAACAAAATGCAGGAGTGGTTCGAATCCGGCCTGCAGCAGTGGGATATCTCCCGCGATGCGCCGTACTTCGGCTTTGAAATCCCGAACGCGCCGGGCAAATACTTCTACGTCTGGCTGGACGCGCCAATCGGCTACATGGGCTCCTTCAAGAACCTGTGCGACAAGCGTGGCGACACCGTCAGCTTCGACGAATACTGGAAGAAAGATTCCACTGCCGAGCTGTATCACTTCATCGGTAAAGACATCGTTTACTTCCACAGCCTGTTCTGGCCGGCGATGCTGGAAGGCAGCAACTTCCGCAAGCCAACCAACCTGTTCGTACACGGCTACGTGACGGTGAACGGCGCCAAGATGTCCAAGTCCCGTGGGACGTTCATCAAAGCCAGCACCTGGCTGAACCACTTCGACGCGGACAGCCTGCGCTACTACTACACCGCGAAGCTCTCTTCCCGCATTGACGACATCGACCTGAACCTGGAAGATTTCGTGCAGCGCGTGAATGCGGACATCGTCAACAAGGTGGTGAACCTGGCGTCCCGTAACGCGGGCTTTATTGCCAAACGCTTTGATGGCGTGATGGCGGCTGAACTGGCCGATCCTGCCCTGTACAAAACCTTTACCGACGCGGCGACAACCATTGGCGAAGCCTGGGAAGCGCGCGAGTTCGGCAAAGCGGTACGTGAAATCATGGCCCTGGCTGACCTGGCGAACCGCTATGTCGACGAGCAGGCGCCGTGGGTGGTGGCGAAACAGGAAGGCCGCGATGCTGACCTCCAGGCCATCTGCTCCATGGGCATCAACCTGTTCCGCGTGCTGATGACCTACCTGAAGCCGGTTCTGCCGCAGCTGGCTGCCCGTGCTGAAGCGTTCCTGAACACCGAACTGACCTGGGATGCCATGGCGCAGCCGCTGCTCGGCCACAAGGTGAACACCTTTAAAGCGCTGTACAACCGCATCGAGATGAAGCAGGTTGAAGCCCTGGTGGAAGCGTCTAAAGAAGAGGTGAAGGCGGCTGCGGCACCGGTGACCGGCCCGCTGGCAGACGATCCGATTCAGGAGACCATTACCTTTGACGATTTCGCCAAAGTCGACCTGCGCGTGGCGCTGATCGAAAACGCGGAGTTCGTGGAAGGTTCTGACAAGCTGCTGCGCCTGACGCTGGATCTGGGCGGCGAGAAGCGTAACGTCTTCTCCGGCATCCGTTCTGCGTACCCGGACCCGCAGGTGCTGATCGGTCGTCAAACCGTGATGGTGGCGAACCTGGCGCCACGCAAAATGCGCTTCGGCATCTCTGAAGGGATGGTGATGGCCGCAGGCCCTGGCGGGAAAGATATTTTCCTGTTAAGCCCTGACGAAGGCGCGAAGCCTGGCCAGCAGGTGAAATAACAAAAAAGCCGGAGATAATCTCCGGCTTTTTTTATGGCGTTTTGTTTTCTCCCTCTCCCCGAGGGAGAGGGTCGGGTGAGGGCATCAGGCCGCACCCTACCGACTTTACGCCTTCGGGTGATGCACCCGGTGGGTCAGCCCGCGCAGGAAGTTACGCAGAAACTGATCGCCGCACTCGCGGTAGTTTTTATGATCCGGCGCGCGCATCATGGCGGTCACTTCCGGCACGGATACACGGTATTTTTGTTCCGTCATGATCGCCACGATATCGTCCGTTTTCAGCGAGAACGCGATGCGCAGCTTTTTCAATACCGTGTTGTTGTTCACGCGACGCTCCAGCGCCAGCTCTGGCGCAGCCGGATCTTTGCCACGCTTATCGTAAATCAGGCCATTCAGGAAACCCGACAAAATAATGTCCGGGCAGCGAACGAAGCCCTCTTCGTCTTCTTTGGTCATCCAGGTATCGAAACCTGCAGACGTGGATTCCATGTCCGACAGCGCAAGAATGCGCACCATGTCGTTATTGTTTGCTTTCAGAGTGTAGCGCAGGCTACGAAGAATATCGTTACTTAGCATAGAGCCTTCGAATGTCGATGATGCAATGGCGCGCAGTGTACCAGTTTTAAAGGCCAATCGCCTCTTTCAAACTCTTCAGATAGCGACGGCTGACGGGTACCGTTTGCCCGGCACGCAGCACCAGCTCGGCCTGGCCGTTATCTTCCAGGCGGATCTCCTTCAGGTGCGCCATGTTCACCAGATACTGGCGGTGGCAGCGGATCAGCGGCGTGCGGCTCTCCAGCGTCCGCAGGGTCAGCTCGGTGAACCCTTCGTTCCCTTCCGCGCTGGTGACAAACACCCCGCTCAGGCGGCTGCTAACAAACGCCACATCATCCATCTGCAGAAGATAGATTCGGCTGTGCCCGGTGCAGGGGATAAACTTCAGCGGCTGCTGGTTTTCCGGCAGCAGCGTGACGTCCTGTACGGTTCGCTCCTGGCGTAAACGGCTGAGCGTTTTTTCCAGACGCTTCTCTTCAATCGGCTTGAGTAAATAGTCAAACGCGTGCTCCTCAAAGGCCTTAACGGCATATTCGTCGAACGCCGTCAGGAACACGATGTAGGGGCGATGCGCCGGGTCGAGCATGCCGACCATCTCCAGCCCGCTGATGCGGGGCATCTGAATATCCAGGAACAGCACGTCCGGGCGTAGCTTGTGCACCGCTCCGATGGCCTCAATCGCGTTCGCGCACTCCCCCACAATCTCTATATCAGGCTGCTCCTGCAGCAGAACGCGCAGGTTTTCCCGTGCCAGCGGCTCGTCATCCACAATCAGCACTCTTAACATGCGTTTTCCTCCAGTGGCAATCGTACGGTAATACGGGTAAATCGGTCTGGCTCACAGGCGACGGTAATGCCACAGTCATCGCCAAAATGCGCGCGCAGGCGTTTATCCACCAGGCTCATTCCTAAACCGCCGGAGGCGGAAGGCTGGTAAAGCCCGGCATTATCTTCAATATCCAGCACCAGATGGTGGTTAAAACGGCTGGCGGCAATGGTTATCTCGCCTGTCCCCAGAAGCTGTGACGTGCCGTGTTTGATGGCGTTTTCGACAATAGGCTGTAGGGTAAAGGCCGGGAGATGCTGATACGCCAGCTCGTCCGGAACGGAGAGCGTCACCTGCAGGCGCGACTGGAAACGCGCCTGTTCAATCTGCAGATAGGCATTCACGTGCTCAATCTCATCGGCGAGGGTCACGATCTCGGACGGCCGCTTCAGGTTCTTGCGGAAAAAGGTCGACAGGAACTGCACCAGCTGCGCGGCCTGATCGCTGTCGCGGCGGATCACCGCTTTGAGCGTGTTGAGGGCATTAAACAGGAAATGCGGGTTGACCTGGGCATGCAGCAGCTTAATTTCAGACTGCGTCAGCAGCGCTTTCTGCCGTTCATACTGCCCGGCCAGAATTTGCGCGGACAGCAGCTGGGCTATCCCCTCTCCCAGGGTGCGGTTGATGGAGCTGAACAGACGGTTTTTGGCCTCATACAGCTTGATAGTCCCCATCACCCGCTGGTTTTCCCCGCGTAGCGGAATCACCAGCGTGGAGCCGAGCTTGCACTGCGGATGCAGCGAACAGCGGTAAGGCACTTCGTTACCGTCGGCATACACCACCTCACCGGTTTCAATGGCGCGCAGCGTGTAGGCTGAGGAGATCGGTTTACCCGGCAGATGGTGATCGTCCCCGGTGCCGGTAAAGGCCAGCAGCCGCTCGCGGTCGGTTATGGCCACCGCGCCGATATCCAGCTCCTTGTAGAGCACCTGCGCGACCTTCATGCTGTTCTCTTCGTTAAACCCCTGACGCAGGATCCCTTCGGTTGAGGCGGCGACCTTCAGCGCCGTGGCGGAAAACGCCGAGGTGTACTTCTCAAACATGGCGCGCTTGTCGAGCAGAATACGCATAAACAGCGCCGCGCCCACGGTGTTGGTTACCATCATCGGGGCGGCAATACTGCTGACCAGGTGCAGCGCATCTTCAAACGGACGGGCAATGAGCAGAATGATCGCCATCTGCGCCATTTCGGCCACAAAGGTAATGGCACCGGCGGTGAGCGGGCTAAAGACTTTATCCGGGCGGCCGCGTTTGATCATGTAGCTGTGCACCAGCCCGCCGAGCAGCCCTTCCACGATCGTGGAGATCATACAGCTGAGCGCCGTCATCCCGCCCATGGAATAGCGATGCAGCCCTCCGGTTAAACCGACAAGGCCACCGACGACGGGACCGCCCAGCAGCCCGCCCATCACCGCGCCGATCGCGCGCGTATTGGCAATAGAGTCTTCGATATGGAGACCAAAATAGGTCCCCATGATGCAGAAAATAGAGAAGGTGACGTAGCAGAGCAGCTTATGCGGCAGACGTACGGTGACCTGCATCAGCGGGATAAACAGGCGCGTTTTGCTCATCAGCCAGGCAATGACAAGAAACACGCACATCTGCTGAAGCAACAGCAGCACCAGATTAAACTCGTACATACTCAAAACCGCACACGCTAAAAACGCGTAACATACACTGATGCGGGTTTACTTTCTTTGAAGCATCCCAAAAAAGCGCAAAATCGTGTCCGTTATCACACCTTTTTCTGAATATCGCGCATGCTTCGCATTGTTTGTTCAAAAATCAATCAATCCTTCCTGGTTCGCCAAAGTGGGTCTACAGTTAAGCTGGGAACGCGTAAGCCAGGGGGCGAATATGGCGCTTTACACAATAGGTGAAGTGGCACTCCTTTGTGATATCAATCCCGTTACCCTACGGGCGTGGCAGCGACGGTATGGATTGCTTAAACCGCAGAGGACCGACGGTGGGCATCGCCTTTTCAATGAGGCTGATATCGACCGCATCCGCGAAATTAAAAGCTGGATCGACAACGGAGTGCAGGTCGGCAAGGTGAAGTCCCTGCTGAGCCATGACGATCCGGACACACAACACCTCTGGCGCGAACAACAGGAAACCCTGCTGCGACTCCTGCAGGCGGGCAATCTTCAGCGTCTGCGCGCATGGATAAAAGAGCAGGGCCGCGACTATCCGGCACAGACGCTGATCAGCCATCTTTTCATTCCGCTCCGTCGACGCCTTCAGTGCCAGCAGTCCACCCTGCAGGCGCTGCTCAGCATACTCGACGGGGTGCTGATCAACTATATTGCCGTCTGCCTTGCCTCAGCGAAGAACAAAGCCGGAAAAGATGCGCTGGTGGTCGGCTGGAACGTGCACGATACCACCCGCCTGTGGCTGGAAGCGTGGATTGCGACCCAGAAGGGCTGGCGCGTGGATGTCCTGGCGCACTCGCTGGCGCAGCTTAAGCCCGAGTTTTTCGACGGTCAGACCCTGCTGGTCTGGTGTGGCGAAGTGCCATCCGCCACGCAGCAGCAGCTGCTGACGGAATGGCGAGAGAATGGTTACCCGGTTTATTCCCTTGGCCCGGATGAGCCATAACGGCATTTAATGGTTCATTAACAGCTGCGCTTCACCGTATAATTGTTCCGTTAACAACAGGAGCACATGATGAAGGCAACCAAACTGGCCATTATTACCCTTTTTGTCCTGATGGCCGTGAGCGGTATCGGCGGCGTGATGCTGGCAGGATACTCGTTTATTGTTCGCGGCGGTGTCGGCTGAGGTACAGCGCCAGCCGCTCAAAAAGGCGATCGACGACGATTGCCGCCAGCGCGACCAGCACAGCCCCCTGCACAATGTAAGCCGTATTAAACCCGCTCAGGCCGATTATAATCGGCGTTCCCAGCGTATTGGCACCGACCGTAGACGCAATGGTTGCCGTCCCGATGTTAATAATCACCGACGTGCGGATCCCGGCAATAATCACCGGTGCCGCAAGCGGCAGTTCAACCTTGCGCAGCCGCTGGCCGCGACTCATACCCATCCCTTCAGCCACGCTTAGCACCGACGCCGGTACCGCCGCGAGGCCCGCCAGCGTGCCCTGCAGCACCGGCAATACGCCGTATAAAATCAGCGCAATAATGGCGGGCTGCTGGCCAAAGCCCATCACCGGAACCGCTATCGCCAGCACCGCCACCGGGGGAAACGTCTGACCAATCGCCGCTATTGTCTCTACCAGCGGACGAAACTCCTTGCCCGCGGGCCGCGTGACCGCGATGCCTGCCCCTACCCCCAACACAACCGCGATGACGCTTGAGAGCGCCACCAGCCAGAGATGCGCCAGAGCGAGATTAATAAAGCTCTCCTGCTGATAAACCGGCCGCGGCAGCCCGGGAAAAAGGGCGTTAAACAGCGCCGCGCTGTGGGGCATCAAAAACAGTAAGGCGACAAAGAGCGCTACCAGCCAGAGGAGCGGATCACGCAGAGCCTTCACGCGTCACCTCCCCGGCCAGCAGATCGCGAAAATGTAAGGTTCCGCACGGCGTACCGCGCGAGTCCGAGACGGGCAATACCTCGCACTGGCGCGCGACAAACGCCGAGAGGGCATCCCGCAGGCTCATCTGCGCCTGCAGCGGTTCGCCGCTCACCGGTACCTCCTCCCGACGCATATAGTCGCTGACCGTCCGCAGGGAAAGCAGCCTCACGCCCAGCTCGCTGCGACCGAAAAACTCGCGCACAAAGTCGTTCTTCGGCCATGTTAATAGCTCAAGCGGCGAGCCCTGCTGCACCACTTCACCATGATCCATCAGCACCAGATGGTCTGCCAGGCGCAGGGCTTCATCAATATCGTGCGTCACGAGAACGATCGTGCGTCCGAGAATGCGGTGAATGCGGGTCATCTCTGCCTGCAGCGCCCCGCGCGTGACCGGATCCAGCGCGCCGAAGGGCTCATCCATCAGCAGCACCTGCGGGTTAGCCGCCAGCGCGCGCGCCACGCCCACGCGCTGCTGCTGGCCTCCGGAAAGCTGGTGCGGATAGCGGTCGCGCAGCGCGGGTTCCAGGCCCAGGAGCGACATGAGTTCATCCACCCGGTCAGCGATTTTCGCCCGCAACCATTTCTCCAGCTGCAGCACGGTGGCGATGTTCTGCGCCACCGTCCAGTGCGGAAACAGGCCGATAGACTGAATGGCATAGCCCATCCGACGGCGCAGCTCCAGCACCGGCAGGCTGCGGATCTCTTCTCCGGCAAAGCGGATCAGCCCGCTGTCATGCTCCACCAGCCGGTTAATCATCTTCAGGGTGGTGGATTTTCCCGACCCGGAGGTGCCAATCAGCACGGAAAACGCCCCCTCGGCAAAGTTCAGGTTCAGGTGGCTCGCCGCCGGGCGACCGGCAAAGGTTTTACTGACATCATGAAATTCAATCATTGGCTCTTCTCCTGAGCAGCGCGAGCCATAAGGCAAACAGCGCGTCGACGACAACCGCCAGCGCAATCGTGGGCACCACGCCCAATAACACCAGATCGAGAGCACTGCTCAGCAGCCCCTGGAACACCAGCGCGCCAAAGCCGCCCGCACCAATCAGCGCCGCAATAACCGCCATGCCGACGGTTTGTACCGCCACCACCCGCAGGCTGCGCAGCAGCAGGGGCAGCGCCAGCGGGAGCTGAATTTTCCAGAAACACTGCCGCGCGCTCATCCCCATCGCATGGGCGCTTTCCAGCACATCCGGCGCGACCTGGCCCAGGCCCGCGACCACGCCGCGCACCAGCGGCAGCAGCGCATACAGCACCAGCGCGATGAGCGCGGGCGTTAACCCCGTTCCGGCTATGCCGAGCGTTCCCAGCATCGGAAATGACTTCACCAGCCCGGCCAGCGGGGCAATCAGCAGGCCAAACAGCGCGACGGAGGGTATGGTCTGGATCACGTTGAGTACGGCAAAGATCCCGCCCTGGCGTGAAGGATGACGATAGCACCACATGCCGAGCGGTATCCCGATCAGCAGAGCCGGGATCAGCGTGCCAAAAAGGATCGTCAGGTGTTGCGCCAGGGCGTCATCAAACACCTCCTGACGGTTGGCATACTCTTTCAGCAGCGAGAGATTGTTCAGCTCACCGCTGAACAGCAGGAACAAGGGAATGCACCATATCTGCGCGTTGAGCACCCAGCGCCAGACGGCGCTGGAGATGAGTCGACGAATGGCATCGCTGCTGGCCAGCAGACACAGCGCCAGCCACAGCCAGAGGCCGCTGCCCACCGAGGTTCTCGCCAGCGGACTTTCCGCTGACGCCATATGCGTCGCCGCCTGCCCGGCCCCCCAGAACAGGATGATAAACAGCCCTTCAGCGAGGAGCAGCGTCAGCCACTGCGCCGTGCGGCCTTGCCAGAGCGATAGCGCAACCCACGCGCCCAGCGCCGCCACCAGCCACCACGGCGTGAACGCCCACACTTCCCAGAGATAGCGCCCTTCCCCTGACATCAGGCGGTTAGGTGCGACATTCACAAACGGCAGCGCGACCGCCGCGATGGCCACGCAGGCCAGCAGCAGCAGTACGCGGTTATGACATTTTATTGGCACAGCCCTTTCCCGTTACTTCACAAGCCCTTGTTTTTTCAGGAAGTCGGCGGCCACTTTTTTGGCATCCAGCCCCTCGACGGCAATGCTGGCATTCAGCTGTTGCAGCGTTTTTTCATCCAGTTTTTCGAAGACCGGTTTGAGCCAGTCGGCAATCTCCGGATAGGCTTTCAGCACCGCCTCACGCACGACCGGGGTCGGGGCGTAAATCGGCTGTACGCCTTTAGGATCGGTCAGGGTTTGCAGGCCGAGCGCCGCCACCGGGCCGTCGGTGCCGTAGGCCATGGCCGCGTTAACGCCGGAAGTTTGCTGCGCCGCCGCTTTAATGGTTACCGCCGTATCCCCGCCCGCCAGCGAGAGCAGCTGCGCCTGGTCGAGCTTGAAGTCGTAGGCTTTTTCAAACGCCGGGAGCGCGTCAGGGCGCTCGATAAACTCCGCGGACGCTGCCAGCTTAAAGTCGCCCTTCTCTTTCAGATAGCGGCTGAGATCCGCCAGAGACGTCAGCTTACCTTTCTCCGCCACGTCCTTGCGTACGGCGATAGTCCAGGTGTTATTGGCCGGGGCCGGCGTCAACCAGACCAGCTTGTTCTGTTCCGCGTCGAGTTTTTTGACTTTCTCATACCCGGTTTTGGCGTTTTTCCAAGCCGGATCGTTTTCATCTTTGAAGAAGAATGCCCCGTTGCCGGTGTATTCCGGATAGATATCCAGCTCGCCGGAGGTGATCGCCCCGCGCACGACGGGCGTGGTGCCCAGCTGAACTTTATTGACGGTTTTCACGCCGTGGCTTTCCAGCACCTGCAAAATAATATTGCCGAGCAGCGCGCCTTCGGTATCGATCTTTGAGCCCACTTTTACCGGCTCCGCCGCCTGTAACGGCAGGCTTAGCGCCGCCAGCAGCACCGCAGATCCCAACATCCCCTTTGCAATCGTCATTCCGCTATCCTCATTTTTTTATCGCCTTTTTCAGAGGCTTGAGAGAAAAGCGTAGCTTAAAACAGCGGATTTACCCGGCAAAATGCCTTTTTAGCATAACGTAAGACGCTTCCCCCGGAAGTCGGGGGATGCAAAGGAAGGAAGGTTACAGCAGCTCGAACTCGCCTTTATTCACGCGGGCGGAATCCACCCCGATAAAGACGTTAAACTTGCCTGGCTCCGCATCGTATTTCATCTGCTGGTTCCAGAACTTCAGCGCCTCCACGTCAATCGGGAAGCTGATGGTTTGGGTTTCGCCAGGCTTCAGATTGACCTTCTCGAAGCCGCGCAGCTGCTTCACCGGACGGCTCATCGAGGCGGTGACATCCTGCACGTACATCTGAATCACCGTTGCCCCTTCGCGCTTGCCGGTGTTGGTCACCTCAACGCTGGCGGTAACTTTGCCGTCACGCTTCAGGGTCGGTGCCGACATTTTCACGTCAGAAACCTTGAAGGTGGTGTAGCTCAGGCCGTAACCAAACGGATACAGCGGGCCGTTAGCTTCGTCGAAGTAACGGGACGTGTACTTGTTCGGCTTGTCGGCGTTATACGGGCGACCGGTGTTCAGGTGGCTGTAGTAGACCGGGATCTGCCCGACGGAGCGCGGGAAGGACATCGGCAGCTTGCCCGACGGGTTGTAATCACCAAACAGCACGTCGGCGATGGCGTTACCGCCTTCGGTACCGGCGAACCAGGTTTCCAGAATGGCGTCAGCCTGCTGGTCCTCTTTCACCAGCGCCAGCGGACGACCGTTCATCAGCACCAGCACCAGCGGCTTGCCGGTAGCTTTCAGGGCGGCGATCAGATCGCGCTGGCTCTGCGGGATGGTGATGTCGGTACGGCTGGAGGCCTCGTGCGCCATACCCTGCGCTTCGCCCACGACCGCGACAACCACGTCAGACTGCTTCGCGGTATTCACCGCCTCGTCGATCATCTCCTTCGGCGTGCGCGGATCGACCTTCACCGCTTCCTCGTACTGGTTGAGGAAGGTGACGATGTCTTTGTCGTTGGTGACGTTCGCCCCTTTGGCGTACACCACTTTCGCGTTATCACCCACGGCACTCTTAATCCCGGTCAGCACGGTCACGGACTGATCGGCCACGCCTGCCGCAGACCAGCTGCCCATCACGTCGCGCTTGCTGTCGGCCAGCGGGCCCACCACGGCAATGGTGCCGGATTTTTTCAGCGGCAGCGTGTCGAGGCGGTTTTTCAGCAGCACCAGGCTTTCGCGCGCCACTTCACGCGCTTCTTTGCGGTGCAGGCGGCTTTCGGCGTTGGTATCTGCCGGGTCAGAATCCTTCGGCCCCAGATGGCTGTACGGATCGTTAAACAGCCCCATGTCGTATTTCACGTTCAGCACGTGGCGCGCGGCATCGTCCAGCTCCGCCATCGTTACCTTGCCGCTCTTCACCAACCCCGGCAGGTATTTGCTGTAGTACTCGTCGCTCATGCTCATGTTGATGCCGGACTTGAGCGCCACGCGCACGGCGTCTTCCGGGTCGGACGCCGTGCCGTGTTTAATCAGCTCTTTAATCGCGCCGTGGTCGGAAACGGTGATGCCCTTAAAGCCCCACTGGTCGCGCAGGACGTCTTTCAGCAGCCAGGAGTCGGACGTCGCAGGCGTGCCGTTCAGCGAGTTCAGCGCTACCATCACCGCGCCGCTGCCCGCATCCAGCCCTGCCTTGTACGGCGGCATGTAGTCGTTGAACAGGCGCTGCGGGCTCATGTCGACGGTGTTGTACTCTTTTCCGCCTTCGACTGCGCCATAGGCCGCGAAGTGTTTGACGCTGGTCATCACCGAGTAGCGGTCCGCCGGGCTTTTGCCCTGCATCGCTTCCACCATGGTTTTCCCCATCGTGGAAGTTAAATAGGTGTCTTCACCAAAGCCTTCCGAGCCGCGGCCCCAGCGCGGATCGCGCGAGACGTCCACCATTGGCGCCCAGGTCATGTTCAGGCCGTCGTCCGCCGCTTCATAAGCCGACACGCGCCCGACGGTTTTCACCGCATCGAGGTTAAAGGAAGAGGCTAAGCCGAGGCTAATCGGGAAAACGGTACGCTGGCCGTGCACCACGTCATAGGCAAAGAACAGAGGAATTTTCAGGCGGCTGAGATCCATCACCTGATCCTGCATCTTGCGGATATCCTGGCGGGTGACGGTATTGAAGATAGCCCCTACCTGCCCGTCTTTGATCATCTCGCGGATGGCCTCTTTCGGGTTATCCGGGCCGACGCTGATAAGACGCAGCTGGCCGATTTTCTCATCGACCGTCATTTTTTTGAGCAGTTCAGTGACAAACGCGTCCCGTGCTTCAGGCGTGAGCGGGTGATTACCAAACAAATCCTCTGCCAGCGCAGGTTGCAGCGCCAGGCTGACGGCGACACCTACAGAACATAGCCATTTCATGTCGTTTTACTCTCTCATCAATAACCGCCGGACGATCTCGGCCATACCGTGCGAAAAGCGCAGTGTGCCACAAACCCTCGAAACGTTGCAGGGTTATTCTCTGATTTTTCTCGTGAATACTCGACCGCTTAACAGTTAATCGCGCTATGCTTTACAGCGAGAAATTTGCCCCACCACAAGGAGTGGAAGATGTCTTCTGTTCGAACAAACGATAACACGGCTTTTATTAACGAACTGTCGCGCCTGGTTGGCTCCTCTCACCTGCTTACCGACCCGGCCAAAACCGCCCGCTACCGTAAAGGCTTCCGCTCCGGTCAGGGCGAGGCGCTGGCGGTGGTCTTCCCCGGCACGCTGCTGGAGCTGTGGCGCGTCCTGAGCGCCTGCGTCGCCGCCGACAAGATTATTTTAATGCAGGCCGCCAATACCGGCCTGACCGAAGGCTCCACGCCGAACGGCAACGATTACGATCGCGACATCGTGATTATCAGCACCCTGCGCCTCGACAAGCTGCACCTGCTGGATAAAGGCGAGCAGGTGCTCGCGTTCCCCGGAACGACGCTTTACTCCCTGGAAAAAGCGCTTAAGCCGCTGGGCCGCGAGCCGCACTCGGTGATTGGCTCCTCCTGTATTGGCGCCTCGGTGGTCGGTGGGATCTGCAACAACTCCGGCGGCTCGCTGGTGCAGCGCGGCCCGGCCTACACCGAGATGTCGCTGTTTGCCCGTATTGACGAAAACGGCAAGCTGACGCTGGTGAACCACCTGGGCATCGATCTCGGCGTGACGCCAGAACAGATCCTCAGCAAGCTTGACGACGATCGCGTGAAGGACGAAGACGTGCAGCACGATGGCCGCCACGCGCACGATCACGACTACGTGACCCGCGTGCGGGATATCGACGCCGATACGCCAGCGCGCTACAACGCCGACCCGGACCGCCTGTTTGAATCCTCCGGCTGCGCCGGGAAGCTTGCCGTTTTTGCCGTGCGTCTGGATACCTTCCCGGCAGAGAAAAAGCAGCAGGTGTTTTACATCGGTACCAATCAGCCTGAGGTTCTGACGGAGATCCGCCGTCATATTCTGGGCGAATTCAGCCATCTGCCGGTGGCGGGCGAGTACATGCACCGGGACATTTACGACATCGCCGAGCGTTACGGCAAAGATACGTTCCTGATGATCGACAAGCTCGGCACCGACAAAATGCCGTTCTTCTTCACCATGAAGGGACGCACCGACGCGATGCTGGAGAAAGTGTCGCTGTTCAAACCCCACTTCACCGACCGCTTTATGCAGAAGCTGGGCAACGTTTTCCCGGCGCATCTGCCGGAGCGAATGAAAACCTGGCGCGATAGGTACGAGCACCACCTGCTGCTGAAAATGGCCGGAGACGGAATTGCCGAAGCGCAGTCCTGGCTGACCGAATTCTTCAAAACCGCCGAAGGGGATTTCTTTGCCTGTACGCCGGAAGAAGGCAGCAAAGCCTTCCTGCACCGTTTCGCCGCAGCGGGAGCCGCCATCCGCTATCAGGCGGTGCATTCCGAAGAGGTGGAAGATATTCTGGCGCTGGATATCGCCCTGCGCCGTAACGATACCGAGTGGTTTGAGCACCTCCCGCCGGAAATCGACAGCAAGCTGGTGCATAAGCTCTATTACGGCCACTTTATGTGTTACGTCTTCCACCAGGATTACATCCTCAAAAAAGGGGTCGATGCGCACGAACTGAAGGAGCAGATGCTCGCCCTGCTGCGCGAACGCGGCGCACAATATCCTGCGGAACATAACGTCGGGCATCTTTATAAAGCCCCTGACGCACTTAAGCAGTTTTATCGCGAGAATGACCCTACAAACAGCATGAATCCCGGCATTGGTAAAACAACGCGGAAGAAATACTGGAAAGAAGAGGCAGATGCGGTGCAGCGCGTAACGCAAGCGTCTGATTAATTCCTACAGCCAAATTTGAGAGATTGTTTAGCGTGCCTTAATCGTAATAGAGTGACGCTCTGACGCCGGAGGAACGCTTCTCCGGCATTCTATAACGAGGAGCAGGCACATCATGTCGGCTATTGATGTTTTATCCGAGACCGAACTGGAAGTGCGCGATGCCCTTCCCGATGATGTGCATGCCATCGCCGCCATCTATGCCTGGCATGTGCTGCACGGGCGCGCGTCATTTGAAGAAGTCCCCCCTACCATCGACGAAATGCGTCAGCGTATGAAAAGCGTGGCTGAGAGCGGTTTGCCGTGGCTTATCGCGCTGTATCGCGGCATCGTGGTGGGCTACTGCTACGCCACGCCTTACCGCCCGCGACATGCCTACCGCTATACCCTGGAAGAGTCGATTTACGTGGATGCCAGCATCACCGGGCGCGGTTTTGGCTCGGCATTAATGGATGCGCTAATCGCCCGCTGCGAGCAAGGCCCGTGGCGGCAGATGATTGCCGTTGTGGGAGATGGGAACAATAATTCCGGCTCGCTGCGGCTGCATAAAAAGCACGGTTTCGTGATTGTCGGTCAGCTGCGCAGCGTGGGCTATAAGAAAGGCGACTGGCGGGATACCGTGATTATGCAGCGCTCGCTCAACGATGGGGACTGGACGCTGCCGGAATAAAAGCAAAACGGTAACTGGGTTACCGTTTTTTGTGTTTTCTCCCTCTCCCTGTGGGAGAGGGTCGGGGTGAGGGCATCAGCGCGCGCAAACGACTCAGTCGTTCTGCGCCGTCGCCATCTGTTCCGCTTTCTGCTTTTTATACGTCAATGCTGCGGCCGGAACGGGCTGCACTTTCCCGGTTTCAATCCAGGTACGCAGACGGCTCGCGTCCGCGAAGTGGGTATATTTGCCGAAGGCATCCATCACCACCAGCGCCACCGGCTTACCGTTAAACACGGTGCGCATCACCAGGCAGTGTCCTGCCGCGTTGGTAAAGCCGGTTTTCGTTAACTGAATGTTCCAGTTATCGCGGTATACCAGATGGTTAGTGTTGCGGAACGGCAGCGTATAGGCCGGGTTCGCAAAGGTCGCCATCTCTTCACGGGTGGTGCTGAGCTGACCAATCAGCGGATACTGCTTGCTGGCAATCAGCAGTTTCGTCAGATCGCGGGCCGTGGAGACGTTGTTGATCGACAGTCCCGTCGGTTCAACATAATGCGTATTGGTCATTCCCAGCGCTTTGGCTTTCGCGTTCATCGCGCGGATAAAGGCGTCGTAGCCGCCCGGATAGTGGTGCGCCAGGCTCGCCGCCGCACGGTTTTCAGACGACATCAGCGCCAGCAGCAGCATATTTTTACGGCTGATTTCACTGTTCAGACGCACGCGAGAGTAGATTCCCTTCATCTCCGGCGTGTGGCTGATATCCACTTTCAATTTTTCGTCCAGCGGCAGATGTGCATCAAGCACCACCATCGCGGTCATTAATTTGGTAATCGAGGCGATCGGGCGCACCAGGTCCGGATGGCTGGCGTAAATCACCTTATTGGTGTTGAGATCGACAATCATCGCGCTGCCGGACGCAATTTGCGGCTGAGCAGCGGCGGCGGTCACCGCGGGCGTTTTAGCGATGGCCGGCACGGCAGCGGACGCACCCAGCAGCAGGGCCAGGCTAAGTAAAGAGACTCGGAATTTCAGCATGGTGAGACTTCTGATAATTATTCACGCACGTAATGACGTACACCGCCTGTATCAACGGATAAACACAGGCTGGCTTCGGCATCATAGCGGTCACCGGGCGTTGTCGCCAGCGGATAATCGTGAACAGATGCTGCATTGCTGGCATTTACGCCAGCAATGCAGTGAACTCAGAAGAGACGGTATCCGTAACCCCAAAGAATAACCGTCAGCGCCAGTAGCGCCTCCAGCACCAGCACCCCGATAGCGAGTGTTGAACTGGAAAAACTCAGGCCTTCTTCTTTATTGATATTCAGGAAGGTAGGAACCCCCAGATACAGCAGATACCCGGTGTAAAAGAGGGCAATGGTACCGATCAGCGCGCACAGCCAGACCAGTGGATAGAGCGCAACAATACCGCTTAAAAACAGCGGGGTCGCGACATATCCGGCAAAGACCATACAGTGCGCCAGCGATGGACGTTGCGGGTAGTTACGCGCCATCCAGTGAATGACGCGCCCCATTACCGCCACACCCGCCAGCATCAGGCCATAAAAAACGATGGCCAGATAGAGTCCGGTAAACCAGGAAAGCTGAACCACGGTGCCATCACCGAAGTTCCAGCCGATTTGTGTTGTTCCGATAAAGGCGCATATTACCGGCACCGCAGCCATCAGCAGCACATGGTGCGTGTAATGATGCGAGACCGTTTCGTTCTCACTTTTAATGACATGCATTTCACGATCGGGATGGGAGAAAAGTCCCCAGACATGGTTCATAGCGCCCCCTTGTTGTCGGCCCGTCAGCGATACCTTAAGTATAATGCAGGCTTTAGATTATTTTCTGTACAGTGGGAAATTTCCGTTGATTTCCCCGCTGTTGATTCATGGGGTATATGATTAAACGAGGTAAGCAGAGGGAGATAACATTCACGTAATGGATATTAACGCACTTATTGAACAATATGGATATGCCGCGCTGGTCATCGGTAGCGTGGCAGAAGGTGAAACCATCACGCTGTTAGGGGGCGTCGCCGCGCATCAAGGATTGCTGAAATTCCCGCTGGTCGTCGCAGCGGTCGCGCTCGGCGGAATGATTGGCGATCAGCTGCTCTACTTTCTCGGGCTGCGCTTCGGTCCCACGCTGCTTAAGCGTTTCGCAAAGCATCAGAAGAAAATCCGTCGTGCTCAACGGCTCATTCAGCGTCATCCCTATCTGTTCGTCATCGGCACGCGCTTTATGTATGGCTTTCGCATTATCGGGCCGATACTGATTGGCGCCAGCCATCTGCCGCCAAAAATTTTCCTGCCGCTCAATGTTCTTGGTGCGATTGCCTGGGCGCTGATCTTTACGACGCTCGGCTACGTCGGGGGCGAAGTGATTGGCCCGTGGCTGCATAATCTCGACCAGCACCTGAAGCACTGGGCGTGGCTGATTCTGGTGGTGGTGGCGGTGATTGGGGTCAGGCTGTGGCTGAAGCATCGGGATAAGACGCGGGATGAGGAGTAGCCGGATGCGGCCTGATGCCCTCACCCTAACCCTCTCCCACAGGGAGAGGGAACTAAAAACACCCTCCCTCACAGGGAGAGGGGGAACCTACCCCTCCGGCTTAAACTGCGGGTTAGCCAGCATAAAGCCCCCGTCGACAATAAAAGATTGCCCCGTCGTGTAGCTGGCGTCGCTGTCGCACAGCCATGCCACCAGGCTGGCAATCTCTTTGGTGTGGCCCGGTCTTGCCAGCGGGATTTCCGGCATTGAGCCTTCCTTCACTTCGCTGTCGTCCATGTCGTTCATCGGTGTGGCAATGGCTCCCGGCGCGACGGCGTTCACCAGAATGTTGTGCTTAACCAGTTCCATCGCCATGGATTTGGTTAACCCGCCGAGCGCGTGTTTTGCTGCCGTGTAGGCGCTGGCCTCCGGCAGCGGCGTGTGTTCATGCACCGAGGTAATGTTCACAATCCGCCCTCCTTTCCCCTGCTTCACCATCTGCCGGGCGGCAATTTGTGAACAGAGAAACGCGCCGTCCACGTCGACGGTGAAAATGTTCCGCCAGTCGTCAAACGGCATCTCAAGGAACGGCGCTTTGGTCATCGCCCCCGCATTATTGACCAGCACGTCCAGCCGCCCGAAACGCGCAATCAGCGTTTCAATAGCCTTTGCGCCATCCGGCAGCGTGCTTAAATCAAGATGGATAGCCTCTGCGCGCTGCCCCTGCGCTTCAACTTCGCGGCAGGTTTCCAGCGCTCCTTTTTCATCCGAGTGCCAGGTGACGCCAATATCAAACCCGCGCTCTGCGAGCATCAGCGCCGTGGTTTTACCAATCCCGGAATCCGATGCGGTCACTATCGCTACTCTGGTCATACTCACCTCCTGAAAAACTGCAAAGAGGTAAGTATAGATAATGACCTTTTTTAGCCATGATGATAGCCACCGCCCAGCGCCGACGTCAGCTGCAGCGTGGCGTCGACATACTGACCTTTTAGCAACAATCCGGCGAGGTCTTCCCTGAGTGCCGGGATCCTGGCTTCACTGACCCGCGAGCCCGCAACGATCCCCGCGCTGAAACGCGCCTGCGCCAGCGCCACAACCCGCGCCGCATCTTTTTCGACCTGCTGCTGATGGCGGTTCTTCGCCGTCAGCGTTTCGACTTCACTGGCCGTGCGCGCCACCTGATTGACCGCTTCGACCACCGCTTTGTTGTAGTTTGCCACCGAGAGATTATTTTGCGCCTGGGCGATATCCAGACTGGCGTTCAGCCTGCCGCTGTCGAAGATCGGCAGCGTCAGCCCGGCGGTCACGCCCATCTGCTGCGCTGAAGCGCGAAACAGATCGCTCAGATGGAGGGCATCCTGCTGTAGGAACGCCATCAGGTTCACGTCAGGATAGAAAGCCGCTCTGGCGGCCTCCACCTCGCTCATGGAGGCTTCGATATACCAGTGCGCCTCCTGAAGATCCGGACGGCGTGCCAGCAGTTCATAACCGAGCGTCGGCGGTAGCGCGGCGTCGACCGTCGGCAACTCATGCCGCGTAAGCGTCACGGAGGAAGAGTTCGTCAGCGCGACCAGGCGCGCCTCTACGGCTTTCATCTTCCCGTTGACTTCTGCCAGCTGCTCTTCGGTTTTGTTGGCGTTGATATCGGTTTCCACCCCTTCCACGGAGGAGGTGATCCCGTGCTGATACAGCTCGCGGTCGGCGCCGATTATGTTGTCCTGCTCATGTTTGATCTGTGCGAGAACCTCCCCCGCGGCGGCCTGAGTTTGCCACTCCCAGTAGAGCCGCGCCACGCTGCTGGCCAGCAGCTGGCGGGTTTGCTCCAGCTCCGCTTTTTGCGCATTCACTTTGCCAATCCGGGCCTCGACCCGGGCGCGATTTTTCCCCCACAGATCGAGCTCCCAGCCAGCGGTCAGGCCGAAGGTGCCGTTGGTGTACCACGGCCCGGTGGTGCCTGCAGCCGGGTCGGTAAGGGCAAAAGGCCCCATCAGCCCTTCGGCGGACATTTTCTGGCGCTCCGCATCGGCGGAAAAATCAATCTGCGGACCGTCAGCGGCCATTGCGGCTTTGGCCTGGGCTTCGGCAAGCGTAATGCGCTGGCGAGCAATCTGCATATCCGGTGCATCGCTCAACGCTTTCGCAATCAGCCCGTTAAGCTGGGGATCGTTATACGCTTTCCACCACTCATTTTTCGGCCAGTCCTGATGATTCAGAACCGTATTCACCGACGCCGCAGCGGTTTGCGTTTTAATGGGAGACACCGTGGCATGTTCAGGCGCACAGGCTGCCAGAATAAAAACGAAGGGTGCGCTCAGAGATAAAATAAGAGAACGTTTCATTACGCCATACACTCAAAAAATAAAGGCGCACGTTACGCTCGATATCGTTCATTTTTTTAGTAACGCGTGGCAATCCGCAAATTGTCATACATTTTAATACCCGGAAATTTATTCCCAAAGAGAATGATTAAATCCAATGCATTCACGCCAAATATAAATACGCTGCTACACTTATTCAGGACATACATGAGCGGGAGAAAGGAATGAAAATATTACTGTGGGTTATTTTAATTATATTTCTGATAGGGCTCTTAGTGGTCACCGGCGTATTCAAGATGATTTTCTGATCTATTTGCCCGGCTCTGCGCCGGGCAACGTCCCTGATATCAGACTTTCAGCGAAGCCCCTTTCGTCGCAATAACCTCTTTATACCAGTAGAAACTTTTCTTACGGCTGCGCGCCAGCGTGCCTTTTCCGCTGTCATCGCGATCGACGTAAATAAAGCCGTAGCGCTTAGAGAGTTCGGCTTTAGACGCGCTCACCAGGTCGATTGGCCCCCAGCTGGTATACCCCATCACCTCAACGCCGTCGTCAATCGCTTCACGCACCTGCACCAGGTGGTCGTTAAGGTAGCTGATGCGATAGTCATCCTGCACCACGCCGTTCGCATCCGGTTTATCCTTCGCCCCCAGGCCATTTTCCACGATAAACAACGGCTTCTGATAGCGATCCCAGAGCACGTTTAACAGGGTACGCAGGCCGATGGGGTCAATCTGCCAGCCCCATTCGGAACTTGCCAGATGCGGGTTAGGCACCATGCTCAGGATGTTGCCGCGCGCCTGCTGGTTGAGGGCCTCATCCGCGGTGACGCAGCCCGTCATGTAGTAGCTGAACGAGATAAAATCGACGGTCGATTTCAGCGCCTCGCGGTCGGCATCCGTGACCTCAAGCTGAATACCGTTGTCGCGGAAAAAGCGCTGCATATAGCCCGGGTAGGCGCCACGGCACTGCACGTCGCCAAAGAATTGCCACGCGCGGTTTTCCTGCAGCGTCTCCAGTACATCTTCCGGCTTGCAGGTCAGCGGATACATCAGGCCGCCCAGCAGCATGTTACCGATTCTGGCATCCGGGATAATCTCGTGGCAGGCCTTCACGGCCAGCGCGCTGGCCACCAGCTGGTGATGGATCGCCTGATACACCTCCCCTTTACTGCTGGTTTCCGGCAGGCCCACGCCGGTCATCGGCGCGTGCAGGGACATATTGATCTCGTTGAAGGTCAGCCAGAGCTTTACCTTCTCCTTGTAGCGCGCAAACACGGTACGGGCGTAGCGCTCGAAGAACCCAATGGTCTGGCGGCTGCCCCACCCGCCGTACTGCTTCACCAGCCCCCACGGCATTTCGTAATGCGAGAGCGTCACCAGCGGGATAATGTTGTGCGCGGCCAGCTCGTCAAACAGCCGGTCGTAAAACGCCAGCCCCGCTTCGTTAGGCTGTTGCTCGTCGCCGTTCGGAAAAATGCGGGTCCAGGCAATGGAGACGCGCAGGCAGCTAAAGCCCATCTCAGCGAACAGTTTGATGTCTTCCGGGTAGCGGTGATAGAAGTCGATGGCGACGTCCTTGATGCCGCTGTCGCCCGCCACGCGCTCAACCACCGGGCCGAAGACACCCTGCGGCTGAACGTCTGAGGTGGACAGCCCTTTGCCATCCTCCAGATACGCGCCTTCTACCTGATTCGCGGCAACCGCGCCGCCCCATAAAAAATCGTCCGGGAAAGTTTTCATCACGTTCTCCTGTTATTGATGGCTTACGCTGAGTAACGGCGCACCGGCATTGACGGACGTTGCCGCCACGGTCACCACGTCACGATACTCATCGCTGTTACTGATAATGATCGGGGTCGCCAGGTCGTATCCGGCATCGATAATCGCCTGTCGGTCAAACTCCAGCAGCAGATCGCCGGGCTGCACCTTGTCGCCCACCTTCACGTGGGCGGTAAACGGCCTGCCGTCGAGCTTCACGGTATCGATACCCACGTGGATCAACACTTCAATCCCGCTGTCGCTGAGCAGGCCGATGGCGTGTTTGGTCTGGAACAGAGAGGCCACCACGCCCGCAAACGGGGCCACCACTTTGTTATCGGAGGGAATAATGGCGGCACCGCTGCCCAGCAGGCCGCTGGCAAACGTGGTATCCGGCACCTGGTCGAGCGCCAGAACGGTCCCGCTCATCGGGGATAAGACATCGTTTTCACCTGCCGTAACCGCAGCTTCCGGCGCTGCGCGTCCCGGCATGCCCGCCGCCAGCGTCAGGCCGCAGCTCAGCACCAGCGCTACCGCGGTGCCGATCACGCCGCCCCACAGCGTGGCGTTTACTCCACCCGGCGGAATCATCTGGGCGATGGTAAAGATATTGGCGAAGCCGAAGGAGTAAACGTGGGTATCGCTGAAGCCGACAATCGCGCCGCCGATAGCCCCCGCCACGCAGCCAAATATAAATGGGCGGCGCAGCGGCAGGTTTACGCCATAAACGGCCGGTTCGGTAATACCAAATATCCCGGCCGTTACCGATGAACCCGCGAGCATCTTCTGGCGGGCATCGCGGGTACGCAGAAAGATCCCCAGCGCTGCCCCAACCTGACCAAACACCGCGGGCAATAGCATCGGCAGCATGGAGTCATGCCCCAGCACCGCCAGGTTGTTAATCATCAGCGGCACCAGCCCCCAGTGCAGGCCAAAAATAACGCAGACCTGCCACAGCGCGCCCATCGCCGCGCCCGCCAGCCACGGTGCCAGAACGTAAATACTCTGATAGCCGTTCGCCAGCATCTGGCTCAGCCAGGTCGCCAGCGGCCCGATCGCGAGGAAGGTCAGCGGCACGGTTAATCCTAAGCAGATCAGCGGCGCGAAGAAGTTTTTCATCGAGGAAGGCAGCAGCCTGGTGCTCTGTTTTTCCAGCCAGCAGCTCACCCACGAGGCGAGAATAATCGGGATCACCGACGAGCTGTAGTTAAACCAGGTGACAGGAATGCCCAAAAAGGCGTCCGATACCGCGCCCGGCTGCTGGCTGGCGTTAAACGCCGCAATCATCATCGGATGGGTAAGCGCCCCGCCGATCACCATGGTAATAAACGGATTGCCGCCGAATTTTTTCCCGGCGGTATAGCCCAGCACCAGCGGGAAGAAGAAGAACAGCGCGTCGCTGGCGGCGAACCAGATTTTATAGGTGCCGCTTTCGATGGTGAGCCAGCCGCAGACAACCGCCAGCGCCAGCAGCCCTTTCAGAATACCGGACGCGGCCAGAATGCCGATAAACGGGGTGAAGATCCCGGAGACGATGTCAATCAGGCGGCCCAGCAGAGTACCCTTTTCGCCCCTCTCTTCCACGACAGGTGCGTCATCGGTAAGGCCTGCCTCATTGCGCACCGCCTGCCAGACGTCGTGGACGTGGTTGCCAATCACTACCTGAAACTGGCCGCCGCTTTCGACCACCATGATCACGCCCGGGTTTTTCTTCAGCCCTTCCGCATCCGCCCGTTGATTCTCTTTCAGTTTGAAGCGAAGCCGGGTCGCGCAGTGTACAAGACTGACGATGTTCTCTTTTCCGCCAACGTGGCCGAGAATATCCTTCGCTAAAGCCTGGTATTCCATCTCGATTTCCTTACATCCGATGCCTGCAGGCACCTGTTGACTGAGTATAAAAAATAAAAAAACCCGAGAACGACCTTCTGACAAAGGCCGCGCTCAGGTTTTGCCTGCGAGATGCAGTAACAATCCTGTTTTGAGGCTTAACGCCCCTCTTTTCTCACCCGCTCAATATGAATGGCGAGGAACATAATTTCTTCGGTCGTCAGCTCACGCTGATAGCTTTTGTTCAGGTGCTGGGCGATTTTCTCGGCGCATTTCCACGCTTTCGCGTAGTTGTCTTTTACCGCGGTATGCAGCGAGACATCGTCATCTTCCACCACGGTGCGGGTCAGCATCCGCTGGGCAAAAAACTTCAGGTGGGTGACAAAACGCTGATAGCTGAGCGAGTCTTCATCGTACTCAAGCTGCAGCTGATACTTCACCAGCTGCAGGATCTCCTGCATCACCCGCGTCACGTGCATCACTTCCGGCATTTCGCTGTTCAGCTGCGCGGTGACCAGATGCAGCGCGATAAACCCGGCCTCATCCTCCTCCAGCTCGACGTTCAGGCGTCTGGCGATAATGGCCCGCGCCTCCTGCCCTAATTCGAACTCCTTCGGATACAGCCGTTTAATATCCCACAGCAGCACGTTTTTGATGGCCAGCCCGTTCTTCTGCCGCTCAATCGCAAAGTAGCAGTGGTCGGTGAGGGTGATATACAAACTCTCCTGCAGCTTGCCCAGCCGCTGCGCCGCCAGCCCGATGATGCGGTCGCAGGTGGTCATTACCTCCAGCGGAATTTGACTCAGCAGCTCCCCAAGTCGACGCACCAGTTCATCGCTTTGTAACGCAAACACCTTTTCAACCAGCGCGGTATCCAGCGCTTCGCCGACGCGCTTCTGAAAGGCCAGCCCGCGGCCCATCACCACCTGTTCGCGCCCGCGCTCATCCTGAACAACCACCACGTTATTATTGAGTATCTTGGCGATTTTCATCTGAACCCCAGAAACAAAAAAACCTGACCTCCGGCAGATGCCAGAAAATCAGGTTTTGCCTGCCTAAGCAGTAACAATCCAGTTCTGGCACTCTATCAGTTTCATTCATAGCCTCAATGCATCACGCGTCAGAAACGTGACGCGGATCGAACTTGCTACGGTGATATCAGAAGCTCACCACCGTTTTCAGCTCGGTAACCCAGGCATCCTGGGTGCGACTGACGCCGCCGGGATGGTGCCAGTACTGAATGCCCGGCTGCAGTTCAAGCCACGGCACTGGACGAAAACGGTAGTAAAACTCGCCGTTCAGGGAATGGCCCGGCACCGGACGATACGCCGGATCGTTATAGTCCGACACGCCGCTCAGGCTGTTCATATAGCGCTGATTGCGGGCGTAGTGGCTACTCATATCAATCCAGGTTAACCCGAATCCAATCCAGTCCTCCGGTCGCGCATCAAACAGCCCGCGGTAGCGCAGCGAGGCGGCGTAAACCTGGTGCATGTAGTTGGTACTCTGATCCGCAAGGCTCATGCTGAAAGAGGTGCTCAACCCACGATTCGGATCGTCCTGATGCTGCGTAAGCTGCTGGTTTAGTCCGGCGTACATGAACCAGGTCCGGCTGTGGGTATCAAACCCGTCCGGATCCGTCGCGCCCGCCCCGCCGGATTTGCCGCGATAGAGATCGGTTTGCGGCGCGTTGGTAAACACCACGCCCAGGTTGTACGCGCCCGGCAGGCCGTTAACCAGCGGACGCGCTTCGATTTCAATCGGCAGTAAAACCCCTTTGCTGCCCTTCGTCGACCAGCTCCAGGCGTGGCTGCGGCTGGAGGCCTGCGGATTTTGCTCCATCACGCCGCCCTTCAGGGTCAGCGTCGGCGTTAATTTATAGGCAAGCGTGGTGCCCCAGGTGTGAACGTTCCAGTTGTTCCACGTCAGCGAGTTGGCTGACTTCCCGCCGCACTGCGACAGCAGCTGGAAATCACAGGGGATGATTTGATCGAAGGTTTGCACCTTGTTCATCATCCCGATGCGCCAGGTCAGACGCCGGTCGTCAAAGCTGCGGGCAAAGGTCAGCCAGCCCAGACGGGTAATCGACTGCCCGCCCCAGCTCTCCTGGGTCAGGTCGTTAAAGTTGACGCGAGGGTCCTGCACGCGTTTGGTGGTGAGGTCGTCATTGTGGTTACGGTTGACGATGTTCCCTTCGATACGCGCATCCGGGATACCGCTCCAGCGCTCAAGATCCTGGTTGAAGGTCAGCGCAAACTGGTCGATATAGGCCACGTGGGAGTCGTGGTTATATCCGCCACCGCCGTTCCAGCCAATTTCATTCAGGTATCCGAGGTTATAGGTAAAACCGTTATCGTTAAGGATTTTACGTATGCCGAGCATTTCGCCCAGAACAGGCTCCGGCGGAGCCTCAAACCCTAATACCGTTCCGTTCCAGTCCTGCGCCATTGACAGCGGGGATATCGTCAATAAGGCGAACGCATAGAGTTTATTTTTATATGCCATAATAACAACCTGTGATTGAGTATTTTGTGCGTAACCGGCCGCAGGAAATCTTTCTATTTCCTGTCGATATTTCATTTTTTTAAAATCAGTAAAAAGCGCTAAGCCAAATTTCTCTCCTGCGTAAACGAGAGGCAAAAAAAAACCTAAGCGCTCCACAGCGAAAATGCTGTGAAACGCTTAGGTTTTGCCTGTTAGCCAGTAACAATCCTGCGTTAAAAACAGTGGCACCTTAACACCGTCGCGCCACGTTGAAAACCTGAACTGTTTTCTGATTTAAAAAAGTGTGAGCAATTTAACGCTTATTATTTTGACTGAATCACCCGGGCAATATCAGACGAAGTCTGTAATGTCCGAATCTCCTGAAATAATCCCAGCGCTTCATCGTACTCTTTGCGTAAATAGCTCAGCCACTGTTTAATTCGCGCGACGTGATACAAACCGGTATCGCCCTGCTTTTCCAGACGGCTGTATTTTTGCAGCAGCGTAACGACGTCTGCCCACGGCATTCGCGGCTCGTTATATTTTACCACCCGGCTGAGGTTGGGCACATTCAACGCGCCGCGACCGATCATCACCGCATCGCAGCCGGTGGCCTGCAGACAGGCCTGCGCGCTCTCGTAATCCCAGATTTCACCGTTGGCGATGACCGGAATGGTGAGGCGCTTGCGGATCTCGCCGATCGCCTGCCAGTTAATGCGCTCGGCCTTGTAGCCATCGTCTTTGGTGCGGCCATGCACCACCAGCTCGGTGGCCCCGGCCTGCTGCACCGCATCGGCGATTTCAAACTGCCTCGCGTCGCTGTCCCACCCCAGGCGCACCTTAACCGTCACCGGCAAATGCGAAGGCACGGCCTCACGCATGGCTTTCGCGCCGCGGTAAATCAGCTCAGGATCTTTCAGCAACGTCGCCCCGCCGCCGCTGCCGTTCACCAGCTTCGACGGGCAGCCGCAGTTGAGATCCACCCCGTAAGAGCCCAGCTCAACCGCGCGGGCGGCGTTTTCCGCCAGCCATTCAGGATACTGGCCGAGCAGCTGAATACGCACCAGCGTGCCGGAAGAGGTCCGGCTCTGGTTGTGTAGCTCGGGGCACAGGCGGAAGAAGGATTTTACCGGCAACAACATATCGACCACGCGCAGAAATTCCGTCACGCAGAGATCGTAATCATTCACCTCGGTCAGAAGCTCGCGCACGAGGGAGTCGAGCACGCCTTCCATTGGGGCCAGTAAAACACGCATAGCAGTACCTGTGAAAAAAGACGCGCTATAGTAGCCGCTCTCTATATCGCTGGGAAGCGCTTCTGTTCAGGGAGAAAGTCAGCCGGCGTTGCCCCGACAACGGCGCGAAACGCCGCCGCAAATGCCGCCTGCCCGGAAAAACCCAGCATCCAGGCCACCTGTTTAACCGGGTATCCGTTGGCGAGCAGATCCAGCGAGGCACAAATCCTTGCTCGCTGTCGCCAGGCCCGGAAGCTAAAGCCGGTATCTTTGATAAACGCGCGTGAGAATGTGCGTTCAGACATCGCGACCTGTTCCGCCAGCCTTTCCATCGAAACGTCCCAGAGATTGCTGGCAATGATGTCACAGGCGACGCGATGTAACCGCTCATCCACCGGCATTGGTAATTCGGCCGAAATCTGCTGCGCCTCGCTGAGGATTTCGAGCAGCAAAACGGCCATGCTGCGCTGGCTGGCTGGCCGGTATTGCGCACTGAACAGCCCGGCAATCAGCTCTTTGAACAACGCTGTCGCCGTAATCACGTGAACCTCTTCTTTCCGTTTAAAAGGCTCGCATTGCGATATCAGCGCCGGGCTAAACCAGACCGCGCGGAGCTCCGTTGTGGATAACACGCTGTAGGTGTGTTCCTGAAAGGGAGGGATCCACAGCGCGCGCTGTGGCGGTATGACCCAACGCTTATTGCCGGTTTCGACCAGCATCACCCCTTTGATGGCAAACAAAAGTTGCCCCTGTGAATGCCGGTGAGGCGGATCCACTTCGCCGCGCGTATAGCTAATTGCCCCTCTGGACCATCCGATGGCATCGTCGTGAATTGGCGTTTTATCGATAACGGTTGGCATTTCACATTCCTCCCTTCCTCTTATGATGCTGCTTGTACACGTAACCGGAGAGAGACGCAATGCACATTCATTTTATCATTCATGAACATTTCGAAGCGCCAGGCGCCTATGAAATCTGGGGGAAAAATCGCGGCTATAGTATGAGCTACTCCAGAGTTTATCAGGGCGATCGGTTACCCGAGGATCTGCAGAGCACAGACTTGCTTATCATCATGGGAGGCCCGCAGTCGCCTGCTACCACGCTTAAGGAGTGCCCCTGGTTTGATGCGCAGGCGGAAATGCGGCTCATCGGCCGCGCAATAGAGGCAGGTAAAACGGTGATTGGCGTTTGTCTGGGCTCGCAGCTTATCGGTGAAGCACTGGGCGCAGCGTTTTGCCATAGCCCGGAAAAAGAGATCGGCAAATTTCCCGTCAGGCTCACGGATGCAGGCAAGGCCAACCCGCTGTTTAAGGATTTTGGCCACGAGCTGAACGTCGGTCACTGGCATAACGACATGCCGGGGTTGACGCCGCAGGCTAAGGTGCTCGCTTACAGCGAGGGCTGTCCCCGTCAGATCGTGCAATATGGCGAACGGGTTTACGGTTTTCAGTGCCATATGGAACTGACGCCGGAGGTCGTTGAGCTGCTGATTGAACATTCGCAGAACGATCTCCGCCGCGCGGCTGAATTTCGTTTTGTCGAAACGGCGGAAAAACTACGCTCGCATGATTATCGCGAAATGAATCAGGTGCTGTTTTCCTTTCTGGATAAACTCGCCGTCCAACGCGAGGCCTGACTCAGAGGCATTTCACTGGCTCGTCACTTCGCCACCGCACTCCCTTTCCTCTAAACTGTAGCCTGCCCCTGTGCGGTGATACCGGACGTTCCATTCTGGAATGTCTGGTATGCTCAAATTTCATGATGTGATCCGTGGCACATTTTTAGGTTTAATTGTATGATGAATGCGTTTCAGCAAGGACTATCACCATGAGCAAATCATTGAACATTATCTGGCAATATCTTCGCGCATTCGTTCTGATATACGCCTGCCTGTATGCCGGGATATTCATCGCGTCGCTGCTGCCCATCGTCATTCCCGGCAGCATTATCGGTATGCTGATCCTCTTTGTTTTGCTGGCGCTGCAAATCCTGCCCGCAAAATGGGTCAATCCCGGCTGCTTCGTCCTTATTCGCTACATGGCGCTTCTTTTCGTGCCTATCGGCGTCGGGGTCATGCAGTATTTTGATTTGCTCAAGGCCCAGTTCGGCCCGATTGTGGTCTCCTGCGCGGTCAGTACGCTGGTGGTTTTCCTTGTGGTGAGCTGGAGTTCGCATCTGGTGCATGGCGAACGTAACGTGGTCGGGGAGAAAACAAAAAAATGATGGCCAATATCTGGTGGTCGCTGCCGTTAACCCTGGCGGTGTTCTTCGCCGCGCGCAAGCTTGCCGCACGTTTTAAAATGCCGTTGCTGAACCCGCTGCTGGTGGCAATGGTGGTGATTATTCCGTTCCTGCTGCTTACCGGCATTCCCTACGAACGCTACTTTGCCGGCAGCAAAATCTTAAACGACCTGCTGCAGCCTGCCGTTGTGGCGCTCGCCTTTCCTTTATATGAGCAACTCCACCAGATCCGCGCCCGCTGGAAATCCATCATTACCATCTGTTTTGTGGGCAGCCTGGTGGCAATGATCACCGGCACGTCGGTGGCGCTGTTGATGGGGGCCTCCCCGCAGATTGCCGCCTCTATTCTGCCTAAATCGGTGACCACGCCTATCGCGATGGCAGTGGGTGGCAGCCTTGGCGGGATCCCGGCCATCAGCGCGATGTGCGTCATTTTCGTCGGTATTCTCGGGGCGGTGTTTGGTCACACCCTGCTGAACGGGATGCGTATTCACACTAAAGCGGCACGGGGACTGTCAATGGGGACCGCCTCCCACGCCCTGGGCACCGCCCGCTGTGCGGAGCTGGATTATCAGGAAGGGGCGTTTAGCTCCCTGGCGCTGGTGATCTGCGGGATTATCACCTCCCTGCTGGCCCCGTTCATTTTCCCGCTGATTCTGGCGGTGATGGGCTAAAATTTGCGATGCGTCGCGCAAATTTCATTTTGATTTCATAAGTTGCATACATAATGAGAAGTGGATCACATATAAAGCCCTGACGGCTCCGTAAACTACCGATCCATTAACCTTTATGAGGCAAACGCCATGCACCCACGTTTTCAAGCTGCTTTCGCCCAGCTTGCAGAGAATTTGCAGTCAGCCCTGGCTCCCGTTCTGGCAGATGCACACTTCCCCGCCCTGCTGACCGCGGAGCAGGTCACGATGCTGAAACAAGCAACGGGACTGGACGAAGACGCGCTGGCTTTCGCACTGCTTCCTTTGGCTGCCGCCTGCGCGCGGGCCGATCTCTCCCACTTTAACGTCGGGGCCATTGCGCGCGGCGTCAGCGGAACCTGGTACTTCGGCGGCAATATGGAGTTCCTGGGCGCGACCATGCAGCAGACCGTTCACGCCGAGCAGAGCGCCATCAGCCACGCCTGGCTGCGCGGTGAAAAAGCCCTGAGCGCCATTACCGTTAACTACACCCCCTGCGGTCACTGCCGTCAGTTTATGAACGAGCTGAACAGCGGGCTGCAGCTGCGCATCAACCTGCCAGGCCGCGCGCCGCACACGCTGGGGGATTATCTGCCTGACGCGTTTGGCCCGAAAGATCTGGAGATCAAAACGCTGCTGATGGACGATCAGGACCACGGTTACGCCCTGTCCGGAGATGACCTGAGCCAGGCGGCCATTCGCGCGGCCAACAAAAGCCACACGCCGTACAGCAAGTCCCCGAGCGGCGTGGCGCTGCAGTGCCGCGATGGCCGGATCTTTAGCGGCAGCTACGCGGAAAACGCCGCATTTAACCCAACCCTGCCTCCGCTGCAGGGCGCGCTTAACCTGCTGAGCCTGAACGGCTATGACTATCCGGACATTCAGCGCGCTATTCTGGCAGAAATTGCCGATGCGCCGCTGATTCAGTGGGATGCGACCGCCGCGACGCTTAAAGCGCTGGGCTGCACGACGATTGACCGCGTACTGCTTGCGTAATCCTTCCGGCGGGCAGAAATGCCCGCCAGTTTGCTGAAAAACCCCTCAGTTGAGTCGCTGTTTCTTGCGCTAACCAGGCGGGTAAAGTAGCCTGAGTTAAATTTCATCCACGAACGAGCCATCTCCATGTTAAAGCGCGTTTTTTACAGCCTGTCTGTCCTGGTCGGCATACTGCTGTTGATCGTGCTGGGTCTCGACCGCTGGATGAGCTGGAAAACCGCCCCCTACATCTTTGATGACCTGCAGGACCTGCCCTATCGTCAGGTTGGCGTGGTCCTCGGCACCGCCAAGTATTACCGCACCGGCGTGATTAACCAGTATTACCGTTACCGCATTCAGGGCGCGCTGAACGCCTACAACAGCGGCAAGGTGAACTACCTTCTGCTGAGCGGCGATAACGCCCTGCAAAGCTACAATGAACCGGTGACGATGCGTAAGGACCTGATTGCCGCGGGCGTGGATCCTGCCGATATCGTGCTCGACTACGCCGGATTCCGCACCCTGGACTCCATCGTGCGCACGCGTAAAGTCTTCGACACCAACGACTTCATCATCATCACCCAGCGCTTCCACTGCGAGCGCGCGCTGTTTATCGCGCTGCATATGGGCATTCAGGCGCAGTGTTACGCGGTGCCGTCGCCAAAAGATATGCTGAGCGTGCGCGTCCGCGAGTTCGGCGCGCGTTTTGGCGCCCTGGCCGATCTGTATATCTTCAAACGCGAACCGCGCTTTTTAGGCCCGCTGGTGCCGATTCCGGCGATGCACGAAGTGCCGGAAGACGCGCAGGGTTACCCGGCCGTCACGCCCGAACAGCTGCTTGATATGCAGAAAAAAGAGAAATAGCAGGGCCGCCTTTATACTTTCTTTACGCCGGGCCTGACGCTTTTTATCCCCCCTTTACGTCGGCTCTTTTAAGCTGAGTTCACTGCCGCTACGGCTTCATTGAAGAATGACTATGAACTCAATAATGAATGCGTTTTTCCTCAAAAGTCTCCGTCCGTATTTTAACTTTCCCGGTTTATCACTTCCTGGCGCACTCAATTCCGGTCTCTGGCTTGATGAAAAAATTGACGCCCTGCAGCACAACATTTCAGTGGAAGTGGCAGATTATCTGGAACGTTACCCGCAGACGAAACATGTAGACGTTTACCTGAACGATATCAACGGCACGATGCGCGGCAAGCGTCTGTCGGTGGAGAGCATGCTGAGCCTGGAAAAAGGCTGTTATTTTCCCCTTTCGGTCTATTCGATGGATCAGAAAGGAAAAATCGCCGCCCCGCTTCATGATGAGCCGGACCGACTCTGCGTTCCGGTCGCCGGCTCCCTGCGCCCCTCTCCGCAAGATCCGCAGCACAACGCGCAGATCCTGCTGACGATGAAAGACAGCGACGATAATCCCTGCCCGCTTGAGCCGCGCGTGATACTGCAGAACGTGCTGGCCCGCTTCCACCAGCACGGCCTCTTCCCGGTGATTGCCCCGGAAATCGAGTTCTATCTGACGGGGCATGACGATCGGGATCCGCAAAATCAGGGCTGTTTTCACATGGATACCTCGTCGGCGCATGCGGCGCTGTTTGACGAGCTGGAACAGCTGGCGCACCTGCAGCGCATCCCGCTGTCCGGGATCGTGGCGGAAGCCGAGTCCGGTCAGTACGAATTAAACCTGAAGCACGGCCATCGCGTCGTTGAAGTCTGCGATAACGTGCTGGCGCTTCGTCGCCTGACCCGATACGTTGCCGAAAAGCACGGCCTGCAGGCCAACTTCATGGCTAAGCCTTTCAGCCAGCTGTCCGGCAGCGGCCTGCACTTCCATTTCAGCCTGAACAATCGTCACGGCGAAAACGTCTTTGCTTCCCCGGTGAACGCGCTTAACAGCATGATGCGTTTGTGCATCGCGGGGCAGCTGGCGCTGATGCCCGCCTCTGTCGCCATTCTTGCGCCGGGCGTTAACGCGTTTCGTCGTCTGCGTAAAAACCTGACGGAGCCCGTATTTAACTCCTGGGGCTATAACACCCGCTCCGCCGCCCTGCGTATTCCCTGCTCGGATGACCACAACCGTCGTATCGAGTACCGGCTGGCCGGGGCCGATGCCAATCCGTATCTGGTGGCAGCCACTATCCTGACCGGCATGCTGTACGGGCTGGAAAACACCGACGACGAGGATTTGCCCGAACCGCAGCACGATCGTCCCGAGCTGCCGCTGTTTCAGCAGGAGGCGATTGAGACCTTTGCCCGCTGTCAGTACCTCACCGACAGCCTGGGCGACGCTTTTTCCGAACAGTGGGTCGCCTGCAAGCTCTCCGAACTCGACTGGTTTGAGCGCATTGTGACCCGAGAGGAGTCGCATCTGGCGTAGGGCAAAAAAAAAGCCCGCTCGATGAGCGGGCCGGATAACGCGAGGAGCAATTACTTCTTACGCGCGTACTTCAGTGAATCCAGCGCAACCGCGAAGATAATGATGGCGCCTTTGATAATGTACTGCCAGTACGGGTTCACGCCGATGTAGGTCAAGCCGTAGTTGATGACGGTAAAGATGATCACACCGGTCACCACGCCCAGTACGGTACCGACGCCGCCGCTGAAGGAGACGCCGCCCACCACGCAGGCTGCGATTGCATCCAGCTCGTACATGAAGCCAAGGTTGTTGGTTGCAGAGCCGATACGGCCCGCTTCCAGCATCCCGCCGAAGGCGTAGAACACGCCGGACAGCGCATAGATGAAGAGCAGGTTCAGGGCAACGTTTACGCCGGAGACTTTCGCCGCTTCCGGGTTACCGCCGATTGCGAAGATGTTTTTACCAAAGCGCGTTTTGTTCCACAGGATCCAGACGAAGGCCACTGCAATCAGCGCATAGAAGGTGATATACGACAGGCGGAAGCTGCCCAGCGCGATGAACCCTTGCGTAAAGGTCGAGAAGCCGCTGTCAAAACCCGAGATTGGGGAAGCACCGACAAAATCGTAGTACAGGGAGTTGATACCGTAAACGATGATCATCGTACCCAGCGTGGTGATAAACGGCGTCACGTTCAGGTAGGCGATGATAATACCGTTGATCAGACCAATCACCGCACCGATGGCGCAGACAATCAGGATCACCACGAAAATCGGCATGGTGGCCATTTCCGGGAAGACCTTGTTGGCGTTTTCCATCGACTGCAGCAGGGTTGCCGCGATAACCGCCGCCAGCCCTACCTGACGGCCGGCAGAAAGGTCCGTCCCCTGGGTCACGATCAGACCCGCCACGCCCAGCGCAATGATAATACGCACAGAGGACTGGGTCAGAATGTTACTCAGGTTCAGCAGGCTTAAGAACGTAGGGTCCTGGAAAATGATGATAGCCAGCAGTACTAAAAGAACAACGTAAATACCGCCTTCTTTCAGGTAAGTGAGAAAACTTTTTTTATTTAACGCACTCATGAGGAGCCCCTGATCTTAAAGGTGCAAAGACGCAAGACGCAAAATTTCGTTTTGCGTTGTCGTTTTGGTGTCAACAATACCGGCAACGAGACCATTGCTCATAACCAGAATACGATCCGTGATCCCTAACAATTCCGGCATTTCGGAAGAAATAATAATGATCCCTTTATTCTTTTTCGCCAGCTCGGCAATCAGCTGATAAATTTCAAACTTCGCGCCGACGTCAATACCGCGGGTCGGTTCATCCAGCATCAGAATTTCTGGCTGGGTTAATAACCAACGTCCGATAATGACTTTCTGCTGGTTACCGCCTGACAGCGAACCAATTTGGGTGCGGTGTCCTGGCGTTTTCACGCGCATGGAGTCAATAACCCATTGGGTATCGCTCTTCATGCGGGAGTTATCCAGCAGTCCGACTTTGTTTTTGTAATTGCGAATGTTAGAAATTAACGAGTTAAAGTTAATATCCAGATAAGCATAAATACCGGTCGAACGACGCTCTTCCGTCACCAGCGCAAAACCATTATTAATGGCTTCGTTGGCGTTGTGGTTGTTAATTTTCTTTCCGTGCAGCGTAATGGTGCCCTGAGCTTTCTCACGGATGCCAAACAGGGTTTCCACGATGTCGGTGCGTTTTGCGCCAACCAGACCGGCAATCCCCAGGATTTCACCCTTGTGCAGGTCGAAGGAGACATCGCGAATAGACGGCTGGCGTAACGAGGTCAGATTGCGCACTTCCAGGATCACTTCGCCCGGCTTGTTTTCTTTGTCCGGGAAGCGCTGGTTAAGGGAACGGCCGACCATCATGGCGATGATCTTGTCCATGTCCAGCCCCTCCAGCGGCTGCGTGGCAATCCACTGACCGTCGCGCAGGATGGTAATCTCATCGCACAGCTGGAAGATCTCTTCCATTTTGTGGGAGATATACACAATGCCGCAGCCGCGATCTTTTAGCTTACGAATAATGGTAAAAAGGTGATTAACCTCTTTTTCCGTTAATGACGATGTCGGTTCGTCCATAATGACGATTTTCGCATCATAGGAGAACGCTTTGGCGATTTCGATCATCTGCATCTGGGAGACGGATAATGTTCCCACGCGGGCGCGCGGATCGATATCAATATCCAGCTCATCAAAAATCGCTTTGGTGTCGCGATACATTTTGTCCTGATCGACAAAGACACCCTTGGTTGGATAACGTCCCAACCACATGTTATCCATGACTGAACGCTGCAGCACCAGGTTTAATTCCTGGTGAACCATCGAGATACCGTTTTCCAGTGCTTCTTTCGCTGAATGGAAATCGATCTCTTTCCCCTGAAAAAGAATGCTGCCAGAATCTTTTTGATAGATCCCAAAAAGACATTTTAATAATGTTGATTTACCCGCACCGTTCTCCCCCATCAGGGCATGAATAGAGTGAGGACGAACTTTTAAATTAACATTATCGAGTGCCTTAACGCCGGGAAAAGACTTGTTGATACCGCTCATTTCCAACAGGTATTCACCGGATGACTGAGTATTTGTGCTGACCATAATTATACCTTGTTGGCCTCGCATATCGCGTTATAAAAGGGCGCAACGAATTGCGCCCAGTGGAGACAGTACCGCTAACTTATTTACCGATAAACTCAGCCAGGTTGGACTGGTCTACGCCCACGTAAGGTACGCGAACGATTTTGTTTTCAATTTTCCAGCTGGTGCCATCAGCCGCGCCTTTGCCATCGGCCAGGTTTTTCGCCAGATCGAAGGTCGCTTTCGCCTGGTTGTTGGCATCGTTCAGAACGGTACCGGCCATCGCACCGGATTTAACCAGCGCCAGCGCTTCAGGCAGTGCATCTACGCCGAACACAGGAATGGAGGATTTGTTGTGTGCTTTCAGCGCTTCTACCGCACCCATTGCCATCGCATCGTTGTTTGCGATAACCACTTCGATTTTGTTCGCGTTAGGGCCGGACAGCCACGCGTCCATCTTATCTTTCGCCTGAGCGGTATCCCACATCGCGGTATCTAACGCCAGCTGCTGGGTTTTCAGACCCTTGTCGTTCAGCTCTTTGATAACGTAAGTGGTACGGGCTTCAGCATCCGGGTGGCCGGGTTCGCCTTTCAGCAGCACGAACTGAATCTGACCGTCTTTGTTCAGGTCCCAGTTCGGGTTCGCCGCCCAGTGTTTGGCGATCAGATCGCCCTGAATAATACCGGACTCTTTGGAGTCGGTACCGACGTAATACGCTTTGTCGTAGCTATCCAGCGCTTTACGGGAAGGTTCTTTGTTGAAGAAGACGATTGGCACGTTCTGGCCGCGCGCTTTTTCAATAACCGTGCCTGCTGCAGCCGGGTCAACCAGGTTGATGGCCAGGGCTTTCACGCCTTTCGCCAGCAGAACGTCGATCTGGTCGTTCTGTTTGGACTGGTCGTTCTGGGAGTCGTTCATCAGCAGCTGAACGTCTGGCGCTGCTTTCGCATCTTTCTCAATCGCTTTACGCACAACAGACATGAAGTTGTCGTCGTATTTATAGATGGTCACACCAATACGGGTATCCGCAGCGTGCGCTGCTGCACCAAAAAGCATGCTTGCCATTACGGCAGACAGGGTCAACACCTTTTTATTCATGGTATCTCCGGTTTTTTTTATGCAGGGTAGTTCTTGTGAATAACGATCGGCGGGCAGGTGTTAATAAAACGTTACTGACAGCCGAAGTTCACTTATAAAATTTCTATCTTCCGTGTTCGGTAACGCTCCAGAAATGCGTTTTATTCGTTGTTTGCGGCACATTGGCTATAGTGAAAGTGAATAATCACCGTTACATAGCGTTTCAGCCCCTAAAACGCTGACATCATAGTCAGCGCCTTGTTAAGATACTGTGAATTTACTCACAGATTGAAAACGGTTACATCACCTGATGTAATCAGTTAGTGATCGGAACCACAATTTGCCGGGCCGCGACGGAGTGCCGACGCACTAAAGTCGGCATGAAACAGTGTGTTGCGCCCGGATCCAGCAGCCCTGCCGCCCCCTGTAACGCCAGCTCAGTCGCCAGTTTCGCCATAGAAGCAATGGGGTAACGCACCGTTGTCAGCTGCGGGTCGGTGTAACGGGCAATCGGAATATCATCAAAACCAATGAGTGATAAATGCTGTGGCACCGCAATGCCGTTATCCTTCAGCGCCGTCAGGGCTCCTGCCGCCATGCTGTCGTTATAGGCAAACACCGCAGTAAGCTGCAGGTTGCGGCCCAGCAGCTCCACCATTGCCGCCTCGCCGCCCTGCATGTCCGGCGTACCGGTGCCCGTCCAGCTTTCTGACGGTGTAATGCCGTGCTCTTTCAGGGCGTTTTGCCACCCCTCGCGCCGCAGGTCGTCATCTTCAATATGATGGCTGGAAGCCAGATAGCCGATCCGCTGATGCCCGTTGTTGATGAGCATTTTCGTCGCCATCATGGCGCCGCTGACGTTATCCAGCCCGACGCAGCGGTGGGCATAGCCGGGGACGATGCGGTTGATCAGCACCATGCCCGGGATCTGATCCATAAAGCCGGTTAGCTCTTCATCGCTCAAGGCTTTTGAGTGGACAATCAAGGCGTTACAGCGCTGGCGAATCAGCACTTCGATGGCGTGTCGCTCCTTTTCCGCCTCATGATAGCTATTGCCGATCAGGACGTATTTCTGATGCTGCTGGGCGACCACGTCGACCGCTTTGACCAGCGCGCCGAAAAAGGCATCCGACACATCCATCACCACCACGCCAATGGTGTCGCTGACCTGCGTCGCAAGCGCCTGGGCATTGGCATTTGGCCGGTACCCAAGTTGGGTCACGGCTTTCATTACGGTTTCACGGGTTTCAGGGCTGACCAGCGCGCTATTGTTCAGCACGCGTGAGACGGTAGCCACAGAAACGCCCGCCTGACGGGCGACGTCACGAATGGTGATCATATTCACCATCCTTCAAAGGATTGCAGCAACTCACAGACACCCCCTGTGTTTAGCAAGGTGGCTATTTTGGCAGCGAGAGAAAGGGGACTACGTGAAGAAGCTCACACTCATGAAAACGCTTACATCCGTTTTGTTAATGATTGTGATCCAGATCGTTATCTGGATGTGTTCCTCAATGATACCCCTGAAGCATGTGCGGTTAACTGACGCCACACCCACTCCAGCGGTCCCTGGCGGAAATAGCGTAGCCAGAGAACAGAAAACGCCAGGTTAATCACCCAGACCGGGATAACAAACGCCAGCAGCGTGAGGCGGTCGAATTTCATAAACAGGTTAAGATGATAGAAAAGCGTGGTGCAGATAAGCGTTTGCAGGAGGTAATTGCTCAACGCCATGCGGCCTACGCAGGCGATAGCGCTGACGATCCACAGGCGGGAAAGCGTTGGCCAGAAGCCATAGATCAATGCCGCATAGCCGATGGTCTGGAACGGCGCGCTCAGTTCGCGCGGCACCTGGAGCAGGAACGCGCACCAGCGGTAATCCCAGTGGATGTGCCACTGCGTGATTATCGCCGGGAGGTTAATCAGCACGCCGATCAGCACCAGCCCGACACCCGTTCGCCGATAGTGACGCAGGCTGAACTCCCCTTTCAGCCAGCCGGTGCGCATCAGTGACGCGCCCATCAGCATCATGCCCGCCAGCTGCCAGCCGTATTGCGCGCCCAGCGCAAGGAGGTTATCCCCCAGCATATCCGCGCGGTTGCTTATCGCTTCCGTACCGCCCTTCAGCTTCCAGTACTGTTCGTACTGCAGGTTAGCGGCATCCGGGATCCAGGAACGGTTCGTCGCCTCGCCGGAGATCATCCCCAGCAGCAGCAGGACCCCAAGCCCCATGACATAGAGCATCACGCCGGTGTTAAACAGGCTTTTTACGCTGTGCGCATCGCGAATCAGACGCCAGCAGATGAGCCCGACTAATCCATACGCAAGAAGAATATCGCCGTCCCAAAAGAACAGGCCGTGGATAAAGCCGAGGAGAACCAGCAGCGTCAGGCGCGACTGTATCCAGCGCGTACCGCGTTTGAGGAGCAGTTGCAGACCAGCGCCAAACAGCAGGGCAAACAGCGTGAGGAATTTAACCTGCGCGAAGAGATCGAGAACAGCCCAGGTCCAGGCATCACTGCGCGTGATGTCGCCATACCAGGCGGGATTGAGATAAGCCGCCTTCGGCAGGCCGAAGGCGCTGATATTAAGCAGCAGGATACCGAGAATGGCGACGCCGCGAACAAAATCGAGCGTGACGTTTCGCTCCATGGTTCCTGCCCTGTAAGACTTAGTTGTGGTGACGCACGGCGCGCAGGAACTCCTGGCGGGTATTCTGGCTCGATTTGAACAGGCCGCCCAGCGACGTGGTGGTCGTTGCACTGGTCGCATCACGCACGCCGCGCGCCTTCACGCAGTAGTGAACCGCGTCGATAGAGACGGCCACGTTATTCGTGCCCAGCAGCGTTTGCAGCGCGGTCAGGATCTGCTGCGTCAGACGCTCCTGCACCTGCGGACGCTGGGCAAAGAACTGCACAATGCGGTTGATCTTCGACAGGCCAATCACCGTATCTTTTGGGATATACGCCACGGTCGCTTTACCGTCGATGGTCACAAAATGGTGTTCGCAGGTGCTGGTCAGCGTGATATCGCGTACCGTCACCATCTCATCCACTTTCATCTTGTTTTCAATGACGGTGATTTTCGGGAAGTTGGCGTAATCCAGCCCGGAGAAAATTTCGTCGACGTACATTTTCGCGATGCGGTGCGGCGTCTCCATCAGACTGTCGTCACTCAGATCGAGATTCAGCAGCTCCATGATATCGGTCATATGACCGGCAATCAGACGCTTGCGGGTTTCATTGTCCAAATCCTGTACGGGCGGACGCAGTGGCGTTTCAAGACCGCGCGCAACCAGGGCTTCGTGGACCAGGGCAGCTTCTTTACTGAGTGATGACATTTTGTTCTCCTGCAGGTGTGGCGTCTTTTGCCCTCGTTGTGGCAAAAGTATGCGCTCATTGTGCGTGAGGCGGCGCACATAATCCAGTATTCACGACGATAATTATTGCAATTGCTGTTGCCTTTCAGCGTGACGATTCCAGACCAGGACTCCCCCGACGAACAGCGCAACGCCCGCCAGCCCCAGCGCGGGCTCCAGCCGGTGGGTAAGCCAGGTTGATAATGCCGAGGTCATCGGGCCAATCAACTGACCAATCGCATACCCGGTGGTGAGCAGGCCGGCCATATAGCGCGTGTGGTTTGGCGCCAGCTCGCGACCGTATAAAAGAGAGAGCTGCACGGCACACAGGAAACCGCCACCCACCAGCAGCCCGCCCGTCAGCAAACCGCCAATCCCCGGCAGCAGCCAGGCCGCCAGCACGCCAGTTCCCTGTAACCACAGCACGATAGCCAGCCTGCGGTTAGCCGTTGAGGTGTGGCGTAAAAGAATACTGAGCGCAATGCCCACCACGGCGGCGATGCCAAAAATCGGCCAGACAAACTGGGCAAACAGGCTGCCGGGAAAACGCACCGCCGCCATTTGCGACAGGAATGTCGCCGGGAGGATATAGCCAAACCCGGCCAAGCTGTAGCTCCAGACCAGGCGCTTTAAATCCGCCGTCAGCACCAGCGGCTCCGGCGCGGTGCCGGGTCGATGAAGCTGCCCGGATCGCGGCAGGTAGCGCGCCACCAGCACAATTAGCACCAGTGCCAGCACGCCGTAGATTTGCCATGCCGCACCGGCCGAAAGAGATTTCGCCTGGATATAAACGGCGAGCAGCCCGCTCAGGGCAATGCCCGCCCCCGGCCCGGCAAACACGGCGGCGCTCAGGCCCGGTTTACCCAGCTGCCCCAGCCGTTCGTTGGTCCAGGCGGCAATGAGCACCATCGACCAGCCGCTCATGCAGCCAATCACGAAGCGCAGCAGGCCGTGCACGACGGCGTTATCCGCCGCCGCGGAGAGCAGCGTCAGCGCAACCGCACCGGTGATGCCAAGCCAGAGGCGCGTTTCCACAAAGCGGTGCGCGCGCATTGCATCCCATGCGCCCACCAGATAGCCCAGATAATTCATCGCCGCGACCAGACCCGCGCTGGTCAGCGTAAGCTGCCCGGCAGCAATCATGAGCGGCACCTGAGGCGTAAAGGCAAAGCGCCCTATCCCCATTGCCACCACCAGAACGACAAACCCACTGAGCGCAATACGCAGCGCCATGACCGCTCCAATTGTTAAAGAAAAGTAAATTTATGATGCAGCATCTCGCCGTCTGGCGAAAGTGAAAGTTACTCACAGGTCAATGAAAAGGCTGTATTATGGTTTTTATGAATACGCATTCTCATTAAGGAGCCCTGCATGGAACTGCTCGAAGAGCACCGTTGTTTTGAAGGTCGACAGCAGCGCTGGCGGCATGACTCCACCGTCCTGAACTGTGCGATGACGTTCAGCATTTTCCTGCCGCCGACGGAAAATCCGCCGGTTCTGTTCTGGCTTTCAGGCCTGACCTGCAACGACGAAAACTTCACCACCAAAGCGGGCGCGCAGCGTGTTGCCGCCGAGCTGGGTATTGCGCTGGTGATGCCTGATACTAGCCCGCGTGGCGATGATGTGGCCGACGATGCAGGATACGACCTGGGCAAAGGCGCCGGGTTTTATCTGAATGCGACCGAGCAGCCCTGGGCGCGCCACTACCGCATGTATGACTACATTCGCGACGAGCTGCCCGCGCTGATTCAGTCCGGGTTTGCGGTAAGCGACCGCTGCGCCATCAGCGGACACTCCATGGGCGGACACGGGGCGCTAATCATGGCGCTAAAAAATCCGGGAAAATACGTCAGCGTGTCGGCATTTGCGCCAATTGTGAACCCAACGCAGGTGCCGTGGGGGCAGAAAGCCTTCGCGCACTATCTGGGTGAAGATGAAGCGAATTGGCAGGAATGGGACAGCTGTGCGCTGATGCTGGCCAGCAGCTCGGCAAATGCGATCCCGATGCTTATCGATCAGGGCGATGCGGACCAGTTCCTCGCCGGACAGCTGCAGCCTGCGGTGCTGGCAGAAGCGGCACGCCAGAAGGACTGGCCGCTGACGCTGCGCATCCAGCCGGGGTATGACCACAGCTATTACTTCATCGCATCCTTTATTGAGGATCATCTCCGCTTCCATGCGGAGCATTTGTTTGGGTAAGTGCGGCTACGTGCGCTCTGATGCCCTCACCCTGGCCCTCTCCCACAGGGAGAGGGAACAAACACTAAAAACGGCAACTTACGTTGCCGTTTTGCTTTTACCCTGGCCGCATCAGAACTTGTAATCCACGCCGACAAAGTAGCGACGGCCATCTTCCGTATAGCTGTAATCGTCACGGCTCAGATCTTTATCCAGCAGGTTCTGCACGCCCGCGCGCAGCTTAACGGCTTTCGTTACCTGCCATGCCGCACCGGTATTCCAGATGACATAGCCACCCGGCGTTGCTGCACTGCTGGTCAGCGCGCGTTTCTCACCGGTGTAGTTGCCCTGAACGTAGAACGACCAGTCCTGCGTTGCCTTCCAGTCAACGGTACCGTTGGCGGTATGGAACGGCAGATCGGACAGCGGCTTGTTGCCGCCGTTGCTGATATCGCGACCGTCGTTGTAGGTGTAGTTCAGCGTCACCTTCCAGTCTTCGGCAACCGGGAACTTCACCTCGGTTTCCACACCGCGGATGCGCGCCTTGTTAACGTTGTAGTAGCGGAAAATCGGTTCACCGTCCGCATTCAGGCCAACGTAGTTAGGGTAACCCTGCGCCTGTTTTGCATTGGCCGTACGGCTGATGCTGATGCGGTCATCCACGTTATTCTGGAAGGTGGTGACGCTGGCCTGCACGCCCTCTAACCAGCCCTCTTCCCCGCTGTAGTACAGACCAAATTCAAAGCTCTCGCTGGTTTCAGGTTTCAGATCCGGGTTACCGACAATCTCACAGGCACCGCGACACGAGCCGGTAACCCAGTCCGGGCTCAGCTGCAGCAGCGAAGGCGCTTTAAACGCGGTGGCCCAGCCCCCTTTCACCGTTACGGTATCGGTCGCGTTGTAAACCAGATAGGCTCGCGGGCTCCAGTGATCGCCGTAGGTATCATGGTCGTCCATACGGATGCCGGTGGTCAGCGCCAGAGGTTCAAAGAGACGCCACTCGTCCTCAAGGAACAGGGCATACTGGCTTGTCGAGGTACTGCTGCTGGAACCGCCCGTCAGGTTGACCGGATCTTTCAGCTTATCGTGACGCCATTCGCCGCCGAAGGTCAGCAGCTGGTTGATTTCGCCCAGCGGCAGCACGTATTTTCCGTCCACCGCGTTGCTCTCGGAGGTGATAGGATTGCTGTTGCCCGGATTTTTGTTATCCACCTTTTCGCCGTAAACCTTCAGCTCACTGTTGCCGACGCCCCAACGGCCGTTGTGGCTGAGAGAGTAGTTCTGACGCTCAAGGCGGTTTTTGTCGAGGGAATCCGAGTCACGATCCTGACGGTCGAAGCCGTAGCCCGCCGTAAAGTCGTGATTTTCAGACGGTGTCCAGGCGAATTCCACATTCGCATCGCGGCTGGTGAAGCCTTCAATGCGCGGCGTTTCACCGCTCGCCGTGGTAGAGGATTTCTGCTGACCGTCTTTCTCACGCTTCGCGAGGCTACCGTAGGCTTTCAGCCCCAGCAGGCCGTCCACCAGCGGACCGCTGGTATAGAACTGGCCGTTGTACGTGTCTCCACGGTCGCGGTGTTCCTGAATTGTGGAATCGGCGCTCAGGGTGCCCGTCCATTTCTGGCCGATTTTTTTGGTGATAATGTTCACCACCCCGCCCAGCGCATCGGAACCGTACAGAGAAGACATCGGCCCGCGCACCACTTCGATGCGTTCGATGGCGTCAACCGGCACCCAGTTGAGGTCGAAATCATTATGGCGGAACACCGCGTTACGCGAGTTGACGCGCTTGCCGTCGATCAGGATCAGCGTATAGCTGCTGTCCAGTCCACGAATACTTACCCCTTTACGGTTGTCCCCTTCGCTCGTGAGCTGAACGCCCGGCACCTCCCGTAACACATCTTTCAGATTCTGAACGGGTTTGCGCTGCAAATCTTCCTGGGTAATCACGCTGATGCTTGCCGGTGCGTCTTTCAGGTTTTGCTCGGTCGCGGAGGCCGTTACAACCATTGTGTCGCCGGATTCCGCTGCGATAACAGGCAGGGCCAGGGACATTGCGGACGCACAAAGTCCTCCCCTGACGAAGGGATTCAACCTAAACATTCCATATCTCCATGAGGTAAATACAACTAAATCAAATCATCATTGCTCACAGCGTCTTCCTTGCCGCCCACATCTGCGGTGGGTCGGTGACACGCTTATTTTTGATAACGATAAAGCAAACGATAATTATTATCAATTAAATTGTTAAGAAATATATCTTTGTTTCAGGAGGCGGGAATAAAAAAACCCGCTCGAATGAGCGGGTTAAAAGAGAGGAAGTGCGGTTATTGTTTAAATCGTTCCGGGAATTCCATTTCACTGTAGCGAACGAATTTTGTTCCTTTCGTCAGCTTGTAGCCAAACCAGATGACGAGGAACAGCGGAATACCAATGTAGGTCGCCGTGACGGCACCCCAGTCAATGGTGTCCGCCAGGAACGCTTCATAGTTCTGTCCCAGCGTAATGATCAGGCACAGAATGAAGGCGAAAATAGGACCCAGCGGGAAGAAGCCGGAGCGATACGGCAGCGAGTTAATATCGTGACCCTGCTTGACGAAACCGCGGCGGAAACGGTAGTGGCTAATGGCAATCCCCAGCCAGGCAATAAAGCCCGTCATCCCGGACGTGTTAAGCAGCCACAGGTACACCGTCTGGTTGCCAAACATGGAGGTCAGGAAGCACAGACCGGCAATCACCGTCGTAGCGTACAGTGCGTTACGCGGCACGCCGCCACGGGACAGCTTCGCGAAGATACGCGGGGCTTTACCGTCGCATGCCAGCGTGTAGAGCATACGGGTAGAGGCGTACATCCCGGAGTTACCGGCTGAAAGCACAGCGGTCAGGATAACGGCGTTCATCACTGCCGCGGCTGAAAGCAGGCCGGCATGCTGGAAGACCAGCGTGAACGGACTGACGCTAATGTCTTTTACGTCATTACGCAGCAGGCTTGGATCGGTGTACGGGATAATCAGGCTGATAATCAGGATCGCGAACACATAGAACAGCAGGATACGCCAGAATACCTGACGGACCGCACGCGGAATATTTTTCTCCGGGTTCTCTGACTCACCGGCGGCGATACCAATCAGCTCGGTCCCCTGGAAGGAAAAGCCGACAATCATCGCCACGCCAATCATCGCCGACAGTCCACCGGCAAACGGCGCATCGCCTATCGTCCAGTTACTCCAGCCCACAGGTTCAGCGCCTTTGAAAATACCAACGATCATCGCCACACCGACGACGATAAAGATGATGACGGTTGCCACTTTAATCAAAGAGAACCAGTATTCCGCTTCGCCGAAACCGCGTACGGAGATGTAGTTCAGCAGGAAGATGACGGCCAGGAACAGGGCGCTCCAGATCCAGCCCGGCGTATCCGGGAACCACCAGTTCATCACCAGCTGTGCGGCGACAAGGTCAACGGCGATAGTGACCGCCCAGTTGTACCAGTAGTTCCAGCCCAGCGCGAAGCCGAAGCCTTCTTCAACGTATTTTTGACCGTAGGTCGAGAACGAACCGGATACCGGCATGTACGCGGCCAGTTCGCCGAGACTGGTCATCAGGAAGTACACCATCAGGCCAATCAGGATATAAGAGAAGAGTGCCCCACCCGGGCCTGCTGCCGAAATCGTTGCGCCAGAGGCAACGAAAAGACCTGTACCGATTGAGCCGCCAATGGCGATCATCGTCAGGTGACGCGCCTTGAGTTCACGACGTAGCGTGGGCGCTTCTGTGGTTTTAATTTCTGAAACCATATGAAAATGCTGTCCATTTAATAAATGAGGCGCGATTGTAGCAGACGATCCGCGTTCCTTCCGGCAGAAATACTCAGTTATAAGAGAGCTTCATGACTCGGCCAGGATTATAAGTAAAGCATAAAAATGTGGGGTGACAGGCGCGCGTAGCCCCGGTAAGCGAAGTGCCACCGGGGAAGGTTAAATGGCGCAGTAGCGCAGAAAACGCTGCAGAGAGCTGGAAAGGTGTTTCTGACGGTGATGGATGCACCATAGCGTGCGCACCAGCTTCGGCAATGGAACCGGGATTTCAACCAGCGACCCCGTCTCAAGCTGTTCGGCAATGACGCGCCGGGAAAGACAGCTGATCCCCAGGCCATGACGCACCGCGTGCTTGATGGCCTCAGAGTTCCCCAGCTCCATCCCTAACTGGAAATGCGGCAGATGGGAAAGCAGCAAATAATCGACAATTTCACGCGTGCCGGAGCCCTGCTCGCGCAGGATCCACTGCGCCTGCGCCAGGCGCTCCAGCGTCACCTCGCCCTGCAATAACGACGAGGCCGGAGACGCAAACACCACAAGTTCATCTTCCAGCCAGGGCTCGGCAATGATATCGACGTTATGACAAGGTCCTTCGATGAGGCCGATATCCACGCGGAAATCGATCACCGCGTTGATAACGTCCTGGCTATTGCCCACGCTCATCTCCAGCGGCAGGGTCGGGAAATCCCGGCGGTAGCGGGCAATCACTTCCGGCAGAATGTAGTTCCCAATGGTGCTGCTGGCATAGACGCGGATCGCGCCGTTGTCTTCGCGGAACAGCTGTTCGATTTCGATAGCCTGCTCCAGCAGCGCCAGCGCGCGTGGATAAAGAAGACGGCCGTGCTCGTTGACTACCAGACGCTTCCCTACCCGGTCGAAAAGCTGAACGCCCAGCTGTCCTTCAAGATCGGTCAACGCCGCGCTGACCGCAGACTGCGAGAGCGCCAGCATTTGTGACGCCTGGGTCGTCGAGCCGCTTTTCAGCACCTCGGCAAACACTTCCAGCTGACGCAATGTAATGTGCATGGTTGCTTACCACTTATATAGATTGATTATAAGTATATAATCAATTTTATTTTTAAGCCAGAGCGCCGTAACCTTTAGCCAGACAAAGGAGAAGGTTATGTCAGAAATCACCTTACAACATCATCGTACAGTGCGGCACTTCGTGCCGGGCCTCGCGCTTAGCGCAGCAGTGACCGCCGTAGCATTATGGGGCGGCAGCATCCCGGCTATCGCAGGCGCGGGTTTTAGCGCGTTGACGCTGGCCATTTTGCTGGGCATGGTCGTGGGAAATACCGTTTACCCGCATATCTGGAAATCCTGCGACGGCGGCGTGATCTTTGCCAAACAGCACCTGCTGCGTCTCGGGATCATCCTTTACGGCTTCCGTCTCACCTTTTCGCAGATTGCGGACGTGGGTGTCAGCGGAATTGCCATCGACGTCCTGACCCTGACCAGCACCTTTTTGCTGGCCTGCTTTATCGGCCAGAAAGTCTTTGGCCTGGATAAGCAAACCAGCTGGCTGATCGGTGCCGGGAGCAGTATCTGTGGGGCCGCGGCGGTGCTGGCAACAGAGCCCGTCGTTAAAGCCGAAGCCAGCAAGGTGACCGTGGCGGTGGCGACGGTGGTGATCTTCGGTACGCTGGCGATCTTCCTCTACCCGGCTATGTATCCGCTGGTGGCGCACTGGTTTAGCCCGGAAACCTACGGCATCTATATCGGTTCGACCATGCACGAAGTGGCCCAGGTGGTGGCGGCAGGACATGCCATTAACCCGGAAGCTGAAAACGCGGCGGTGATTGCCAAAATGCTGCGCGTAATGATGCTGGCACCGTTCCTGATTTTCCTCGCGGCGCGGGTTAAGCAGCTGGCACCGGCAGGCGGCAGCGAGAAAAGCAAAATCACCATTCCGTGGTTTGCGATCCTGTTCATCGTGGTTGCTATCTTTAACTCCTTCCACCTGCTGCCGAAAGCCGTTGTCGATATGCTGGTGACGCTGGATACCGTGCTGCTGGCGATGGCCATGGCGGCGCTGGGGGTCACCACACACGTCAGCGCGCTGAAAAAAGCCGGTGCCAAACCGCTGCTGATGGCGCTGGTGCTCTTCATCTGGCTGATTGTCGGCGGCGGAGCCATTAACCTCGCGGTGCACAGCCTGATGGCATAAACCATCTCGTCCTTCTCCTGCTAACCCGCTATCATAAGCGTTTCGGGTTAGCAGGAGTTTTTTTATGAAATATGTTGGAGCGCACGTCAGCGCTGCAGGTGGCCTTGCGAATGCCGCCATTCGCGCCGCCGAAATCGAGGCGACCGCTTTCGCCCTGTTCACCAAAAACCAGCGCCAGTGGCGCGCCGCAGCGCTCACCGCTGAGGTGATTGATGATTTCAAGGCCGCCTGTGAGAAGTACCACTACGGGCCAGGCCAAATTCTTCCCCACGACAGCTACCTGATCAACCTCGGTCACCCGGTTGAAGAGGCGCTGGAAAAATCCCGCGAGGCGTTTCTTGATGAAGTACAGCGCTGCGAACAGCTGGGGCTGACGCTGCTGAACTTCCATCCGGGTAGCCATCTGATGCAAATCGATGAAGATGCCTGCCTGGCGCGCATTGCCGAGTCCATCAACATCACGCTGGACAAGACCAAAGGCGTCACCGCGGTGATTGAGAATACCGCCGGTCAGGGCAGCAACCTCGGCTTTAGGTTTGAACATCTGGCGGCGATCATCGACGGCGTGGAGGATAAATCCCGCGTTGGCGTATGCATTGATACCTGCCACGCGTTTGCCGCCGGCTATGACCTGCGCACCACCGAGGCAACGAAAAACACGTTCGATGAGTTCGAGCGCATAGTGGGCTTTAAGTACCTGCGCGGCATGCACCTGAACGATGCGAAAAGTGCGTTCGGCAGCCGCGTTGACCGCCACCACAGCCTGGGCGAAGGCAACATTGGCCACGATGCGTTCCGCTTCATTATGCAGGACGCCCGCTTCGACGGTATTCCGATGGTGCTGGAAACAATTAATCCAGACATCTGGGCAGAAGAGATTGCCTGGCTGAAGGCACAGCAAACCGCTGAACAGGCGGCATAAAAAAAGCCGGGTGCATAATGCAACCCGGCTTTTTTTGTTGTTTATCGCTTACGCTGCTTTCGCCACAACTTCCGCTTCCGGACGTTTCAGCACCGCGTAAGAGAGACCCGCCACCAGCGTACCGGCAACGATGGCCAGCAGGTAGCCCAGGACCGGGGTGATGGCGCCAGGGATCAGCAGCACGAACAGACCGCCGTGTGGTGCCATCAGCTTCGCGCCAATCGCCATGGAGATTGCACCCGTTACCGCGCCACCCGCGATACAGCACGGCAGAACGCGCATTGGGTCACGAGCCGCGAACGGAATCGCGCCTTCGGTAATGAAGCACAAGCCCAGAACCAGCGCCGCTTTGCCGCCTTCCTGCTGTGCTTTATCGAACTTACGACGGGCAATAATCGTCGCCAGGCCGAGCGCCAGAGGAGGCACCATACCTGCCGCCATGATGGCTGCCATTGGTGCGTAGGTCTGGGTACTCAGCAGGCCAACACCAAAGGCGTACGCCGCTTTGTTTACCGGACCACCCATGTCGGTACACATCATGCCGCCGAGGATTGCGCCCAGCAGAACCGCGTTCGCGGTACCCATGGTTTGCAGCCAGTGGGTCAGACCCGCCAGGATGCCCGCAACCGGCTTACCAATCAGGTAAATCATCGCCAGACCGACCACCAGGCTGGAAATCAGCGGGATGATCAGAATCGGTTTCAGCGCTTCCATACTCTGAGGCAGCTTGAGCTTCGAGCTGATGAGCTTCGCGACGTAACCGGCCAGGAAGCCCGCGATAATACCGCCGATAAAGCCAGAACCGGTACTCACGGCCAGCATACCGCCGATAAGGCCCGGCGTCAGGCCAGGACGGTCAGCAATGGAGAAGGCAATAAAACCGGCCAGAACGGGGACCATCAGTGCGAACGCGGATCCGCCGCCAATCTGCATTAACGCAGCGGCCAGCGTGCCTTGCTCTTTAAACGCGGTAATACCAAATGCGAACGAGAGAGCGATACACAGACCGCCCGCAACCACCATCGGCAGCATGTAAGACACACCGGTCAACAGATGGCGATAGGCGCCTGCAGACTCTTTCTTACCTTCCGTCGCGGTTTGACGCGCGCCGGTTGCCTGATACGGCTTCGCTTCCACCAGCGCCTTATCAAACTCCTGCGCGGTCTTTTTCAGCGCCAGGCCGGTAGACGTACGGTACATGGGCTTACCGGCAAATTTCGCCAGGTCCACTTCGATATCCGCCGCCACGATCACCAGATCGGCCTCAGCCACTTCTTCAGGGGTGATAGCGTTGCCGGCACCGACGGAGCCACGCGTTTCAACTTTTACCCACCAGCCGCGTTTTTTCGCTTCGGTTTCAATGGCTTCAGCTGCCATAAAGGTGTGAGCCACGCCCGTCGGGCAGGCCGTCACCGCAACAATGCGTTTCGGACCCGCAGCCGCAGCCGGTGCCGTCGCGACAGGCGCGCTGTAGACAGACGCGTGACCTTTCGCTTCGCTCAGGAACAATTCCGGATGTGCAACCGCGCGATTAATATCGCCCAGCCACACTTTTTTGCCGTTCAGCGCACTGTCAGCCGGGATTTTGTCGCCCAGTACAATGGCCAGTTCTGCATCGCCTGGATTATCGATAATGTCCAGATGTGCTTTTTGTGCCGCCGCGCCCAGCAAGGTCTTCGCCATATAGGCGCGGGCCTGTCCGAGACCGGAGTCAATGATCAGCAGCGTTTTCATTATTCCTCTCCTGCTGTTAGTTAAAAGGTTTTAAGTCAACGCGCGCCATCATCGCGGCTAACTGGGTACGATCGGTAATGCCGACATTGCTCTGGCTTACGGCCAGGGCAGCAACGGCGGTGGCAAGACGTAAAGTATGTTCACTGGATTCACGCATCAGCAGACCATAAATCAGGCCGCCAACCATGGAATCCCCTGCGCCAACGGTGCTGACAACTTCCATTGACGGCGGTTTGGCGATCCATTCGCCAGACGCGTTAACCCACAGCGCGCCTTCTGCACCAAGAGAGATCACCACGTGAGCGATACCCTGCTCGCGCAGCGCATGGGCAGCGTCAATCACATCTTTTAATTCTGGCAGCTTACGACCCGCCCAGATCTCCAGCTCGCGGCGATTCGGCTTCACCAGCCACGGCGAGGCTTTCAGACCGGCAACCAGCGCGTCGCGGCTGCTGTCAAAAATGATGCACGGGCACTGGCTGCGCAGACGCGTCATCCAGTCGGTAAACGCTTCCGGGCTGACGCCGGACGGCAGGCTGCCGCTGACGCAGACCATGTCAAACTGACCAAGCCAGGTCAGAGAGTCGTTAACAAAACGCTCCCAGTCTGACGGCGTCACTTCGAAGCCAGAGAAGTTCAGATCGGTCACTTCACCGTCTTTCTCCGTCAGCTTGACGTTGATGCGGGTACGGCCCTGAACAACCTGAAAACGGTTGGCAATGCCCAGCTCGCTGAACAGCTGCTGGAAACCATCCTGGTTATCTTTACCGAGGAATCCACCCACGGTGACGTCGATACCGAGATCCTTGAGCACTTTCGCGACGTTAATCCCTTTACCCGCAGCATGCAGGCCAGTGGTACGCACGAGGTTGACTTCGCCGCGCTCAATTTCCGGGCAAAATCCTACCAGGTCATAAGCCGGGTTCAGCGTAATAGTCGCAACACGTCTGCTCATTATGCGCCCTCCCCCAGACCCGCCGCGATGGCATCGCCAATCGCTTTCAGCGCCTGTTCAGCATCGGCACCCTGCGCGGTGAAACGCAGACGGTGGCCTTTCTTCACGCCCAGCGCGACAACTTTCATCAGACTACGGCCGTTGGCCGGTTTGCCCGTACCATCAAGATTCGCCACGGTGATCTCACTCTCGAATTGTTTAATGGTATTCACCAGCATGGTGCCCGGACGGGCATGCAGGCCGTGCTCGTTACGTACCACGAACTCAGCGGTCTGCACGTCTTCAGTCGGCGCATCATCACTGGTCAGCAGTGCCAGCACGGTGGAGGCATCAGCGTTCAGCAGTTTTTCAGCTTTGTTGTTCAGCAGCAGATCGCCCAGACGCTTCAGCACGGAAACCGGCTGATCGTCGTTCATCGCCACGGTCACCAGCATGGCCGCGCGCTCGCCTTCTACGTCAAACGGATTGGCCGCGCGGCTCACGGCGATAGCGCTGCGCAGGTTGCCTTCAGCACTGTCGTTCAGCCAGATACCCTGACCCAGATTCAACGGCTTATCGTTAATCACGCGCGTCACAAACGTGGCATCCGCCGCGCCGGCTTCTTTCAGACGACCCGCGTTCAGCGCCTGCAGCGTCACCAAATCGGAGGCAACCACGTCCAGCGTCAGCGTTTCATTATCCAGCTTCAGCGCTTCGCTCTGTTTTTCGCCCATCAGCAAGGCGCGCAGCTCTTCAGCTGTGGTGGCGGATTTAAGCTGTTCAGCCACGTCGTCATCGCTCAGGACATGCGTCAGCTGACGCAGCAGGCCTAAGTGTTCATCGCTGCTGGCCGCGATACCGATAGCCACGTAGGCCACCTGACCGTCGCCCCAGAGCACGCCCTGCGGGAACTGATAAACCTGAACGCCGGTTTTCAACACCTGATCGCGGGTGTCGGTTGTGCCGTGCGGAATGGCAATGCCATTGCCGAGGAAGGTTGAGGTCTGCTGCTCGCGGGCCAGCATGCCGTTGACATAGCCGTCCGCGACGTTACCCGCCTGCACAAGCGCAGCGGCAACCTGGCGAATAGCCTCTTCTTTATCCCCGGCCTGAGCGCCCGGGTGGATATCCTGAACAGATAACTGGAACATGGTTCTCCACTCCTGCTGAACTTGAATCGTTTCAGCTTTAATGAGAAAAAATGCGCTAGCCTGCTCCGTTTGTTAAAACAAGATAGCGCTGAAACGTTTCAAAAAGTCTTGCGCTTTCTGCAATGTCTTGCAAGTAAACTCGTATTTCTGATATCAGAATTTAGAGATACAGCACATTTCTTCTTCGTTCAGCTGAATTTTGCTGAAGTTCAGCAAGACAGTTTCAGCTAAGGTCAGCCGCGTTGGACGTAAGTTGAAATGCCATTTTGATTTTTCGTGGCATCATTGACCGCACCCACTGTTTATTTTTTAGCTGACGGCGTAAACTCCGGCCCTCTCTGCTACTCGCTAATTATAAAACATGCATAACACCCCTGCGGCCGTCTCGCCGAAGCCCTTTGATTTGACCTCCGCGGCGTTCCTGGTTGTTGCCTTCTTCACGGGCATTGCCGGTGCGTTACAGACGCCGACATTGAGCTTATTCCTGACAAATGAGGTTCACGTCCGCCCGGCGATGGTGGGCTTCTTTTTTACCGGAAGCGCTATCATCGGCATCCTGGTCAGCCAGTTTCTGGCGGGACGATCCGACAGAAAAGGCGATCGTAAAAGCCTGATCGTTTTCTGCTGTCTGCTGGGGGTCATGGCCTGCGTTCTGTTCGCCTGGAACCGCAACTATTTCATTCTGCTCTTCGTCGGAGTATTCCTGAGCAGCTTTGGCTCAACGGCGAACCCTCAGCTGTTCGCCCTTGCCCGCGAACACGCGGACCATACCGGACGTGAAGCGGTGATGTTCAGCTCTGTCCTGCGTGCTCAGGTGTCGCTGGCATGGGTGATTGGCCCGCCGCTGGCCTACGCGCTGGCGATGGGTTTTGGCTTTACGGTGATGTACCTGAGCGCGGCCGTCGCGTTTGTAGTGTGCGGAGCGCTGGTGTGGTTCTTCCTGCCGTCCATGCGCAAAGAGCCCAAAGTGGCAACGGGCGTGCTGGAAGCGCCGCGCCGGAACCGCCGCGATGCCCTGCTCCTGTTTGTTATCTGTACGCTGATGTGGGGCACCAACAGCCTGTATATCATCAATATGCCGCTGTTTATTATTGATGAACTGCACCTGTCGGAGAAGCTGGCGGGCATCATGATGGGCACCGCGGCCGGGCTTGAGATCCCGACGATGCTCATTGCGGGCTATTACGCAAAGCGCTTCGGAAAGCGTTTTTTAATGCGCATCGCCGCCGTCGCCGGTCTGTTGTTCTATGTCGGTATGTTGACGGTACATACGCCGGGGCTGTTGCTGGCTTTACAGCTGCTGAACGCCATCTATATTGGCATTCTCGCCGGGATAGGCATGCTCTATTTTCAGGATCTGATGCCGGGTCAGGCAGGCTCTGCCACCACCCTTTATACTAATACCACCCGCGTGGGCTGGATTATCGCGGGCTCAATGGCCGGTGTCGTTGCCGAAATCTGGAACTATCACACGGTATTTTGGATTGCGCTGGTGATGTGTACGCTGACGATCGGCTGTCTGGCGAGAATTAAAGACGTTTAGGGCGCGGTGAGCGCTTCCAGCTCAAGAAGGTACGTCATCGCCTGCCCTCGCGTGCTGCCACACATTTCGGCAGTGGGCTGAAGCCCGGAGCAGACTTTCGGGCGCAGCGGTGAGCCAAAGATCATGCACAGGTTCGTTTCCGAGAGCTGAACGCAGCGGGTATTGGCAGGCTTGCCCTCCGGCATTCCTGGAATGGGGCTTGAAATGGACGGTGCAGTACAGCACGCGCCACAATCGGGACGGCAATCCATAAATGCTCTCTTTCGCTGACGATCGCCCGCGCAGTCGGGCATCGCGCGCACAGTAACACCTTTTGCGTATTGATAGCAAAAGCCACGAATTCCTCTTGCCTGAAAGGCCGCGCGCGAGTAATTTGGCGCGATATTTTTTACCTCCCGTAAACAGGATTACTGCAATGCCAAGAGCGAACGAAATTAAGAAAGGTATGGTGCTGAATTACAACGGCAAACTGCTGATTGTGAAAGATATCGACATTCAGGCACCAAGCGCCCGTGGTGCAGCAACGCTGTACAAAATGCGTTTCGCCGACGTGCGTACCGGCCTGAAGGTGGAAGAGCGCTTTAAAGGTGACGATATCGTCGATACCGTGACCCTGACCCGTCGCTACGTTGATTTCTCCTACATCGACGGCAACGAATACGTGTTCATGGACAAAGAAGATTACACCCCGTACATCTTCACCAAAGATCAGATTGAAGAAGAGCTGCTGTTCATCCCTGAAGGCGGCATGCCTGACATGCAGGTTCTGACCTGGGACGGCGTGCTGCTGGCGCTGGAGCTGCCTCAGACCGTCGATCTGGAAATCGTTGAAACCGCACCAGGTATCAAAGGTGCATCCGCAAGTGCCCGCAACAAACCAGCTACCCTGACCACCGGCCTGGTTGTGCAGGTGCCGGAATACCTCTCCGCTGGCGAGAAAATCCGCATCCATATCGAAGAAAAACGCTATATGGGTCGCGCTGACTGATTGCGGCGTTTGTCGGGTGGCGGCTTCGCCTTACCCGACCGACAAAACACAAAAACCGGCTCTCAGGCCGGTTTTTTTATAGCCCGGTAAGCGTAGTGCCACCGGGCAACAGAGCTTACAGAAGCTCCGGATACTTCGTCATCTTCAGCGCCAGCTCAACGCCGCGCACTTCCGCCATCCCTTTAAGACGGCCAATCGCCGAATAGCCCGGGTTGGTTTTCTTACGCAGATCGTCCAGCATCTGGTGGCCGTGATCCGGACGGAACGGAATAGGACGCACATCGCCCGCCTGCTTGCGACGCGCCTCTTCCGCCAGAATGGCGTCTACCACCGCAACCATATTCACATCGCCGCCCAGGTGCGCCGCCTCGTGGAAGGTTTTTGGGTTTTCTTCACGGCAGGTCGCGCGCAAGTGCGTGAAATGAATGCGATCGCCGAAGGTTTCAATCATCCGCACCAGGTCGTTGTCCGCACGCACGCCGTAGGAGCCGGTACACATGGTAAAGCCGTTATAGATGCTGTTTACCGTCTCTTTCAGCCACTGCATATCTTCAATAGTGGAAACAATGCGCGGCAGGCCGAGGATAGGACGCGGTGGATCGTCCGGGTGCACGGCGAGGCGTACCCCTGCCTCTTCAGCAACCGGCACGATAGCGCGCAGGAAGTACGCCATGTTTTCACGCAGCTGCTGCTTATCAATATCGCCGTATTCCGCCAGGCGCGCGCGGAACTGATCCAGGGTATACCCCTCTTCAGCTCCCGGCAGGCCCGCAATGATATTACGGGTCAGCTTTTCGATGTCAGCGTCACTGGCGGCGTTAAACCACGCGAGCGCCTGCTGCTGCTCTTCCGCGGTGTAATCCGCTTCGGCGCCGGGGCGTTTCAAAATGTGCAGCTCAAACGCCGCGAAGGCGATCTGGTCGAAACGCAGCGCTTTCGAGCCGTCCGGCATCTGGTATTCAAGGTCGGTACGCGTCCAGTCGAGGATGGGCATGAAGTTATAGCAAACCGTATCAATGCCGCAGGCCGCCAGGTTGCGAATGCTCTGCTGATAGTTAGCAATCCAGGTCTGGTACTCCCCTGAATGGGTTTTGATGTCTTCGTGAACCGGGATGCTTTCCACCACAGACCAGGTTAACCCCTTCTCCGCCAGCAGCGCCTGACGCTGTTGAATTTCCTCTACCGGCCATACCTGACCGTTTGGAATATGATGCAGCGCCGTGACGACACCCGTTGCACCAGCCTGGCGCACATCATCAAGAGAAACCGGATCGTTCGGCCCGTACCAACGCCAGGTTTGTTCCATTGCCTCACCCTCTTAAGTTGTTATACCAATATGCGTTACTGCAATGACGACTACCATACATGTTTGCCGCCAAGGGTCAACATACCGCCACACATTGATTGATCAAACTCACAGAACGGGGATATTTACGGCTCACCAATTTTATTTGCTGTCATATAACTTTACACTGGCATTGTTAATTAATGGTTAATCAGGTGTGTATCTCATGAAGACAATTGCCTCCACCGCCCTTCCAGCCCAGGTTCAGCAGCCTCGCTACGATCGTCAGCAACTGCGCTCCCGCATCGTCCATTTTGGCTTTGGCGCGTTTCACCGTGCGCACCAGGCATTGTTAACAAATCGGGTGCTGAATGAAAAAGGCGGCGACTGGGGTATTTGTGAGATTAGCCTTTTCAGCGGCGACGTGCTGATGAGCCAGCTGCGCGCGCAGGATCACCTGTTCACCGTGCTGGAGAAAGGGGCAGAAGGCAATGAGGCGATTATCGTCGGTGCCGTCCATGAATGCCTGAACGCAAAGCTGGACTCTCTGCCCGCCATTATTGAGAAATTTTGCGAGCCTCAGGTCGCTATTGTGTCGCTCACCATCACGGAGAAAGGCTATTGCATCGATCCCGCGACCGGGAAACTCGATCTGCACAACGCCCGGATAATTCACGATCTTGAAAACCCCTCAGAGCCGCATTCCGCACCCGGGATCCTGGTCGAAGCGCTTCACCGCCGCCGCGAGCGCGGCTTGCCTGCGTTTACCGTGCTCTCCTGCGATAATATCCCTGATAACGGGCACGTGGTGAAAAACGCGGTGCTGGGCATGGCGCAAAAGCGTTCCGCGGCGCTGTCTGAATGGATTGATAGCCACGTAAGCTTCCCGGGGACGATGGTCGACAGGATTGTTCCCGCCGCGACGGACGCCTCACTGGCGGAAATCACCGACGCGCTCGGCGTTGAAGATCCGTGCGCCATCAGCTGTGAACCGTTTATTCAGTGGGTGGTGGAAGATAATTTTGTCGCCGGCCGTCCGGAGTGGGAGGTCGCGGGCGTTCAGATGGTGCAGGATGTTCTGCCCTGGGAGCAGATGAAATTGCGCATGCTCAACGGCAGCCACTCTTTCCTGGCGTATCTGGGGTACCTCGCGGGCTATGCCCATATTAATGAATGCATGGAGGACGCTGCGTTCCGCGAAGCCGCCCGTCGGCTGATGCTGGACGAGCAGGCGCCCACATTACGCATTAAGGATGTCGACCTCACCGCCTACGCAGATAGCCTGCTGGAGCGCTTTGCCAACCCGGCACTCCAGCATCGGACCTGGCAAATCGCGATGGACGGTAGCCAGAAGCTTCCGCAAAGAATGCTGGACGGGATCCGCGTTCATCTTGAGCGAAAAACACCGTGGCCGCTGCTGGCCCTGGGCGTGGCCGGCTGGATACGCTACGTCAGCGGTACCGACGACCGCGGCAACGCGATTGATGTTCGCGATCCCCTCAGCGATAAAATTCGCACGATGGTCAATACCAGCAGCGACGCCGAGCGCGTTAACGCCCTGCTGGGGCTGAGCGAGGTCTTTGGTCACGATCTCGCGCAAAACAGCGCGTTTGTGGAGGCTGTTAGCCAGGCATACCAGCGCATCACCCGCCACGGCGCGCGTCAGGCTGTTATCGAAACGTTAAATATTTAACGATTATTGCGCTTGACGAGAACGGATGAGATCTCCGTTCGCCCTTCCCCTTCTCACCGGTCACGTTTTTCGCCAGGATAGAGAGAATAGTGTTATAGCATCACCATTCTTATCTGGAGCGCACGTGACCAAAACCAATCTCATCACCGGTTTTCTCGGCAGCGGTAAAACCACCTCAATTCTTCACCTGCTGGCGAATAAAGATCCTGCCGAGAAATGGGCCGTGCTGGTCAATGAATTTGGCGAGGTAGGCATTGACGGCGCGTTGCTGTCATCCAGCGGCGCAATGATTAAAGAGATCCCCGGCGGGTGCATGTGCTGCGTCAATGGCCTGCCGATGCAGGTCGGGCTCAATACGCTGCTGCGTCAGGGCAAACCCGACCGCCTGCTGATTGAGCCCACCGGGCTGGGCCATCCGAAGCAGATCCTCGATTTACTGACCGCCCCGGTTTACGAGCCGTGGATCGACCTGCGCGCAACGCTGTGCCTGCTCGATCCGCGTCAGCTTCTGGATGACAAAGCGGTGGCCAATGAGAACTTCCGCGATCAGCTCGCTTCAGCTGACGTTATTGTCGCGAATAAAGCAGATCGCGCCACGGCTGAAAGCCAGGCCGCGCTGGACGCGTGGTGGCAACATTTCGGCGGCAACCGCACGCGGGTGCAGACCACCCAGGGGAATATTGATAGCGCCCTGCTTGACCTTCCTCGTCTGAACCTCTCCGAGCTGCCTGCCAGCGCGGATCATTCGCACAGTCATCCGGTTAAGCAGGGTTTAGCTGCTCTCAGCCTGCCGGAACATCAGCGCTGGCGTCGTAACCTGAACAGCGGCCAGGGATATCAGGCCTGCGGATGGATATTTGATGCTGAAACCGTTTTCGACACCATAGGGATCCTGGAGTGGGCCCGACTTGCTCCCGTCGATCGCGTGAAAGGGATCATGCGCACGCCGGACGGGCTGGTGCGGATCAACCGTCAGGGCGAGGATTTCTTTATTGAAACGCAAAATGTGGCGCCGCCTGACAGCCGAATAGAGTTAATTAGTGCGGTTAACGCCGACTGGAATGCCCTCCAGTCCAGCCTGTTGAGGATTCGTTTAAGTTCGGGCGGCTAACGTTGCCCCAGTTTTCACTCTATGCAGAACGTTATGACAACTCGATTTCCCCTGATATTACTGCTTAATGTCGCCGGTCTGGCGCTTTTCTTCTCCTGGTATATCCCGGCGGATCATGGTTTCTGGTTCCCGCTGGATTCTGCCATTTTTCACTTCTTCAACCAGGAGCTGGTGAAGAGCAACGCGTTCCTGTGGCTGGTGGCAATTACCAACAACCGCGCCTTCGACGGCTTCTCGCTGCTGGCCATGGGCTGCCTGATGCTCTCTTTCTGGCTGAAAGAGGATAAAGCCGGACGTCGGCGTATTCTCATTATCGGTCTGGTAATGCTGCTGTTTGCCGTCGTCATTAACCAGCTGGCAACCGCGATTATTCCGGTTAAGCGTTCAAGCCCAACGCTATTCTTCACCGATATTTATCGCGTCAGCGAACTGCTGCATATTCCAACAAAAGATGCGTCGAAGGACAGTTTCCCCGGCGATCACGGTATGATGCTGCTTATTTTTTCCGCAATTATGCTTCGCTATTTCGGCAGAAAAGCCTTTGCCATAGCCCTGATTATTTTTGTGGTTTTTGCCTTCCCGCGCGTAATGATTGGCGCTCACTGGTTCACCGATATTGCCGTCGGTTCGCTCTCCGTTGCGCTGATTGCGCTGCCGTGGTGTTTGATGACCCCATTGAGCGACAGGATAATAGCGCTGTTCGATCGCTATCTTCCCGGCAGATCGCAACAACAATTAAACAAATAACTAACCTAAATTAACGTGAGCTATCAGGGATCGACATGATCCCTGATAGGGCTCTCGCCGCGATCTTTCCCCACTGTCATATTCTCGTCATCATATTCATGATAAAAATGAAGCAATTGCATACTGGCGTAGCGGATCCGTCGCTATTTTGAGCAATTCTATGTTTTTACTTTCTGTATCACATTTTCTTATAAAAAAAAGGCTTTTTTTTCTCGCAATACCCCAGGCAATCGGTTAATCTCGAACTCGTTTTGCCCCATAGAGATAATTATTTCACTGGCGAATAATTTTGTGCGCTGTGCCACAAATGTGACCAGAAAGAATTGTCTCAATGTGAACAGATAATTAGTCTCGTCACGTTTGGCATTTTTATAACGATATTTGTCGTTAAGGACTTCAAGGGATAATAAACAAAATGGTCAAATCTCAACCGTTTCTGAGATATATCTTACGGGGGATCCCGGCGATAGCAGTCGCGGTACTGTTGTCTGCATGTAGTACATCGAACACCGCAAAGAATATGCATCCTGAGACGCGTGTTGTGGGAATGGAAGATTCCTCGTCACTGCAAGCCTCTCAGGATGAATTTGAAAATATGGTACGTAATCTGGACGTGAAGTCTCGCATTATGGACCAGTATGCTGACTGGAAAGGCGTGCGCTATCGTCTTGGCGGCAGCACAAAAACAGGTATTGATTGTTCCGGTTTTGTACAGCGTACGTTCCGTGAGCAATTTGGGTTAGATCTTCCGCGTTCAACCTATGAACAGCAGGAGATGGGCAAGTCGATTTCACGAACCAAACTGCGCACCGGTGATTTAGTCCTGTTCCGTGCCGGTTCTACAGGTCGACATGTTGGCATCTACATTGGTAATGACCAGTTTGTACATGCCTCCACCAGCAGCGGTGTGACCATTTCCAGCATGAATGAACCGTACTGGAAGAAGCGCTACAACGAAGCACGCCGCGTACTGACCCGCAGTTAATATGACTATCGTATCGTTGGTTATCCCTTGGCTGGCGATATGATGAAAAAAAGCACTGCTTCGGCAGTGTTTTTTTTTGCCCGTTACACTGAATACATCCAGCGGCATTTCAGGAATCACGACGTCTATGTTCACCCGCTATTTCTCCAGCAATCGCAAAATACTGATCCTCAGCATCATCACAGGCCTGATCGCCGCCCTGCTCCTGGGTTCGTTGCAATTTTTCTGGAGCTACCACAAGCGGGAAGTCAAATTCGACACCCTGATCCACGATGTGAGCATCTATATGGAGAGCTACTTCGATGAGTTAAAAAATTCTATCGATGTGCTCCAGCCGCTCACGTTAAACAACTGCCACGACGTCAATCAGGAACTTACCTCGCGCGCTGCCTTTAGCGTTAACGTTCGCGCATTCCTGCTGGTCAGAGACAAAATGGCGTTCTGCTCTTCTGCCACGGGGCCGATGAATGTCCCCATGGAGGAGCTGATCCCCGAGCTGCACATCGACAAACAGATTGATATGGAATTGCTTCCAGGCACCCCGATGTTGCCCAACAAGCCCGCGATTGCCATCTGGTACCGTAACCCGCTAGTGAAGGACGGCGGCGTGTTCACCTCGGTGAATCTCAATCTGACGCCTTACCTGCTCTACACCGCGCGCCAGGACGAATTTGCCGGCATTGCCATCATTATTGGCGATCATGCGCTGTCAACGCGCTCCAGCACGCTGGTTCTTGCGCATGATCTACATGAAACACCGGCCCGTACCGCGACGCTGAAAGACGTTCCCCTGACCATAAACCTGTATGCGGACGCCTGGACCAGCGATGAAATTCTCTACGCCCTGTTCTTCGGGCTGGTATGCGGAATTTGTGCCGGATCGCTCAACTACTATATCCTCAGCATTCGCCTCAACCCGGGTAAAGAGATTTTAAGCGCGATTAAGCGCGGTCAGTTTTATGTGGTTTATCAGCCCGTCGTCGATGCTAAATCGCTCCAGATGACCGGGCTTGAAGTGCTGATGCGCTGGAAACACCCGACAATGGGGGAAATTCCGCCGGACGCGTTTATCAACTTTGCCGAAGCGCAGAAGCTGATTGTCCCGCTGACGCTGCATCTCTTTGACCTTATCATTCACGATGCACCCGTGTTACAAACCCTGTTACCTCCGGGAGCAAAGGTGGGCATCAACATTGCGCCGGGGCATCTGCATGCGGAAAGCTTCAAAGACGATATGCGCACCTTCAAAGCGCTACTGCCGCAGGATTACTTCCAGATCGTGCTGGAAATTACCGAGCGCGACATGCTCAATCATCGGGAAGCCAACAGCCTCTTTGAATGGCTACACAACGAAGGGTTTGAGATAGCCATTGATGATTTTGGCACCGGCCACAGCGCGCTGATTTATCTTGAGCATTTCACCATGGACTACCTCAAGATCGACCGCGGCTTTGTTAATGCCATTGGCACTGAGACCGTGACGTCGCCGGTGCTGGATGCCGTCCTGACGCTGGCAAGACGACTGAATATGTCGACCGTCGCCGAAGGGGTGGAAACGCCGGAACAGGCCGCCTGGCTGCGCGAACACGGCGTTAATTTCCTGCAGGGATACTGGATTAGCCGCCCAATGCCGCTGGCGCAGTTCCGCCAATGGCGGCCTGATATTTCGCCCGAGGGCGATTAATTTCACATTGCCCGTGACGTCACTTATTATTCAGCTTAACCGAGTCGGACTGTAAAAGAGGGAGCCGCCGCGAGATGCTTATGCGCTTCATGTTGCTGATGTTGGCACTAACGAGCCTGTCCAGCCAGGCGCAGGCCATCAAAGAAAATATCGCCTTCTCGGTGATTGGCGAGCCGAAATATGCGGTCAATTTTACGCACTTCGATTACGTTAACCCTGCCGCGCCGAAGGGCGGAAAGGTCACGCTTTCCGCCACGGGAACATTCGACAACTTCAACCGCTTCGCCCTGCGCGGCGTGGCGGCCGCGCGAACGGAATCGCTTTACGATACGCTCTTCGTCACGTCCGATGATGAGCCCGGCAGCTATTATCCGCTGATTGCCGAGAACGTGCGTTACGCCGATAACTTCGCCTGGGCGGAAATCTCGCTGAATCCGCGAGCACGTTTTCACGATGGCACACCGGTTAAGGCCAGCGACGTCGCGTTCACCTTCCATAAATTCATGACCGAAGGCGTCCCCCAGTTCCGCATCGTGTACAAAGGGGCTTCCGTCAGAGCCATCGCGCCGCTCACCGTGCGCATCGAGCTGAGCGAACCGAACAAAGAGAATATGCTCAGCCTGTTCTCGCTGCCGGTGATGCCTGAATCGTTCTGGAAAAATCATAAGCTAAGCGACCCGCTTTCCACGCCGCCGCTGGCAGGCGGCCCATACCGCATCACCGACTGGCGCATGGGGCAATATGTCGTTTACTCTCGCGTGAAAGACTACTGGGCGGCAGACCTGCCGGTAAACCGCGGGCGCTGGAATTTCGACACCCTTCGCTATGATTACTACCTCGACGATAACGTGGCGTTTGAAGCGTTCAAAGCCGGCGCCTTCGATTTACGCGTAGAAAGCAGCGCCAAAAACTGGGCGACCCGCTATATCGGTAAAAATTTCGCCAAAGGCTATATCGTCAAAGACGAGCACAAAAATGAGTCTGCCCAGGACACCCGCTGGCTGGCGTTTAATATTCAGCGTCCGGTATTTAATGACCGCCGGGTGCGCGAAGCCATTTCCCTGGCCTTTGATTTTGAGTGGATGAACAAAGCGTTGTTTTACGGGGCTTACAGCCGCGCCAACAGCTATTTCCAGAACACCGAATATGCCGCTCGCGATTACCCGAAAGCCGACGAGCTGGCACTGCTGGCGCCGCTAAAAGCAGAGGTTCCGCCGCAGGTGTTCACCACCGTGTTTCAGCCGCCCGCGTCGAACGGTGACGGTTACGACCGCGTCAACCTGCTGAAAGCCAGCAAGCTGCTGGATGATGCGGGCTGGCACCTGAAAAATCAAAAGCGTGTGGATGCCAAAACGGGCAAGCCTCTCAGCTTTGAGCTGCTGCTCTCGTCCGGGGGCAACGATCAGTGGGTACTGCCGTTTAAGCACAACCTTGAGCGGCTGGGCGTGACCATGAACATTCGCCAGGTCGATAACGCGCAGATCACCAGCCGCATGCGCAGCCGTGATTACGACATGATGCAGCGCCTGTGGCCCGCGCAGCCGTGGCCCAGCTCGGATCTGCAAATTTCCTGGGCCTCCAGCTACATTGACTCTTCATACAATGCGCCAGGGGTAAAAAGCCCGGCGATCGACGCGCTGATTGCGAAAATAGTGGCGGCGCAGGGGGATAAAGAAAAGCTCCTGCCGCTCGGGCGCGCCCTCGACAGGGTCCTGACCTGGAACTACTACATGCTGCCGATGTGGTATATGGGTGAAGATCGCCTGGCGCGCTGGGACAAGTTCTCCGTGCCTGCCGTGCGCCCTGTCTACTCCCTGGGCTTTGATACCTGGTGGTATGACGTTAACAAAGCCGCCAAACTTCCCGCTGAGCGGCGATAAGGAATCATCATGGGTGCCTATCTTATCCGTCGTCTCCTGCTGGTCATCCCCACCCTGTGGGCCATCATCACGATTAACTTTTTTATCGTGCAAATCGCCCCCGGCGGCCCGGTCGATCAGGCTATTGCCGCCATTGAATTTGGCAACAGCGGCGGCATGCCCGGCGGCGGCGGTGAAGGGATGGGCGCGAGCCATGCGCGAACCGGCGTAGGGAATATCAGCGAAAGCCATTATCGCGGCGGACGCGGGCTGGATCCGGAAGTGATCGCCGAGATCACCCACCGCTACGGCTTTGACAAACCGATTCACGAGCGCTATTTCAAAATGCTCTGGGATTATATCCGCTTTGATTTTGGCGACAGCCTGTTTCGCAGTGCGTCAGTGTTAACGCTGATCAAGCAAAGCCTGCCGGTGTCGATAACGCTGGGGCTGTGGGGAACGCTGATCATCTATCTGGTCTCTATACCGCTCGGGATCCGCAAAGCGGTGTATAACGGCAGCCGGTTTGATATCTGGAGCAGCACGTTCATCATCATCGGCTATGCCATTCCGGCGTTTCTATTTGCCGTCCTGCTGATTGTCTTTTTTGCCGGGGGCAGTTATTTCGACCTCTTCCCGCTGCGGGGGCTGGTCTCCGCCGATTTCAGCTCCCTGCCGTGGTATCAGAAAATCACCGACTATCTCTGGCATATCACGCTGCCGGTGCTGGCCACGGTCATCGGCGGGTTCGCGGCCCTGACCATGTTGACCAAAAACGCCTTTCTCGATGAAATTCGTAAACAGTACGTCGTTACCGCCCGTGCCAAGGGCGTGAGCGAGAAGCAGATCATGTGGAAACACGTGTTCCGCAACGCCATGCTGCTGGTGATCGCCGGATTTCCGGCCACGTTTATCGGCATGTTTTTTACCGGCTCGCTGCTGATAGAGGTGATGTTCTCGCTCAACGGCCTGGGGCTGCTGGGCTATGAGGCTACCGTGTCACGCGATTATCCGGTGATGTTTGGCACACTCTATATTTTCACCCTGATTGGCCTGCTGCTGAATATCATCAGCGATATCAGCTATACGCTGGTCGATCCCCGAATCGATTTTGAGGGCCGCTGATGCCGCGTTTAAGCCCCGTCAACCAGGCCCGCTGGGCCCGCTTTCGCCACAACCGCCGCGGCTACTGGTCGCTGTGGATTTTTGCCGTGCTGTTTGCCTTAAGCATGTGTTCGGAGCTGATCGCCAACGACAAGCCGTTGCTGGTGCATTTTAACGACCGCTGGTACGTGCCGGTTATCGCCAACTACAGCGAAAGCGACTTCGGCGGCCCGTTTGCAACACCGGCGGAGTATCAGGATCCGTGGCTTCGCCAGCAGATTGAGCAGCACGGCTGGGCGCTCTGGGCGCCGGTGCGCTTTGGCGCCAACAGCATTAACTTCGCCACCACGACGCCCTTCCCTTCCCCGCCCTCCGCGCAAAACTGGCTGGGAACGGATGCTAACGGCGGCGACGTGCTGGCGCGCATCCTGTATGGCACGCGAATTTCTCTTCTCTTTGGGCTGATGCTGACGATCTTCTCAAGCGTGATGGGCGTCGTGGCGGGCGCCGTTCAGGGCTACTACGGCGGGAAAATTGACCTGTGGGGCCAGCGGGTTATTGAAGTCTGGTCAGGCATGCCTACGCTGTTTCTGATCATCCTGCTTTCCAGCGTGGTGCAGCCTGGCTTCTGGTGGCTGTTAGGTATCACCGTCCTGTTCGGCTGGATGGCGCTGGTGGGCGTGGTGCGGGCGGAGTTTCTGCGCACCCGTAATTTCGACTACATTCGCGCCGCGCAGGCGCTTGGCGTGAGCGACCGCGGGATCATCTTCCGCCATATGCTGCCCAACGCGGTGGTAGCAACGCTCACCTTCCTGCCGTTTATTCTGTGCAGCTCCATCACCACCCTCACCTCGCTGGATTTTCTTGGTTTCGGGCTACCGCTGGGTTCCCCGTCGCTCGGCGAACTGCTGCTGCAGGGCAAAAACAACCTGCAGGCGCCGTGGTTAGGCATCGCCGCCTTTCTTTCCGTGGCCGTGCTGCTGTCGCTGCTGATTTTTATTGGCGAAGCCGTGCGCGATGCCTTCGATCCGAACAAGGCGGTATAAAATGACCCAGCCTCTTCTCAGCATTGATAACCTGTCGATTGCTTTTTCTAAGCAGGGCGAGACGCGCACCGTAGTCACCGACCTGTCGCTGCAGATCCAGCCCGGGGAAACGCTGGCCCTGGTGGGCGAGTCGGGTTCAGGCAAGAGTGTTTCAGCACTCTCCATCCTGCGGCTGCTGCCTTCTCCGCCTGTGAGCTACCCGCAAGGGGATATTCTGTTTCACGGCAGCTCGCTGCTGCATGCCGACGAACATACCCTGCGCGGTATTCGCGGCAACAAAATCGCCATGATCTTCCAGGAGCCGATGGTTTCCCTCAACCCGCTGCACAGCCTGGAGAAACAGCTCTATGAAGTGCTTTCCCTGCACCGGGGGATGCGCAAAGAGGCCGCGCGGGGAGAAATTCTGGACTGTCTGGAGCGAACGGGCATACGCAATGCGGCCAAACGGCTGAATGATTTCCCGCATCAGCTCTCCGGCGGCGAACGCCAGCGCGTGATGATCGCTATGGCCCTGCTCACGCGACCCGAGCTGTTGATTGCCGACGAGCCCACAACGGCGCTGGACGTGACGGTACAGGCGCAAATATTGACGCTGCTGCGGGAACTGCGTGACGAGCTGAACATGAGCCTGCTGTTTATCACGCACAACCTGAGCATTGTGAGAAAGCTGGCCGACAACGTCGCGGTGATGCAAAACGGACGATGCGTTGAACAGAATACCGCGTCCACGCTGCTGAGCGCGCCGCAGCACCCTTATACGCAGCGCCTGCTCGACAGCGAACCCTCCGGCGACCCGGTTCCACTCGCGGCTGACAGCACACCGCTGCTGCGCGTTGAGGATCTGTCCGTTTCGTTCCCGATCCGCAAAGGTATTCTGCGGCGCATCGTCGACCAGAATCCGGTGCTGAAAAACATCCGCTTTTCGCTGCGCCCGGGAGAATCCCTGGGGCTGGTGGGCGAATCCGGTTCGGGCAAAAGCACCACCGGTCTGGCGCTGCTGCGCTTAATTGCCTCCCAGGGCGAGATCTTCTTTGACGATATGCCGCTGCACCGCTGGAACCGCCGCCAGATGCTGCCCGTGCGGCCCCGCATGCAGGTGGTGTTTCAGGATCCCAACTCCTCGCTTAACCCCCGGCTCAGCGTGTTACAGATTATCGAGGAGGGTCTGCGCGTACATCAGCCCGGCCTGAGCGCTCAGCAGCGCGAGCAGGAAGTTATGCGGGTGATGGCCGAAGTGGGCTTAGATGCCGGGACACGCCACCGCTATCCGGCTGAATTCTCCGGCGGGCAGCGCCAGCGTATCGCCATTGCCCGCGCGCTGATCCTGAAGCCGGAGCTGATTATTCTTGATGAACCGACGTCGTCGCTGGACAGAACCGTTCAGGCGCAGATCCTGGCGCTGCTGAAAGGGCTTCAGGAAAAGCACCGGCTGGCCTATATCTTTATCAGCCACGATCTTCAGGTGGTGCGGGCGCTATGCCATCAGGTAATTGTGTTGCGACAGGGAGAAGTGGTCGAGCAGGGTGAGTGCCAGCGCGTATTTAGCGCGCCAACGCAGCGCTACACGCGCCAGCTGTTGTCGGCAGACTAGCGGTCAGAACGGGTACTGGCCGGAGAAAGGCTCCGCGATGGCAACGCCAAAATTCTTCAGACGGCAGGTGGCGGCAAACTCGTCCTGGCTTTTCACAAACAGGCACGGCTCACCTTCACACTCCAGCACGGAGCTGTCCACTTCGATATCCGTCAGGGCCTGACTGAGACGCTCCATCACCCGCCATGCATTTTCGTCGCTCGGGCTCAACAGCTTGAGTGCCACCAGGCAGTTTTCACAGCCCGCGACGCTTTGCGGAATCGGTTCAACTTTCGAACCTGCAAAACCCGCCGACCAGCGATAGCTCTGGGGCAAGCGATGGACAATGGAGAGTTGTAATGTATTCACGTTCGTTCCCCGGAAGCAAAATTTACTTCACAATTTATTTACATTTATAGTAACACATCATCGCCAGCCTGCACTATTCAGCGCTTTTTTATCCGTTTCCTGGCTCGCGTCGGCGCTATATGTACCCGTTTCTGCGATCTAACTCAACCTTTTTGAATACAATGATGTGACTTTTTACACAAATAGATTTTACATAAAATAAACAAACACGGAATAAACGAACGGGAGTTTGGTTGATATGCATCAACAAAAAAGGCCCTGCCGGGCCTTCTCTGTGTTTTAGTGGGCCGCTTTTCGCGGTCGACTGGCGTAAAGATAGAAGAGTATCGAGCTGGTTGCGCAAAAAGCCATCGCCCACAGCATGGGCCATGCCGTCATAAAGGTAGCCATCGAAAGCAACGCGCCAACGATAGCGCCGATGCCGAAGCGGAACGTCCCCGCCAGGGAAGAGGCGGTACCCGCCATATGCGGAAACTCATCCAGGATCACCGCCATCGCATTAGATGACACCATCGACACGCAGCCGACAAAGGCCGCTACGCCGACCACCAGCGCCCAGAAGCCCACGCCCAGAAACGCGCTCACCACCAGCCAGATAGCCATCACAAACTGGATCCACAGCCCGGCGCGGAACATGTTCAGCGCCCCCACCCGCCGGACAAAACGGCTGTTGATGATGGTCATGATGAACAGGAAGACGATGTTGAGCGCAAAGTAATAGCCGAAGTGCTGCGGCGAAACGTGGTTCAGCTCGATGTAGACAAACGGCCCGGCGCTCAGGAAGGAGAACATCCCGGCGAAGCTGAACCCGCTTGCCAGCATATAGCTGAGCACGCGCTTGTGGCGGAACAGCGAGGCAAAGTTGCCGATTGTGGTTCGGATGTGGAATTTCTGACGGCGCTCGACGGGGAGCGTTTCATCAATAAAGAAGAAGATCATCGCCGAAGCCAGCAGCGCGGCCAGGGCCAGGATCCAGAAAATCACGTGCCAGCTAAACCACACCAGCACCGCACCACCGGCCATGGGTGCCACTAGCGGCGCAATCGTCGTCACCAGCATCACGAACGACATCATCCGGGAGAACTCTTCCTTCGGGTAGATATCGCGCATCAGGGCGTTAATCACCACGCTTGCCGCAGCCGCCGCCAGACCGTGAAAGAAGCGCATGATAATCAGATGATCGATGGTCTGCGCCAGCGCACAGGCAACCGCTGCGGCCGCAAAGACCAGCGTCCCGCCCAGAATAACGGGCTTGCGTCCAAGGCTGTCCGCCATCGGGCCATAAAACAGCTGGCCGAGGGCAAAGCCGAGAATATAGGTGCTGAGCGTCATCTGCGCGCTGCCCGCCGGGACGCCAAACTGCGCAGAAATCACCGGCAGCGCGGGCAGGTACATATCAATAGACAGCGGCATCAGCATGGCCAGCAGGCCAAGAATGAAGACAATTTTGAACGACGAGTGTGGCCTGGTGGTCACAGAGCTCTCCTGAAATTAGTGCGAAGGCAGACCGACGCTGGCGATCTCTTCTTCCGTTAACGGGCGATATTCGCCCGGCGCCAGGTCGGGATCGAGTTCGATCGCACCAATCCGCTCACGATGCAGGCCAACAACGCGGTTCCCCACGGCGGCAAACATACGTTTCACCTGATGGTAGCGCCCTTCGCTGATGGTCAGACGGACTTCCGTCGGCGTAATCACCTCAAGCACGGCGGGTTTGGTCAGATCTTTTTCATTATGCAGCTGAACGCCCTTCGTGAATTGCTCTGCCGTGTCATCCGACACCGGCGACTCCAGCGTGACCAGATAGGTTTTCTCGCAGTGATGACGCGGGGAAGTAATGCGATGCGACCACTGCCCGTCGTCGGTCATCAGCACCAGACCCGTGGTGTCGATGTCGAGGCGGCCTGCGGCGTGCAGCTTGTGCGCCACCGGTTCGTCGAGGAAATAGAGTACCGTCGGATGATCCGGATCGTCCGTTGAGCAGACGTAGCCTTCCGGCTTATTGAGCATGAAGTAGCGCGGACCGTGCTGCTGGGTCAGCGGATTGCCGTCATACTCCACCTGATGGTCAGGCTGAAGTTTGAAAGCGGTGTCTTTCACAATGTCGCCATCCACGGTAACGCGGCTGGCGCGAATTTCACGCCCGGCAATAGCGCGGCTTACGCCGAGTTGCTGAGCGATAAACTTATCAAGTCGCATGAAATCTTTTTAGCCTTAATGGTGCTGGAAGTCGGACAACAGGTCCGAAAAAAGAAGCAGTCTGGAACGGTTCAGTATAATGGTCTGGTTGCGCCACTCAAGGGAAAAAGTTTCGTGGCATACTATGTGCGGAATAACGAAACCGAGACCCCATGACTTTTACACTTCGCCCCTATCAGCAGGAAGCCGTTGACGCCACCCTCGCCTGGTTCCGTAAACACCGCGAGCCAGCGGCGATTGTGCTCCCGACCGGCGCAGGCAAAAGCCTTGTCATCGCCGAACTGGCGCGTCTGGCGCGCGGTCGCGTGCTGGTGCTGGCGCACGTCAAAGAGCTCGTCGCGCAAAACCACGCCAAGTATTGTGCGCTTGGGCTGGAAGCCGATATTTTCGCCGCCGGGCTGAAGCGCAAAGAGAGCCACGGTAAAGTGGTCTTTGGCAGCGTGCAGTCGGTGGCGCGCAATCTGGACCTGTTTCGCAGCGAATTTTCGCTGCTGATTGTCGACGAGTGCCACCGCATCAGCGATGACGACGACAGCCAGTATCAGCAGATCCTGGCTCACCTGAAAGCGGTGAACCCTCACCTGCGCCTGCTGGGCCTGACGGCGACCCCGTTTCGCCTGGGGAAAGGCTGGATCTATCGCTACCATTATCACGGCATGGTGCGCGGCGATGACAAGGCCCTGTTCAGCGACTGCATTTACGAACTTCCGCTGCGTTACATGATCAAACATGGCTACCTGACGCCGCCTGAACGGCTGGATATGCCGGTGGTGCAGTACGATTTCAGCCGTCTGCAGGCGCAGAGCAACGGCTTATTCAGCGAAGCGGATCTCAACCAGGAGCTGAAAAAGCAGAAGCGTATTACGCCGCATATCATCAGCCAGATAGAGGAGTTCGCCGCGACGCGCAAAGGGGTGATGATCTTTGCCGCCACCGTTGAGCACGCGCGAGAAATCACCGGGTTATTGCCCGCCGGTGACGCGGCGTTAATCACCGGCGAGACGCCCGGCCCGGAGCGCGACGGCCTGATTGACGCGTTTAAGGCCCAGCGGTTCCGCTATCTGGTAAACGTGTCGGTATTGACCACCGGCTTTGACGCCCCGCACGTCGACCTTATCGCCATTTTGCGCCCGACCGAATCGGTCAGTCTGTATCAGCAGATTGTTGGCCGCGGCCTGCGTCTGGCCCCGGGAAAAACAGACTGCCTGATTCTGGATTATGCCGGTAACCCGCACGATCTCTATACGCCTGAGGTCGGCTCGCCAAAAGGAAAAAGCGACAACGTGCCCGTGCAGGTCTTTTGCCCTGCCTGCGGTTTTGCCAACACCTTCTGGGGAAAAACCACCGCCGACGGTACGCTGATCGAACACTTTGGTCGCCGCTGTCAGGGCTGGTTTGAAGATGATGACGGGCATCGCGAGCAGTGCGATTTCCGCTTCCGGTTCAAAAACTGCCCACAGTGCAACGCCGAAAACGACATTGCCGCCCGCCGCTGCCGGGAATGCGACACGGTGCTGGTTGACCCGGACGACATGCTGAAAGCAGCATTAAAGCTGAAAGATGCCCTGGTGCTGCGCTGTTCCGGCATGGCGCTGCAGCCCGGCGCCGATGAAAAAGGCGAGTGGTTGAAAATCACCTATTACGATGAAGACGGGGCGGACGTCAGCGAGCGCTTCCGGGTTCAGACGCCTGCCCAGCGAATGGCCTTCGAGCAGCTGTTTATCCGCCCGCATACCCGCACGCCTGGCGTGCCCCTGCGCTGGATAACCGTGGCCGATATCGTGCGCCAGCAGGTGCTATTGCGCCATCCGGATTTTGTCGTCGCCCGTAAGAAAGGCCAGTTCTGGCAGGTGCGCGAGAAGCTCTTTGACTACGAAGGTCGCTTCCGTCGCGCCAACGAATTGCGCGGTTAGCGGGACTTTTCATTGATGTGAGGGGCATTTGAGTATAAAATGCCGCCCGCTTCACATCCGTGAGGCAGAACACTCACCTGCTGCTGGGTCGCCTGTAGCAGGGTTTTAAATACAGAGAGAAATCAATGTTCACTATCGAAGCAGAAGTACGTAACGTGCAGGGTAAGGGTGCGAGCCGCCGCCTGCGTAACGCTAACAAGTTCCCGGCTATCGTTTACGGTGGCGAAGCTGCTCCAGTTGCAATCGAACTGGATCACGACAAACTGTGGAACCTGCAGACCAAAGCTGAATTCTACAGCGAAGTTCTGACCATCGTTGTTGGCGGTAAAGAAGAAAAAGTGAAAGTTCAGGCTGTTCAGCGTCACCCGTTCAAGCCAAAACTGTCTCACATCGACTTCGTTCGCGCGTAATCGCAAACACGTCGAAAAAAACCCCGCTTCTGCGGGGTTTTTTTATGGCTGCTATTTCCCGCCCGAGGTGCGGCGCTGAAGCTGATCGCGCAGGTTCGGCGGCGTGCCTTTAATGGTCAGCGTATCGGTGGCCGGATCCCAGAAGATGCGTTCACCCAGCAACATCGCGTCAAAGTTGATGGTTAACCCGCCGCCGCTGCCGGCAAACTTGGTTAACTGACGCAGCGTGCTGCGATCCGCCGGGAAGCTCTCTTCAAGCTCATAGCCTTTCTCCGCGGTGAATTCCTGGAAGCTGACTTCGCTGACGCCGGCCAGCTCTTTTGACAGGGACTCCAGCTCGATCTCCTCCCCTGCCTGCAGCTGTTCGTTGCAGTAGCTGTAAACCTGCTGGCGCACGGTCTGGCGCTCAGATTTATCGAGCTGCGCTTCAGCCGTGAAGTCGTCAACCGCCTGGAGAAGCCCTTTGTTCTGTGCTTTGGCGTTAAGACCTTCACTGGCACCGAGGAAATCCATAAAGAAATCTGCCACTTTGCGGCCCACGCGCCCCTTCAGGAAAGTCAGGTAGCGGGTCGACTCCGGGTTGGTTTCCCATTCGGTCAAATCAATACGCGCCACGATATCCGCATGGTTGATATCCAGATAATGCGTTGAGCTGATATCCAGCTGCTCGTTCACGCGCATGCTGCTTAAGTTATTCAGCACGGTAACCAGCAGATACTCTACCGCCAGGTAGCGATAGTGGCAGAACAGCACGATCCCGCCGTCGGCGAACGGATATTTCGCCAGCTCGTCGCGCAGACGCCCGGTGGCGGCGCGGCTAAACGCCAGGAAATCCTCTTCGCCCTGACGCTGCAGGCGCAGGCTCTCAGCCAGTTCACTCTCTTCGCTGAACAGGCCATAGGCTTTATTTTTGGCGCTGTAGACGCGATGCAGCTCTGCCATCATCTCCGCCACGGTCGCCGTGGGTTCCAGTAACGAATCGCGCAGCACCACTTCAAGGGTTTGCTCATCACGCTTGATAAGCTGGTGCAAGGCAATCTGGTTGATTTCCAGACTCATGATAAACTCTCCTTTTAGACCGGGCGGTATTCAACCACCACCAGGACATGTGTGCAACAACAGATAAAAAAGGGGAAAAAAAGCTGTTGCTACGGTAATATGTTGCCCTTTCATCAACAAACTGATTTTGATTTATGCCACAACATTCCCGCTACAGTGATGAACACGTTGAACAACTGCTCAGTGAGCTGGTCAACGTACTGGAAAAACATAAAACGCCGACCGATCTCTCCCTGATGGTTTTGGGAAATATGGTCACCAACCTGATTAACACCAGCGTTGCTCCGGCTCAGCGTCAGGCGATCGCAAAATCGTTCGCTCAGGCTTTACAGTCGTCCGTCAGCAACGACCCGGCCCATTAAGGGATACGAACAACAGTTTATGGTGACGAATCGTCAGCGCTACCGTGAAAAAGTCTCCCAGATGGTCAGCTGGGGGCACTGGTTTGCCCTGTTCAACATTCTGCTGGCGACGGTCATTGGCTGTCGTTATCTGTTTGTCGCAGACTGGCCAACAACGCTAACCGGGCGTATCTACTCCTGGATGAGCGTTGTCGGTCACTTTAGCTTTTTGGTTTTCGCCACCTATCTGCTGATCCTGTTCCCCTTGACGTTTATCGTCATGTCGCAGCGTCTGATGCGGTTCTTGTCCGCCATTCTTGCGACGGTGGGGATGACGCTGCTGCTTATCGACAGTGAAGTGTTCACCCGCTTCCACCTGCACCTCAACCCCATCGTCTGGGAACTGGTGATTAACCCCGACCAGAACGAAACGGCCCGTGACTGGCAGCTGATGTTTATCAGCGTCCCGGTGATCCTGCTGATTGAGATGCTGTTCGCTACCTGGAGCTGGCAAAAGCTCCGCAGCCTGACCCGGCGACGCCATTATGCGAAGCCCGTCGCCGCGCTCTTTTTCGTCTCCTTTATCAGTTCGCACATCATGTATATCTGGGCGGATGCGAACTTCTATCGCCCTATTACCATGCAGCGCGCGAACCTGCCGCTCTCGTACCCGATGACGGCCCGTCGCTTCCTCGAGAAACACGGCCTGCTTGATGCGCAGGAGTACCAGCGCCGTCTTATCGAGCAGGGTAACCCGGAAGCCGTCAGCGTTCAGTATCCTCTGAGCGACCTGAACTACCGCGATATGGGGCGCGGGCAAAACGTCCTGCTGATCACCGTCGATGGCCTGAACTATTCCCGTTTCGAGAAGCAGATGCCAGCGCTGGCCGCTTTCGCGAGTCAAAACGTCTCGTTTACTCAGCATATGAGCTCCGGTAACACCGCCGATGCGGGCATCTTTGGCCTCTTCTATGGCATTTCAGCTGGCTATATGGACGGCGTACTGTCTACCCGCACGCCTGCGGCGCTGATCACCGGGCTGAATCAGCAAGGCTATCAGTTAGGGTTGTTCTCGTCCGATGGCTTTAACAGCCCGCTCTACCGCCAGGCGCTGCTGTCCGATTTCTCACTGCCGACGGCGCAAAAACAGTCCGATGCGCAGACCGCCAGCCAATGGATAAACTGGCTGCAGCGCTACGCCCAGGAAGATAACCGCTGGTTCTCATGGGTTGCCTTTAACGGCACAACGCTTGCTGACAGCAATAAGAGTGACTTTGCGCGCCGCTACGGTCGCGCGGCTGGCGACGTTGATACGCAGATAGGCCGCGTGCTTGACGCGCTTCGCGAGTCGGGCAAGCTTGACAACACCGTGGTGATCGTGACCGCGGGCCATGGCATCCCGTTAGGTGACGAGACGAAGAGTATGAGCTGGTCTCGCCCGAATCTGCAGGTTCCGCTGGTGATCCACTGGCCAGGCACCCCGGCGCAGCGCATCAATATGCTCACCGAGCATAAAGATGTGATGACTACCCTGATGCAACGCCTGCTGCACGTCAGCACGCCAGCAAACGAATATTCGCAGGGGCAGGATCTCTTCAGCGCCGCGCGCCGCCACAGCTGGGTGACGGCGGCGGGGAATAATACGCTGGTAGTCACCACGCCGAAGCTGACGCTGGTTCTGAACAGCAACGGGAATTATCAGACGTATAATCTGCAGGGTGAACGGTTGAAAGATCAGAAACCGCAGCTGAGCCTGCTGCTTCAGGTCCTGACGGATGAGAAGCGCTTCATCGCTAACTGATTAATAATAAACCAGTTAGCGACAGATTCCCTTGCATTCAAAACGGAATCGAGTAGTATTCTTTTTATGCGTCGGCACGTAGCGCAGCCTGGTAGCGCACCGTCATGGGGTGTCGGGGGTCGGAGGTTCAAATCCTCTCGTGCCGACCAAAAACACACTGAAAACCAGCCTGATGGCTGGTTTTTTATTTCGCCTCGTCCGGCGTTTTGCGCAGATACACTAGCGTAGCCAGACAAATCATCGCTCCGGCATAAAACGTATATTCCGCTCCAAACGATTCCCATATAGCGCCGGCTCCCACGCTGGCGATTAATAATCCCACGCCGCTTACCAGACTAAAAATACCGAAAGCCGTGCCGCGCAGATCGGGCGGTGCGGTTTTTGCGATCATTGCCGCCAGTAATCCCTGGGTCATACCCATATGTATTCCCCAAAGCGCGACGCCTAAAATGACTCCCATCCAGTGGCTGCTCAGCGCCAGAACAACATCTGCACCAATCAGCACCATTAGCCCCCACTGCAGAAGTCGGGTGTGGCTCATGCCATCAGAAAGTTTGCCAAAAGGGTAAGCCGAGAGGGAATAGAGTACGTTCATGACCACCATCACCAGCGGAATAAGGGCCAGAGGAACGCCCGACTGCTGCGCGCGAAGTACAAGAAAAGCCTCGCTAAACCGGGCAAGCGTGAACACTGCACCAAGGCCAATCACCCACCAGCACGCTTTCCCCAGCCGCCTTAAATTCTCTCGTTTAATGGGATTAGTACGTTTATGTTCGAGGGGAGTTTTCGGCTCCTGAAGGCCAAAATAGAGCAAGGCAACTGAAAGCAGACCGGGGATAAGAGCTATCCAGAAAACAGTGCGAAAATCATTGTCCAGCAACAGCATTAAGCTCACGGCCAATAATGGACCAAGAAATGCGCCGGTGGTATCCATTGACTGACGCAGACCATATGCCGCACCGCGCATTTCCGGCGGCGTGACGTCTGCAACTAGCGCATCCCGCGGTGCGCCCCGTATTCCCTTCCCCGTACGGTCCATGAGACGTGCGCCTAAAACCATCCCGGAAGAGGACGCTAATGCGAAAAGAGGTTTGCTTAGCGCCCCCAGTCCATACCCTAACAGGGCCAGCCCCTTACGTTGACCCAGGTAGTCGCTGATCGCCCCCGAAAAGACCTTAATAAAAAGCGCAGTGGCCTCCGCCAGCCCCTCAATCAGGCCGATAAACAGCACGCTCGTACCGAGGGTGGTCATCATAAAAAGTGGCAGCAGGCTGTGAATACTCTCTGACGAGATATCCATCAGCATACTGACGCCCCCCACAACCCAGACGCCTTTGGGGATCTGGCTGAGCACTGGAAATCTGGAACGCATCTACCGCTCCTGCTTTAAAAACAGTTGCCTGAATGCTTACAGGATAGAATATCGCGAATTAAAAAAACCTGAGGAGAGTGGGATGAGACCATAAAAAAAGCCATCCGGCAGGATGGCTTAGCTATTGCGAGTCCGCGCTTAGTGCTTCTCACGTCCGCCCAGGAAGAAAATGCCCAGCGGGATGGCCAGCAGAACGGTGAACACCAGGCTGTAGACGAAGATCATCGCCGACTGCAGGACATACATGCTGGTTGTCCAGGCAGAGAGGGGGATATTGTACTGTTCGATAACGCCAACAATGGTTGCCCGCCCCACGCACGCGGCAGCAATCATAAATACGACCAGCAGCGCCAGGAGGAACTTGCGGCCTTCAGGCGTTTTCAGTTTTGCACGAACCATCTCTCTTCCCTTTTACAGATGAATAACAATATATAGGGTCTAAAATAACACGAACTGACACCCGACTCCACACCAGCATAAACAACCACTAAAAAGGCAAATTAAAAGCGCATAACGCTACCCATAGTGAAAATGTAAGTAAATAACACCGGTCATCCATCGTTGTTATGTTAACCTGCGCAGGATCGTTTTGACATAAAGGAATGACAATGAAAAACGCACCTAAATTTGCCATCGCCCTCATCGCCGCCGCGTGCGTCAGCAGCAGCGCTTTCGCCAGCGAAACCCCAAAACAGCAGCCGCTGGAAAAAGTGGCTCCGTACCCGCAGGCGGACAAAGGGATGAAGCGTCAGGTGATTCAGCTGCCGGTTCAGCAGGATGAAGCGAACTTTAAAGTGGAACTGTTAATTGGCAAGACGCTGGAAGTGGACTGCAACCAGCACCGTCTGGGCGGTCAGCTGGAAAGTAAAACCCTGGAAGGCTGGGGTTACGACTATTACGTCTTTGACAAAGTGACCTCTCCGGTCTCCACCATGATGGCCTGCCCGGACGGCAAGAAAGAGAAGAAATTTGTGACTGCGTATCTGGGCAACAACAGCCTGCTGCGCTACAACAGCAAGCTGCCGATCGTGGTCTATACGCCTGAAAACGTGGAAGTGAAGTATCGCGTGTGGAAGGCGGACGAGAACGTCGGACAAGCGGTAGTACGTTAAAAATAAGTCGGGTGGCGACTTCGCCTTACCCGACCCGGAAAGGGTGCGCTCTGGTGCCCTCACCCCACCCCTCTCCCACCGGGAGAGGGAGAAAACACTAAAAACGGTAACGGATGTTACCGTTTTGCTTTTACCTTACAGCGCGATATCCGCAACCGGTTTGTTTTCCGGCTGAGGCTTCAGCTCCGCTTTTGGCGCAGCATCCGCAGCCTGTGGCTTGATGTATTGCAGCTGCAGTACGCGGCTGGTGTATTCAAGCTCCTGCTCCGTCGCGCTCACGTTGCCGTTCAGCTTCGTGCCGTAGGATGGAATAATAGTTTTCAGCTTCGCCTGCCATTCCGGGCTGGCGACTTTGTCTTTAAACACTTTTTCCATCAGGTGCAGCATGATTGGCGCAGCGGTAGACGCGCCCGGTGATGCACCCAGCAGCGCGGCAATGGTGCCATCCTTATCGCTTACCACTTCGGTACCCAGACGCAGCACTCCGCCCTCTTTCGGATCGCGCTTGATGATCTGTACGCGCTGACCCGCCTGCCACAGACGCCAGTCTTCTTTTTTCGCCTGCGGATAGTACTCTTTCAGCGCCTCGAAGCGGTCGTCGTCAGAGAGCATCACCTGGCTAATCAGGTATTTAACCAGGTCGAAGTTATCCAGACCCACATCCATCATCGGCTTGACGTTAGAGGTGGTCGTGGCGCTGAGCAGATCCCACAGGGAGCCATTTTTCAGGAACTTGGTGGAGAAGGTCGCGAACGGCCCAAACAGCACCACGCGTTTGCCGTCAAGCATACGGGTGTCGATGTGCGGAACAGACATCGGCGGTGCGCCAACGGAAGCCTGGCCGTACACTTTTGCCAGATGACGATTCACCACTTCCGGGTTTTCTGACACCAGGAACTGGCCGCCCACCGGGAAGCCCGCGTAGTCGTCCGCTTCCGGAATACCGGACTCCTGCAGCAGCTTCAGCGCCGCGCCGCCCGCACCGATAAAGACAAACTTCGCCTTGATGACGTGCTCGGCTTCGTTGTTTTTCAGATCGGCGACGGTCACGCTCCAGCTGTTATCCGCGTTGCGCTTGAAACCACGCACTTCGGTGCTGAGCTGCAGGTTGAAGTTCTCTTTTTTCTTCAGAGACGTCACCAGCTGACGGGTAATTTCACCGTAGTTAACGTCGGTACCAATTTCGGTACGGGTCGCCGCCACTTTCTGGTTCGGGTCACGACCTTCCATGACCAGCGGAGCCCACTCTTTAATCTGCGCGTGGTCTTCAGAGTATTTCATCCCGCGGAACAGCGTGCTCTGCTGCAGAGCGGCGTAGCGCGCGCGCAGGAAGTTGACGTTCTGCTCACCCCACACAAAGCTCATGTGCGGCACGGTGTTGATGAAGGAGTGCGGGTCGTGCATCACGCCGCTGTTGACCTGATGAGACCAGAACTGGCGAGAAACCTGGAATGCTTCGTTGATCTCTACCGCCTTCTCGATACTAATGGAACCGTCCTTTTTCTGCGGCGTATAGTTCAGTTCCATGAGTGCCGAATGTCCGGTACCGGCGTTATTCCATCCGTTCGAACTCTCCTGCGCCACGCCATCAAGGCGCTCGACCATGGTCATAGACCAGTCCGGCTGCAGTTCTTGCAGATAGGTTCCCAGCGTGGCGCTCATGATACCGCCACCAATTAAAAGGACGTCCGTTTCCTGCTCTTTTGGTGCGTCAGCTTTCGCCGCCATGGAGACGGTGTTAAGCCCCACGGCCAGAGAAAAGAGCATGGCAGTCATTTTTTTCATAATTTATGCCTTAGTGTAAAAGTGCTTGATGCGTGGAAATTGCAGGTGAAAAAAGCTGCGGGGGCACGGTAACAACTTTTAAATATTGTTTAAAGGTTACGAAATTATTGTAATTGTGAAATTTAATGATGGATTGTTTGTGAGGAATTATCGATGCGTCTGGTAAAGCACGGTTTTACTGGCTAGTATGTTGCGTTTTGCGATCGCGCGCACGGAAGCCTGCCCTAACCAGCGAACTGTTATGTCCTTACCCCATTCTGCCGTATCCCCCGAAGACCGCGTAGCCAACGTGCTGCGTTCCCCTAAGCAGCTGACGCGTGAAACGCTGGCAGGCGTGATTACCGCCCTGGCGCTGATCCCCGAGGTTATCTCATTTTCGGTGGTGGCGGGCGTTGACCCGAAGGTCAGCCTGATCGCCTCCGTGGTGCTGTGTCTTGCCCTGTCGGTACTCGGTGGTCGCCCGGCGATGGTCACGGCAGCGGCCGGCTCCGTGGCGCTGGTTATTGGACCGATGGTGCATCAGCACGGCGTACAGTACATTCTTCCCGCCGTGCTGATGGCGGGCGTGATGCAGATTCTGTTTGGCGTACTTGGCATGGCAAGGCTGATGCGCTTTATTCCCCAGTCGGTCATGACCGGGTTTGTTAACGCCCTGGGTATTTTGATCTTCTTCGCACAGGTGCCGCATTTCTGGAGCAGAAGCCCGCTGATTGTGGGCCTGTTCGTGCTGACGCTGCTGATCGTGCTGTGGGTGCCGCGCTATATCAAAAGCATCCCTTCCCCGCTGATTGCGATTGTTGTGCTTACCGTGTTCACCGTTTCAACCGGTCAAATCCTGCCGACCGTGGGCGATGAAGGCTCCATGAGCGGCGGTTTGCCGGGTCTTACCGAGCTGTTGGTCCCGCTCAATGTGCAGACGCTGAGCATTATCTGGCCGTGCGCGCTGAGCATCGCCTTTGTCGGCCTGCTGGAATCCCTGCTGACGGCAAAGCTGGTGGATGAGCTGACTGCGACACCGTCAGGTAAACGCCGCGAAAGCATTGGATTAGGCGTCGGCAATATTCTGGCCGGATTTTATGGCGGGATTGCAGGCTGCGCGATGATCGGACAAACCATCGTCAACGTGGAGATGGGGAAAGGTCGAAGCCGCATTTCAACGATTGCGGCGGGCATTGTGCTGCTGATCCTGGTGACGGCACTCAGCGACGTGATGGCCAAAATCCCGATGGCGGTGCTGGCGGGTATTATGGCGATTGTCGCCGTCAAAACCTTCAGCTGGCACAGCCTTCAGCCAGCCACGGTGAAAACGGCCCCGATTGCAGAAACGGTCGTCATGCTGGTCACCGTAGCCGCCACGGTATCAACCGGCAATCTGGCGATTGGCGTGCTGGGCGGGATTATCGTCATGGCACTCCTCCCCGCCCGTATTAAGCGTCGGCTTAAAGAAGAAAAACCGTCGCCAGCCCAAGAAAAATAAAGAAACCGCCGGTATCGGTGATGGCGGTGATCATCACGCTCGACCCCACCGCGGGGTCGCGCCCCAGTTTGGTCATCGTCAGCGGAATAATCACGCCCATTATCGACGCTACCAGCAGGTTCAGCACCATCGCCAGCATCATCACGCCGCCCAGGGCAATATCGTCGTACAGCCACCAGGTGATGCCGCCCATAATCCCGCCCCACACCAGGCCGTTAATTAGCGCGACGCCCATCTCTCTAAAAATGAGCCACGAAAAGTTACCTGGCTGAATATTTTCCAGCGCAAGGGCGCGGACGATCATGGTTATAGTCTGGTTTCCGGTGTTACCACCAATCCCTGCGACAATCGGCATCAGCGAGGCCAGCGCCACCAGCTGAGAAATGGTGTGTTCAAACCCGTCAATCACCCGGGAGGCGATAAACGCGGTACACAGGTTAATGGCCAGCCACGCCCAGCGCGTTTTCACCGCCTTGCCGACGGAGGCATGGACGTCATCTTCGGCGCTGATCCCGCCGAGCGCGCGCAGGTCGTTGTCGGTTTCTTCATAGACCACATCAACGATCTCATCGATGGTCAGACGCCCCATCAGTTTGCCGACGGAATCCACGACGGCGGCACTCACCAGATCGTCACGTTCGAAGGTGCGCGCCGCTTTCTCAGCGTCGTCTTCCGGGGAGAAGACCATCGGCTCGTTTTCCATCACCTCGCTCACCTTCCGCTGGGTGCTGTTGAGCAGGATGGTTTTCAGCTCCAGCTCGCCGAGCAGGGTTTTATCCCGGGAGGTGACAAACAGCTTATCGGTGTTATCCGGCATTTTGCCCAGGCGACGCAGATAGCGCTGCACGGTGCCGAGCGTCACGTCCGGTCGCACCGTGATAACGCCGAACTCCATGATCGCGCCGACGCTGTTTTTCTCGTAGTGCATCACCTGACGCACGCGCGCCCGCTCCTCCGCAGGCAGCGACGCCAGCAGGCGACCGGTCAGGTTTCGCGGCAGGTGCTGAACGAGGTAAATCTGCTCGTCGATATCCAGGGTTTGCACCGCGTCGAGAATATCCCGGTCGCTCATCTCGTCGATCAGGTCGTCCCAGACGTTTTCGGAGGCCTCAAGCAGCACCTGCCCGCGCTCGTGATCCTGCACCAGACGCCACAGGGCGTGACGTTCTTCTGAGGGAAGCGCTTCAAGGGTATCAGCCAGATCCGGCGGGGGTAAATGAGCAACCAGCGCACCTACCTCAGCAATATCGTCGGCCAGGGTGCCGACATCATATTGCTCAGCCAGGGTGAGTTTGCCTAATAGCGTAGAAGTGACCGCTTTATCGGTCGTGAGAAGCCAGATGAGTCGCGCGCGCTCCTGGTCACGCTGTCTGGCGCTGTTTTTCTTTAATACCGACATCAATCATAAATCCATTAAATGAGTTGGGGTTAAGCATAGCGCGGGGATATGTAAATAAGAATAAACAACGGGACGGGATGGAGAAAAAAGCGTCATTACGGCCACGATCTATCCCCTCTCCCTGTGGGAGAGGGTTAGGGTGAGGGCATCAGGCCGTACGCGCTACCGCGTCACGCGATGCCGCATCGCGCTCTTCACCGGTCAGCTCGCTCAGCTTGCCGTCGCGCATCTCCAGCAGGCGGTCAGCATGTATGAAGTAGTGATCGTCATGGCTGATGGCGAAAATGGTTTTGCCCATCTCCTGCATCAGCGGCAGCAGCACCTGATAAAACTCGCGGCGGAAATGCGGGTCCTGATCGGCCGCCCACTCGTCCAGCAGGATGATGTCACGCTCTTCCGCCAGCGCCAGCAGCAGCGCCACGCGCTTTTTCTGCCCTTTGGAAAGCTTCAGATTGAGGATCTTCCCATCCTGTAACTCCAGCTTGTGCGACATCTGCAGCTGCGCCAGCCATTTTTCCACCAGCGCAGGATTGGCCTGTTGCCCTTCCGGCCCCAGCAGCCGATCGAACAGCCAGACGTCGGTAAACACCGCCGAGAAAAGCTTGCGGTAATCCTCGGGCTTCTCCGCGCTCAGCGCCTTGCCGTCCAGCAAAATCTCGCCCGACTGCGGCTGATAGAGTCCGGTCAGCAACATCGCCAGCGTAGATTTACCGCTGCCGTTGCCGCCGATGAGGAACAGCAGTTCACCGCGCCGGATCGTCAGGTTGACCGGCCCCACGGAGAAGGCGCTGTCCTGATAGCGGAACGTGACGTTACGCAGCTCCAGCGTCTGCCAGTTCGGGAAGGCCTGCGGGCGCGGGAATTCGGCTTTAAACGGCGCGAGATCGAATTTTTTGAGCTTATTAAATGCCACCTGCGCACTCAGCAGGGTGGGCAACGCACCGACCGCTGAGAGCAGCGGCGTGCGCAAAAACAGCAGCGTCAGCGAGTAGGTTGCCGCGACGTTGGTGTCCGCCCAGCCCAGGCCGTTTGCCATCCAGAATACCAGGCCAATGGCACCCAGCATCATAATGTTTGACCAGTTCACCGCGCTCAGGTGGAAGGTATCGGCGCGAATAATATGATGGCGGTACTCGCGCGCGTCCGGGATATAGAGATGATTAAAGATATGCTCGGCGCGCTCGCGGTTCAGGGTGAGCTCTTTGCGTCCTTCCAGTACCGTCTGGTAATCGTTATAGAGCTTATCTTCGGTTTCGCGCAGCACCGCCATGTGTTTGTAGACGCGCGACACCAGCATAAAGCCGCCCCAGATGGTAATGACAATCCACAGCGCGGTCACCGCCAGCATTTTGCTGGAGAGCCAGGCGAGATAAGCGGCCGAGCCAAAGGTCAGAATGATCCCCTGCACCAGCTCCGGCAGACGAACGAACGCAATGGTAATGGCGCGCACGTCGCTGGTCAGCCCCGCCAGCAGGGAAGCGCTGCCGAGCTGCTCAACGCGCTCTATCTGGGTGTCCAGGATCCGCTTGATAAACTCACTGCGCAGACGAAAAACGAAATGGTGGCCGAGCGCGGTCAGCGCCAGCTGGGAACCGAGCGTAACCGCCATCAACAGAAGCAGCAGGCCGAGAAACTCCGGCAATACGGAGAGCGAGGTGTCGACCATTTCAATCAACCGCACGTTAATAAACGCGATCAGGCCAATACCCAGCGCGGCGCTGGCGAGGCTTAACGCCATTACTGCGATGAAGGGCCAGCGATACTGACGCCAGACAAGGAGAAGTAGTTGCATGCAGGCAATCCGGACAATAAAAATCAGCCAGCAGTGTAAACTGCCCTGCGCGGACATCAAGAATAATTCTTATTTTAGTTTACTGTACCCCGCCTGACGGAAGGTCAGGTTATAACGGTACTCGCCCGTGAGCGGGTGAACCCCGGGCTTCAGCGGCTGAATGCCGTGATAGTAAAGCCGCGACGCCCTGCCCCACACCACCACATCGCCATGTTCCAGCATGATGCGCTTGAGCGGGTCGTTGCGGCGCAATCCCCCAAACTGGAAGACGGCAGGCAGACCTAACGATACCGAGACGATAGGCGCGCGCAGATCGGGTTCATCCTTGTCCTGGTGCAGCGAGAGCTTCGCGCCGACGGCGTAGCGGTTAATCAGGCAGGCATCCGGCCGAAAGTCAGGATACTCAGCTGCTACGGCGGCCTCGTGGCAGAGCGCCTGAAAAACAGCAGGCATCGGGGGCCACGGCTGGCCGGTAGCGGGATCGTTCGGGGCATAAAGATAGCCCCGCTCGTTCGTCGCCCAGCCCCGTTCGCCGCAGTTGGCCATGGCCACCGACATGGTATAGCCGCCCGGCGTCACCATATGGCGAAACGGCGAAACCGCCGTCACCTCGTCGATACCGGCAAGCAGTGCCGCCGCACGGGAGGTTGCAAAGCGGCGTAGGATCACCGCCCCCGGCGCAAGCGGCTCCTGCCAGGGTTCAGCATCCGCAAAAAGATCGAGCATTATCCCTCCTGGCGTTTCGCCTCACGTTTCAGTAATCGCGCTTTTCGCGCCGTCCCCCAACGGTAACCCGACAGCGCGCCGTCGTTACGAACCACGCGATGACAGGGGATCACAATCGCCAGCGTGTTTGCCGCACAGGCTCCGGCAACGGCGCGTACCGCATTGGGTTGACCAATCGCCTGCGCCACCTGCTGGTAACTTGCCGTTTCGCCGCAGGGAATGTTGAGAAGGGCCTGCCAGACGCGCTGCTGGAACGCGGTTCCGCGAATATCCAGCGGCAGCGCAAGCGGTACATCGCGGTTATCAATACTGGCAATCACCTGCTGGACCCGCCGCGCGAAATCCTCTTCCAGCGGCGCATACGCTGCTTTTGGAAAATGCGCGGCAAGCTCTTCGGCTAATTCCGCATCGCTGTCACCCAGCAGGATCGCGCAGATCCCCCGCTCGCTTTCTGCAACCAGACAGCGTCCTAACGAACAGTCGCTAATGGCATAACGCACCGCCACATCCCCTTTGCGGTACTGCCTGGCCGTCATGCCCAGCGCATCGTTGGCTTTGCGATAATAGCTGCTGCTGTCGGGAAACCCCGCCGCCAGCACGGCGTCGGTAACTTTGTCTCCCTGTGCAAGCGCGGTGCGCAGGCGCTGGCCTCGCGCCGCCTGCTGCCAGGCTTTTGGCGTCATGCCGGTCACGGACTTAAACAGACGGTGGAAATGGAAAGGACTCATGGCAACCTGCTGCGCCAGCCCCTCCAGGGTTAGCGTGGGTTCCTGCTCCAGAAGACGGCAGGCGTGTTCCACTTTTGCCAGCTTCTGCGCCTGCGGATCGCGTTTGTCCGGCATGCAGCGCTTGCACGGGCGAAACCCTGCCTGAGCGGCACGGTGGGCATCGGGATAAAAGCGGACGTTTTTACGCAGCGCGTGGCGGGCGCGGCATGACGGGCGGCAGAAAATACCCGTCGTCTGCACGGCGAAGACAAACTGTTCGTCAGCGAGCGGATCGCGGGCCAGCACGGCCTGCCAGCGATCCTCATCGGTAATAAAGGTTGAGTTTCTCATTATCGGCTCCTCTTGTAAGCATACATAGAGCCTGCCTGAGTGCCACTGATAAAAAACCCGCAACCTTGCTTTTTAATTTTTGTCGCGCACCAGGAAGCTGTTGAACTGCGGCGAGCTCCAGGTTTTAAACCCGTCGCCCTCTTTGGTGATCATATAAACCGCCAGCCCTTCCTGACGGACCACCTCTTTGGCTTTTTCCGGGCCGAGAACCATTAAGCCAGTATCCCAGGCATCCGCTTCCAGCGCGGTTGGGGCAATGACCGTCACCGAGACCAGGTTATGCGTGATGGGACGGCCGGTCTGCGGATCGATAACATGTGAAATACGCTTCCCGTCAAGCTCGTAATAGTTACGGTAGCTTCCGGAGGTACTGATCCCATGTCCGTTGATATCTACTATCGCCTGCACGGCATTTTGCCGATCGGTCGGCTTTTGAATCGCTACGCGCCACGGCTTATCGCTGGCGTTCATCCCCCGGCTGACTAACGCGCCGCCCACGGAGACCAGATAGCGGGAAATGCCTTCCTGGGCCATCAGCGCTGCAAGATGATCCGCCGCATAGCCTTCCCCAACCGTCGACAGATCGACAAACAGATCGGGGATATCCTTTTGGAGGTACTGTTGTCCGTACTGATTGATCACCGTCAGATGCTGCAGCCCTGTCCGGGCGCGGGCGTCATCAATGGCCGCCTGTTCGGGCGTGGTCACCGGCTGTTTGTTAGGGCCAAATCCCCAGAGGTTTACCAGCGGTCCGACGGTCACATCCATCGCGCCGTTGGTTTTATAACCCACGCGTATAGATTCGGTCACGATATCGGCCATCGCCTCGCTCACCGGCCACAGGGAGGTGCTGGTGGAGAGGTTAAAGCGCATCAGCGCCGAGTCATTTTTATAGGTCGACAGCAGCTGATCGTCGGCGTCCAGCTGCGACTGGATTTTGCCGCGAAGTTCATCTGTGCGTGTTTTATCGAGGTTCATCACGCTGACGCGCCAGAAGGTCCCCATCGTTTTGCCTTCGAGCACCGTCGCGGCGGGTGCGTCGGCTTTCGCCACGGGGGTGGGATCGTTACACGCGGTCAGGAAAAAAAGCATAGCCAGAAAGCTGGCGCGTAAAAAAGTCATGTCCATTCATTATCATCCTCATGCCAGGGCGGCAAGAGTACACCAAAACGGGTGAGTTGTGAGAATCTGAGAGGCACAAAAAAGGGGCCATCAGGCCCCTTACGTCACACGGTGAAGCGATTAGAACTGGTAAACCAGGCCCAGCGCGACGATATCGTCAGTACCGATACCCGCCTGACGGGTGAATTCATTTTCATCAACCAGGTTGATTTTGTAATCCACGTAGGTGGACATGTTTTTGTTGAAGTAGTAAGTCGCACCAACATCAACATATTTCAGCAGATCCTGATCGCCGTAACCTTCGATGTCTTTCCCTTTAGACTGCAGGTAAGCCACGGATGGACGCAGGCCGAAGTCGAACTGGTACTGAGCAACCACTTCGAAGTTCTGCGCTTTGTTAGCGAAGCCGTAAATGTCACTGCTGCTCTGAGAGTTGCCGAAACGCGTTGCGTTGTAGGTCTGGGAGTATTGCGCCGCAAGGTAGATGTTGTTGGCGTCGTATTTCAGACCACCAGAATAGACTTCAGCACGATCGCCTTCGCCCTTCAGCGCCAGGTTAGCGGTGTTGTTCTGGTCAGCGGTACGTTTGGAAGAAGACATTGCACCACCGATGCTGAAGCCTTCACCCAGGTTATAGGTCACGGATGCACCGTAGCCGTCGCCGTTCTGTTTCAGCAGGCTACGACCGGTGTCGTTTTCACCGCTTACGCTGCCGTTTTTACCCTGATACTGCAGGGCAAAGTTCAGGCCATCCACCAGACCAAAGAAGTCCTGGTTACGGTAGGTCGCCACGCCGTTAGCACGGGACTGCAGGAAGTTGTCTGCGCCGTAGGTATCGCCGCCAAATTCTGGCAGAACGTCGGTCCAGGAGGTTACGTCGTAGATTACGCCATAGTTACGACCGTAATCGAAAGAACCCGCGTCAGCGAATTTCAGACCCGCGAACGCCACACGCGTCCAGGCCTGGTTGTCACTTTCAGAGGTGTTACCCTGGATCTGGTATTCCCACTGGCCGTAACCGGTCAGCTGATCGTTAACCTGAGTTTCGCCTTTGAAGCCAAGACGCATGTAGGTCTGGTCGCCGTCGGCACTCTTGTCGTCAGAGAAATAGTGCAGACCATCGACTTTACCGTACAGATCTAATTTGTTGCCATCTTTGTTATAAATTTCGGCCGCATTTGCTGCGCCTGTTACCAGGAGTGCTGGTACCAGGAGGGACAGTACTTTAACTTTCATTTTATTAACCCTCTGTTATATGCCTTATAATTGCCACTGCTTACTGGTTAACCCTCATTAACCAGTCGGCAATTTCATTCTCCGCAAAATTACAGAATAATCCAATGCGAATATGATACGAAAACTTTGAAGATGTTTCATTTAACCATCAACATGTTTCAAAATGTAAATATCAAGGAACTTTTACAAAGCACAAATAGCTTAGAAAATTAGCACTTATAATCAAACAGGAAATTCACCATATAAATATCAATGAGTTACAATAAAATCCGTTACAGCACTGAATGACAAAACAAGATCTCGCCTAATCTCTAAAATAACTCTCGCTATCATCATTAACTTTATTTATTACCGTCATTCAGTTTTGAATGTCTGTTTATCCCTAATTGAACCGGATGCTCCGCATTCGGTTTTTTTTTACCTTTCTTTACGTAACTTCTCTTTTTTTGTGCTACCGCACCGTAATTGTAACGACTATTAACTAAATTCACGTCGGGTATCTTTCGAAATCCATCCATTGGTACAAAACTTAATTTCTTGTTAATTCGTGCTATTCTTTGACTGCGCGGGCTGATTATTTGTACGCGTATGGCGAGTTTGTACATGTTTACTGCATGCATCACCGCCGATATTGTCCCGTGAAAAAGTCGCCTCATCCCGGACAGTCGCGCTGGAAATTCAGTTATTACCCTTTATACTGCCCTATCGCCACAGAGCACGACCATAACGGGTTAAAGATATCAATGAGTCAGACTGAAACTACCGCCCCGAGCAAATTCTCCCTTCTCCCCGGGAGCATCACCCGTTTCTTTCTTCTTTTGATCGTTGTGCTGTTAGTCACCATGGGGGTGATGGTACAAAGCGCGGTTAACGCCTGGCTGAAGGATAAGAGCTATCAGGTCGTGGATATCACCCACGCCGTGCACAAGCGCATAGATACCTGGCGCTACGCCACCTGGCAGATTTACGACAATATCGCGGCAGCCCCGACCTCCTCGTCCGGAGATGGACTTCAGGAGACGCGGCTTAAGCAGGATGTCTATTATCTCGAAAAACCGCAGCGTAAGACCGAGGCCCTTATCTTTGGCTCTCACGACAGCGCGACGCTTGAGATGACGCAGCGTATTTCGACCTATCTGGATACCCTCTGGGGGGCCGAAACGGTACCGTGGTCGATGTACTATCTGAACGGTCAGGACAACAGCATGATCCTGATCTCAACGCTGCCGTTAAAAGATCTCTCATCCGGGTTTAAAGAGACAACCGTGGGCAGCATCGTCGATTCCCGCCGGGCAGAGATGCTGCAGCAGGCGAACGCCCTTGATGAACGAGAGAGCTTCTCTTCCCTGCGTCGTCTGGCATGGCAAAACGGCCATTACTTTACTCTGCGCACCACGTTCAACCAGCCAGGACATCTGGCGACGGTGGTGGCCTTTGATTTACCGATTAATGATTTAATCCCGCCGGATATGCCGCTCGACAGCTTCCGCCTGGAGCCAGACAGCAGCACCCAAAACATGCGTGCGGCGTCCGACAAAGAGGCCGCAGAGAGCGTATCGATCTCCTTTAACGGCTCGAAAATCGAAATTGCCTCATCGCTGAACTCGACCGGCATGCGTCTGGTGTGGCAGGTGCCGTTTGGCACGCTGTTGCTCGACACGCTGCAAAATATCCTGCTGCCTCTGCTGCTGAATATCGGTCTGCTGGCGCTGGCGCTGTTTGGCTATAGCACCTTCCGTTTCCAGACGGGGCGTCAGAGCGACGCCTCTGCGGTTCCGGCCGGCACCAGCAATGAGCTGCGCGTATTGCGTGCATTGAATGAAGAGATTGTTTCCGTGCTGCCGCTTGGGGTCTTGGTTCACGACCAGGAGGCGAATCGTACGGTGATGAGCAACAAAATTGCCGACCATCTGCTGCCGCATCTTAACCTGCAGAACATCACCACCATGGCGGATCAACACCAGGGGGTGATTCAGGCCACCATCAACAATGAACTGTACGAGATCCGTCAGTTCCGCAGCCAGGTGGCTCCCCGCACGCAAATCTTCATTATTCGCGACCAGGATCGCGAAGTGCTGGTCAATAAAAAACTCAAGCAGGCGCAAAGGCTGTATGAGAAAAACCAGCAGGGGCGCGCCGCATTTATGCAGAACATTGGCGATGCCTTCAAGCAGCCGTTAAAAACGCTGGCGACCCAGGCGGCGGCGTTAAACACCTCTGAAAGCCACCAGCTTGCCTGCCAGGCCGATTCGCTGGTCAGAATGGTTGATGAGATCCAGCTGGCAAACATGCTGGAGAATGATTTCTGGAAGGGAACGCCAGCCCTCTTCTCCATTCAGGACCTGATCGATGAAGTGGTGCCGGAAGTGCTGCCCGTCATTAAGCGCAAAGGGCTGCAGCTGCTGATCAATAACAATCTCCCTGCGAATGACGAACGCCACGGCGATCGCGAAGCGCTGCGCCGCATTCTGCTGATGATTATTCAGTACGCAGTGACCACCACGCAGATCGGCAAGATCACCCTTGAAGTCAGCACCGAGGAGTCAGCAGAAGACCGTCTGACGTTCCGCATCCTGGACACCGGGGAAGGCGTCACAACAAGTGAAATTGATAATCTGCACTTCCCGTTCCTGAATGACACGCAGAGCGATCGCTACGGCAAGGCCAATGCTCTGACCTTCTGGCTGTGCGATCAACTGGCGCGTAAGCTCGGCGGCCACCTGAATATCAAAGCCCGTGAATCCCTCGGCACCCGCTATTCTCTGCATGTGAAAATGGCGGCCAATCCGCAGGAAGAAGATGAAGAACGTCTGCTGGATGACGTCGTGGTGATGGTCGATGTGACCTCGAACGAGATCCGCAATATTGTCGTTCGTCAGTTAGAAAACTGGGGAGCAGCCTGCATCACCCCGGATGAAAGACTTGCAAGTCAAGAATTTGATCTGTTTTTAACTGATAATCCGTCTAATCTTACTGCCTCCGGCTTGCTTTTAAGCGATGATGAGTCAGGCGTGCGGAAAATCGGCCCTGGCCAGCTGCGCGTCAACTTTAATATAAGCAATGCGATGCAGGAAGCTGTACTACAACTAATAGAAGAGCAGCTGGCGCAGGAAGAGATAACGGAGTCACCGTTAGGCGGCAATGAAAATGCCGAGCTTCACGCCAGCGGATACTATTCACTCTTTGTTGATACAGTACCAGATGATGTTAAGCGGTTGTATACTGAGTCCGCTGCGAATGATTTTGCAGCGCTGGCACAGACAGCACACCGGCTTAAAGGGGTGTTTGCCATGCTTAATCTGGTTCCCGGCAAGCAGTTATGTGAAACGCTGGAACATCTAATTCGTGAGAAAGATGCCTCTGGCATTGAAAAATACATCAGCGACATTGACGCCTACGTCAAAAGCTTGCTGTAGCAAGGTAGCCTTATACATGAACAATATGAACGTAATTATTGCCGATGACCATCCGATTGTACTGTTCGGTATTCGCAAATCACTTGAACAGATCGAGTGGGTGAATGTAGTCGGTGAATTTGAAGACTCTACAGCACTGATCAATAACCTCCCAAAGCTTGATGCACACGTGCTCATTACCGATCTCTCCATGCCTGGAGACAAATACGGTGATGGGATCACGCTCATCAAATACATTAAACGTCACTTCCCGGATATCTCGATCATTGTTCTGACCATGAACAACAACCCGGCGATCCTGAGCGCGGTGTTGGATCTGGACATCGAAGGGATAGTGCTGAAACAGGGCGCCCCGACCGATCTGCCAAAAGCGCTCGCTGCGCTGCAGAAAGGCAAGAAGTTCACGCCTGAGAGCGTCTCTCGTCTGCTGGAAAAAATCAGCGCGGGTGGCTACGGTGACAAACGCCTGTCCCCGAAAGAAAGTGAAGTTCTGCGCCTGTTCGCAGAAGGTTTTCTGGTGACCGAGATTGCCAAGAAGCTGAACCGCAGCATTAAAACCATCAGCAGCCAGAAGAAATCAGCGATGATGAAGCTGGGCGTGGACAACGATATTGCCCTGCTGAACTATCTCTCCTCCGTTACGCTGAGCGCAACGGACAAGGATTGATCCCGGACGGGTGTGCGGCCTGATGCCCTCACCCCGTCCCTCTCCCACGGGGAGAGGGTGAAAAAACGAAAAGGCCCTTGCGGGCCTTTTTTATATTCTGGTTTTTCTCACGCGATCCGCGTAAATCGACAACGTCTGCTTCAGCACGTCCAGCGTCACCGGTTTCGACAGACAGCTGTCCATGCCTGACTCCAGACAGCGCTGTTTCTCTTCCGCCAGCGCGTTCGCCGTTACGCCCACTACCGGCAGCGTCAGGCCAAGCTGTCGGATGCGCTGCGTCAGACGGTAGCCGTCCATGTTTGGCATGTTGACGTCGCTAAGCACGATATCAATATGATTTTTACTCAGAACATTCAGCGCATCCACGCCGTCATTAGCGGTTTTGCACTGGTAGCCCAGCGATCCAAGCTGGTCAGCCAGCAGGCGACGGTTAATCGGATGGTCATCCACCACCAGAATCATCATATCGTCATTTACCGACGCCAGAGACTCCGGTGACGGCAATCCGCCCGCGCCGTCGCGCTCTTCCAGCTCCACTTTGTAGATGCGCGCCAGCAGGCTTAACAGCTCGTGCGGCGTTGCAACGCTGTGTACCCATTCCCCAGGCGCACGCTCGACAGGAATACCGATGTGGCGACGGCAGAAGAGCACCGACCCTCTACCCTGCCACGGCTGATCCGGCATCTCGTCGGCGATCAGCACATCGTCCACATCCGGGGTTTGACCTTCATAGCGACACACCCTCACGCCGCTGTGGGCAAGCAGCGCCGTCAGGTAGTCATTCAGCGAGGCGTTATGCACCGCCAGCCAGCAGCGCTTGTCGCTCAGCCCGTCCACCGTCGCTTTAGCCGGATACTGCGCCGAATAGAGCGGAATACGGATGGTGAACTGGCTGCCCATGCCGGGCTCGGTATCAACGGAAATATCACCGTCCATCATGCTGACAAGCTTCTCACAAATCGCCAGCCCCAGTCCGGTGCCCTGGAAGTTACGCTGCACGCCGGTCCCGACCTGGAAGAACGGGTCGAACAGGCGAACCACTTCCTTCGCCGGGATGCCGACGCCAGTGTCGCGCACGCGAATGCTCAGGTAATCCCCCGCCCGGCAGACGTGCAACACGATACAGCCAACGTCGGTGAATTTGATGGCGTTGCTGAGCAGGTTAGAGATGACCTGCTGCAGGCGCATCGGATCGCCGTGCAGCGTCAGCGGCACGTCCGGTTCGATAAAGCAGTAGAGCCCCAGCTGTTTACGCACCACCAGCGGCAGATAGTTGGCGCTGATGTGGTTCATAACCTCGCGCGGCGAGAACTCCCGCGGCTCGATTTTCAGCTGCTCAGACTCAATTTTAGAGAAGTCGAGAATATCGCTGATGATTTTCAGCAGCAGGCTGGAGGAGTTGTTCATTGCCGTCACCAGCCTGTCGACTCCTTTCGGTAATTCTTTCGTCTGCAGCAGATCGAGGTTACCGATGATCCCGTACAGCGGCGTTCGCAGCTCGTGGCTGACGGTGGCAAGGAACATGGATTTCGACTGGCTGGCCTGCTCCGCGGCCTGCGCCATCTCCTGCAACGACTCTTCCATCTTCACGCGCGCGGAAACATCCACCAGCACGCAAATCGCCACGTTTTCATTGCGATAGCGGGAATGCACAAAGCTGATCTGCAGGTTGGTGTGCGTGCTGGTGAGCACGTCGACAAAGTTAACCTGCTGACCGCAGATAATTTGCGTCAGCCTCTGGCGGTCTTCGTGCGTCAGCATGTTCAGGTAGTTATGCGCCAGCTCGTTACTCAGGATGTTGGTTCCGTCCTGGGTACGCAGAATGCAGATCCCCACCGGCGCCGACGCGACAATCTTCCGGTTAAACTGCTCGTGCTCCTCCAGCCGCTGGGCGTCGCTTTCGGCCGGAATAAAGATTTTCCGCTCATACATGCGCGCCAGGGTGAACAGCGCCCCACCCGCGATCAGGTTCAGCAGAATGGCATTCATGATGAGAATGCGTATCCGCTCAAGCACCATATCCACCGGCAGTGAATAGACAATACTCAGCGACGAAGGCGGCAGGCTCTTCTTCAGCACCAGTTCGCGGAAGCCCGAGGTATAGCCAAACCACGACCGCTCCTGCATCCAGTGCGGTTCGACGTTTAACCGGTTATCCGGTCCGGCGAGTGAGATCAGCTGATGACCGTTTTCATCCAGAATGGTCACCCCCATGGGCAGGCTGCCCGGGGTGAAAAAGTTTTCCATGCGAATGGTCTGCTCAATCCCCAGCAGCGCCTGCAGGCGATTGCCCAGATACACCGGCGTCAGGGCGTAGAAATAGCCCACGCCCGGGCGCGGGCCCTGGCTAACCCAGAAGATGTTATTCCCGCGCTCGTCCTGCGGCGCATTGCGGTATTTCACAATACGTTCATGCAGGCTTTTCAGCGCATCGTCACGCTCAACGGGCACATCCCGCAGGCCAAAGTCAGCCATGCAGAGATTTTCACTGCCAATCAGGAATACGCGGTTAAGATCATAGGCGGCGGAGAAATTGTCGCGCCAGTAGCGCATAAACCAGGCAAGGGATTCCAGCGACCCGCGCCAGGTATTGCTCATGGTGGAGCAATCGGAGTCGGGGAACAGCGGCTGGAAGTCCGGGACTTCGGTATTGTCATTCCGGCCGCGAAGCGCAAGGATGCCGTTTTCCGCCGTCAGGCGATTTTCGGCGATATACTTCAGCTCCTTCATCACGTCAGACGTTCGCTGAATGTAGCGCTGGGCCTGGTCGGAGCTTAAGTTAAACTCCTGGCGGATCTCCGCTTCTTTCTGGTGCAGCGCGTTAACGATGTAAAACACCGAGAACAAGGCCACCAGCAGCCAAAGCAGGAGCGCCAGCGCCCGAAACAGATAGCGAGAAACTTTCAGCGTAGTACGAAAGGAGACGAGGTATTTCAAGGGGGCGAGGCTCCGCCGTCGGGGTAAAAAGAATGTGGTTAAGGTAGCGGTAAACGCGCCAGGTCGCAACGTTGACTTATCTGCTTGTGCAAAAGAAAAGGGCCGGAAACCGGCCCTTTTTTGCATCAGGAGACATTACTCGTCAGCGTCATCCGCTACGTCATCGTCGGTGTCGGCTTCCGGCGCGATATCATCATCGCCTTCCGCAACGCTACCGTCGATGGAATCGAGCTCTTCATCATCCACCGGCTCAGCAACGCGCTGCAGACCCACCACGTTTTCATCTTCCGCTGTACGGATGAGGATCACGCCTTGGGTGTTACGCCCCACCACGCTGATCTCAGACACGCGGGTACGCACCAGCGTACCGGCATCGGTGATCATCATGATCTGGTCGGCATCGTCTACCTGCACCGCGCCCACAACGGAACCGTTGCGCTCGGTCACTTTGATAGAGATAACGCCCTGCGTGCCGCGAGATTTGGTTGGGTATTCCCCTTCCGCCGTACGTTTACCGTAACCATTCTGCGTCACGGTCAGGATAGCCCCTTCACCGCGCGGAATAATCAGAGAAACAACGCTGTCTTCGCCAGCCAGTTTGATACCACGAACGCCCGTAGCGGTACGACCCATCGCACGGACAGCGTTCTCTTTAAAGCGCACCACTTTACCGGCCGCAGAGAACAGCATCACTTCATCAGAACCGGAGGTCAGATCCACGCCGATCAGCTCGTCGCCTTCGTTCAGGTTCACCGCGATAATACCGGCGGAACGTGGGCGGCTGAACTCGGTCAGCGCGGTTTTCTTCACGGTACCGCTGGCGGTCGCCATAAAGACGTTCACGCCCTCTTCGTACTCGCGTACCGGCAGGATGGCGGTGATTCGTTCGTTCGCTTCCAGCGGCAGCAGGTTAACGATTGGACGGCCACGCGCGCCGCGGCTCGCTTCCGGCAGCTGATAAACTTTCATCCAGTACAGACGACCGCGGCTGGAGAAGCAGAGGATCGTGTCATGGGTGTTCGCCACCAGCAGGCGGTCAATAAAGTCTTCTTCTTTAATACGAGCTGCAGACTTGCCTTTACCGCCACGACGCTGTGCTTCGTAGTCGGTCAGCGGCTGATACTTCACATAGCCCTGGTGAGACAGGGTGACCACCACGTCTTCGCGGTTGATCAGATCTTCAATGTTGATATCAGAGCTGTTCGCGGTGATTTCGGTGCGGCGCGCATCGCCGAACTGATCGCGGACCAGCTCCAGCTCTTCACGGATCACTTCCATCAGACGCTCTGCGCTGCCCAGGATATGCAGCAGTTCAGCAATCTGTTCCAGCAGCTCTTTGTATTCGTCGAGCAGTTTTTCATGCTCAAGGCCGGTCAGTTTCTGCAGACGCAGATCCAGAATCGCCTGGGCCTGCTGTTCAGTCAGGTAATACTGACCATCACGCACGCCGAATTCAGGTTCCAGCCACTCTGGACGCGCTGCGTCATCGCCCGCACGTTCCAGCATCGCGGCGACGTTACCCAGATCCCACGGACGGGAAATCAGGCCGGCTTTCGCTTCCGCCGGGGTTGGCGCACGACGGATCAGTTCGATGATCGGGTCGATGTTGGCCAGCGCAACCGCCAGCGCTTCAAGGATGTGCGCACGGTCGCGCGCTTTGCGCAGTTCGAAGATGGTACGACGAGTCACCACTTCACGGCGGTGACGCACGAACGCGCTCAGGATCTCTTTCAGGTTCATGATCTTCGGCTGACCATGGTGCAGTGCAACCATGTTGATACCGAAGGAGACCTGAAGCTGAGTCTGGGAGTACAGGTTGTTCAGCACAACCTCACCCACCGCGTCGCGTTTGATCTCAATCACGATGCGCATTCCGTCTTTGTCAGACTCGTCACGCAGCGCGCTGATGCCTTCAACGCGTTTTTCTTTTACCAGCTCGGCGATTTTTTCAATCAGACGCGCTTTGTTCACCTGATACGGGATCTCGTGAACAATGATGGTTTCACGACCGGTTTTAGCGTCCGCTTCCACTTCGGCGCGGGCACGGATGTATATCTTGCCGCGGCCGGTGCGGTACGCTTCTTCAATACCGCGACGACCATTGATGATCGCCGCCGTTGGGAAGTCCGGGCCCGGGATGTGTTCCATCAGCCCTTCAATGCTGATGTCTTCATCGTCGATATAGGCCAGGCAGCCGTTGATCACCTCGGTGATATTGTGCGGCGGAATGTTGGTTGCCATACCGACCGCGATACCGGACGAACCGTTAACCAGCAGGTTCGGGATCTTGGTTGGCATCACATCTGGGATGCGCTCGGTGCCGTCGTAGTTATCGACGAAATCAACGGTCTCTTTTTCCAGGTCGGCCATCAGCTCATGAGCGATTTTCGACATACGGATTTCCGTATAACGCATCGCCGCAGCGGAGTCGCCGTCGACTGAACCAAAGTTACCCTGACCATCTACCAGCATGTAGCGCAAGGAGAATGGCTGCGCCATACGAACGATGGTGTCATAAACGGCGGTATCACCATGCGGGTGATATTTACCGATAACGTCACCGACGACGCGGGCAGATTTTTTATAGGCTTTATTCCAGTCATTGCCCAATACGTTCATGGCGTATAGTACGCGACGGTGTACCGGCTTAAGGCCATCGCGGACGTCCGGCAGCGCACGGCCAACAATGACCGACATCGCATAGTCCAGATAGGAGCTCTTCAGCTCTTCCTCGATGTTAACCGGTGTAATTTCTCTCGCAAGGTCGCTCATCTAACCGCTATCCCTCTACTGTATCCCGGATTCAAAGGTCGCAAATTATAACACAGCCGAGGTGATTGAGGTAAACCTATACGCTTTATTCACGGGGATTGCCTGATATACTCCTTTGTCTTGCTAAATAAGGAGTAAAAGCGCCCATGAATGCCGAAAAATCCCCGGTGGCTCACAACGTTGACCACGAAGAGATTGCCAAATTTGAAGCGGTGGCGTCCCGCTGGTGGGATCTCGAAGGTGAGTTCAAACCGCTGCATCGCATTAACCCGCTGCGTCTGGGCTATATCGCGGAGCGTTCCGGCGGTCTGTTCGGTAAGAAAGTGCTCGACGTCGGCTGCGGCGGCGGCATCCTGGCTGAGAGCATGGCGCGCGAAGGGGCGAATGTTACGGGCCTGGATATGGGCTTTGAACCGCTGCAGGTTGCCCGCCTTCACGCGCTGGAGTCCGGCATACAGGTGGAATATGTGCAGGAAACCGTGGAAGAGCACGCGGCAAAACACGCCCATCAGTACGATGTGGTGACCTGCATGGAGATGCTGGAGCACGTTCCCGATCCGCAGTCGGTGGTGCACGCCTGTGCAAAACTGGTGAAACCGGGCGGCCAGGTCTTCTTCTCAACAATCAACCGTAACGGTAAAGCCTGGCTGATGGCCGTTGTCGGCGCTGAGTATGTGCTGCGCATGGTGCCGAAAGGGACGCACGACGTGAAGAAATTCATTAAGCCTGCGGAGTTGTTAGGCTGGGTTGACCAGACGTGGCTCAAAGAGCAGCACATCACCGGCCTGCACTACAATCCGCTGACCGATAAATTCAAACTCGCACCGGGCGTTGATGTTAACTATATGTTGCACACAACCGCCAAAAACGACTAACGTCATTCGTTATTCTTATAAAGATTGCGCGACATCATGTTGCGCAATTCTGACCTCCCGTTGAAGAAATCAGCACTCGATCAAATTTTGAATTTTTTTTCTTAATTATTGACATGTCTTCCAGGCCTTACGGTACGAGGACTTAGCCTTTTTTACCCTTTCACAACCTCAATTTAACGTCAAAATCAACCCTTGTGCTGAAATGATTCGATACTAGAATACTCACCATATAGCGTTTATCTTATCGCAAACCCCCTATATGTAGTATTTATCCACAGAGTTAGTCACAAGACGGATCTGTGGATAAGCGGGGGATATTTTTTATTTCACGGACAGGTAAAACCCACATGAATCAGAGTCTGCTGGTGACAAAGCGCGACGGTACTACCGAGCGTATCAATCTGGACAAAATCCATCGAGTTCTCGACTGGGCAGCAGAAGGACTGAACAACGTATCTATCTCCCAGGTTGAACTGCGTTCTCACATTCAGTTCTACGACGGTATCAAAACGTCTGATATCCACGAAACAATCATTAAAGCAGCGGCAGACCTCATCTCCCGCGAAGCACCGGATTATCAGTACCTCGCTGCACGTCTGGCGATTTTCCACCTGCGTAAAAAAGCCTACGGCCAGTTTGAGCCGCCGAAGCTTTACGATCACGTAGTGAAAATGGTTGAGCTGGGCAAATACGACACGCATCTGCTGGAAGACTATACGGAAGAAGAGTTCGAGCAGATGAACGGGTTTATCGATCACTGGCGCGACATGAACTTCTCCTACGCGGCGGTGAAGCAGCTCGAAGGCAAATACCTGGTTCAGAACCGTGTAACCGGTGAGATCTACGAAAGCGCCCAGTTCCTCTATATTCTGGTGGCCGCCTGCCTGTTCTCTAACTACCCGCGTGACACCCGTCTGGAATACGTGAAGCGTTTCTACGATGCGGTATCCACGTTCAAGATTTCTCTGCCGACGCCAATCATGTCTGGCGTGCGTACCCCAACCCGTCAGTTCAGCTCCTGCGTACTGATCGAGTGTGGTGACAGCCTGGATTCCATCAACGCCACCTCCAGCGCCATCGTGAAATACGTTTCCCAGCGTGCCGGTATCGGCATCAACGCCGGTCGCATTCGTGCGCTGGGCAGCCCGATTCGCGGCGGTGAAGCGTTCCACACCGGCTGTATCCCGTTCTATAAACACTTCCAGACGGCAGTAAAATCCTGCTCTCAGGGCGGCGTGCGCGGCGGTGCTGCAACCCTGTTCTACCCGATGTGGCACCTGGAAGTGGAAAGCCTGCTGGTCCTGAAAAACAACCGCGGCGTTGAAGGCAACCGCGTGCGTCACATGGACTACGGCGTGCAGATCAACAAGCTGATGTACACCCGTCTGCTGAAAGGCGAAGACATCACGCTGTTCAGCCCGTCCGACGTTCCGGGCCTGTATGACGCGTTCTTCGCCGATCAGGACGAGTTCGAGCGTCTGTACACCAAATACGAAAAAGACGACAGCATCCGTAAGCAGCGCGTGAAGGCGGTAGACCTGTTCTCCCTGATGATGCAGGAACGTGCCTCTACCGGCCGTATCTACATCCAGAACGTGGACCACTGCAACACCCACAGCCCGTTTGATCCAGTAGTTGCGCCAGTGCGCCAGTCTAACCTGTGCCTGGAGATCGCCCTGCCGACCAAACCGCTGGAAGACGTGAACGACGAAAACGGCGAAATCGCGCTGTGTACGCTGTCCGCGTTCAACCTGGGCGCAATTAAGAGCCTGGACGAGCTGGAAGAGCTGGCAGTGCTGGCGGTTCGCGCGCTCGACGCCCTGCTGGACTACCAGGATTATCCAATCCCGGCCGCTAAACGCGGTGCGATGGGCCGCCGTACCCTGGGTATCGGCGTGATCAACTTCGCCTACTGGCTGGCGAAAAACGGCAAGCGCTACTCCGACGGCAGCGCCAACAACCTGACGCACCAGACGTTCGAAGCCATTCAGTACTACCTGATGAAAGCCTCTAACGAGCTGGCGAAAGAGCAAGGCGCGTGCCCGTGGTTCAACGAAACCACCTACGCGAAAGGCATTCTGCCAATCGACACCTACAAGAAAGACCTGGATGCAATCGTCAGCGAGCCGCTGCATCTCGACTGGGAAGGTCTGCGCGAGTCCATCAAGACTCACGGCCTGCGTAACTCCACGCTCTCTGCCCTGATGCCGTCCGAGACCTCGTCGCAGATCTCTAACGCCACCAACGGTATTGAACCGCCGCGCGGCCACGTCAGCATTAAAGCGTCGAAAGACGGCGTGCTGCGTCAGGTCGTACCGGACTACGAAACGCTGGGTAATAACTACGAGCTGCTGTGGGAAATGCCAAACAACGACGGCTACCTGCAGCTGGTAGGTATCATGCAGAAGTTTATCGACCAGTCGATCTCTGCCAATACCAACTATGACCCGACGCGCTTCCCGTCCGGCAAGGTACCGATGCAGCAATTGCTGAAAGACCTGCTCACCGCCTACAAATTTGGCGTGAAAACGCTGTACTATCACAACACCCGTGACGGTGCGGAAGACGCGCAGGACGACATGGTACCGTCAATTCAGGACGATGGCTGCGAAAGCGGCGCATGTAAGATCTAATGAAGGGCGGGGATATCCCCGCCTTTATTTCGTAAGACAGGACACACTCATGGCATATACCACCTTTTCACAGACGAAAAACGACCAGCTCAAAGAGCCGATGTTCTTCGGCCAGCCGGTCAACGTGGCACGCTACGATCAGCAAAAATATGACATCTTCGAAAAGCTGATCGAAAAGCAACTCTCCTTCTTCTGGCGCCCGGAAGAAGTGGACGTTTCCCGCGACCGTATTGATTACCAGTCGCTACCGGATCACGAAAAACATATCTTCATCAGCAACCTGAAGTACCAGACGCTGCTGGACTCCATTCAGGGTCGTAGCCCGAACGTGGCGCTGCTGCCGCTGATCTCCATTCCTGAGCTGGAAACCTGGGTGGAAACCTGGGCGTTCTCCGAGACGATCCACTCCCGCTCTTACACCCACATCATCCGCAACATCGTGAACGATCCGGCGGTGGTGTTTGACGATATCGTCACCAACGAGCAGATCCAGAAGCGCGCGGAAGGCATTGCCCACTACTACGACGAGCTGATCCAGATGACCAGCTACTGGCATCTGCTGGGCGAAGGCACCCACAACGTGAACGGTAAAACCGTTACCGTTAACCTGCGCGCGCTGAAAAAGCAGCTGTACCTGTGCCTGATGAGCGTCAACGCGCTGGAAGCGATCCGCTTCTACGTGAGCTTTGCCTGCTCCTTCGCCTTTGCCGAGCGCAAGCTGATGGAAGGCAACGCCAAAATCATCCGTCTGATTGCCCGCGATGAAGCCCTGCACCTGACAGGTACCCAGCACATGCTGAACCTGCTGCGCAGCGGTACGGACGATCCGGAGATGGCGGAAATCGCCGAAGAGTGCAAGCAGGAGTGCTACGACCTGTTCGTGCTGGCGGCTCAGCAGGAGAAAGAGTGGGCAGACTACCTGTTCCGCGACGGCTCCATGATTGGCCTGAACAAAGACATCCTGTGCCAGTACGTTGAGTACATCACCAACATCCGCATGCAGGCCGTCGGTCTTGACCTGCCGTTCCAGACGCGCTCTAACCCGATTCCGTGGATCAACACCTGGCTGGTGTCCGATAACGTGCAGGTTGCGCCGCAGGAAGTGGAAGTCAGCTCTTATCTGGTCGGTCAGATTGATTCTGAAGTCAACACCGACGACCTGAGCAACTTCCAGCTCTGATGTCACGCGTCACGCTACGTCTTTCCGGCACTGAGGTGCTGTGTCGGGAGGAGCACCCTTCTCTGCTGGTGGCGCTTGAGGCGCATCAGGTAGAAGTAGAGTACCAGTGTCGTTCCGGCTACTGCGGCTCCTGCCGCTGCCGTCTGGTCGCCGGCCAGGTGGACTGGCTGACCGAGCCGCTGGCCTTTATCAACGAAGGGGAAATTTTGCCCTGCTGCTGCCGGGCAAAAGGCGATATTGAGATCGAAATGTGATGTTGTCCGTATCCCCTCTCCCGGTGGGAGAGGGTTAGGGTGAGGGCATCAGGCCGCAGAGCCTGATTGTCGGGTGGAGTCTTCGCCTTACCCGACCTACTAAACCTACTTCCGGTGAATGAATTCGACCGCTTTATCCGGGAAATCCGTAAACAGTCCGTCCACGCCCGCCTGGTTATACAACACCTCATAAAGCTGATTCACATCCGTGGCATACGGCGGCAGCTGGTCTGCACGCACGGTATACGGATGCACCTGCATCTTGCTGGCGTGCGCCTCTTTCACCATCGCCGTCAGCTTCACGTGGCCCGGCGCTGAGCCTTCCGCCACCAGCATGTGGTAATCCGGCCCGATGCCGTCGGCGTACTGCGCAATCTGCTTCATCGCGCCCGGCTTAAACATCCAGTCGTAGCTGTAGTTCACCCACTTGCCGTTCGGCTGCTTCTCCTGGGTTTCATTCCAGTCGGTATAGGCAATCAGCTGTACCAGATTAAGGTTCATCCCCATCTTCGGCTCCAGCTCGGTTTTGATGCGCTTCAGCTCGACGGCGTCAAAACACTGCAGGTAGACTTTGTCCTTCTTGCTGGTGTAGCCGTACTGTTTCAGCACCTCCAGCGTCTTCGCGGCAATGTCCTTCCCCTCCTGATGGTGGAACCACGGCGCTTTGATCTCCGGGTAGATGCCGATATTTTTACCGGTTGAGTGGTTCAGCCCCTGAACAAACTCAATCTCTTCCTGGAAGGTATGGATCCGGAAGTCAGATTTGCCCATTGGGAAACGTCCCGGATAGACCTGCACCTTCTTGCCGTTTTCAATCTCGAAGCCCTCGGTAAACTTCAGGGACCGGATCTCCGCCAGGGTGAAATCAATGGCGTAGTAGCGGCCATCTTTTCGCGCGCGGTCAGGGTATCGCTCCGCCACGTCCGTCACGCGGTCCAGATAGTGGTCATGCAGGACGACCAGCTGGTCGTCCTTCGTCATCACCAGATCTTGCTCCAGATAATCCGCGCCCTGGGCATAGGCCATCGCTTTCGCCGGCAGCGTATGCTCCGGCAGATAGCCGCTGGCGCCGCGGTGGGCGATAACGATTTTATCCGCCGCCAGCGCGGAGCCTGTCATCAGGCCCGCCAGCAGCAGGCCGGTTGTTACGTAAGATAATTTCATCGCAATGCTCCTTATTGACGACGCGCCTGCACTTCCGCGTGGTGGCGTTTCTCACCGATCATCACAACAATCAGCAGCAGTACCGCCAGCACGCTGCCGCCGATCATCACCATAAAGCCGCCGTCCCAGCCGAAGAAATCAACGGTGTAGCCCACTATGGCGCTCGCCGCGACCGAACCGCCCAGATAGCCGAACAGACCGGTAAAGCCTGCCGCCGTGCCTGCCGCTTTTTTCGGTGCCAGCTCCAGCGCGTGCAGACCGATCAGCATTACCGGACCATAAATCAGGAAGCCAATGACGATCATGCAGGCCATGTCTACTGATGGGTTGCCCGGCGGGTTGAGCCAGTACACGACGGTCGCGATAGTGACCAGGGTCATAAAGAACACGCCCGTCGCGCCGCGGTTACCTTTAAACACCTTGTCCGACATCCAGCCGCAAAGCAGCGTGCCCGGGATCCCGGCATATTCATACAGGAAATAGGCCCAGGACGATTTATCCAGCGCGAAGTGCTTCACCTCTTTCAGGTAGGTCGGGGACCAGTCCAGAATGCCGTAGCGCAGCAGATAAACGAACACGTTCGCCACCGCGATGTACCACAGCAGCTTGTTCGGCAGGACGTACTTCATGAAGATCTGTTTTGCGGTCAGCTCTTCTTCGTGCTCTTTGCTGTAATCATCCGGATAGTCGTTTTTGTACTCTTCAATCGGCGGCAGGCCGCAGGACTGAGGCGTGTCGCGCATCAGCGCGAAGGCGATAATCGCCACGACGATGGCGCCGAAGGCTGGCATATACAGCGCAGCGTGCCAGTCGTTGAACCAGGCCATCCCCAGCAGGAACAGCAGCGGCGGAATACCGCCCCCCACGTTATGCGCGCAGTTCCACACCGACACGATGCCGCCGCGCTCCTTCTGCGACCACCAGTGCACCATGGTGCGTCCGCACGGCGGCCACCCCATCCCCTGGAACCAGCCGCAGAGGAACAGCAGCACGAACATAATCGCAATACTGGACGTCGCCCACGGCACAAAGCCCATGAACAGCATGACCGCGGCCGCCAGGATCAGGCCGGCAGGCAGGAACACCCGCGGATTGGAGCGATCCGACACGGAACCCATGATGAATTTGGAAAAACCGTAGGCAATTGAGATCCCCGACAGCGCGAACCCCAGATCGCCGCGGGAGAAGCCCTGCTCCACCAGATACGGCATGGCGAGCGCGAAGTTTTTACGTACAAGGTAGTACGCCGCGTACCCGAAGAAGATCCCCAGGAAAATTTGCCAGCGCAGACGGCGGTATAGCGGATCAATTTCTGCCTCTGGCAGACGCGCCCGATGCGGCGCAGGTTTGAAGATACTGAGCATAACAGCCTCCGTGGCCTTGAATTGAATGAGCAGGTGGCTCGCACCTGAATTCCAGAGGCGGGGATGTTAAGAAATCACGGTGATTGTTACTGTGAATCAACGCACAGATTGTTACAGAAATATGACAGAATGCGCAAAAAAGCGCATGAAATCACGTTTCACTTTCGAATTTCGCGCGTTTATGTTCGAAATCAAACAAACCACACTATTGATATGGCTAAATGATAAAAAAACGAACATAGAGGGTAAACAATGACCATTCACGATCCTCGCTACAGCGATGTGATAATCATTGGCGGTGGCGCAACCGGCGCCGGGATCGCACGCGACTGCGCCCTTCGCGGCTTAAGCGTCACGCTGCTGGAGCGCCACGACATCGCCACGGGCGCAACCGGGCGTAACCACGGCCTGCTGCACAGCGGCGCGCGGTACGCGGTTACCGACGGTGAATCCGCACGCGAATGTATTGCTGAAAACCAGATCCTCAAGCGTATCGCCCGCCACTGCATTGAGCCGACCGACGGCCTCTTTATTACCCTTCCCGAAGATGACCTCGCCTTTCAGGACACCTTTATTACCGCCTGCACTGCGGCGGGCATTCAGGCTGAGGCCATGGACCCGGCGCTGGCGCGGCGGCTGGAACCGTCTGTTAACCCGGCGCTTATCGGCGCGGTGAAAGTGCCTGACGGCACCGTTGACCCCTTCCGCCTGACCGCCGCCAATATGCTGGACGCCCGCGAGCATGGCGCGCGCATCCTGACCGGGCACGAAGTGACCGGGCTTATCCGCGAGGGAAACCGCATCTGCGGCGTGCGGATCCTCGATACGCAATATAATGAACACAGCGAGCTGTATGCCGCCGTTGTGGTCAACGCGGCGGGGATCTGGGGGCAGCGCATCGCGGAATACGCGGATCTGTCGGTGCGCATGTTCCCGGCAAAAGGCTCGCTGCTGATCCTCGACCACCGCATCAATAACCACGTGATCAACCGCTGCCGCAAACCGTCCGATGCCGATATCCTCGTCCCGGGCGACACCATTTCGTTAATCGGTACCACCTCAACCCACGTGGACTACAGCGAGATTGACTACAACCGCGTGACCGCCGAAGAGGTCGACGTCCTGCTGCGTGAAGGGGAAAAGCTGGCCCCGGTGATGGCCCAGACGCGTATTCTGCGCGCCTACGCGGGCGTGCGTCCGCTGGTCGCCAGCGACAACGACCCGAGCGGGCGTAACGTCAGCCGGGGCATTGTGCTGCTCGATCACGCCGAGCGCGACGGCATGGACGGGTTTATCACCATCACCGGCGGCAAGCTGATGACCTACCGCCTGATGGCCGAGTGGGCGACCGATGCCGTCTGCCGCAAGCTGGGGAATACCGAAACATGCGTGACGGCAGACCAGCCGCTGCCCGGCTCGCGGCAGTCCACCGAAAAAACGCTGCAAAAAATTATCTCCCTGCCCGCGCCGCTGCGCGGATCCGCGATTTACCGCCACGGCGACAGAACGCCACAGTGGCTCGGTGAAGGACGCCTGAGCCGCAGCCTGGTGTGCGAGTGCGAAGCCGTCACCGCCGGTGAGGTGCAGTACGCGGTGGAAAGTCTGACGGTCAACAGCCTGCTCGATCTTCGCCGCCGCACCCGCGTGGGAATGGGGACCTGTCAGGGCGAGCTGTGCGCCTGTCGTGCCGCCGGGCTGCTGCAGCGTTTTCATACCACCACCGCCACCCAGTTGCTCGATCAGCTCAGCGCGTTTTTAAACGAGCGCTGGAAAGGCATTCAGCCTGTCGCCTGGGGCGATGCCCTGCGCGAAAGCGAATTTACCCGCTGGGTCTACCAGGGGCTTTGCGGTCTTGAGAAGGAGCAACGCGATGAAATTTGATACCGTAATCGTCGGCGGCGGGCTGGCAGGTCTGCTCTGCGGCATCAAGCTCTCGAAGCAGGGGCTGCGCTGCGCCATTATCACCCGGGGCCAGAGCGCCCTGCACTTCTCGTCGGGCTCGCTGGATCTGGTGGACGAAGCGTACCGCGATAAGCTGCCGCCGGAGCACCCGTATCACCTGATTGGCGCCCAGCATATTGACCGCTTTGCGCTGGAAACCGAAGCGCTGCTGGCGGGCTGCGGCGCGCGTCTGAAGGGAAGCGCCCGGCTAAATCACCAGCGCGTCACGCCGCTCGGCACCCTACGCTCTGCCTGGCTCAGCCCGGAGGAGGTACCCGTTGCACCCTTCAATGCCGCGCGCGTGCGGGTCGTGGGTATTAGCGGTTTTCTGGATTTTCAGCCCCATCTCACGGCGGCGTCGCTCTGTCGCCAGGGCGTTAAGGCCGAAACGGCAGAGATAGAGCTGCCCGAGCTTGATGTCCTGCGCGACAACCCGAGCGAATTTCGCGCGGTGAATATCGCCCGTTTTCTGGATAACGAGGACAAATGGCCGCTGCTGTATGACGCGCTCAGGCCGCTCAGCGACGGCTGCGACGCCCTGCTGATACCCGCCTGCTTTGGTTTACGCGACAACCGGCTCTGGCGCTGGCTCTCGGATCGTCTGCCCTGCTCGCTCGGCCTGCTGCCCACGCTGCCCCCTTCCGTACCCGGCATTCGCCTGCATACCCAGCTCCAGCGCCAGTTTGTCGCGCAGGGCGGCGTGTGGATGGCGGGCGATGAGGTGAAAAAAATCACCCTGACCGACGGCGCGGTGAGCGAAATCTGGACGCGCAACCACGACGATATTCCGCTTCGTGCCCGCTATACGGTGCTGGCAAGCGGCAGCTTCTTCAGCAACGGGCTGCTGAGCAGCCGGGAGGGCATCCGGGAAGCTATCATGGGGCTGGATGTTCGCCAGCGAGCCTCCCGCGCGGACTGGTATCAGAGTGATTTCTTCTCGCCGCAGCCCTGGCAGCAGTTCGGCGTGATTGTCGATAGCCAGCTGCATCCGCAACTTTCCGGTAAGCCCGTCAGTAATCTCTTTGCCATCGGCTCGCTGCTGGGCGGGTACGATCCCATTGCTCAGGGATGCGGTGGCGGGGTCTGCGCCGTCACGGCGCTGTATGTGGCAGAGCAGATTAGCCAGCGCACGGAGGCTGAACAATGAACGACACCCGTTTTGAAAGCTGCATTAAATGCACGGTGTGCACCACCGTCTGTCCGGTCAGCGGCGTGAACCCACGCTATCCTGGCCCGAAACAGGCCGGGCCGGACGGCGAGCGTCTGCGTCTGAAGGACGGTAAGCTGTACGACGAGGCGCTGAAATACTGTATTAACTGCAAACGCTGCGAAGTCGCCTGCCCGTCGGATGTTAAAATCGGCGATATCATCCAGCGCGCCCGGGCGCGCTACAGCACGCAAAAGCCGACGCTGCGGGACGCGATCCTGAGCCATACCGATCTGATGGGCAGCGTCTCGACGCCATTTGCCCCGCTGGTGAATGCCGCGACCTCTCTCAAGCCGGTGCGCCAGCTGCTGGATGCGACGCTGAAGATAGATCATCACCGCAGCCTGCCAAAATATTCTCACGGCACCTTCCGCCGCTGGTACAAATCCGTCGCGGCGGAACAGGCGCAGTACGCCGATCAGGTGGCCTTCTTCCACGGCTGCTATGTGAACTACAACCACCCGCAGCTGGGCAAAGATCTGCTGAAGGTGCTGAACGCCATGGGAACGGGCGTTCAGCTACTGAACAAAGAGAAGTGCTGCGGCGTACCGCTTATCGCCAACGGGTTTACCGATAAAGCGCGCAGGCAGGCTCAAGGCAATGTCGCGTCACTGCGTGAAGCGATTGTCGATAAAGGTATTCCGGTGCTGGCGACCTCGTCCACCTGTACCTTCACCCTGCGCGATGAGTACCCGCATCTGCTGGACGTGGATAACGCCGGCCTGCGCGAGCACATCGAGCTGGCGACGCGCTTCCTGTGGCGCAAGCTGGACGGCGGACAGACGCTGCCGCTGAAGACATTACCGCTGAAAGTGGTGTATCACACGCCGTGTCATATGGAGAAAATGGGCTGGTCGCTCTATACGCTTGAGCTGCTGCGGTTAATTCCAGGCCTGGAGCTGACGGTGCTGGATTCGCGCTGCTGCGGGATTGCGGGGACCTACGGCTTTAAGCGTGAAAACTACGAAACGTCACAGGCGATTGGCGCCCCGCTGTTCCGTCAGATTGAAGAGAGCGGCGCGGATATCGTGGTAACGGACTGCGAAACCTGCAAGTGGCAGATTGAGATGTCCACCAGCAAGCGCTGCGAACATCCAATCACCCTGCTGGCGAAGGCGCTGGGCTAAACAGTGCCGGGGCGAAAGGCCCCGGCACAGGTTTTACTCGATGAACAGCGACTCGACAACGTTAATCCAGCCGTGCTCGCTGGCAACCTCTTTGCCATTCAGCCAGCGGCGCAGCATGTTCAACGCCATCATGGCGCAAACCTCCTGACGCACCGCCAGGCTGTGGCGGGTGATGCTCATTTTTACCCGCAGGGCCCAGGTGCCTTCCGGCGTCGCCAGCGCGAAGTTAAGGTATTCCTCGTCCAGCCCCCCGACGAACAGCGCCAGACCGGCAAAATGCTTCACCCTTCTCTCTGAAGCCCAGCGGGCGGTCTGCGCCAGCGTCTCCTGCTGGAACGGCACCACTTCGCTGGCCAGCAGCGGCGCGTTGACGCGCGACAGCTGCAGCGCCAGCAGGCCACCGGTGAACTGCTCGCTTAAGGTCACGCTCAGCTGACGCGACTGCAGGTGCGTCGCAATCTGCGCGGGCAGCCCTTCCGTCCCTTCAAAGATCAGGCTTTCGCCCGCTACGCGCTGCACCTCGGGCCACAGGGCCAGCATCGCCTCTTTCTGCTCGGCCGGGCCTGTCAGCTTGAGTTCAATGATCGGCATGGAGGAGCGGTAGCCCATTGAGACACCCGGCGGCAGCGGGAGAGGGTCAAGGCTCTGGGCCAGATCGCTTTCCGAGCGGCCAAAGGTGGTCAGACGCAGGCACAGCGGCGGTTCAGGCAGGGTAAAACGATCGCGAAGGCGCGGCAGGATCTGCTGCTCGACCATCACTTTAAATTCTGAGGGCACGCCCGGCGTGAAGAACATCAGGCAGCGGTTCAGCTGCATGGCAAACCCGCACGCGGTACCCACCGGGTTATCGACCAGCTCGGCGCTGGCGGGAATTTCAGCCTGTTTGCGGTTGCTGGGGGCCATGACGCGGCCACGTTCGGAGAAAAAGCGCTCCATCTGCGAAAGCCACGCCTCGTGCAGCACCAGCCCTTCGCCTTTTGCGGTGGCGGCGGCCAGCGCGCTGAGATCGTCGCTAGTGGGGCCGAGCCCGCCGTTCACAATCAGCACGTCGCACTGTTCGCTGCGCTCGCGCAGAATAGCGACCAGCGACTCAAGATTGTCGCCCACGGTATTGCGGCGCGTTAACGGTAATCCTTGCTCAAAGAAAAGATCGGCAAGCCAGGCAGCATTGGTATCAATAATTTGTCCATGCAGCACTTCGTCGCCGGTGGATAACATCTCCACGTTAATCATTATGTTCTCCCGCTTATTTGGTCAAAACACTATAGCGCAAACGCGGGGTGGAGAAGAGAGAAACTGGCGCGACAGAACGCCGCGCCGGAGTGATTAGAAGCCTGCGCTGACGCCCACGTACGGGCCGTCGGCCAGCGCGTTATCGCGGTTCCCGTCTTTACCGGCCAGGTTCAGATAGCGATAGCCCGCTTCGATGGTAATGGGACGCATGATGGTCCAGCGCGCGCCGGCGTTGGCCTCTTCATAGCTTTCGATACCGCTTGAGAGGGAGTCCGGCGAATAGTAGTACTCACCAAACAGGCCGAAGCTGTCGCCAATTTTCCACTGCAGGCCGCCGCCCACTGCCGCCGCGTACCCTTCGTCACCGTCATTTGGGTTGGTATAGATACCTTTACCGCCGACGGTGGCCAGGAACGGGCCAAGAGGAACGTTCAGACCCAGGCCGAGGCTGGCCGCGTCACCGTCGTCATCGTTATGCGTCCAGCCGCCGGTCATCGCCAGACCGGATGTCTCGGTACCCATGCCAAAGCCCAGGTGGGTATAATCCTGACCCGCCGAGCCGTTAATGCTGATGGCGTTAGCCGCCGCAGATACAACCATCAGGCCGAAGCCCAGTAATGCCACTTTTTTCATTGTCGTGATCCCGCACAATTATTATAAAGAAGTCCCAAAACCGCGAGATTTTAACCGGAGTCTCCCGCGGATCAAGCACTCTGCGTGCGGCAGGTCAGTAGATTGTAATTATTTGAAACGGCTATTATCCCTTCAGCGAGGCGTTCACCCACTGCTGCAACGCGCGGCGCGAGACTTTAATGCCGCCATTTTTGAGTTCGGTCGGCAACAGCAGCCAGCGGACGGGTTGCTCAAAACGCGCCACCTTATCCCTGACCCAGTCAGGTAAACAGCTGATATCCGTTCCCGGCTCGCACTCCACCACCGCCACCGGACGCTGTCCAAACTCGGCGTCGTCCAGCGGAACGATAAACACCTGGTTAATCTGCGGATGGCGGGCGATAACGCGCTCAAGGCTCTCCGGCTGGATCCCTTCTCCGCCGCTAAAAAAGAGGTTGTCCATGCGGCCCAGGATCGTCAGGCGACCGTCATGCCATTCACCGCGATCGCGGGTGGCGAACCATCCCTGCGCGTTGGTCAGCGGAACTAGTTCGCCGTCCCGCCAGTAGCCTGAGGCCATACTCTCTGCCCGGATCCAGACTTCACCGTCAACCACCTGCACCTCTCTGCCCGGCAGCGCATAGCCTACGTCCGGCTCGCCGTCCGCCGCTTTCGCGCAGACGGTAGAGGCAAACTCGGTCAGGCCGTAGCCGCAGAAGGTGCGAATCCCCTGCTCGCGCGCCTGCTGCGTCAATTCAACAGGGATGGCGGCCCCGCCCAGCAGCACCGCTTTCAGTGCGACAGGCTGGTGGGTATTAAGCAGGCGCCAGAGCTGGGTCGGCACCAGCGAGGCGTGCGTACAGCCGAGCAGCGCCTGCGCCAGGGGCTGTTTCTCGCGCACGGTTAACCGCGCGCCGGCCTGCAGCCAGCGCCATAAAATCCCCTGCCCGGAAACGTGAAACAGCGGCAGCGAAAGCAGCCAGTCGTCGTCTTCGCCGTAGGGCATCAGCGCCAGCACGCCGCGCGCGCTGGCGAGATGGGCGTCGCAGGTATGCACCGCCGCTTTCGGCAGCCCGGTGGAGCCGGAGGTTAGCGTCATCGACGCCAGCCGCGCCGGCTGCCACGCAACGCAATATTCCCCCGCATGCTCGCGCATGCTCAGACCAGGAAGACCGTCAAAGGTACCGTCCAGCACCAGCGCAAAGCGCAGCGTCATCTGCGGAAGCAACACGTCCAGCAGCGGGCGAGGCAGCTGCGGATTAACGGGAAGAATACGCGCCCCGCACTGGAGCAGCGCCAGCCACGCCAGCAGGGTTAGCGGATGATTATGGGCCAGCAGCAGCACGCCGTTGCCCTCCTCCACGCCCTGCAGGTGAAACTCTGCCGCAAGGCGGTCGACGCGGGCGCACAGCTGTTGCCAGCTGAGCACTTCGTCGTTCAGCCTCAGGGCCGGTTTATCAGCAAACTGCGCGCGCCAGTGCCGCCACGGCCAGTCGGTAAAACTCATAACAACGGCTCCAGCGCCGTGACGTCGAGGCACGGCAGCGCGCTGTCCGGCCACGTGCGGATAAGCTGGGCCTGCATCAGGTTCAGCGTGTCGAGGCCGGGGATCGTATCCGGCGTTAACCAGGCGGCAATGCGCGCCAGCTGGGTCAGCCCAAGGCTGGACTCAATCGACGAGCTGATGACCGCCGTCAGCCCCGAAGCGTGCGCCGCCGAGACCTGCTCGCGCACCTTCGCCAGGCTGCCGGTCAGCGTCGGTTTAATCACCACCGCGCTGACGCCGGGCTCGGCGATAAATTCAAAATCCTCCTCTCGCAGGCTTTCATCCCAGGCGATGGCTATCCCCGTTTCGCGGGCAAACGCGCGCGAATCGTCGCGGGTTTTGCAGGGTTCTTCGAGGAAGGCAATGCGGCTGCGGTACGCCGGGTTGACGTACTTTGCAAACTGCTGCGCCTTGAGCGGCGTCCAGGCGCGGTTAGCGTCCAGACGCAGATGAAGGTCGGGGATGGCTTCCAGCAGCAGGTTAGCGACCATTCCGTCGCGCACCGCTTCGTAGAGACCGACTTTAATTTTCGCCACTTTCTCGCCCGGCATGGCGGAGAGCAGCGCGAACAGCTCGTCAGGATCGCCCGTGCAGAGCGGTGCCGCGCGGTAGTTAGCCTCTTCAGGCAGGCTGCCGTCGAGCTCCGCCAGCGCGCAGCTGATGCCAAAAGCCGCGGAAGACACGTCCGGCAACGCCGGATCCGCGCCCTCGCGCCACGCGTCCGCCCACGCCAGCAATGCTGACTGCGCGTCATCCAGCGACTCCAGGCTAAAGCCCGGCAGAGGTGAAATCTCGCCCCAGCCTTCCCGCTCGTCCTGCTGCAGATGCACGAATAAGCCGTCACGGGTTTTTAACCGCCGTTCACGCAGCACCACGCCCGCGTCCATCGGTATCTGCCAGCGGTAAACCTGCGCGCGACGCATTACGGGTTCCGTTTGTATTTGCTGAAGTCCGGCTGGCGTTTTTCGTTAAACGCGTTGCGCCCTTCCTGACCCTCTTCGGTCATGTAGAACAGCATGGTGGCGTTGCCCGCCAGCTCCTGCAGACCCGCCTGTCCGTCGCAGTCGGCGTTGAGAGCGGCCTTCAGGCAGCGCAGCGCCATCGGGCTGTTTTGCAGCATTTCGCGACACCAGCGAACGGTCTCTTTTTCGAGATCGGCAATCGGCACCACGGTATTCACCAGGCCCATATCCAGCGCTTCCTGGGCATTGTACTGACGGCACAGGAACCAGATTTCGCGGGCTTTTTTCTGCCCGACGATGCGTGCCATATACGAGGCGCCCCAGCCGCCGTCGAAGGAGCCTACTTTCGGACCGGTCTGGCCGAAGATGGCGTTCTCGGCGGCAATGGTCAGATCGCACATCATGTGCAGCACGTGACCGCCGCCGATGGAGTAGCCCGCCACCATCGCCACCACCGGTTTTGGACAGGTGCGGATCTGACGCTGGAAATCGAGGACGTTCAGGTGGTGGGTACCCGCATCGTCCTGGTATCCGCCGTAGTCGCCGCGCACTTTCTGATCGCCACCGGAGCAGAACGCTTTATCGCCTTCGCCGGTCAGGACAATCACGCCGATGTTGTCGTCGTAGCGCGCATCCGCCAGGGCCTGAATCATCTCTTTCACGGTCAGCGGACGGAAGGCGTTACGCACCTGCGGACGGTTGATGGTGATTTTGGCAATGCCGTCGGCGGATTTGTGGTAACGAATGTCGGTGTAGCCTTCGGAGCAGTCCTGCCATTCAACCGGGGCGTAAAGCATGTTTTCATCAGGATAGATCATAGAGTGTCCTTTATTCGATAACGCAGTATCTGAGCCAGACTCGCGATAACCGCATCGGGGTTTTCCCGGTGGGCGTTGTGTCCGGCATTGGGAATGGCATGGCGAACGGCGTTCATTTCCGCGGCAAGGGCCGCGAACTTCTCATCCCGTTCGCCATAGAGATAGTCAAAAGAGAAATCGCGTGCGCTAAGCGCGGCACGCAAATCCGGCTGCACGGCCAGCGAGGTCGCCTCGAGCATCATAGCCAGCGTCTCGCCGTTGTTCTGGCTGCGCAGGGTAATCAGCGCCTCGCGTTGGGCGTCCGTGAGGGAGGCGAACACGGGCTGTTGGTACCAGTCAGCGAACACTTTCTCCAGCGGTTCGGTGCGAAAACGCCCTGCCCAGCGGCGGTCGGACGCCAGCCGCGCATTTCGCGCCTCGGCATCCTGCAGGCCCGGGTGTCCTCCCTCCACCATCACGCCCTGCAGCCCCTTCGGCTGCTGGCAAGCGTGGAACATCGCAATGCGGCCGCCGAGGGAGTACCCGATGAGCCAGAATTTCAGTATGTTGTAACTAATAAGGGTTCGGGTGAGCAACGTGCTCATCTCGTCAAACCCCGTCATGCCCAGATCCTGGGATCCACCGTGACCCGGCAGATCCAGGTACAGCCGGGGGTAATCGCTGAGCCCTTCACCTACCCTCTGCCACTCGCGGCAGTCACCGGAAAAACCGTGTAAAAAGACCAGCCAGGGATAGCCTGGTTTGCCAGCCTGCTGCACGCCAGAGAGGATCACAGCTGGCTCACCTGCGCCAGCAGGCTTTGCAGGGCCTGCGCACCGTCAGCCTCGTTCACCACCAGCTCAATCAGCGTTGCGCCCGGCTGCTTCCAGGCGCTGCTTAACGCCGCGTCCAGCTGTTCCCAGCTTTCCGGGCGATGGTATTTCAGGCTAAACATCGCCGCGGCGTGTTCGAACTGCACGTTCTGAGGCATCAGATAGAAGCGCTCGCGCTCGCTCTGGGGCGTTGGCAACAGGGAGAAAATCTGCCCGCCGTTGTTGTTGACCACAATCAGCACAAACGGGGCTGACGCCTGACGCAGCAGCGCCAGCGCGTTGAGATCGTAGAGCGCGGAGAGATCGCCCACGATCGCCAGCGTCGATTTCGCGCTGGCGCGCTGCACGCCCGCCGCCGTGGAGATCAGCCCGTCGATGCCGCTGGCACCGCGGTTGCTGTACACCGGGTAGCCCGCGGGCAGCTTCGAAAACGCATCAATCAGCCGCACGACCAGGCTGTTGCCGACAAACAGCTGCCCCTGTTCAGGCAGGCACTGGCGAATACGGTGCGCCAGCCCGGCTTCGCTAAACGCTTCACAGTGCGCTTTGGTCAGTTCCCATGCCTGACGCGAAAGGTCCGGGATGGCCACAGCCCAGGGCTTGCGTTTTTCAGCCGGATGAAGCGTCAGCCAGGCATCGATGCTGCTGACCAGACGACGGCCGCGGTGGTGCGCCGGGTCAAGCCGTCCTTCCAGCGAATCCACCAGCCAGTACTCTTCCGGCGTGCAGGTGGCCTGCCACTGCAGTAACCGTTTGCCGGTCAAACTCGATCCAAGCTGGACCACAATCTGCGCCTGCGCAAGCTCGGTGACCGCTTTGGCATTACCCAGCCAGAGGTCGGCGCACGGCAGCGGCTGCCCGGTCTGGGAAAGCACATCGCCTATCAGCGGCCAGCCAAGGGTTTGCGCCCATTCAGCGACCAGCCTGCCTTCGGCGGCGCTCATGCGCCCGGCAATCACTACGCCGCGCTTCTGCCGCCAGAAGAACCAGTCGCGCTGCTTCGCGCTCTCAAGATGCGTCTGCTCGCGCAGCCACGGTTTTTCACTCTGCCACCAGTCGCCGAGAGACTGCTGCCAGTCCAGACCCGTCTCGTCCAGCTCGCCGTACAGCGGCTCGGCAAACGGGCAGTTGATATGCAACGCCCCGCTGCGCAACGTCTCCATAGCGTGATCGACGGTGGAGACCAGCCAGCTTGCCGGAATATCCTGGGTGGGACGCGGTAACGAAATCGTCTGCGAAGGATGCGAAGAAAAGAGCCCCGGCTGGCGAATGGCCTGATTGGCACCGCAGTCGATAAGCTCAGGGGGACGATCGGCCGTCAGTAAGATCACTCTTTCACCCGTTAACCCGGCTTCAATCAGGGCCGGATAGAGGTTCGCCACGGCGGTACCGGAGGTGACGATCACCGCCACAGGTTCTTTGCTGACTTTCGCCAGACCCAGCGCAAGATGCCCGAGGCCGCGTTCATCAAAGTGGGTGTGGTGAATGAACGCCCGGTTTTCTGCGGCCGCCAGCGTCAGCGGCGTTGAGCGAGAACCCGGTGCAATACACACGTGCCTGACGCCATGGCGCGTCAGGGCTTCAAGGATCACCGCCGCCCAGCGTCGGTTAAAAGAACTTACTGACATGAGATTGTCCGGTATCAAGAATGCGACACAGTATAAATAATAGAAAAAATTGGAATTTTGATATGAATCGGGATTGCGCGAATCTGTATTAATCCCTTAGGAGCAGAGAGCGCAATCCGGCTGCTTTATTTTCAATCTCCTGCCACTCCTGCTCCGGGTCAGATCCGCTGACAATACCGGCACCGGCGTAGAGCCGCAGGGAGTCCTCCTGAACGCGCGCGGAGCGCAGCGCCACGCAGAACTCACTCTGTTCGGGGGATAAATACCCGGCCGAACCGGCGTACCACTCGCGGTTAAAGGGTTCAACCTTCTGGATAAACTCGCGCGCGGGCTGTCGGGGTAATCCAGCAACGGCCGCGGTCGGCTGTAACATGAGCAGACACTGCTCGTCATCGGCCTGTTTGAGCTCGGTCCAGATACAGCGGCGCAAATGCTGCACCTTACGCAGGCGTACCACCTGGGGGGGCAGTACCTCAAGCGTCTGCGTAGAGCGCTGAAGACGCTGGCAGATATCTTCCACCACCAGCATATTTTCGCGCTGGTTTTTATCATCATTGAGCAGCCACTCGCCGAGACGCTGCGCCTGGCTATCTTCGGTATGGCTGGCGACGGTGCCAGCGAGCGCTTCCGTGCGCAGCAGCTTGCCGCGCCGTCGCCAGAGACGCTCGGGCGTAGAGCCGAGAAACGCGTTGCTGGCGTCGAATACCATGCAGAAATGGTAGCAGTGTAAATTCAGGGCGCGGCTGGCCGCCATCAGCGCGACGGGGTTAACGCGCTGCGTAAACTGCAGATCGGTTGCCCGGGCGAGAACCACTTTTTCAAAATCACCGCGCGCGATGGTCTCCGTCGCCCTGCGGATAAGCTTCAGCCATTCGGCCTGCTGCGGCTGATGGGTTTCGTGCTCAACCTGCACGGAGAGCGGACGGATAGATCTGGCAGGACGAAGCCGCTGTAAAAAATCCAGCGCGGCGCGGGCATCCTCCACAAGCGAGCGGTCGCTCCAGAGCTGCAGGCGCAGCGTGGCGTTGCCGGCGGTACGTCGCCAGAGCAGTCGCGGTAAAAAGAGGCTGCCCTGCTCCGGATTAAAGGCGTTCAGGCCGCAGATGCGGGTATCACTTGCCGCGTTTTGCTCGCGCAAAAACTGCGAGGCTAATGCCAGAGAGGAAAATTGGGTGACCGCCCCCAGCGCGGCCAGTTCTTCATCGCCGTTACGCTGCTGCCAGTAAAACTGCGGATAACACTGCTGCTCGCCCAGCCAGGCGAGGGGATCGAAGGCGTCGTTTAACGGGAAAGAGACGTCGAAATGACGTATGCCGGGTGCTGCGGGTAACGCTTGCGATAGCTGGGTACGCAGTTGCTCCAGCGCGAGGAAAATCGAATTCACGCGAACCTCTCCCTGTTAAAACCTCGTATTATACGGGGTACTGACCATAAATAGCAGTACCCACGTATAGGGAGTGGTTAAGCGTTTAAAACGCTGTTAACGACGGGCTAACAGCAGCCCCAGTACCAGCCCCACGGCGGCACCCACCCCAATGCCCTGCCACGGTTTTTCATGCACATAATCATCGGCACGATACACCGCTTTTTTGGCACGGTAATAGTAAGTATCAGACGCATGGCTGACCCGGTTTTTCACTTCATGCAGCGCCTGCTCGGCACGGGCTTTTAGCTCAATATATTTCTGATCGGCAGGGTCGCCCGAGGAACGTAACACCTCTTCCAGCGTTTCGCTCAGTAAGGCCAGGTCGTCGTCGATACGGGTATCCCAGGATTGAAATGACATATTTTTCTCCATGTTAGTACACCAGTCCGCTAACTATAGCCAACGAGATGCCATTACGCCTGCTTCGTTTCCCGCGCCATGCCGATGTGGGGAATGCCATCTTCGTCATACACTTCCGTTACCGGCGTGAAGCCAAAGTGGGCATAGAACGACTGCAGGTGCGCCTGCGCGCCGAGGTATAACGCCTTGTCAGGCCACTGTTTATGGCACGCCTCCAGCGTTTTTTCCATCAGCTGATAGCCCAGTTTTTCACCGCGCGCCTTGCCGCTGATGATGACGCGGCCAATGACGACAGGCTCAAAATCGTCTTCGCTTTTCAGAATCCTCGCATACGCCACCAGCTCGTTATCCCGCCAGCCGAGGATATGGCGGTTCTCACCGACAAGGTCATCGCCGTCGATGTCCTGATATGGGCAGGTCTGTTCCACAACAAACACCTCACAGCGCAGCTTCAGCAGGGCGTAAAGTGAATGAACGGTGAGGTCGCTATGATGTAAATCTTGCCACTGGATCATGTCAGTCTCCTTCCTGGGGTTCATCACGTTATACTAAACCCCTCCCCGTTCGGCAAAGGGCTGATTGCGTTATGGAACTGATTTTTCTGGGTACGTCCGCTGGCGTGCCAACCCGCTCACGGAACGTGACGGCGATCCTGCTGGATCTTAAGCATCCCACCCGCGGCGGGCTGTGGCTGTTTGACTGCGGTGAAGGGACGCAGCATCAGCTGTTACACACCGCTTACCACCCCGGCAAGCTGGATAAAATTTTTATCACCCATCTGCATGGCGACCATCTGTTTGGCCTTCCCGGCCTGCTGTGCAGCCGCTCGATGGCCGGTAACGCCAACCCGCTGACGATTTACGGGCCAGCGGGTATTCGTGAATTTGTTGAAACTACGCTACGCCTGAGCGGGTCATGGACAGATTATCCGCTGGAGGTCGTTGAGATTGCCGAAGGCCTGGTTTTTGATGACGGGGATTACCGGGTTACCGCTCAACCGCTCAATCATCCTGTGGAGTGCTATGGCTACCGTATTGATGCGCATGATAAACCCGGCGCGCTGGATGCCGCCGCGCTGATGGCCGACGGCGTAAAACCCGGGCCGCTGTTCCAGCGTCTGAAGCACGGAGAGACCGTCACGCTGGAGGACGGACGCGTTATCAACGGCCAAAATTATCTCTCCACACCGCAGCCCGGCAAAAAACTGGCGATTTTTGGCGATACTGCCCCTTGCCCGGCGGCGCTCACGCTGGCTCAGGGCGTGGACGTGATGGTGCATGAAGCGACGCTTGAAACGGCGATGGAAGAGAAAGCCAACAGCCGGGGCCATAGCTCCACGCGTCAGGCGGCGCAGCTTGCCCGTGACGCGGGCGTAGGGCGGCTCATCGTCACCCATGTCAGCTCGCGCTACGACGCGCGGGGATGCGCAAGCCTGCTGGCAGAGTGCCGCGCGCTGTTCCCGGAATGTGAGCTGGCCGAAGATTTCGCTCAGGTTAGCGTTTAGTCCTTCATTTTTCCCTCAGGATGCCGATAACGATTAAAAGGTCAGCATTTCTCTCGAGGGTAGAATGGATAATTTCCAGAAAGATATTGATGACAGGGCGAATCTGACCCTGTCGAACCGTTTTGAACTGTTGCTGTTCCGTCTTGGCACCTCTCTGAACGAAAATAAATCCGAGCTGTTTGGCATTAACGTCTTTAAGCTGCGTGAAATTGTGCCGATGCCGGAGTTCACGAAACCCGCTGGGATGAAGTCACCGCTGATGGGAATGGTGAATATTCGCGATCAGGTGATCCCGGTGATTGACCTGGCCGCCGTGGCGGGCTGTAAGCCTACCACCGGACTGAACATCCTGCTGATCACCGAATACGCGCGCAGCGTGCAGGCGTTTGCCGTGGAATCGGTTGAGAACATCATGCGTCTGGACTGGAAGCAGGTGCATGCGGCGGAAACCGCCGTCAGCGGTCGCTACATCACCAGCATCGCGTGTCTTGACGAGAAGACCGATACCAACGATCTGGCGATGGTGCTGGACGTTGAGCAGATCCTGTATGACATCACCCCGGCCAATCACGATCTGCACGCCACGAATCTGAAGACCACCAAATTCCATATCAAGCCGGGCGCTGTCGCCATCGTTGCGGAAGATTCCAAGGTGGCGCGCTCGATGCTGGAGAAAGGTCTGCAGGCGATGGAGATCCCCGCGCAGCTGCATATCACCGGCAAAGACGCGTGGGAAAAAATCGGCGTGCTGGCGGCACAGGCCCAGGCTGAAGGGGTTCCCATCACCGATAAGATCGCTCTGGTGCTGACCGACCTCGAAATGCCGGAGATGGACGGTTTTACGCTGACGCGCAAAATCAAAACCGACCCGGTATTGAAGGACATTCCGGTAGTGATCCACTCTTCCCTGTCCGGCAACGCCAACGAAGACCATATTCGCAAGGTGAAGGCGGACGGGTACGTCGCGAAGTTTGAGCTGAACGAGCTGTCGTCTGTGATTGAGGAAGTGCTGGACCGCTCGATGAAGAAGATTGACGGGCCGTTAATTAGCAGGAAGCAGCTGGCTTAAGCATGGTGCGGGCTGGTGCCCTCACCCCAGCCCTCACCCACGGGGAGAGGGAGAAAACCATAAAAAAACCCGCCGAGGCGGGTTTTTTGTTTTTACATCAGCGGCATCGCTCGCTGCACGATATCAATCAGCGGCTGCGGATAGATACCGAAGATCAGCACCAGCAGTGCTGAGATAAGCACGACGATACCACCAGCGCTGTACTGCCAGTTGGTTGGGGCATCACGGTTGAGCTGCTGAGGCGCGCTCAGGTACAGGCTCACGGCCACGCGCAGGTAGTAGTAGAGACCAATCGCGGAGCCGATAACCACGCCCGCAGTCAGCCACCACAGGTGCGCCTGCACACCGACGGCCAGCACGTAGAACTTACCGATGAAGCCAAGCGTCATCGGGATACCTGCCAGAGAGAGCATCATCACGGTCATTACCGCAGACAGGATCGGACGGTGCCAGAACAGACCACGGTAGGAGAACAGTGAATCGGCATCCGGGCCACGGTACGGGCTGGACATCAGGCTCACCACGCCGAAGGCGCCGAGGCTGCTGAACAGGTAACCGGCCAGATACACGCCCACGGCTTCCATCGACATCTCACCGCTCTGCAGCGCAATCAGCGCCACCATCAGGTAGCCCAGATGAGAGATAGACGAGTAGCCCAGCAGACGCTTGATGTTGGTCTGGCTCAGCGCCATCAGGTTACCGAAGATGATGGAGACGAACGCGATAATGCCCAGCACCACGCGAACCGCTTCGCTGTCACCAACAGGCGCGTACAGGAACAGACGCATGACCACACCGAAGATAGCGATTTTGCTCGCCGTCGCCAGGAAGGTCGACACCGGAGCCGGAGCGCCCTGGTATACGTCTGGCGTCCACAGGTGGAACGGCACCAGAGAGAGTTTGAAGCCGAGGCCAACAATCATCATGCCCAGACCAGCCAGCAGCAGCGGCTCATGCAGCATGCCGTCACCGAGGCTCTTGCCGAGTGCCATGAAAGAGAGGTTACCGGACTGTGCGTACAGCAGCGCAATACCAAACAGCAGGAACGAGGACGCAGCAGCAGACAGAATGGTGTACTTGATGCTTGCTTCCAGGGAGCGCTTCTGACGGAAGGCGTAACCAATCAGGCCGAACAGCGGCAGTGAGATTAGCTCAATACCGAGGAACAGCGCGGCCAGGTGGTTCGCATTCGCCAGCAGAATGCCGCCCAGCGCGGCAATCAGAACCAGCAGGTAAAACTCTTCTTTATTGTCGTTGTAGCCTTCGAGCCACGGGTACGCAAAGGTACAGGTTGCCAGGCTCGCCAGCAGCACCAGACCGGTATACAGCATGGCGTAACCGTCAACGCGCATCAGCGGGGTGACGTCCATCGCCCCACCCTGGCCAACAAACCAGAGAGAGACTAACGCGGCGTTCAGGCCGATGACCGACAGCGTGGCATTCAGGAAGTGATTGCGTCGCCACGCAATGGAGAGCATCACAACCACCACCGTCAATCCGACGATCAGCAGCGGTAGCAGCGCGATCAGTTGTTGTGGAGTTATTGTCATGGCGAATTACGGCCTTGTAGTAGAAGCAGAATTAACAAACCACTGCTGGATGTTACCCATCGCGCTATGCGAGGTATCCAGAATCGGCTGCGGGAAGAAGCCCAGCAGCACCAGCAGTACGACCAGCAGCAGGATGATGAACAGCTCACGCAGCGACATCCCCGGCAGTTCTTGTGCAGCAATTTCGCTCTTCGCTTTACCGAAGTAAGCGCGGTGCAGCATCGCCAGCGAGTACACGGAAGCGAACACCAGACCAAAGGTGGAGATCACGGTAATCACCGGTACCACTTTGAAGCTGCCGAACAGAATCATAAATTCGCCGACGAAGTTACCGGTACCCGGCATCCCCAGAGTGGCAACAGCGAAGAACATGGACAGCGCTGGCAGCCACTTAATTTTGCTCCACAGACCGCCCATCATGCGCATGTCGCGGGTATGCAGACGTTCATACAGCTGACCGCACAGGATGAAGAGGCCGGCTGCGGACAGACCGTGCGCAATCATCTGGATCACCGCGCCCTGGTACGCCAGCTGGCTGCCGGTGTAGATAGCAATCAGCACGAAGCCCATGTGGGAAACGGAGGTGTAGGCAATCAGACGCTTGATGTCGTACTGCGTGAAGGCCATCCAGGCACCGTAGAAGATACCGATCACACCCAGCCACATGGCAATCGGTGCGAATTCTGCGGAGGCATTCGGGAACAGCGGCAGTGCGAAACGCAGCAGACCGTAGGCCGCCGTTTTCAGCAAGATGCCCGCCAGGTCAACGGAACCCGCCGTTGGTGCCTGAGAGTGCGCGTCTGGCAGCCAGCCGTGCAGCGGAACGACCGGCATCTTCACCGCGAACGCAATGAAGAAGCCCAGCATCAGCAGGTATTCAACGCCGTGGGACATTGGCGTCTTCAGCAGATCTTCGTAGTTGAAGGTCCAGGTACCGGTCGCGTTGTGGTGAACAAACACCAGCGCCAGAATGGCAATCAACATCACCAGACCACTCGCCTGGGTATAGATGAAGAACTTGGTTGCCGCCGTGATACGCGTTTTACCGTCGGACGCCTTGTGGCCCCACAGCGCGATCAGGAAGTACATCGGCACCAGCATCATCTCCCAGAAGAAGAAGAACAGGAACATGTCGATGGCAAGGAACACGCCGATCACGCCGCCCAGGATCCACATCAGGTTCAGGTGGAAGAAGCCCTGGTATTTTTCGATTTCTCGCCAGGAGCAAAGTACCGCCAGAACGCCGAGCAGACCGGTCAGCACCACCATCAGCAGCGACAGACCGTCAATCGCCAGGTGGATCGTAATGCCGAAACGCGGGATCCACGGCAGGATGAACTCAGACTGCCACTGCGGAATGCCCGCAGACTGGGTCAGTGAGTAACCGCCCTGCAACCACAGTTGCAGGCCAAGCGCGAGCGTCAATCCCATGGTGATCAGCGCGATCCAGCGCGGCATCTTCACGCCAAAGCGTTCAGTCTGCCAGCACAGGAAGCCGCCGATGAAGGGAATTAATATTAGCCAGGGTAGTAACATGGCGATTTACATTCCTTTTTAAGGCCCCCAGCAGGGGCCTGATTTTCAACGAATTCGAATAAAATTCACTTAACGATCAACGCAACACCATCAGCAGCGCCAGCACGACAACCGCACCGATGCTCATGGACGCCACATACCAGCGCAGGTAACCGTTCTCGCTGTACAGCAGGCCTTTACCTGCAAAGCGGGAAAGGATCGCCGGGATATTCATCAGGCTGTTCAGCGGGTCACGCTTCAGCAGCCACGCAATACCCAGGAACGGCTTAACGAAGATCATGTCGTACAGCCAGTCGAAGCCCCACGCGTTGTACCACCAGGTGCCCAGCAGACGGCCCGGCGCGCTGTTGGCAACGGCAGTCACCAGCGTACGTTTGCCCAGCCACAGCCATGCAGCGATCAGGATGCCCGCGATAGCGACCACACCGGAGGTGATTTCAAGCGTCAGAACGCGACCGTGCTCAAGCTCGGTGGTGTCTGGCAGTACGCCCTGCAGCGGCGGCACAATCATCGCGCCAACGAAGGTGGACAGTACCAGCAGCACAATCAGCGGCAGGTGGTGGGTAATCCCCTTCCCTGCGTGAGCGTGAATTTGTTCTTTACCGTGGAATACGATGAAAATCATACGGAAGGTATACAGGGAGGTCATGAACGCACCGACCAGACCCGCAACCATCAGATTGATATGACCATTCGCCATGGCACCCGCAAGGATTTCGTCCTTACTGAAGAAGCCCGCGGTGATCAGCGGCAGTGCCGCCAGCGCCGCGCCGCCCACCAGGAAGCAGACATAAACCAGCGGAATGGACTTACGCAGTCCGCCCATCTTGAAGATGTTCTGCTCGTGGTGGCAGGCCAGAATCACGGAACCGGATGAGAGGAACAGCAGCGCTTTAAAGAACGCGTGCGTCATCAGGTGGAAAATGGCTGCGTCCCACGCCTGAACGCCCAGCGCCAGGAACATGTAACCAATCTGGCTCATGGTGGAATACGCGAGAACGCGTTTGATGTCGGTCTGCACCAGCGCGGCAAAGCCTGCCAGCACCAGCGTGACCGCACCAACGATACCCACCAGATGCAGAATTTCCGGAGTCATCAGGAACAGGCCATGGGTACGAGCAATCAGGTAGACACCGGCGGTTACCATGGTTGCGGCGTGGATCAGCGCGGAGACAGGGGTTGGACCCGCCATCGCGTCGGCCAGCCATGTCTGCAGCGGCAGCTGCGCGGATTTACCCACGGCACCACCCAGCAGCATCAGCGTTGCCCACCACAGCATGTTATTGCCTGCGGCGAAGTGCGCTGGCGCCAGTTCCACCATTTCGCGGAAGTTCAGCGTGCCCAGTTCGTTGTAAAGAATGAACAGCGCGAAAGCGAGGAAGACGTCACCCACGCGGGTCACGACGAACGCTTTCATGGCCGCTGCGCCATTCTTCGGATCGGTGTAGTAGAAGCCGATCAGCAGGTAAGAACACAGACCCACGCCTTCCCAGCCCAGATACATCAGCAGCAGGTTATCGGCCAGGACCAGAACCACCATGCTGGCGATAAACAGGTTGGTGTAGGCGAAGAAGCGGGAGTAACCCTCTTCACCGCGCATATACCAGGAGGCGAACATGTGGATCAGGAAGCCAACGCCGGTAACCACGGAGAGCATGGTCAGCGAGAGGCCGTCCAGCACCAGATTGAAGCCGATGTTGAAATCACCAACCGACATCCACGTCCACAGCGGCACGCTGAAAGGCTGACGTCCGTTGTTAAAGAAGTCGATACCCGCATACGCTGTCACCAGCGCAGCCAGGCCGATGGAGCCAATGCCCACGGTCGCAGACAGATTCTCAGACCAACGGCCGCGAGAAAACGCCAGCAGCACGAAGCCAATCAGCGGAAAAATAATGGTTAAGGCAAGCATGTTCATCCACGCAACTCACTTACTGAATCGATGTTCAGGTTCTGGCGGCGACGATGGAGCTGCAGCAACAGCGCCAGGCCAATACTCGCTTCGGCAGCCGCGAGGCTGATGGCGAGAATGTACATCACCTGACCATCGGTCTGGCCCCAGTAGCTTCCGGCGACTACGAAGGCCAGCGCGGAGGCGTTAATCATGATTTCCAGCCCGATCAGCATAAACAGCAGATTGCGGCGGATAACCAGACCGGTCAGACCCAGGACGAATAAAATCGCAGCGAGGATCAGTCCATGTGTTAAGGGGATCATGCGCGCTCCTCCATTTTTCTTTTCGCGCGGTCGTCAGTGCGGTTGCTCAGCACCTCGCCAACACGCTCTTCGCGGCCAACGTGGAAAGCAACAACCAGACCTGCCAGCAGCAGCATTGAGGCCAGTTCAACCGCCAGAACGTACGGGCCAAAGAGCGTAATACCGACCTCTTTCGCGCCAATCGGCGTGCCGTCGATGCCCTGATCGTTTACGCCCAGAATGGCGTAAACAATCACCACCAGCATGATGGCCGACAAAATTGCCGGGCCAATCCACACCTGCGGTTTTAACCACTGACGTTCCTGCTCAATTTCAGAGCCGCCCAGGTTCAGCATCATCACCACGAACACGAACAGCACCATGATGGCCCCGGCGTAGACGATGATTTCCAGCGCACCGGCGAAGTGCGCGCCCAGTGCGAAGAACACCCCGGAAATGGCCAGCAGCGAGATGATTAAGTACAGCAGCGCATGCACCGGATTGGTGTGCGTAATCACTCGCAGCGTAGCCAGGATGGCGATAAGGCCACAGATATAAAAAGCGAATTCCATTGCCCTCTCCTTACGGTAACAGGCTCTTGACGTCGATAGGCTTAGCTTCGTTCTCTGCTTCGCCCTTATCTTTGCCGTCGATTGCCATACCCGCCATCCGGTAGAAGTTATATTCCGGGTATTTGCCCGGACCGGAAATCAGCAGATCCTCTTTCTCGTACACCAGGTCCTGACGCTTGTACTCACCCAGCTCGAAGTCTGGAGTCAGCTGAATCGCCGTGGTTGGGCACGCTTCTTCACACAGACCGCAGAAGATGCAGCGTGAGAAGTTGATGCGGAAGAACTCAGGGTACCAGCGGCCGTCTACCGTCTCTGCTTTCTGCAGAGAGATACAGCCTACCGGACACGCTACCGCACACAGGTTACAGGCAACGCAGCGCTCGGAACCGTCCGGGTCGCGCGTCAGCACGATACGGCCACGGTAGCGCGGCGGCAGATATACCGGCTCTTCCGGGTACATCCGGGTTTCGCGTTTGGCAAACGCGTGCAGGCCGATCATCCAGATACTGCGTACCTGGGTACCGAAGCCTACCAGTAATTCTTTTAAGGTCATGGTCTATAGCCCCTTATGGCTGCTGCCAGAGAATGACAGCCGCCGTTACCAACAAGTTGACGAGCGTCAGCGGCAGGCACACTTTCCAGCCGAAGGACATTACCTGGTCATAACGCGGACGCGGTAACGCTGCGCGAATCAAAATGAACATCATCATGAAGAACGCGGTTTTCAGCGCGAACCAGATGAACGGCGGTAAGAACGGGCCATGCCAGCCACCGAAGAACAGCGTTACCATCAACGCGGAAATGGTGACGATACCGATGTACTCGCCCACAAAGAACAGACCGAATTTCATACCGGAATATTCGATGTGGTAACCGTCGGCCAGTTCCTGTTCGGCTTCTGGCTGGTCAAACGGGTGACGGTGACACACGGCAACGCCCGCGATAGCAAAGGTAATAAACCCAAAGAACTGCGGGATAACGTTCCAGATGTCGGCCTGGTTGTTGACGATGTCGGTCATGTTGAATGAACCGGCCTGCGCCACCACGCCCATCAGGGAGAGACCCAGGAACACTTCGTAGCTCAGCGTCTGCGCGGAAGCACGCATCGCACCCAGCAGCGAGTATTTGTTGTTACTGGACCAGCCGGCGAACAGCACCGCGTAAACCGCGAGGCCTGCCATCATCAGGAAGAACAGAATGCCGATGTTCAGGTCAGCGACCACCCAGGTCGGGCTGACCGGAACGATAGCAAACGCCAGCAGCAGCGAGGTGAAGGCGATCATCGGTGCCAGAGTAAAGATTACGCGGTCCGAGAAGCGCGGGATCCAGTCCTCTTTAAAGAACATCTTGATCATGTCCGCGACCAGCTGGAGTGACCCCCCCCAGCCCACGCGGTTCGGTCCGTAACGGTTCTGGAACAGACCGAGCAGACGACGTTCACCAAAGCTCATGAACGCGCCGCAGGTGACCACCACCAGCAGAATAACAATCGCTTTCAGAATGCTCAGCAGGATGTCGATAAGATCCGGCGTTAACCAACTCATGCTTTTGCCTCCTGCAGATTATCAAGACGCGCACCCGCCAGAACCGGCGCAATGCCAGGCATACCCATCGGCAGACCCACCTGCCCTGCTGTCAGACCTTCGGAGATAATCAGCGGCAGGCTGATTATCTGGCCGTCATAGCTAAAGGCAATGTTTGCGCCAGCGTTAACGCCAAGCTTCGCGGCATCTGCCGGGTTGAGCTTGATGTAAGGCTGCGGCATGCGGGTCTGGAAGACCGGTGAACGCTGGGACAGCTCGTCGCTACCGAACAGATGGTAGTACGGCGCGATACGCCAGCTGCCATCCTGCGCCTGGAAGCTCGCCGGTACGGTGGTGAAGAAGTCCAGACCGGTTTCGGAGGCTTCAATCAGACGCACGCCCGGATCGCCGTGGCGCAGGGAGCCACCCACTTCAGCCTGGAACTTGTTCCATGCCTGCGGGGAGTTCCAGCCTGGTGCCCATGCGAATGGGATTTGCGAACGCGGCGCAGACGGCTGGTTGTTTCCTTCCATGGAGAAGGCGAACATAGTGTCTTTATCCTGCGGCTGGCGCGGTTCGTGCACGCTAATATTGGCGCGCATCGCGGTACGGCCGCTGTAGCGGTGCGGTTCACGCGCCAGTTTCTGGCCGCGAATGCGGAAGCTTGCTTCAGGTGCGGCATCTTTAATGCCTGCCAGCTGAGGCAGTTTTTCGACAACCGCGTCGATAACGTGGTCGAGCTGCGTCCAGTCCACTTCACGGCTCTGCACGGTGCTGTGCAGGGAGTGCAGCCAGCGCCAGCTTTCCAGCATCACGGTGTTGCTGTCGTAGTACGCCGGGTCGTAAACCTGGAAGAAACGCTGTGCGCGGCCTTCGTTGTTAATAACCGTACCGTCGCTTTCTGCGAAGCTTGCCGCAGAGAGCACCAGGTGTGCTTTGTCCATGATCGCGGTGCGCTGATGGTCAATGACCATCACCAGCGGCGCTTTGGAGAGCGCGGCGTCAACGCGAGCGGCAGAGGCGTGGCGATGCAGGTCGTTTTCCAGCACCACAACGGCGTCAGCGGCACCGGATTCCAGTTCGCTTAACGCTGCTTCCAGCGAGCCGCCGCCGATCATTCCCAGACCAATGCTGTTCACCGCACGGGCAATCATAGTCACGCCGACGTCCGCACCGCGGCCTTTCAGGGCTTTAGCAACGTTGGCTGCCGCCTGAATGATCTCCGCGCTGCCGGCGTTGGTACCAGAAATAATCAGCGGTTTTTTCGCACCTGCCAGGGCCTGAACAATTACGTCGACCTTGTTCTGCAAGTCACGATCCAGCTCAACGGCCGGCGAGCTGTTGTCCAGCGCGTGGGCAATGGCAAAGCCGAGGCGCGCCTGATCTTCAACCGGTGCGCAGTAGGTCCACGCCGCGATATCGTCCAGACGGGTGTTGTCGACGTTGGTCACAAACAGAGGATGCTTCGCGCGCTGGCCGATGTTCAGGATCGCCGCAATCTGCCAGTCAGCCACTTTCTGCGCCGCTGCCATTTCACGTGCTTTACCCTTCACCGCCTGACGAACCGCCAGAGCCGCGCGTGCGCCCGTCTGCGTCAGGTCTTCACCCAGCACCAGGACCGCATCATAAGATTCGATTTCGCGCAGCGCAGGGGTATGAATACCGCCTTCACGCAGCACTTTCAGTACCAGCTGCAGACGTTCCTGCTCGCCCTGAGCGATACCGGTATAGAAGTTTTCCGCGCCAACCAGCTCGCGCAGCGCGAAGTTGCTTTCGATGCTGGCGCGCGGGGAGCCAATACCGATCACTTTCTTCGACTGGCGCAGAATATCTGCCGCGCCCTGCATCGCCTGTTCAGCGTTCAGGGTAATGAAGTCGTCGCCACGGCGCTGAACCGGCTGACGCGGACGATCTTTCAGGTTCACATAGCCATAGCCGAAACGACCGCGGTCGCACAGGAAGTAGTGGTTAACGGTGCCGTTGTAACGGTTTTCGATACGACGCAGCTCGCCGTAACGCTCACCCGGGCTGGTGTTACAGCCGAGGGAACACTGCTGACAGATGCTTGGCGCAAACTGCATGTCCCATTTACGGTTGTAACGCTCGGAGTGGGTTTTATCCGTGAATACGCCGGTCGGGCAGATTTCTACCAGGTTACCGGAGAATTCGCTTTCAAGCGTACCGTCTTCCGGACGACCGAAGTAGACGTTATCGTGCGCGCCATATACGCCCAGATCCTGACCGTCTGCGTAGTCTTTGTAGTAACGCACGCAGCGGTAGCAGGCGATGCAGCGGTTCATTTCGTGAGAGATGAACGGCCCTAGGTCCTGGTTACGGTGGGTACGCTTGGTAAAGCGATAGCGACGGAAGCTGTGGCCGGTCATCACGGTCATATCCTGAAGGTGGCAGTTACCGCCCTCTTCACAGACCGGACAGTCGTGCGGGTGGTTGGTCATCAACCATTCCACAACGCTTTCGCGGAACTGTTTCGCTTCTTCGTCATCAATCGAAATAAAGGTGCCTTCGGTGGCTGGCGTCATACAGGACATCACCAGGCGACCACGCGTGTCTTCCGCGTTTTGATATTGCTTCACCGCACACTGGCGGCAAGCACCGACGCTGCCCAGCGCCGGATGCCAGCAAAAGTACGGAATATCGAGGCCAAGAGACAGACAAGCTTCCAGCAGGTTGTCCGCCCCGTTGACTTCGTATTCTTTGCCGTCTACATGAATCGTAGCCATTAGCATGCTTCCAGTTGGCTCGGTCGAAACCGAGCGTTAATCAAAATTCTTGTCGTTACCAGCGCGCTTTAAGCAGGTTCGGCTGAATCCCATTAATCGCATGGGTATTGCTGAACGGCTGCTTGATGCCTGCTTCGAACTCGTCGCGGAAATATTTGATCGCGCTCTGCAGAGGTTCGACGGCACCCGGTGCGTGGGCACAGAAGGTTTTACCCGGGCCTAAGAATCGACACAGTTGCTCAAGCGTCTCGATATCCCCAGGCTGGCCTTCGCCACGTTCGATTGCACGCAGGATCTTCACGCTCCACGGCAGACCATCACGGCACGGTGTACACCAGCCGCAGGACTCGCGGGCGAAGAACTCTTCGAGGTTACGCACCAGCGAGACCATGCCGATCTCGTGGTCGACGGCCATCGCCAGCGCCGTACCCAAACGGCTGCCTGCTTTACCAATGCTTTCGAATTCCATTGGCAGGTCAAGGTGGGCTTCGGTCAGGAAGTCTGTCCCTGCCCCACCCGGCTGCCAGGCTTTGAATTTCAGGCCATCACGCATGCCGCCAGCGTAGTCTTCAAGAATTTCACGTGCGGTGGTACCGAACGGCAGTTCCCAGACGCCAGGATTTTTAACGCGACCAGAGAAGCCCATCAGCTTGGTACCGGCATCTTTGCTTGAGGAGATGCCCTGATACCACTCCACGCCGTTGGCGAGGATAGCCGGAACGTTACACAGGGTTTCAACGTTGTTTACGCAGGTCGGTTTACCCCATACGCCGGAGCTTGCCGGGAACGGTGGCTTGGAACGCGGGTTCGCGCGGCGGCCTTCAAGGGAGTTAATCAGCGCGGTTTCTTCACCGCAGATATAACGCCCTGCGCCGGTGTGCACGAACAGTTCGAAGTCAAACCCGGTACCCAGGATGTTTTTGCCCAGCAGGCCCGCTTCGGTAGCTTCGGCAATCGCGCGACGCAGGTTTTCCGCCGCTTCGATGTACTCACCGCGCAGGAAGATGTAGCCGCGGTACGCTTTCAGCGCAAACGCGGAGATCAGCATGCCTTCCACCAGCAGGTGCGGCAGCTGTTCCATCAGCAGGCGGTCTTTATAGGTGCCCGGCTCCATTTCATCGGCGTTACACAGCAGGTAACGGATGTTCATGGATTCGTCTTTCGGCATCAGGCTCCACTTCAAACCGGTGGAGAAGCCCGCACCGCCGCGCCCTTTCAGGCCGGAGTCTTTCACCGCGTTAACAATGTCGTCCGGCGCCATGCCGCCAAGGGCTTTACGCGCGCCGGCATAGCCGTTTTTGCTCTGGTATTCGTCGAGCCATACCGGCTGTTTGTCATCGCGCAGACGCCAGGTCAGCGGATGCGTCTCAGCAGTACGAATTACAGTTTTCATTTGTACTGCTCCAGCAGGTCAGGAATCGCTTCCGGCGTCAGATGGCTGTGAGTGTCCTCATCAATCATCATGGTCGGCCCCTTGTCGCAGTTACCCAGGCAGCAGGTTGGCAGCAGGGTAAAGCGTCCATCGAACGTGGTCTGACCCGGCTTGATATTGAGCTTCTTCTCAATCGCAGCCTGAATGCCCTGATAACCGGTGATGTGGCAGACAACGCTGTCACAGTAGCGGATCACATGGCGGCCAACCGGCTGACGGAAGATCTGGCTGTAGAACGTGGCTACGCCTTCTACGTCACTTGCCGGAATACCCAGCACTTTCGCGATCTCATAGATCGCCCCATCCGGCACCCAACCACGCTGTTTCTGTACGATTTTCAGCGCTTCAATGGACGCCGCACGCGGGTCTTCGTAGTGGTGCATCTCGTGCTCAATGGCGGCACGTTCTGCTTCACTCAGCTCAAAAGCCTCGGTTTGTGGTTGTTGATTCTCGTGCATAATTAGCGGTCCACATCTGACATAACAAAATCGATACTACCCAGATACACAATCAGGTCGGAGACCAGACTGCCGCGGATGGCGGACGGGATCTGCTGCAGGTGCGCAAAGCTCGGCGTACGCACGCGGGTACGGTAGCTCATGGTGCTGCCGTCACTGGTCAGGTAGTAACTGTTAATACCCTTGGTCGCTTCAATCATCTGGAAGGATTCTTGCGCCGGCATGACCGGACCCCAGGAAACCTGCAGGAAATGGGTGATCAGGGTTTCGATATGTTGCAGCGTGCGCTCTTTCGGTGGCGGCGTCGTCAGCGGGTGATCCGCCTTGAACGGGCCTTCCGGCATGTTGTTGAGGCACTGCTCAAGGATGCGCAGACTCTGGCGCAGCTCTTCTACTTTCAGCATCACGCGGGTGTAGCAGTCGGAAACACCGCCGCCCACCGGGACTTCAAAGTCGAAGTTCTCGTAGCCAGAGTAAGGACGGGCTTTACGCACGTCGAAATCAATACCGGTCGCACGCAGACCTGCACCTGTCGTACCCCACTCCAGCGCTTCTTTCGCGCCGTAGGCGGCAACGCCCTGGGAACGGCCTTTCAGGATGGTGTTACGCAACGCGGCTTTCTCGTAAGAGGCCAGACGTTTTGGCATCCAGTCGAGGAACTCACGCAGCAGACGGTCCCAGCCGCGCGGCAGATCGTGTGCCACACCGCCGATACGGAACCAGGCCGGGTGCATACGGAAACCGGTAATTGCTTCCACCAGATCGTAGATTTTCTGACGGTCGGTAAAGGCGAAGAAGACCGGGGTCATCGCGCCGACGTCCTGAATGAACGTGGAGATGTACAGCAGGTGGCTGTTGATACGGAACAGTTCTGACAGCATAACGCGAATCACGTTAACGCGATCCGGCGTAACGATACCCGCCAGTTTCTCAACGGCCAGCACGTATGGCATCTCGTTGACGCAGCCGCCGAGGTACTCGATACGGTCGGTATACGGAATGTAGCTGTGCCAGGACTGACGCTCGCCCATCTTCTCAGCGCCACGGTGGTGGTAGCCGATGTCAGGAACGCAGTCGACAATCTCTTCGCCATCAAGCTGAAGAATAATACGGAATGCACCGTGCGCAGACGGGTGGTTTGGACCGAGGTTAAGGAACATGAAGTCCTCGTTGTCGGTACCGCGCTTCATGCCCCAGTCTTCCGGCTTGAAGGTCAGCGCTTCCATTTCCAGATCCTGCTTGGCTTTGGTCAGCTCAAACGGATCGAATTCGGTTGCACGTGCCGGGTAGTCTTTACGCAGCGGGTGGCCGGTCCAGGTCTGCGGCATCATGATGCGCGTCAGATGCGGGTGGCCGTCGAAGGTCATGCCGAACATTTCCCAGGTTTCACGCTCATACCAGTTCGCGTTCGGGAAAAGTTTGGTGATCGTCGGCAGATGCATGTCGTTTTCAGACAATGCCACCTTGAGCATGATATCCGTATTACGGTCTATTGAGATCAGGTGGTAGAAAACGGAAAAATCCGCAGCAGGGAGACCCTGGCGGTGGGTACGCAGACGTTCATCCATGCCGTGTAAGTCAAACAGCATGACGTACGGTTTTGGCAATTTCTTGAGGAAATCGACAACTTCCAGCAATTGCTCACGCTTCACCCAAACAACGGGTACCCCGGTGCGGGTAGCCTGAACAGTAAAGGCATCCGGCCCAAAACGGTTGCGCAGTTCGCCAATGACTGGGTCATCCAGATGATCCCGGGTCTGCCAGGCGGCTTCTTGCGCGGTTAAGTCGGTCATATTGTTCACCATTGCAAATGGTCCGTGGTGACTGTTGAGCCTGGCTTCGCGCTATTTGAGTAGTGATATGCGAAGGTGTTCTCCAGGCCTACAGGCGCAAATTAAATTTCGTCAGGCGTACGCAGGTTGGTGACGGCAATACGTTCACCACGTTTACGCTCGCGCTCAGACTGCATGTTCGCGCGATACACACCCTGATCGCCAACAACCCACGACAGTGGGCGACGTTCTTTACCGATAGATTCCTGCAGCAGCATCAGCGCCTGCATGTAGGCTTCCGGACGTGGCGGACAACCCGGGATGTACACATCCACTGGGATAAATTTATCTACGCCCTGCACGACGGAATAAATGTCGTACATACCGCCAGAGTTTGCACATGCGCCCATGGAGATAACCCATTTTGGCTCCAGCATCTGGTCATAAAGACGCTGAATAACAGGTGCCATCTTGGTAAAGCACGTACCGGCAACCACCATCAGGTCAGCCTGACGCGGGGAAGCACGCAGTACCTCTGCCCCAAAACGCGCAACGTCATGCACCGCAGTGAATGACGTCACCATTTCAACGTAGCAGCAAGAAAGGCCAAAGTTGTACGGCCAGATGGAGTTCTTACGACCCCAGTTGACCATATCGTGCATGGCATGTTCGAGTTTGCCCATGTACACGCTTTTATTGACTTCTTGCTCCAGGGGGTCGGTTACGATCTCCTGTTTTTGCAGGGGGTAACGGTCATTCTCACCGTTAGGATCTATGCGGGTGAGCGTATAATCCATCTTATTGCCTCGCTGTTACTGCTGACGATTAGAGATACTGTTTTCCGGGTTGATGTGTTCACGACGTGAACGCGCAGGCGTCCAGTCAAGCGCGCCAATACGCACCAGATAAACCAGACCGGCCAGTAGCACTAAAATGAAAATTGCGGCCTCGACAAAGCCCACCCAACCACTTTCGCGGATGGACGTTGACCATGCGAAAAGGTAAAGCGCTTCCACGTCAAAGATGACGAAGAACATGGCTACCAGATAGAACTTGGCAGACAGGCGTAAGCGAGCGGAACCTACTGAATCAATACCTGATTCGAAAGGTGTGTTTTTGTGCCTTGCACGGGCGCGACCGCCCAGGAACCAGCCGCCGACTAACATCAGGCAGCACAGGCCAATGGCTACAATAAGAAAGATTGCGAATGCCCAGTGATGAGCGATGACTTCTGTGGATGTTGACATACTCATTGCTTACTCATCAAAAGTGATACCAACGACACTGCTCTTGCTGGCAGATGGGCATCACATCGATTCATGGGGAGGAACAAATAACCTTACACTAACTGTCAGAAATGAGACGTAGACAGCAAAATGATGGGGTTTTTTACTCCTTTCTATAACCTATTGTCAACTTTAACAAAGGTTTCTTCACATTAAATTACATCGAGCGATTCTCATTAACATTTGGTGCCCTTTAACCCTGGTGGGTGCATGACTTTCCGTCAAATGTATGTTGTTGAATCGTGTCCGTTTCGGAAGTAAAAAAAATAACCCTCCTATTTTGACAGGATTTGCCAACGATTCCTCCCCCCAAATAGGAGTATTTTCTTGATCTGCGACACGCTTTTGTTAATTCAACATGGAAAACGGCAACATATTTCCTGTTTTTTTAACATGAGAAGGATATGGATGAAGTTAGAACGGAAAATGGACAAGTTTTAAGCTAAAGCATTCATCTTATTGATAAGTAATATAATATCCTGAAAATCCATGCACCATGAGCGGGTATTATTGCTTAAAAAAAGCCACTGCATGTGAAAATCACATGAGTGGCTTTTTTCTACACTTACATTTTGTTACCAGAATATTGAGCTATCGATCACTCAAAATCCCCTTCGACGATCAGGGAATCATCCCCCCCTTCGGAGGTAACGCGCTCGAACTGCCATGGGTTATGGTAGTTTTCCATCGCCTCGAACACCACTTTTGCCAACTCGTTATGGCTGGACGAATTGTGGCAGAGCAGATACTCCGTATCCGGCAGCGCAGGAAGACCATCGGATTTCCCCAGGACGCGCAGATCGGGACTCATCATCTCTACCGGACGGGCCGTTACACCCAGACCAGCCTTCACGGCGGCACGAACCGCTGGCAGCGTGGAAGCCACATACGCCAGACGCCACGGAATGTTGGCCTCATTCAGCGCCGTGAGCACCATATCGCGGAACGGGCTCGGGTCATCCAGTAATACCAGCGGAACCGGCTCCCCTTTTTGCAGCACGTACTCGGCTGCACAATACCAGTGCGTAGGCGATGTGCGCAGCGTCAGGCAATCAAACTGCCCGGGACGATGCGTCGTCACCACCAGGTCGACTTTATGCTCATTTAACATCTCAACCATAAAGGCATTACGTTTTACGCTAACGTCAAGCGCAAGCTTCGGATAAACCGAACTAATACGATTGAGAAGAAACGGCAATATAGTATCCGCTGACTCATCAGATGCGCCTAACGTTAGCACCCCTTGAAGGTTGCTAAACATTAATGACATACATGCTTCATCATTAAAGCGAAGAATTTTCCTGGCATAACCCAGTAGCTGAATACCGTGTTCCGTTAAGAGCTTATTACGCCCGTGACGTGCAAAAAGCTCTTTACCGACCAACTGCTCCAGCCGCTGCATTTGCTGGCTAACGGCGGACTGAGTTCGGCAAACGGCGGCAGCAGCAGCTGCAAAAGTGTTGAGGTCGGCGACCGCAACAAACGTTCTCAGCAGATCGAGGTCGAGATTCATTATCGGACGATTTGCATTTATCATATCTATTCACTTTCAGGTTGCTCGTGCGGAGCTGCCCGGGTTGAAGCTGTGTGTAACAGTTAAGCAATTCCCTCTGAAGGTTTTCCCTCGCATCCCGGCCCGGCAGACTGCCTGACAGATAGTTATTGTGCTGCTTTATATCAACAGTCAGAAAGCACGTTTCATGACGTTATTTTTATTCTCTTAAACGTTCAGGATATTTAGATGTTCGCAGGTTTATGTAAATTACATTAAAGGTATAACACCTTTTCTGCCATCTTTATCGCAGCGCTGTCAACGTAGCAGGAGATGTTTGACACATTCCAGCCAGAGATAACTCCAACAATAACAATCAATTAATTCGAAAAGTCAGTGCCAGATATACAAAATTCTTGCATCTGTTCTCTGCTTTCCTGAAAGACATCTTAACCCAAATCCACTTTATTTATAAGTCTTATTGCAATATTGAGGATTAAAGAAGAATGTTAAGCTTCTAAACTAATTTTATTAAAATTAACTAAAGTTGCATTTTATAGGTTAATAATAAATAAATTTTAATTTAGATTAAGACCATTCATTAATGGCACTTAACATTAATTTCACATGAGTAACTTTTAGCCGCATTACGCTTTAACAGGAACATGTATCAAGCATTCAGGTTTTACGAAAAGTCACTCAGGGTGATTGCTTCCGCTGTCAGGTTCACCACTTATTTTCACTAGCACAATATACAGAATTTTGACAAATGAATAGCACATTTAACCTGTCATCATGCTATGCGCACAACTTTAAGACAGTGAAAAAGCTTACGAACAGCGAAAAAGATTTATCAGAATTTTATTCCCGACACAAAATCTTCTACTGCAAACCCTTCAAAACGAAGCGAGGGGGGAGTACATTATTCCGTGCTGACTTCCACGGCAGGGAGTGGCAATAATAGCGAAAAGGTTAAAGGTTCATGTCCCCTATCGAAAAATCCAGCAAGCTAGATAACGTCTGTTATGACATCCGCGGCCCGGTTCTGAAAGAGGCAAAACGCCTTGAAGAGGAAGGCAATAAGGTTCTGAAACTCAACATTGGTAACCCTGCGCCATTTGGTTTTGAAGCGCCGGATGAAATTCTGGTTGATGTGATCCGCAACCTTCCTACTGCACAAGGCTATTGCGATTCAAAAGGACTTTACTCCGCACGTAAAGCCATCATGCAGCACTACCAGGCACGCGGTATGCGTGATGTTACCGTTGAAGATATCTATATCGGCAACGGCGTTTCCGAACTGATCGTGCAGGCGATGCAGGCGCTGCTGAACAGCGGGGACGAAATGCTGGTACCCGCGCCGGACTATCCGCTGTGGACGGCTGCCGTATCACTGTCGAGCGGTAAAGCCGTGCACTATCTCTGCGACGAGTCCTCTGACTGGTTCCCGGACCTCGATGATATTCGCGCAAAAATTACGCCCCGCACGCGCGGCATCGTGATCATTAACCCGAACAACCCGACGGGCGCAGTGTACTCAAAAGAGCTGCTGATGGAGATCGTCGAGCTCGCCCGCCAGCACAACCTGATCATCTTTGCCGACGAAATTTACGACAAGATCCTGTACGACGCGGCACAGCACCACTCAATTGCTGCGCTGGCCCCGGATCTGCTGACCGTCACCTTTAACGGCCTGTCTAAAACCTACCGCGTGGCCGGTTTTCGCCAGGGCTGGATGGTACTGAACGGTCCGAAAAAGCACGCCAAAGGCTATATTGAAGGGCTGGAGATGCTGGCCTCCATGCGTTTATGTGCCAACGTTCCGGCGCAGCACGCGATCCAGACGGCTCTCGGCGGTTATCAGAGCATTAGCGAGTTCATCGTTCCCGGTGGTCGCCTGTACGAACAGCGCAACCGCGCGTGGGAGCTGATCAACGATATCCCGGGCGTCTCCTGCGTGAAGCCGAATGGCGCGCTCTATATGTTCCCGAAAATTGACGCGAAGCGCTTTAATATTCACGACGACCAGAAAATGGTGCTCGATTTCCTGCTGCAGGAAAAAGTACTGCTGGTTCAGGGGACGGCGTTTAACTGGCCGTGGCCGGATCACGTGCGCATCGTGACGCTGCCGCGCGAAGATGACCTCGAAATGGCCATCAGCCGCTTCGGGCGCTTCCTGTCCGGATACCATCAGTAATCTTAAAATCAGGCTACTTCGGTAGCCTGATTTGCATCTTCCCTCCCCTCCCCGCACAATGAACGCCTGTCGCAGTGAAGACAAAAGGTAACCTATGAGTCAGAGTCATTTCTTCGCCCACCTCTCCCGCCTGAAACTCATCAACCGCTGGCCGCTGATGCGCAATGTCCGCACGGAAAATGTCTCAGAGCACAGTCTGCAGGTTGCGATGGTCGCTCACGCGCTGGCCGCCATTAAAAACCGCAAATTCAACGGCCAGGTCAATCCAGAGCGCATCGCACTGCTGGCGATGTACCACGATGCGTCGGAAGTGCTGACAGGCGACCTGCCCACGCCGGTGAAATATTTCAACTCGCAAATTGCGCAGGAATACAAGGCCATCGAAAAGATTGCCCAGCAGAAGCTGATTGACATGGTGCCGGACGAGTTGCGCGACATCTTTGAGCCGCTCATCGATGAGCATCAGTACACTGAAGATGAAAAGTCGCTGGTCAAACAGGCCGACGCGCTCTGCGCCTACCTGAAGTGTCTGGAAGAGCTGTCCGCGGGGAATAACGAATTTTTACTGGCGAAAACGCGTCTGGAAAAAACGCTGGAATCCCGCCGCAGCGCAGAGATGGACTATTTTATGCAGGTATTTGTGCCGAGCTTCCATCTGTCGCTGGATGAGATTAGCCAGGATTCACCGTTGTAATCTGTTTGCCCCGCGGCGCTGCGCTTGCAGGGCCTACGGGTTGTTGGCCGGGTAAGGCGCGGCCGCCCCCCGGCAAAATTATCAGAACGGGAACAGGACCGGTATCAATACCACGCACACCACCATCACCAGCACGGTGAACGGCACGCCCAGCTTCACGAAATCACTGAACCTGTAATTCCCGGGCCCCAGCACCAGCGTATTCACCGGTGAAGAAACTGGCGTCATAAACGCCGCGGAGGCCGCCATTGCGACCATCATCGCAAAGGGATACGGCGACACGCCCATGGATTTGGCCATCGCCAGCGCAATCGGCGCCATCAGTACCGCCGTCGCGGTGTTGGAGATAAACAGACCGATGGTGGCGCACATGATAAACAGACAGACCAGCATCATGTACGGCCCATACCCGCCGCCAACGTCCATTAAGCCTTTAACGATCAGATCCACCCCGCCGGTTTTTTGCAGCGCCAGGGCAAAAGGCATCATCCCGACAATGAGGATAATGCTCGGCCAGTGAATGGCTTTATACGCGCTTTCGGCGTCAATGCAGCGGAATTTGCCCATCAACAGGCAGGCGATAATTGCCGCGACCGGATTCGGGATTTCATCGGTCAGCATCAGCGCCACCATCAGCACAAGACAAAAAATCGCGTGGGGCGCCTGGCTGTGCGCCGGGGAAGCATCGCTCTCCTCAACAGGCATGTTGAGCACCACAAAATCACGCCCTTTCTGCCCGAGCTGACTAATCAGCTTCCAGTTACCGACAACGAGGAAGATATCACCCAGCAGGATCGGCTCATCCACCACCGCCCCTTCCATCGCCACGCCATCGCGCTTCAGCCCCACGACATTCAGGCCATAGCGGGTTCGGAATCCCATTTCCCGCACGGTTTTGCCCAGCAGTTCCGATTCCGGGATCAGCGATACTTCGGCCATGCCGACATCCAGCGCCTGATCGGAGAAATACTCCCCGCGCAGCACCATCGGTTCCAGCAGCTGTTCGCTGCAAAACTCGCGCAGATCCACGTCCGCGGTGGACATATCAATCAGCAGGACGTCCCGCGCGCGAAATTCCGACACTCCGTTGACGTTGACGATAACCCGGCGAAAACGACGCCAGCGCTCTACGCCGATCACGTTTGCGCCATAGCGCTCACGCAGCTTCAGGTCGTCCAGGCGCTGTCCCACCATCGGCGAGCCGGGGCGAATAGCCAGACGGCGCGCGCGCCCGGTGAGACGGTACTCTTTAATCAGATCGCGGAAGGTGCGTCGCTTCCACCCTTCTTTATTTTTGTCCTGTTTTTCACCTTTCAGGGCAAAGCGGGTCAGCAGCATGTAGACCACGCCCAGGACCAGAATGACCAGCCCAAGCGGGGTGACGCTGAAAAAACTGAAGCCCTGAAATCCTTCCCGGATAAGCTCGCTGTTGACGACCAGGTTCGGCGGCGTTGCTACCAGCGTCATCATTCCGCTGATCAAACCGGCAAAACTCAGGGGCATCATCAGGCGCGACGGCGAGATCTGCATCCGCATGGAGACGCTCAGCACCACCGGAATAAAGATGGCGACCACGCCCGTTGAGCTCATAAACGCCCCCAGCCCGGCGACGGTCACCATCAGGTAGATCAGCATTTTGGTTTCGCTGCTGCCCGCCACCTTCACCAGCCACGATCCCATGATGGTTGCCACGCCGGTACGCACCAGCCCATCACCGATAATAAACAGGGCGGCAATCAGGATAACGTTGGGATCGCTAAACCCGGAGAAGGCTTCCGGCAGCGTGAGCGTACCGCTCAGCACAAACGCGACGATGACAAACAAGGCGACGGCGTCCATGCGTACCTTGCCCGTTGCAAAAAGAAGGATGGCGATTAAAAGCAGGCTCAGGACCCAAATCAGTTCACCGTTCACAACATGTCCTTGTCAGTGGGAGAGGAGGAATTTTGCCATAAAAAAGCCCCAGCAATGTGGGGCTATATCATGTGATTACATTTTTAGCGAGACGGTTACAGCCCCGTCAGAGGCTTTCGAAACAGCCAGCGCCGTCAGTGAATCCAGCACAAAGTCTGCTTCCTCCAAGCGGGGAGATCCCGCCGGAACATTCACCGCGATAACGTGGCTTCCGGCGTTCAACCCGGCCAGTACGCCAGCGGCCGCATCTTCCACCACCACGCACTCTGCGGGCGCGAGGCCCAACAGTTCAGCGCCCAGTAAAAAAGCGTCGGGTTCCGGTTTACCGCGCTTTACGCGCTCCGCAGTGATAAACACTTCCGGCTTCGGTAAACCTGCCGCCTTATGACGGGCGTGGGCGACGGGAATGGAGCCTGAGGTAACGATAGCCCACGGGATCTGCGCCTCGTTCAGATGCTCAAGCAGCTCGCGCGCGCCCGGTAAGGCTGTGATGCCGTCCGTATCCGTGGCTTCAATGTGTTCCAGGTATTTGAACTCCGCCTGAATTTCGTCCTCAGAGCGTCCGGCCAGGAAGTGCCGTAGCGAGGTAATGGCCTGTTTGCCATGGATAAAATTCAGCACGTCCTGATGGTCGATGCCATGTCGGTCAGCCCAATGGCACCACGAACGCTCCACAACCGGCAGCGAATCCACCAGCGTACCGTCCAGATCAAACAGAAAACCTCTACACTGCACACGCACCTCCGTCAGGCATTAATGATTTGTTGAATTTCGTTGCTGCTTAAATGGTACTGACGCGGGCAGGCGTGCCACGCGCTCAGCATACGCTGATATTTCTCCCACATTGGGGTCTGCGCGTTGAAGCCGTGGGTGCCCGCGTCAAAGTGGGTATAGCGCCCTTCTGTATTCACCATAAAGCGAACATAGCTCAGATAACGCGCTTCCGTTGCGGCATCAAAGCCTAAGAAGGTCACCCGGCGCTCGTCGATGGACTGCTGATCTTTGAGATTCGTCCAGGACACGTGCAGGGCGTGATACATCTCCATAATGTCGATCACGATGCGACAGGTTTCTTCTTTCAGCTCGCCAAACTCGCGGTCCAGTTCGCGCATTTGCAAACCAAAACCGCGTTCTACGATGGTTTGCAGGCGGCTGTAGCGCGCAGCGTTATCGGGATCAAGCATAGTCATCATCTTGTACTGGTTAGACAAAATCAGACGTTGAGCATGGGTCATTTCCATCTTTCGACTCCTGTAGCGCATTGCACTTTAAAAAAAAGACACGGTAACTGATTGTTACTGTGCCTTCTTTTCGTCGTCGTTTCGATGATCAATCACAAGTCATCGAGGAATGTTTTATCCAGTTGCTTAAAAGCGCGCTTTAACGTGTCCGCCAGCGCCTGGTAATCCGGCTTGCCTTCAACCGGGGCGAGCGCCTGCCCGGCCTCCTCCAGTTTTCCGCGCACTTCATAAAACCAGTGTAAAATAGAAGGGGGAAGCGGAGTGATGGACCGTTTACCTAACCACCACAGGCCCTGCATCGGCAGGCTTAATGCGAAGAGCGCCGTCGCGACGGCAGGACCCAGCTGTCCGCCCAACGCAATCTGCCAGCACAGCGTAAAGACAGCGACTGGCGGCATAAAGCGAATCGCATAGCGCGTGGCGCGGATGGTGCGATTCTCAATAAACATCGGCGCAAGGCGCTTTTCCATCGGCCACGTCTTTGCGTAATGCTGTCCCCGACGAAACAGACTAAAGAAATTTACGGACGGGTTCTCTGGTGTCGACATGGCTGTACCTCAACTTCACATATAAAAATTAAAATTTTCGTGCAAAACCACAACAAGCTATGACAACGTTCAAAATATTTTGTCATCTCTACCCCGTATCGGGTATCCTGTGCCAGCCTGATAGGGCCTTAGACGAGAATCATTAACTCGTCAAATTATTGCATATTATGCCATTGGCTGAAAATTGTGCAAAATGGCATAAAATCATAGTTATTTCTTCCATCATGCCACAATGTTCGTTTGGCATGATGTTAATCATAAATGTCTGAGTCATCATGCGTTACGCTGTTAGACTCACTGACGTTTTTTTAGCCACGTATCAATAATAGGTACTTCCATGTCGAGTAAGTTAGTACTGGTTCTGAACTGCGGTAGCTCCTCACTGAAATTCGCCATCATCGATGCGCTCAACGGTGACGAATACCTCTCTGGTTTGGCCGAATGTTTCCATCTGCCTGAAGCACGTATCAAGTGGAAGATGGACGGCAGCAAACAAGAAGCGGCTTTAGGTGCAGGCGCCGCTCACAGTGAAGCGCTGAACTTTATCGTTAACACTATTCTGGCACAAAAACCAGAACTGTCTGCTCAGCTGACTGCGATTGGTCACCGTATCGTCCACGGCGGCGAAAAATACACCAGCTCCGTCGTGATCGACGAATCTGTGATCCAGGGCATCAAGGACTCTGCGTCCTTCGCACCGCTGCACAACCCGGCTCACCTGATCGGTATCGCTGAAGCGCTGAAATCCTTCCCGAATCTGAAAGACAAAAACGTGGCCGTATTCGACACCGCGTTCCATCAGACCATGCCGGAAGAGTCTTACCTCTATGCCCTGCCATACAGCCTGTACAAAGAACACGGCGTACGTCGTTACGGCGCGCACGGCACCAGCCACTTCTATGTGACTCAGGAAGCCGCAAAAGTTCTGAACAAGCCGGTTGAAGAACTGAACATCATCACCTGCCACCTGGGCAACGGTGGTTCTGTTTCCGCTATCCGCAACGGTAAATGTGTTGATACTTCTATGGGTCTGACCCCGCTGGAAGGTCTGGTGATGGGTACCCGTTCCGGTGACATCGACCCGGCGATCATCTTCCACCTGCACGACACCCTGGGCATGAGCGTTGACCAGATCAACAAAATGCTGACCAAAGAGTCTGGCCTGCTGGGTCTGACCGAAGTCACCAGCGACTGCCGTTACGTTGAAGACAACTACGCAGAGAAAGAAGACGCTAAACGTGCGATGGACGTTTACTGCCACCGTCTGGCGAAGTACATCGGCTCTTACACTGCGCTGATGGAAGGCCGTCTGGACGCGGTTATCTTCACCGGTGGTATCGGTGAGAACGCGGCAATGGTTCGTGAACTGTCCCTGGGCAAACTGGGCGTTCTGGGCTTCGACGTTGATCACGAGCGTAACCTGGCTGCCCGCTTCGGCAAGTCTGGCTTCATCAACAAAGAAGGCACCCGCCCTGCTCTCGTTATCCCAACTAACGAAGAACTGGTCATTGCGCAAGACGCGCACCGCCTGACTGCCTGATTCCACACCGCCAGCAATGCTGGCGGTGCTGTTTTGTAACCCGCCCAATCGCGGCGGTAACGAAAGAGGATAAACCGTGTCCCGTACTATTATGCTGATCCCTACCGGAACCAGCGTCGGCCTGACCAGCGTCAGCCTTGGCGTTATCCGTGCTATGGAACGCAAAGGCGTTCGTCTGAGCGTCTTTAAGCCAATCGCCCAGCCACGTGCCGGTGGCGATGCGCCAGACCAGACCACCACCATCGTTCGCAAGAACTCCAATCTGCCAGCGGCTGAACCGCTGAAGATGAGCCACGTTGAATCTCTGCTGTCCAGCAACCAGAAAGACGTGCTGATGGAAGAAATCATCGCCAACTACCATGCTAACGCGCAAGACGCGGAAGTGGTGCTGGTTGAAGGTCTGGTCCCGACGCGCAAACACCAGTTTGCCCAGTCTCTGAACTTTGAAATCGCGAAAACCCTGAACGCAGAGATCGTTTTCGTGATGTCTCAGGGCACCGACACCCCAGAGCAGCTGAACGAGCGTATCGAACTGACGCGTAGCAGCTTCGGCGGCGCGAAAAACACCAGCATCACCGGCGTGATCGTGAACAAACTGAACGCACCGGTGGATGAGCAGGGCCGTACTCGCCCTGACCTGTCCGAGATCTTCGACGACTCTTCCAAAGCAAAAGTTGTCAAAGTTGACCCGGCTAAGCTGCAGGAATCCAGCCCGCTTCCGGTTCTGGGCGCGGTGCCATGGAGCTTCGATCTGATTGCCACCCGTGCAATCGATATGGCGCGTCACCTGAACGCTACCATCGTTAACGAAGGCGACATCAACACCCGCCGCGTGAAGTCCGTGACCTTCTGTGCGCGCAGCATTCCGCACATGCTGGAACACTTCCGCGCAGGTTCCCTGCTGGTGACCTCCGCAGACCGTCCTGACGTGCTGGTTGCAGCCTGCCTGGCTGCGATGAACGGCGTGGAAATCGGTGCGATCCTGCTGACCGGTGCCTACGAGATGGACCCACGCGTCAGCAAGCTGTGCGAACGCGCGTTTGCGACCGGCCTGCCGGTCTTCATGGTGAACACCAACACCTGGCAGACCTCCCTGAGCCTGCAGAGCTTCAACCTGGAAGTGCCGGTTGATGACCACGAGCGTATCGAGAAAGTTCAGGAATACGTTGCGGGCTACATCAACGCAGACTGGATCGAATCCCTGACTGCGACCTCCGAGCGCAGCCGCCGCCTGTCTCCTCCAGCATTCCGTTACCAGCTGACCGAGCTGGCGCGTAAAGCGGGCAAACGCGTTGTTCTGCCAGAAGGCGACGAACCACGTACCGTTAAAGCAGCTGCTATCTGTGCAGAGCGCGGCATCGCGACCTGTGTGCTGCTGGGTAACCCGGATGAGATCACCCGCGTTGCGGCGTCTCAGGGCGTTGAGCTGGGCGCTGGCATCGAAATCGTTGACCCGGAAGTGGTTCGCGAAAGCTACGTTGCCCGTCTGGTTGAGCTGCGTAAGAGCAAGGGCATGACCGAAGCCGTTGCACGCGAACAGCTGGAAGACAACGTGGTGCTGGGTACGCTGATGCTGGAGCAGGACGAAGTTGACGGTCTGGTTTCCGGTGCGGTTCACACCACGGCGAACACCATCCGCCCACCGCTGCAGCTGATCAAAACTGCACCGGGCAGCTCTCTGGTTTCTTCCGTGTTCTTCATGCTGCTGCCTGAACAGGTTTACGTTTACGGCGACTGCGCGATCAACCCGGATCCAACCGCAGAGCAGCTGGCAGAAATCGCTATCCAGTCCGCGGACTCCGCGATTGCCTTCGGTATCGAACCGCGCGTAGCGATGCTCTCCTACTCCACCGGTACCTCTGGTGCAGGTAGCGACGTAGAGAAAGTACGTGAAGCGACCCGTCTGGCGCAGGAAAAACGTCCTGACCTGATGATCGACGGTCCGCTGCAGTATGACGCCGCCGTGATGGCCGACGTTGCGAAATCCAAAGCGCCGAACTCGCCGGTTGCAGGTCGCGCTACCGTGTTCATCTTCCCGGATCTGAACACCGGTAACACCACCTACAAAGCGGTGCAGCGTTCAGCAGACCTGATCTCCATCGGGCCAATGCTGCAGGGCATGCGCAAACCTGTGAACGACCTGTCTCGTGGCGCGCTGGTTGACGATATCGTCTACACCATCGCTCTGACCGCGATTCAGTCTTCGCAGCAGCAGTAATGTCAAAAAGCCCGGTGGCGCTAGCGCTTACCGGGCAACAAAAAGGCGACCACAAAGGGTCGCCTTTTTTATTTACAGCAGCTCTCTCGCCGCCGACACAATGTCATGTGCCGTCAGGCCATACTCCTTCTGCAGGAAATCCTGCGTCCCCACCTGGCCGTAGCGCTCCTTGACGCCCACCCGCCGCATCGGTACCGGGCAGGTTTCCACCAGCACTTCCGCCACTGCCGACCCCAGGCCGTTGTGAATGCTGTGGTTTTCACAGGTGACGATGCGTCCGGTTTTCTCGGCGTAGTTTTTCACCAGCATCCGGTCGATAGGCTTCAGGGTAAACATGTCGATGACCGCCGCGCTTACCCCCTCCTGCTCCAGCTGGCGCGCCGCTTCCAGCGCTTCCGCCACCATGATGCCGTTGGCAATCAGGGTAATATCGGTTCCTTCGCGCAGCACGTTACCTTTGCCGATGGTGAAGGTTGACCCCGGGGCATACACGCTCGGCGCCTGCTTACGAATGGTCCGCACCCAGTAGAAGCCTTCGAGGTCGATAAGCTGGCGCAGCACGTCATCGAACATCACCGCGTCGGTCACCTCCAGCACCACCGAGTGCGCCAGGCCGCGCACAATGCCCATATCCTCAAATGACATATGCGTCCCGCCGTTGTGGCAGGCCGTCACGCCCGCATCCGAGGCAATTACCTTCACGTTGTTGCGCTGATAGTCCAGGGACATAAACAGCTGGTCAAAGCAGCGACGGCTGGCAAACGCGGTGAAGGTATGCACGAACGGCTTACGCCCGGTAAGCGACAGCCCCGCCGCGGTGCCGATGACGTTGGCCTCCATAATGCCGCAGTTAATCACGTGCTGCGGATAATCGCGCGCCACGCCGTCCATCGCCATCGAGCTCATCAGATCCGCTTCCAGGGCGATAATCTCGCTTCCTGCCTCAATCTGCTTTGCCACGAAGCTCGCGTAGACCTTACGCATCTCTACGGCGTCTTTCTGTCCTGCCGGTGCAACCTTAATCATGTGAAGCCTCCAGTTGGCGAATCGTCTCGTTGAGGGCCGCTTTGCTCTCTGCGGTCAATCGTAGGTGGTGCGAGTTGCTGAGCTGCTCCAGGTACGGCACTCCCTGCCCCTTGATGCTGTCGAGGATAACGACTAACGGACGCGCATCGGCAGCCGGGACCCGCGACGTTACTGCCAGCAGACCCGGAATGTCGTCGCCCTTCACCGTCGCCACGTCAAAGCCAAAGGCGCGGAATTTCCCCTCCAGGTCGAACGCGCTGATGATCTCGTCCAGCTCGCCGTCGAGCTGCTGTTTGTTCCAGTCCACGAACACCGCCAGGTTGTTCAGGCGATGGTGGGCAATAAACTGGAAGGCTTCCCAGCACTGCCCCTCGTTCAGCTCGCCGTCACCGACGATGCAGAAGACCCGATTCGGCCGCCCCGCCAGCCTGTGCGAAAGCGCCATACCGCCAGCAATGGAGATCCCCTGCCCCAGCGAACCGGTGGTGGCGTCCACGCCACGCGTTTTCAGGCGGTCCGGGTGGCTTGGCAGGCGCGTGCCGTTCTGGTTCAGGGTGCTCAGCTCTTCCACCGGGAAGTAGCCCTTGATCGCCAGCGTGCTGTAGAGCGCCGGGCCCGCGTGTCCTTTCGACAGGACAAAATAGTCTCGCTCCGGCCAGTCCGGATCCGCCGGGTCGATTTTCATCACCGCGCCGTACAGCACGGCCAGGGTTTCAACCACCGACATACTGCCGCCATAGTGTCCAAAGCCCAGCTGCGTCAGGGATTTCAGCGTCTCAAGACGGATCTGACGCGCGAGTTCGGTTATCTCTTTCTCATTCATGATTTGGCTCCGGTGTTTTCCTGCGCGTTACCGCCTGCAGGTTTGTTTTTCGCGAAGACGTTGTACGCCACCAGCAGAGCGAACAACGCCACGACCAGTCCGGTGATGGCAAGCGGCGACAGGAAGCGCGCCAGGTTGCCGAGGACAATCCCGACCGCGCCGAAGTCGGCGTCCGAGAAGGTGGTGTTGGCAAAGCCAATGGCGCCCAGCACCGGCAGCAGCAGGACCGGCAGGAAGGTGATCAGCAGGCCGTTAGCAAAGGCGCCAATCATTGCCCCGCGGCGTCCGCCGGTGGCGTTACCGAACACGCCCGCCGTTGCGCCGGTGAAGAAGTGCGGCACGACGCCCGGGAGGATCAGCACCCAGCTAAACTGACCGCAGATGAGCAACCCCACAATCCCGCCGAGGAAGCTGAACAGGAAGCCAATCAGTACCGCGTTTGGCGCATACGGATAGACCACCGGGCAGTCCAGCGCAGGACGCGCGTTCGGCACCAGTTTTTCCGAGAAGCCGGTAAAGGCCGGAACGATCTCCGCCAGAATCAGGCGCACGCCCTGCAGGATAATGAACACGCCCGCCGCGAAGGTGATGGCCATGATGATGGCGTAGACCAGATAGTTCTGACCGCCGCTGAAGGTGGCCTCGACGTACTCACGCCCGGCGCTCACCGCCAGGATGAGGTAGATAATCATCATGGTCAGGGAGATGGAGATCGAGCTGTCGCGCAGGAAGCTCAGGTTCTTCGGCAGGTTCATCTCTTCCGTTGAGCGGGAGCCTTTGCCGACCTTGCTGCCAATCCAGCCGGACAGCACGTAGCCCAGCGTGCCGAAGTGGCCGAAGGCAATTTCATCGTTGCCGGTAATGCGCTTCATGTAGCGCTGGGCAATCGCCGGGAAGAAGGCCATGATCAGGCCGAGGATCAGCGAGCCGGTAAACACCAGACCCACGCCCTCAAAGCCCGCTACCGTCAGGATCACGCCAATCATGCACGCCATATAAAACGTGTGGTGCCCGGTGAGGAAGATATACTTCAGGCGGGTAAAGCGCGCGACGATAATATTCGCCACCATGCCGAAAGCCATAATCAGCGCGGTCGCTGCGCCGTATTTTTCCAGCGCGATTGACACAATCGCTTCATTGTTCGGAATAATGCCCTGGATCGTAAAGGCGTGTTCAAACATACCGCCCAAAGGATTTAACGACCCCACCAGCACCGTGGCGCCGCCGCCCAGCACAATAAAGCCAAGAATGGTTTTAATCGTCCCTTTCACCACGTCCGAAAAGGCTTTCTTCTGCGCATCCAGACCAATAAGCGCAATTAAACCGACCAGCACCGAAGGGACTTTTAAAATATCAACAACGAAATTCAGCGTTTCAAGGATAAACATATCCACCTCGCCTTATCAGGGTTATTGTCTGTCGAACCAGGCGCGCAGCTGCGCTTCAAGTTCGTTGATGTCGATGATGTTGTTGATCACCACCAGCTGGCTTTCCGGCACGCTGGCGCTGGCCGCAATGTCTTTTGCCATCACGAAAAGATCGGCCGCGCCCGGCGTGGCCGAGGAGAGGTCGGAATGTTCAACCTCAGCCTCAACCTCCAGTTTTTTAAGCACCTTTTTAATATTCATTTCGACCATAAAACTGCTGCCCAGGCCGGAGCCGCAAATAGCCATGATTTTCATTGTTGTCCCCTTATTTTGAGTAGAGCACGCCCCATCACGCTAGCGCGTAATGTTGTGAATAATCGGATTAAAGAATTAAATCAGAAGCGGTCAATAATCTTTTTAATTTCCTCCAGGGTATTCGCCTGATGCAGTTCAGCCATATCTGCATCGCTGGAAAATAATTCAGCCAGCGATGAGATCATCTCAATATGGCTATTTTTGTCGGGTGCCGCGAGCATAATAATGACATCGACAGGGTCAAACTCACCGGCACCAAACGAGACGCCCTGTTTTAGTTTTAATAAAGACAACCCCAGTCCTTTGGCGCCTTCCTCCGGCCGCGCATGCGGCATCGCCAGCCCCGGTGCCAGCACATAATAAGGTCCTAACGTGTGGTGCTGCTGGATGATGGCCGTGACGTATTCAGGCTCAATCACCTGCAAATCCAGAAGCGGCTTCGCGCACAGCTCCAGCGCCTGCGGCCAGGTTTCCACGCTATCCTGCAGCGTGATGGTTGTATCATATATCCATTTTTTGAGCACTTTTCACTCCCGCTACACGCTTGAAGATGAGCAAACTTTATTCAACACATCGCTGGATGACTGCGATCGGGATCACAAAGATAGCGCTACCAATGCTTAACATGCAGAAATGTGATAGCGCTATCAAATTGCAATCACGGCGCTAAATCACAGCAAAAAAAGGGATTTAAGGCGTATACTGCCTGTCACGTGAAGCGAAGGAAATGAAGAACGCGTCTGGTCAGCAGGAAGGTGTATGTCTCTAACCCGAAAACGGCGCAGTACTGGTAAAGTGACACTCGCCGATGTCGCACAGCTTGCCGGTGTGGGAACGATGACCGTGTCCCGTGCACTCCGCACGCCCGAGCAAGTTTCCGATAAACTACGAGAAAAAATTGAAGCTGCCGTGCAGGAGCTGGGCTATATGCCTAATCTTGCCGCCAGCGCGCTGGCCTCGGCGTCGTCGTGGACGATAGCCATGGTGGTGCCTAATCTCTCCGAAGCCGGCTGCTCGGAGATGTTCGCCGGGCTACAGCAGGTGCTACAGCCTGCCGGGTATCAGATCATGCTGGCAGAATCCCAGCATCGCCTGGAGCAGGAGGAAAAATTGCTGGAGACGCTGCTGGCGTCAAATATTGCCGCCGCTATCCTGCTCAGCGTTGAACATACCGACACCGTTCGCCACTGGCTGAAAAACGCCTCTATTCCGGTGATGGAGATGGGCGCCATGCGCGCCGACCCGATTGATATGAATATCGGGATTGATAACGTAGCGGCCATGTATGAGCTCACGGAAATGGTGATTAAGCGCGGCTACCAAAATATTGGCCTGCTGTGCGCCAACCAGGAGCAGTGGATTTTCCAGCAGCATTTGCAGGGCTGGTACAAAGCCATGCTTCGCCACCATATGTCGCCGAACCGTGTGATTAACGCGGCGATGCCGCCGAGCTTCTCCACGGGTGCCGCGCAGTTGCCTGAGTTTTTGCTGGCATGGCCAGAGCTGGATGCGCTGGTATGCGTCTCTGACGAGCTGGCATGCGGCGCGCTGTACGAGTGCCAGCGCAGGCGAATCAAGGTGCCGGACGACCTGGCGGTGGTAGGTTTTGGCGATAGCGACGTGAGCCGCGTCTGTCAGCCGCCGCTGACGACGATGGCGGTGCCGCATCGTAAGATTGGAATTGAAGCCGGGAAAGCGCTGCTGGAGCGTCTGAATGACGGTGACTGGCGCGATCAAAAGCCCATCGCGTCCAGTCTGTGTCTGAGAGAGAGTTGCTGAATCTTACTCAGCCTCTTCCTCTTTTTCTGATTTGGTCGATTCGTTTTTGGCGTTGCGGGTCATCCACAGCGCCAGCGCTTTTAACGAATCCGGCGTAAACTCGTCGCAGCGCGCGGTGATCTCTTCCGGCGTCATCCAGCTGACTTCGCTCACCTCTTCTTCCTGCAGAGCGAACGGGCCGTGGGAGACGCAGCTAAACAGCCCGCCCCAGACGCGGCAGTTTTCGTCTTCGAAATAGAACTGACCGTGCTCGGCAAACGGCACGCCGGCGATGCCTAACTCTTCTTCCGCTTCACGACGCGCGGAATCCAGCAGCACTTCATCTGCCTGGACAACACCACCTGCGGTGGCATCCAGCATACCCGGGAGAAAATCTTTGGTATCCGTACGGCGCTGGACCAGAATTTTGCCCATACCGTCATGCACAACAATGTACGTTGCGCGGTGGCGCAGACGCTCCGCACGCATTTGTTCGCGGCTGGCCTGCGCGATCACTTCATTCTCTTCGCTGACAATGTCAACCCACTCTGTACTTGCCAAATGACTCTGCTCCACCATCGGGAAACCTTCTCTTCTAAGCGCTCTTTCGGCGCGTTTGCAGTTGAGGTGTAACTTACGGATTAATCGCTACCTGCGCAATAACTTGCTGATCATTAAGTGCGATAACGCGCAGGGTATTTCCATCCAGCATGCCATAGCTCGCTGGATAACCGCCTTTCGGTATGCTGACCGAACCCGGATTGAAGTGATAAATCTCACCGCGCTTTTCAGCAACCGGAATATGAGTATGACCGTAAACCAGGACATCGCCAGCCGCGAGCGCCGGGAGATTATCCGGGCTAAAAAGATGCCCGTGCGTCAGGAACAGGCGGCTTTGTTCCTGCAGCACCTGCTGCCATGGCGCGGTAAGGGGAAAATGCAGCAGCATCTGATCCACTTCGCTGTCGCAGTTGCCGCGAACGGCGATAATGCGCGAGGCAACTGGGTTGAGCTTTTCCGCGACCTGAGCCGGAGCGTAGCCCTCCGGCAGCGCGTTGCGCGGGCCGTGATTGAGCACATCCCCCAGAATAATCAGCCACTGCGCGCCGCTTTGTGCAAACAGGGAAAGGACACGCTCGGTAGCGGGCAGCGATCCATGGATATCCGACGCAAACATCAGTTTCATCAGTCACTCCTCGGGAAAACAAACTGCCCCCATCATACCTGAAGCGTCAGGGCTTATCAGCCCGCGCGCTTGGCCGAGAGTGCCACATAGCGCTGCACGGAGGCGCGCTGCCACTGAAACGCGGCATAATCCACCAGCAGCTGCGGCACCTCATCGCCGTTGAGGATCAGGCGGTTAAGCATCAACGCCAGATCGGCGTCGGCAATGCACCACTCGCCGAACAGGTTCGGGTTGCCGTGGGCGAGGAGCGAGGTGGCGGTTTCAATCAGTTTTTGCGCGCTTTCACGGCCTTCAGCGCTTAGCGATGGCTTTTTGACCCCGGCAAACACGACGTCCGTCGAGCGTTCCACGCGAATCGGCACCAGATCGCTTCGCAGCCACGCCTGGATCTGCCGCGCCCGCGCGCGTTTTTGCAGGTCGTGAGGATAGATGCGCTCCCACTCGGGCGGCGCGAACCGATCTTCGAGATATTCATCAATCGCCGACGATTCGCTCAGGGCAAAACCGTCAATCTCCAGCACCGGCACCCGTCGGGTCAGGTCGTAACCCTGCCACTGCGGTTTGAGATGTTCACCGCCGTCAAGATCGACGGTCTTCAGCGTAAAAGTGAGCCCTTTTTCGGCCAGCGCAACGTATACGCTCATAACATAGGGAGAAAAGAAATTCGCATCGGACCACAACGTGATGACGGGCTGGTTCATAACATCCTCATAGCTGATAGGTTTTTACTCAACATATAATCTCTTTGCCTCGCTGTCACTTGATGAAAACTCACGATTTACAACAACCACCTATACTCATTTGTCATGGCACCACTCTTCGCATGGACAGGAGTTGAGAATGATCGACCTTTATTACGCCCCTACCCCAAACGGCCATAAGATCACCCTTTTTCTTGAAGAAGCCGAGCTGGATTACAGGATCATTCGCGTTGATATAAGCAAAGGCGCTCAGTTCAGCCCTCTCTTTCTGGCTATCTCGCCGAATAATAAAATCCCGGCCATTATCGATAACCAGCCGGCGGACGGAGGCAGACCGCTGAGCCTGTTTGAATCCGGTGAAATTTTGCTCTACCTGGCGGAGAAAACCGGCAAATTGCTGAGCGGCGAACTGCGCGAGCGTCATCATACCCTGCAATGGCTCTTCTGGCAGGCGAGCGGGCTGGGGCCCATGCTGGGTCAAAATCATCACTTTACCGCTTACGCCCCGCAGCCCATTCCTTATGCGATAGAACGCTATCAGGTTGAGACTCAACGGCTGTATGACGTTCTGAACCGTCGGCTGGAGAAAACGCCGTGGCTCGGGGGGGATCATTACAGTATTGCCGATATCGCCTGCTGGCCGTGGGTGAATACGCATGAAAAACACCGCATTGACCTGGCCTCTTACCCGGCGGTGAACAACTGGTTTGAACGCATTCGAACCCGCCCGGCCACCGAGCGGGCGATGCAAAAAATCCAGCAGATTTAACCCTCTATGAGGCTGGGTGCCCGCGAGCCTCTCATGTATGATGAGCGGGAAATACTGACACGGAGAAGACCTGCAATGTCACAGCCAGATGCTGTTATTCGTATAAAAAATTTACGCTTGCGTACCTTCATCGGTATCAAAGAGGAAGAGATCGCCAACCGTCAGGATATTGTCATTAACGTGGTGATTCACTACCCCGCAGACAAAGCGCGGGCCAGCGAAGACATCAACGACGCGCTGAACTACCGCACAATCACCAAAAACATCATCCAGTACGTGGAGAATAACCGCTTCTCTCTGCTGGAAAAATTAACTCAGGATGTGCTCGATATCGCACGCGAACATCACTGGGTCACTTATGCTGAAGTTGAGATCGATAAACTTCACGCCCTGCGCTACGCCGATTCCGTCTCCATGACGTTAAGCTGGCGACGCCAGGCGTAAACCTGGAGGTTGTATGAAGATTTTGCTGACCGGCGGTACAGGCCTGATTGGTCGTCACCTCATTGCGCGTCTGCAAGCCTTGCATCACGACATTACCGTGGTTACGCGCAGCCCTGAGAAGGCGCGCCAGGTGCTGGGGGCGGGTATCGATATCTGGAAAAACCTGGCCGAGCAGCAAAATCTGGACGGCTTCGACGCCGTTATTAACCTCGCGGGTGAACCCATCGCCGATAAGCGCTGGACGGAAGAGCAAAAGCAGCTGTTATGCAGCAGCCGGTGGAACATTACCGAAAAGCTGGTCGAGCTGATCCGCAATAGCCACACGCCGCCTTCGGTGCTGATTTCGGGTTCAGCGGTGGGCTATTACGGCGATCTCGGCGAGGTGGTGGTGACCGAGGAAGAGCCGCCCCATAACGAGTTTACCCATAAGCTCTGCGCCCAGTGGGAGCGTATCGCCTGTGCGGCGCAGAGCGATCGCACCCGCGTCTGCCTGCTGCGGACCGGCGTCGTGCTGGCGCCGAAAGGCGGCATTCTGGCGAAGATGCTACCCCCTTTCCGGCTCGGGCTCGGCGGCCCCATCGGCAATGGTCGTCAGTACCTGGCGTGGATCCATATCGACGATATGGTCAACGGGATTCTCTGGCTGCTGGATAACGATCTGCGCGGGCCGTTTAACATGGTTGCGCCGTATCCGGTGCGTAATGAACAGTTTGCCCACGCGCTAGGGCATGCCCTGCACCGCCCGGCGATATTGCGCGTGCCTGCCACGGTCATTCGCCTGATGATGGGTGAGGCGTCCGTGCTGGTATTAGGCGGGCAGCGGGCGCTGCCAAAACGGCTGGAAGCGGCCGGGTTTGCGTTCCGCTGGTATGAATTAGAAGAGGCGCTGGCGGATGTGGTGCGGTGAATATGTTACAGTGACAGGCCATGTTCCGAAGATATGGCGTAACAATGGCAACGATCGCTACTCCCCGGCTTCACCTCACTCCTTTCGAACCCACTGACTGGGCCTTCTTCCGCTCGCTGCGTGAAAATCGCAGCATCATGCGCTACATGGCCGCCATCGCGCCGGAAAAAGAGACCCGACGCGTGTTTGCCGCACGCCTGATGGCGGAGCATGTCTTCGTGATCCGCTCTCTGGAGGACGGTACGCCGCTGGGCGATATTGGCCTGCAAATCAGCCCTGAGAATCGTGAAGAGGCCGATATCGGCTATACGGTTGTGCCTGCCGCGCAGGGAAAAGGGATTGCCAGCGAGGCGCTGCGCGCGGTGTGCGATTACGCGTTTAACAAGACCAGCGTAAAAGCGATTAACGCGTACGTGCTGGCGGATAACGGCGGTTCGGTGCGGGTGCTGGAGAAAACAGGGTTTGTGCGTACGCAGGTGTTGGAAAAGTCGTATGAAATTGACGGCGTGCGCTATGACGACTGGGCGTATCGGCTGGAGTGCGGTGCGGCTTGATGCCCTCACCCCGGCCCTCTCCCACTGGGAGAGGGAGAACACCCGGCCAGTAGGCCCGGTAAGCGAAGCGCCACCGGGCGATTGGGCTGCACTGCGGTCTGATGCCCTCACCCCGGCCCTCTCCCACAGGGAGAGGGAGAAGGGCAAACTCTACTTCAAAGAACCCTTCAGGAACTGCTGCAAACGCGGGCTTTGCGGGTTCGCCAGCACCTCGTCCGGGTGGCCCTGCTCTTCGATTTTCCCCTGATGCAGGAAAATCACGTGGTTCGAGACGTTACGGGCGAAGCCCATCTCGTGCGTCACCACCACCATCGTTTTGCCCTCTTCGGCCAGCTTCTGCATGATGCGCAGCACTTCGCCAACGAGTTCAGGGTCCAGCGCGGAGGTCGGTTCGTCGAACAGCAACACTTCGGGCTCCATCGCCAGCGCGCGCGCGATGGAGACGCGCTGCTGCTGACCGCCGGAGAGATGCACCGGGTATTTCATCTGCTGGCGCTCGTCGATACCCACTTTCGCCAGGTATTTCACCGCGCGCTCGCGGGCTTCCTGCTTGCTCAGGCCCAGCACCTGAATCGGCGCTTCCATCACGTTCTCCAGCACCGTCATGTGGCTCCAGAGGTTGAAGTGCTGGAACACCATCGTCAGGCGCGTGCGCAGCAGGCGCAGCTGGTGTTTATCCGCGACCTTCAGCTGGCCGTCTTTGTCACGGACCAGGTTAATATTCTGCCCGCTCACCACAATCGAACCTTCGCTCGGCTTTTCGAGGAAGTTAATGCAGCGCAGGAAGGTACTTTTACCCGAGCCGGATGAGCCGATGATACTGATTACGTCGCCCGCATTCGCCTGCAGCGACACCCCTTTCAGCACTTCATGTTCGCCGTAGCGTTTGTGCAAATCAATAACGTTTAATTTGTTCTCAGCCATCATCTTTCTCAGTGCGTCGAAGAAGGTTTTATATGCTGCAACCAGCGTTTTTCAGCCTTACGGAACAGGCTAATCAGAACATAAGAGATAATTAAATAGAGCACCGCCGCAATGCCAAACGCGGTAAACGGCTGATAGGTCGCGGAGTTAATATCGCGCGCGATTTTGAGCAGATCCGGCACCGTCGCGGTAAAGGCGAGCGCGGTGGAGTGCAGCATCAAAATCACTTCATTACTGTACGCCGGTAACGCGATACGCAGCGCCGACGGCAGAATAATGCAGCGATAAAGCTTCACTGAGGAAAAGCCGTACGCACGCGCCGCTTCAATCTCACCGTAAGGGACAGAGCGAATTGCCCCGGCGAAAATCTCGGTGGTGTAGGCGCAGGTGTTGAGCGTCAACGCCAGCACCGTACAGTTCAGACCGCTGCGGAAGAACGCATTCAGCATCTCAGTGCCTTTTACGATCTCAAGCGTATACATCCCCGAATAGAACACCAGAAGCTGCACGTACAGCGGCGTACCGCGAAACACATAGGTAAACAGCCAGATCGGGAACTGGATAAATTTATTGTTCGACACGCGGCCAATGGCAAGAAACACCGCCAGAACGCCGCCCATCACTACGGAGGAGATCAGCAGCCAGAGCGTAATCGCCACGCCGGTAAAGCGGTAGCCATCCGTCCACAGCAGGGATTTCCAGTATTCCTGAATAATCTCAATCACAGGTCAGCCCTCTTCACACCCACGGAGTAGCGACGCTCGAGCAGAAGCAGCACACCATTGGAGACAGTCGTAAAGACCAGATAAATCACGCCGCAGACCACCGCAAAGTAGAACGGCTCCCAGGTGCTCTTGCCCGCCAGCTGAGTCGCTTTCACGACGTCTTCCAGACCGAGCAGCGAGACCAGCGCTGTCGCTTTGAGGATAACCTGCCAGTTATTGCCGATGCCAGGGAGCGCGTAGCGCATCATGGCCGGGAACATAATCCGACGAAACGTTTGTGAAGAGGTAAAACCAAATGCGGTTGCCGCCTCAATGTGGCCTTTCGGCACGGCCATGTAGGCACCGCGGAAGGTTTCGGTGAAGTAGGCACCGTAGATAAAACCGAGGGTAATAATACCGGCCACCATCGGGTCGATATCAATTTGTCCCATGCCCATCGCGTCCGTTACGCTATTCAGCGCAATCTGCAGACCGTAAAAGATAAGCAGCATCAGCACCAGATCGGGAACGCCGCGAATAAGCGTGGTGTAGCCTTCAAATATGAGCGCCAGCGGTTTGTTAGCCGAAAGCTTCGCCCCTGCGCCCGCCAGACCTATCAGCACCGCCAGCACCACGGAGCTGATAGCCAGCTCAAGGGTGACAAGCGCGCCCTGTAAAATAACGCCAGAAAATCCGTACAGCATACCGCGAGCCCTGTCGTATCGTGAGTGGTGGAACCGTGTCTTTTCCCCTCCCGCAGCGGGAGGGGCCGCACGTTATTTGACGGGGCGATTAGCCGCCGTAAACATTAAAATCAAAGTACTTTTTCGCCAGCTTGTCGTAGGTGCCGTCAGCGCGCATTTCAGCAAACGCTTTGTTCAGCGCCTCGCGCAGCTCGTTGTCTTCTTTGCGCAGGCCCATACCGGTGCCCACACCAAACAACTTCACGTCCTTAATAGACGGGCCGCCAAACTTGTAATCTTTACCCACCGGCGTTTTCAGGAAGCCTTCGCTTGCCGCGACTTCATCCTGGAATGCCGCATCAATTCGGCCTGCCGTCAGGTCAGCGTAGATATTTTCCTGGCCCTGATAGGAGACGATTTCAATCCCCTTCGGCGCCCAGTGTTCGTTGCCGTAGGTTTCCTGCGTGGTGCCCTGCAGCACGCCGACGCGTTTGCCTTTCAGGGACTCCAGCGTTGGCTGAATATCAGAAGCTTTAGCCACTACCAGACGAGAATCTGCCGCGTAGAGTTTGTCGGTGAAGGCAATCTCCTGCTGACGTTTTTCGGTGATGGAGAGCGAGGACATAATCACGTCGATTTTTTTCGCTTTCAGGGACGGGATCAGCGCATCCAGCGGGTTCTCAACGTAGGTACACTGTGCTTTGATGCGTTTGCACAGTTCATTGGCCAGATCGATGTCAAAACCGACCAGTTCACCCTTTGAATTCTTCGATTCGAACGGCGCATAGGTTGGATCGGTACCAATCCGAATTTTCTGCGGTATGGCTGCGAATGCCGCGGTGGCGCTGGAAAAGGCCAGTACCAGAGATAGTGACAACACGAGTTTTTTCATATTTGTCCTCAACAAACTGTCTTCATACGGGATTTTTACGACGACGGGGTGGTGCTAATGTGCCATCAATCGCCTCTGTCAGGCAAAGACTAATGCCCTTCAGGCGGGAATTTTTGCATTATAAATGCGTAAGTATGCACAAAGCGATCCAATACGGTGCAACAAATGCACCGTAATGAGTCAACCGCTCCCGTAACGCACCTTTGCGGTGCGTTAGCGCCAGGTATTATTCACCGTATACGTTGAAGTCGAAGTATTTCTTCGCCAGTTTGTCGTAAGTACCGTCTTTACGCAGCTCTGCAAAGGCTTTGTCGAAGGCGGCTTTCAGCTCGGTATCATCTTTGCGCAGGCCAATACCGGTGCCGTCACCAAAGTATTTTTTGTCTTTTACCGACGGGCCCGCAAACGCGTAGTCTTTACCTGCAGGCTGTTTCAGGAAGCCTTCACTCGCGGCGACTTCGTCCTGGAATGCCGCATCCAGACGGCCTGCGGCCAGGTCAGAGTAAATCAGATCCTGGTTCTGGTAAGCCACCACGTCTACACCCTTCTCACGCCAGGTCGCATTGGCATAACCTTCCTGCGTCGACCCCTGAAGCACGCCAACATGCTTGCCTTTCAGCGAGTCGATGGTTGGCTTAATCGGGGAGCCTTTCGGCGCAATCAGGCGAGAATCCGCAGCGTAGAGCTTGTCAGAGAAGGCAATCTCCTGCTGGCGTTTTTCGGTGATGGAGAGAGAAGAGATAATGGCGTCGATTTTCTTGGCTTTCAGCGACGGGATTAACGCGTCAAAGTCGCTGCCCACCCATGTGCATTTCACCGCAATGCGTTTGCACATTTCATTTCCCAGATCGATATCAAACCCTACGAAATCGCCTTTCGCATCCTTGGAAGAGAATGGCGCGTAGGTTGCGTCTGTACCGATACGAACCGTCTGTGGAAGCGCTGCGTAGCTACCTGCTGCCGCACTTAACCCCACGAGCAAAGACAGAGCCAGAACCGTCTTCTTCATACATTTACCCTCAAGTACCGTGATTTTATTATGTATTGTGTTGTGTGTTGTGTTGCAGGCTTCATCTTGCAGGTCTTATGCCACATTGCCGTCTGGTCAAAACTTCGACGTTAAATATGTTAATAAAACGTTGCGATATTGCCTTAATGGTGAAAGATAGCAGGTCTGCCGAACGAACCGGAAAGAGAAAAAGGGAAAAAACGAATTAAATGTCGAGGATATGATCGCCGTTGCATAATTGCCCTGAAACAGGGCAACGTCTCTTTTCATGCACTCTGTTTGTGCACAGAATCAGGCCCCTTGCCAGCGGGTGAAAAGATCTTCAGGCAGGTCGATGTCAAACTGATCCAGCACGCGGTTAACGGTCTGGTTAATCACGTCATCCAGCGAGGTCGGGCGATGATAAAACGCCGGTACCGGCGGCATGATGATGGCGCCAAGCTCAGCGGCCTGGGTCATTAAACGCAGATGGCCGAGGTGCAGCGGCGTTTCCCGCACGCAGAGCACAAGAGGACGACGCTCCTTCAGCACCACATCCGCCGCGCGCGTCACCAGGGTGTCGGTATAGCTGTTCACAATGCCGGAGAGCGTTTTAATTGAACAGGGCAGGATAACCATGCCGGCCGTTTTAAACGAGCCTGAGGAGATGCTGGCGGCGATATCACGGGCATCGTGAACCACGTCCGCCAGTGCCTGAACATCGCGCAGGGAGAGATCGGTTTCCAGAGAGAGGGTCTGCCGCGCCGCCTGGCTCATCACCAGATGGGTCTCGACTTCCGCCACGTTACGCAGAACCTGTAACAGACGTACGCCGTAAATCGCGCCGCTGGCGCCGCTGAGCCCAACAATGAGTCGTTTCATGATTTTCGCCCTTACTGATTTCAGGGCAGACTGTGCAGGATTTTGCGGGGAGTTGCAAGTGAGGGCCTTCGCCCTCACCTGCCGGAGCATCAACCTTCGTTGTGCATCTCTAAGCTTTCAAGATCGTTCTGCATCTGAACGGCTTTCGCATCGTCGTTGCGCAGAGAATCAAGATAGTCGAGGTACTGCTGGTCAACGTCTTTGGTCACGTAAATACCGTTGAACACGGAGCATTCAAACTGCTGAATTTCCGGGTTCTCGGCACGCACCGCGTCGATGAGATCGTTCAGATCCTGGAAAATCAGGCCGTCGGCACCGATGATCTGGCGAATTTCATCCACTTCACGGCCGTGAGCGATCAGCTCGTTGGCGGTTGGCATATCGATGCCGTACACGTTCGGGAAGCGAATCTCCGGCGCTGCAGAGGCCAGGTAGACTTTCTTCGCACCCGCTTCGCGCGCCATCTCGATAATCTGCTCGGAGGTGGTGCCGCGAACGATGGAGTCATCCACCAGCAGAACGTTCTTGTCGCGGAATTCCGCGCGGTTGGCGTTCAGCTTGCGGCGCACGGACTTACGGCGCAGGTGCTGGCCCGGCATGATAAAGGTGCGGCCAACGTAGCGGTTCTTCACGAAGCCCTGACGGTATGGTTTGTCCAGAATGCGGGCAATCTCCAGCGCGATATCGCAGGAGGTTTCCGGGATAGGAATAACCACGTCGATGTCGAGATCGTCCCACTCGCGGGCAATCTTCTCGCCCAGCTTCGTGCCCATGTTGACGCGCGCGCTGTAGACGGAAATCTTGTCGATGAAGGAATCCGGGCGGGCGAAGTAAACGTATTCAAACAGGCACGGGTTGCTGACCGGGTTATCGGCACACTGGCGGGTAAACAGCTGGCCCTTCTCGGTGATATAGACCGCTTCGCCCGGCGCAACGTCACGCAGGAACTCAAAGCCCAGGGTATCCAGCGCCACGCTCTCAGAGGCAACCATATATTCGGTACGGCCATCGCCGAGATCGCGCTTGCCGAGCACCAGGGGACGAATGCCGTTTGGATCGCGGAAGGCTACCATGCCGTGACCGATAATCATCGCTACGCAGGCGTACGCGCCGCGGATCTGGCGGTTCGTCGCGGCAATCGCAGCAAAGATGTTGTCTGCTTCCAGCGGGTAGTGACGGAAGTTATCCAGCTCGCTGGCGAACACATTGAGCAGGATTTCAGAATCAGAGGTGGTGTTAATGTGGCGACGTTTCTCTTCGAACAGCTTTTTACGCAGCTCATGCGCGTTGGTCAGGTTGCCGTTATGGGCAAGGGTGATGCCATACGGTGAGTTGACGTAGAAAGGCTGTGCCTCAGAGGCGCTGGAACTGCCAGCAGTAGGATAACGAACGTGACCGATCCCCATATTACCTTGCAGACGCTGCATATGGCGGGCTTCAAACACATCGTTTACCAGGCCATTCGCCTTGCGTAAACGGAAGCAGTTGTTTGCATCAATGGTGATGATACCCGCAGCATCCTGCCCACGGTGCTGAAGCACCGTTAACGCGTCATAAATCGACTGGTTTACCGGCATGAAACCGGCGATACCGACAATACCGCACATTCGTCTTTTCCTCGTTAAGCCACATCTCAGGGTTTATGCCCTGGGCAAAAAACTCGACGAGCTTTGCAGATAGTCAAAGAACCATCTGATGATGAAGCTGAACTCTGGAATGAGCTGCGATTTCTGCCAGTCTTCGCTTTTGGAGAACCCGGTGAAGGTATCCAGGAAGAACAGGATCGCGGCCACAATCAGCACGCCTCGTAACGCCCCGAAACAGATCCCGAGCACCCTGTCCGTTCCTGACAGACCGGTTTTCTCGACCAGCTGACCTATCACGTAATTCACGATAGCGCCGACAATCAGCGTTGCGATAAACAGCACCGCGATAGCGATTCCATTTCGGACCAGTTCATCTTCAAAGCCCGTGAACCAGACAGACAGGTAAGTGTAGTAATGACTGGCAACAAAGAAAGCACAACCCCAGGTCACCAGCGATAACGCTTCACGAACAAAGCCACGGATCAGGCTAACCAGACAGGAAAAACCAATCACCGCAATGATGGCGTAATCAATCCAGACCATATGTGTCCCACGATTTAACGCCCTGTCATCCAGTTCGGGGCGAATTCTAACAGAAAAAGAAAACGTTTGCGTAGGGATTTCCTTCCCGCGCGTAAATAAAAAAGGCGCTGAAAAAATGTTCAACGCCGTGGCTTATCGCCTCTCTCTTTAAGGAGCAGGTCGTACTTAGTTCGCGCTGTAGCCCATTACCACACCGCTCAGGCCGGAGATCTGCTTCAGCTCACCGAGCGAACCTTTAAGCTTATCTTTGGACGCTTCTGGCCCCACGAGGATACGGGTAATTTTACCCTGCACCGGCGTGGAAGGTGAAGTGTAAACACGATATCCCGCACTGCGCAGTTTGCTCACGACCTCGTTGACCTTATCGGCGTTTTTCAGCGCGCCGAGTTGCACAACGTAAGCTTTACCGGTCGGTGCCGCGTCTTGTTTTGCCGGCGGTGGGGTTTCTGACGCGGCAGCCAGCTGCTCTGCGGCTTTATCCCGCTGCGGTTTCGGCTGCGGCTGCGGCTTCTCAACCGGCTTCGGTTTTTCAACAGGTTTAGGCTGCTCTACCGGCACCGGATCGATATCGCTGTTGCTCGCTGCCGCCAGGCGTGACGGATCGAGCGACGGGGCGGCGGCATCGCCTGCACGCACCTCTTCCGCCGCACCTTCCGGCGGCTGGGCAGGCAGCGCCTGCGTCGCCGCTGGCAGCATATCCGGCTCATCGCGGTCACCCGGTTTCGGCACCAGCGGAATAGCGGCAAACTCGTCCTGATAATGCTTTTTCTGCCCGTCGAGCAGACCCGGGAGAATAATCACCCCGAGCGCGACCAGCACAATGGTTCCTGTTAAACGGTTCTGAAACTTACTCGCCACCGGTTCTCCCCGCGTCCATCACTTCCATGACATGTGCCACCGTGTGGAATGAACCACACACCAGCACGGTATCTTCTGGTTTAGCATCCGCCATCGCGGCATGCCAGGCCTGAGCCACGCTACTATAGATTGCGCCTTTGCCGAGATGTTCCATCAGCTGCTCAGCCGTCGCGCCGCGCGGCCCCTCCAGAGGAGCACAATACCAGCTATCGACCACACTCTCCATGCAGGCCAGCGTCCCGCCGATATCTTTATCATGAAGCATACCGATAACCGCCAGCACGCGCCCGGTTTTTGGTAACGATTTGAGACGTCCCGCGAGATACGCCGCCGCATGCGGGTTATGCGCCACGTCCAGAATCAGGCGCGGTGACTCGCTGACAATCTGGAAACGCCCGGGCAGAATCGCGTTCTGGATGCCGTCGCGGATCGCCTGCTCGCTGACCACGAGGCCGCTGGCGCGCAGTGCCGCGAGCGCGGTTGCCGCGTTCGGCTGCGGCACCTGCGGCAGCGGCAGGTTGTCCAGCGCGCCCTGCGCATCGCTAAAGCGCCAGACGTTTTCCTGAACCTCATACTGCCAGTCAACGCCGCGGCGCAGCAGACGCGCGCCTTTCTCGTTTGCCACGTCAGCAATGGTGTGCGGCATATCCGGCTCGCCGACCACGGCGGGCTTATTTGCGCGGAAAATACCGGCCTTCTCGCGGCCAATGCTTTCACGATCCGGTCCCAGCCAGTCGATATGGTCCAGCGCGATGCTGGTGACCACCGCCACGTCCGCATCCACCATATTGGTCGCATCAAGACGTCCGCCGAGGCCGACCTCAAGGATCACGACATCCAGCTGCGCCTGTTTGAACAGCCACAGCGCCGACAGGGTGCCGTATTCAAAATAGGTTAATGAGATCTCGCCGCGCGCGGCTTCAATTTCCGCGAACGACGCCGTATGCGCCGATTCCGGCAGCTCGCTGTTCTGCACGCGAACGCGCTCGGTGTAGCGGACCAGGTGTGGAGAGCTGTACACGCCAACTTTGTAACCCGCGGCCATCAGGACAGATTCCAGCGTGCGGCAGGTCGTGCCTTTACCGTTGGTACCCGCGACGGTGAACACGAAAGGTGCCGGTTTGAGCACATCAAGACGCGCGGCGACCTGGCTTACGCGCTCAAGCCCCATATCGATGGTTTTACTGTGCAGGTTTTCCAGATAAGAAAGCCACGCGGCCAGGGGCGACGTGGCTTGGGGAATGCTTTTATTTTCCATAATGCCCGGTTGTCATTAACAGATTAGAAAGCAAAAGGGCAGCGCCAACCGGCCCTGCCCTTTTCAGTTATCAGGCCTCGGGTTCCTGATCCGGTACCACCACGCCTTCGCGCGGCTCATCCGGGTTTGGCGCTGGCAGATTCATCAGCTTCGCCAGGATGCTCGCCAGCTTCAGGCGCATTTCCGGACGGCGGACAATCATGTCGATGGCGCCTTTCTCAATGAGGAACTCACTGCGCTGGAAGCCCGGCGGCAGCTTTTCACGAACGGTCTGCTCGATAACGCGAGGACCCGCAAAGCCGATCAGCGCTTTTGGCTCAGCGATGTTCAGATCGCCCAGCATCGCGAAGCTCGCGGAGACGCCGCCCATGGTTGGGTCGGTCAGCACGGAGATGTACGGAAGACCGCGCTCCTGCATTTTCGCCAGCGCAGCAGAGGTTTTCGCCATCTGCATCAGCGACATCAGCGCTTCCTGCATACGCGCGCCGCCGGAGGCAGAGAAGCAGATCAGCGGACAGTTGTCTTCCAGCGCCTGCTCAACGGCACGCACGAAGCGCGCACCGACCACGGAGCCCATTGAGCCGCCCATAAAGGCGAACTCAAACGCAGCGGCAACAACCGGCATCTCATGCAGGGTGCCTTTCATGACGATCAGCGCGTCTTTCTCGCCGGTCTCTTTCTGTGCAGAGGCCAGACGATCTTTGTATTTTTTGGAATCGCGGAACTTCAGCACGTCTTTTGGCTCGAGTTCGCTGCCCAGCTCTACCAGAGAGCCTTCGTCCAGCAGGCTATGCAGGCGGTTGCGCGCCGACATACGCATATGGTGGTCACACTTCGGACACACCTCAAGGTTGCGCTCCAGCTCTGCGCGATACAGAACCTGACCGCAGCTATCACACTTCGTCCATACCCCTTCAGGAATGCTCGCTTTGCGCGTTGGGGTAATGTTGCTTTTAATTCGTTCAATCCAGCTCATTGATAACCTTTCTGCCTGAACCTGGTCGTATGCCAGTTTTGCTATAAGAGGCGAATAATGCCATTTTTGCCTCCAACAGACCATGAATGTTGCACATTAAAACATAACAGCCCGAAACTTTGGATAAAAAAGTGGTCGAACCGCCAGCGTGCATTTACTTCGCTTGTTTTGCCGCCGCACGTTTGTGACGAATGATTTCGATAACGCCCGGCAGTACGGAAAGCACAATAATCGCTACAATCAGTAACTTAAGGTTTTCCTGCACCACCGGAAGATCGCCAAACAGATAGCCTGCGTAGGTAAACAGCAGTACCCACAGCAGTGCGCCAACCACGTTGTATGCCGCAAAATGACGATAGGACATATGCCCCATTCCCGCCACAAACGGTGCAAATGTGCGCACAATAGGCACAAAACGCGCAAGGATAATGGTTTTTCCGCCATGGCGTTCATAAAACGCATGGGTTTTGTCTAAATAGCTGCGACGGAAAATTTTCGAATCAGGATTGCTGAACAGCCGCTCACCGAACACCCGTCCAATCGTATAGTTGACCGCATCACCGACAATGGCGGCAATCACCATCAGCACAACCATAAGATGCACGTTCAGATCGTTAGTGGGCAACGCCGATAGCGCCCCGGCAACGAACAGCAGTGAATCCCCCGGCAGGAATGGGGTAACGACCAGACCGGTTTCACAAAACAGAATGAGGAACAGAATGGCGTAAACCCAGACGCCATACTGCGCGACCAGCTCCGCAAGGTGAACATCAATATGCAGAATGAAATCAATCAGAAAACGAATTACGTCCATATTGTCTAAGCCCTAATTGCACCTTTGTTTAGTCCGCTAAAAATAGCGGGCCCATTGGCGGTTTCGGCAGGTCAAATCGATCCGGATAGTCTACTGAGACCAGATACAATCCTTCCGCTTTCGCCGTGGCTGCCGCAAGCGTTCTGTCCTTCGCTGCCAGCAGGTCTGCAATCCAGCTCTCCGGCTGGTGTCCGGCACCCACTTCCATCAGGCTGCCCACAATATTCCTAACCATATGATGTACAAAGGCATTGGCTTTGATATCCACCACCACATACGCGCCAAAACGGCTGACGTTTATGTGCATGACGTTGCGCCACGGCGTGCGGGACTGACACTGCACCGCACGAAACGACGTAAAGTCATTTTCACCAATCAGACACTGCGCCGCGCGATGCATACGTTCCGCATCAAGCGGTTCATAAAAATGCGTCACGCCCTGGCTTAACACCGCCGGACGCAGGCGCTGGTTGTAGATGACATAACGGTAGCGACGCGCCGTGGCGCTGAAGCGCGCGTGAAAATCATCCGGCACAGCTTTTACCCAGCGCACCGCAATGTCACCAGGCAAATTCGCATTTACACCCAGCGTCCAGGCGGCATCCTTACGCACGGCGGTGGTTTCAAAGTGAACCACCTGCCCCGTGCCGTGAACTCCCGCGTCCGTACGTCCCGCGCACAGGACGTTAATCGGCTCGTTTGCCACCTGAGAGAGCGCTTTTTCCAGCTTCTCCTGGACGCTGCGCACCTCGTTCTGACGCTGCCAGCCATAATATTTACTGCCATCGTACTCAATTCCGAGGGCTATTCTATGGACCGGCTTTTGTTCCACGTCTGACATCAGTACAGGTACTCCTGCACCAGTTTTTCAGCGATTTTGACCGCCATCAGCGCGCCGCCGAAGCGAACGTTATCGGCAACGGACCAGAACTGAACCTGTTCCGGCATGCCGTAATCGTTACGCACACAGCCAACGGAAAGATGCGCGCTGCCCGTGGCATCACCAACCTGCGTCGGGAACTCGCTCTCTTCAGAGAGCACGATGTCTTCACCGCGGCCAAACGCGTCGCGCGCCTCTTCTGCCGCCAGCGGACGGAGGGCTTCAAAGCCGACCATCTGCGCGTGGCCGTAGAAGACCGGGGACTGCACGACGTTCGCGGAGATCATCAGGCCATCGTCCTGCAAAATTTTGCGCACTTCATCGACGATACGACGCTCTTCGCGCACGGAGCCCTCGCGGTCCGGCAGCAGCGGCAGCATGTTGAACGCGAGCTGGCGGCCAAAGAAATCATCTTCGTCAATCGGGATACCGTTCAGCAGCTTCGCGCTCTGCCCGGCCAGCGCGTCAACGGCCTTTTTACCGTTCGCGGACGCCGACAGCAGGCTGGTGACGGTAATGCGCGACAGGCCGCCGTCGTCGATCAGCGGTTTCAGCGCGGTCAGCAGCTGGCTGGTCAGGCTGTTCGGAACCGCAATAACGTTACGGTTGCGGTAGTCAGCCAGCACAAACGGGTTCACGTCCGGCACCACCAGCGGCACATCCGGCTCCATTGAGAACAGACCGCTCAGGTCGATCACCAGGCAGCCAGCGTTAGTCGCCTCTTCAACGTACGCAGCAGTCGCTTCAGCGCCCGCAGCAAAAAACGCCAGCTGCGCCTGCGTCCAGTCGAACGCGGCCGCGTCCTGGACCATGACGGATTTACCGTTAAAACGCAGATGCTCACCTGCGCTGTCGGTACGGGCCAGCGCATAGATATCGCCCACCGGGAACTGACGCTCAGCAAGGGTTTCGAGCAGGGCTTCGCCCACGGCACCCGTGGCACCTAAAATGGCAATGTTCCAGCCTTCAGACATGGTGGTTTACTCCAGAAATAAAAAAGCGTCCCTGTCGGAGTATCCGACAGGGAGCATTAAGAAGACATTAATGCGCCGGGTGATGAACGGCGTTAAATCCCAGCTTATGCAGCAGCGTCGCCGCCGACGCGTCGTCGCACATCACATACAGGGAAGACCACTCGCGGCGCTCAACGTAGTTCTTGCGCAGCTTATCAAACTCACCCGGGATCCCCGCCACTTTACGCAGCAGCGCATCATCGCGGCGCACATCATACACCAAATGCACCAGCCTTTTCAGCGTTGCCTGATCGAGCGGGCCGTTCAGGGTAATGCGGCCAAATTCAGGCGCGGGGAGTAAGGTATCGAGCGCTACCTGCTGCGGATGGCCGATAAAAGCGCTGTAGGCCTCGAAGACCTGCGTCGTACCGCGCGCTTTCCCCTCGAGGGTATAACCGGCGATATGCGCCGTGCCCACGTCCACCTTGCTAAGCAGCTCAACGTTGAGATCCGGCTCCGGCTCCCAGACGTCCAGCACCACGCTGAGGTGTTGTCCTTCATTCAGACATGTCAGCAGCGCGGCGTTATCGACGACCGGACCACGGCAGGCATTTATCAGAATAGTGCCAGCCTTCAGACGACGGATCAGCGCCTCGTCAGCAAGATGCAGTGACTTATACGGCCCCTCTTTAAACAGCGGCGTGTGGAAAGTCAGCACGTCACACTGTTCAACCAGCTCATCCAGCGAGCGGAAATCCCCGTCATCGCCGTTGTCTTTACGCGGCGGATCGCACAGCAGCGTGCGGATCCCTAACGCTTCCAGGCGCTTTTGCAGGCGCCCGCCGACTTTACCCACCCCAATAATCCCCACGGTGCGGTCTTTTAGCGCAAAACCGTCGCGCTCGGCCAGCATCAGCAGGGAGGAGAAAACGTATTCCACAACGGCGATGGCGTTGCAGCCCGGCGCGGCGGAAAAACCGATTCCGGCCTGCTTCAGCCATTTATCATCCACATGATCGGTCCCTGCCGTTGCGGTTCCGACAAACTTAATCGCTTTACCGGCGAGCAACGCCTCATTTACTTTAGTCACCGAGCGCACCATCAGCGCGTCTGCGTCATCCAGTTCGTTGACCGGGATCGGGCGACCAGGGACAGCCTTAACGTTACCCAGGCGGCTAAACAGCTCACGGGCGTAAGGCATATTTTCATCAACGAGGATTTTCACGTCTGAGTACCTGTTTGAGAGGAAGAAAACCTGCCAAGTGTGCCATAATCTGGCCGCCAGGCATATATGTATGCCTGGTTTACGCTGAGTTTTGACTTTAAGGATTTTTGACGATGCAGCCCATTTCAGGTACGCCGCCACGCCCTCCGGGTGAAGGCCCCGTCACGCCAAACGTTGCCGGTGAACAACCGCTATCCACGCAACAGCGCACCGTGCTGGAGCGACTGATCACGCGCCTGATTGCGCTGACTTCACAGCAAAATGCGGAAGTCTGGGCCGGGGTAAAGCATGATTTAGGCGTGAGGAACGACGCACCGCTGCAGTCGCGCCATTTCCCTGCGGCCGAGCAAAACCTGAACCAGCGTATTAATACCGCGCAGCAGAACCACACCACGCGCCAGATTGTCGCTCAGCTGACGGAGCTGCTGGGCCAGGGCAATAACCGGCAGGCGGTGAGCGATTTTATTCGCCAGCAGTATGGTCAGACCGCGCTGGGGCAGCTGACGCCCGACCAGCTCAAAACCGTGCTGACCCTGCTGCAGAACAACGAGCTGTCGATTCCGCAGCCTCAGGTGCGCCCGGCGACCGAGCGTCCGCTGCTGCCCGCCGAGCACAACACGCTCAAGCAGATGGTGACAAAGCTGGCTGCGGCCACCGGCGAACCGACGAAGCTTATCTGGCAATCCATGCTGGAGCTGTCCGGCGTGAAGGCGGGTGAGTTAATCCCGGCCAAACAGTTTACTCATCTGGTAACCTGGCTCCAGGCGCGCCAGACGCTCAGCACCCAGAATGCCCCTACCCTGCATACCGTCCAGGCGGCACTGAAGCAGCCGCTTGAGCCGCACGAGTTTGAAGTCATCCGGGATTACGCCCAGCAAAACTGGCAGGCCACGCCGCAAACGGTACTGACCACCGCGCAGGTGCAGGATCTGCTCAATCAAATCTTCGTTCGCCGCGCCGAGCGCGAAGGCGGCGTGCCGGAGGTGAGAAACATTCAGCCGATCTACAGCCCGCTGTTTGCGCCAGTCGTCGAGACGTTCAGAACGCTCTCTGCGCGTCCGGGATTGATGTTTATTGCGCTACTGATTGCGCTGGCGATTTTCTGGCTGGTTGCTTAACACTGCCGGGTGGCGGCTTCGCCTTACCCGGCCTACGGCTAGTGCGGTTGTAGGCCCGATAAGCGAAGCGCCACCGGGCAAAAACTACGATCTGCGAAATGCCACCAGCGTCACCACGATCCCCACCACCGCAGAAACCGCACCGGCCAGAAAGACGGACGGATAACCAAACGAGGTGGCTAACACCCCGGCCAGCGGCCCGGTTACCCCGTATGAGATATCCTGAAACGCCGCATAGCCGCCCAGCGCCGTACCGCGCACCTGTGGGGCCACGCGCTTCACCACTTCAACGCCCAGCGCCGGGAAGATCAGTGAACAGCCGCACCCGGTCAGCGCCGCGCCGAGCAGCGCAACGGATGCCACGGGTGCATTCCACAGCAGCAGCAGACCCACGGTCTCTATCATCAGCGACGCTACCGCGACCTTCACGCCGCCGAAGCGATCCGGCATCCAGCCGAAAAGCACGCGCATCAGCACAAACGCGCCGCCAAACGCGGTAAGCGTAAAACCGGCCATCGCCCAGCCGCGGCTCATAAAATAGAGCGAGACGAAGGTACCAATCACCGCAAAACCCACGCCCTGCAGCGCCAGGCCAAGACCCGGCTGCCAGATCTGGCCGACCACGCTCCACAGAGAAGGCCGCTCGCCTTTGTGCGCGGGCACCTTACGCACCGAGCCGTTAAACGCCCACGCCAGCAGGGGTAAAACCATCGTGGTTGCGGCCAGCGCCGCAAATCCAAACTGGCTATTAATCAGCAGCCCAAGCGGTGCGCCTGCGGCCAGCGCGCCATAGATGGCCATGCCGTTCCAGGACATCACCTTGCCGGAGCGTGCCGGCCCCACCAGCCCCATTCCCCAGGTCAGGGTACCGGTCAGCAGCTGGCTTTCACCAAAGCCAAGGATTAAACGGCCCAGCACCAGCAGCGCAAATTTATACGCGGCGTCTACGGGCAGGAGAGCAGCCAGCAGCCATGCGCCGCCCGCCAGACCACAGGCAAACATCCCCTGTAACGCCGAACGTTTTGCACCGTGCTGATCCGCCAGCCGTCCGGCGTAACCGCGGGTCAATACCGTGGCTAAAAACTGAATGCCCACGGCAATGCCGACCATGGTGTTGCCATAGCCCAGCTCCTGATGAACGAACAGCGGGATCACCGGCAGCGGCAGGCCAACGGTCATATAGGTCAGAAATACCGCGAAAGCGATACGGAACAGCGAGACGTTCGCTGAAGGGGTTGTTTCTGTTTGAGTTACTGCAGTCATGCTTTACTCCGAAATGAAGAGTAAGGCGGGGAAATGCCACGCCCCCTCTACCTGATAATCAGGATTAAGGTGCGTTGGTTGACGTTAAACGCTTACGCATTATCGTGAGGATAATGTTGAGGGGTGAAGTTTGCCTGTGAGATCAGCCGCTTGTCAATGCATAAAAAAAGGGAGCCTTATGGCTCCCTTCCGGAATCAAACGTAAAACTTATGCTTTCAGCTTACGCATAACCAGCGTGGCGTTGGTGCCGCCAAAGCCGAAGCTGTTTGACATGACGGTGGTCAGCGTCGCGTCCATTGGTTTGGTCACGATGTTCAGGCCAGCAGCCTGCTCGTCCATCTCATCAATGTTGATGCTTGGCGCGATAAAGCCGTTTTCCAGCATCAGCAGAGAGTAGATCGCTTCCTGCACGCCAGCCGCACCCAGAGAATGACCGGTCATGGCTTTGGTCGCGGAGATCGCCGGGCTGTTGTCGCCGAAGACTTCACGGATCGCACCCAGCTCTTTCACGTCGCCTACCGGAGTAGAGGTACCGTGGGAGTTCAGGTAGTCGATTGGGGTGTCAACACCGTGCATCGCCATCTTCATGCAGCGCACCGCGCCTTCGCCGGATGGCGCAACCATGTCGGCGCCGTCAGACGTTGCACCGTAGCCCACGATTTCAGCATAGATGTGCGCGCCACGTGCCAGAGCATGCTCCAGCTCTTCAACCACAACCATACCGCCGCCGCCCGCGATAACGAAACCGTCACGGTGCGCATCATAGGTACGGGAGGCTTTATCCGGGGTTTCATTGTACTTGGTGGACAGTGCGCCCATCGCGTCGAATTCACAGGCCATTTCCCAGCCCAGCTCTTCGCCGCCGCCAGCAAATACGATGTCCTGTTTACCCAGCTGGATCTGCTCAACAGCATTACCGATACAGTGCGCGGAAGTCGCACACGCGGAGCTGATGGAGTAGTTCACACCGTGGATTTTGAATGGGGTCGCGAGGCACGCGGAAACCGCAGAACCCATGGCTTTGGTGACCACGTACGGACCTACTGCTTTCAGACCACGCGGGCTACGCATTGCGTCAGCGCCGAATACCTGCGCTTTTGATGAGCCGCCGGAGCCGGCGATCAGACCCACGCGCGGGTTGTTCTGATAAACCTCTTCACTCAGGCCGGAATCTTTGATCGCTTCCTGCATGGAGAGATAAGCATAAATAGAGGCATCGTTCATGAAACGAACCACTTTGCGGTCAATCAAACCGGTGGTGTCCAGTTTGACGTTACCCCATACGTGGCTACGCATACCTGAATCTTTAAACTCTTCAGAGAAAGTGATCCCGGAGCGTCCTTCACGCAGAGATGCCAGGACTTCCTGCTGGTTATTACCGATGCTGGAAACAATGCCCAGGCCAGTAATCACTGCACGTTTCATTCAATACCTCTGTAAGTCGCACTATAGTAAGTTTCGAGTCGCACAATAGCGTACACTTGTACGCCGAACAAGTCCGATCAGACATTTTCTGCGGAAATTTGCACCGATGGACTCACATCGTTAAGATCGTGCCACTGCCTGTCAGACGAGTAACTTACGTGAAACAAAACGCTATACAACCCGCCAACCTCGAATTCAACGCTGAGGGTACACCTGTTTCCCGAGATTTTGATGACGTCTATTTTTCTAATGATAACGGACTCGAAGAAACTCGCTATGTTTTCCTCGACGGAAACCAGCTCAGCACCCGCTTCCCGGAGCATCCGCGGAGCCTGTTTGTGGTCGCGGAAAGCGGATTCGGCACCGGGCTCAATTTTCTGACCCTCTGGCAGGCGTTTGACCAGTTTCACGCTGCCCACCCTGAGGCTACGCTACAAAGATTACATTTCATCAGTTTTGAAAAATTCCCGCTCACCGCGCACGATCTGCGGCTCGCTCATCAGCGCTGGCCAGAGCTTGCAGCCTGGGCGGAGCAGCTTCAGGCGCAGTGGCCGCCCCACATCGGCGGCTGCCATCGTCTGATTCTGGACGGCGGACGCGTGACGCTGGATTTATGGCTTGGCGACATCAATGACCTGACCGATACGCTCGACGATTCGATGAATCAGACGGTGGACGCGTGGTTCCTTGACGGCTTTGCCCCCGCCAAAAACCCGGACATGTGGAGCCAGCATCTGTTTAGCGCGATGGCGCGGCTGGCGCGCCCGGGCGCAACGCTTGCCACCTTCACCTCGGCAGGCTTCGTCCGCCGCGGACTCCAGGAGGCGGGCTTTACCATGCAGAAAACCAAAGGCTTTGGCCGCAAGCGCAACATGCTGGTCGGCAGAATGGAGCAGACGCTGGACGTCCCCGCACAGGCGCCCTGGTTTGCGCGCCGCGCCAGCGCATCACGTGAGGTGGCGATAGTCGGCGGGGGGATTGCCAGCGCCCTGCTGTCCCTCGCGCTTCTCCACCGCGGCTGGCAGGTCACGCTCTACTGTGCTGACGACGCGCCAGCAAGCGGCGCCTCCGGCAACCGCCAGGGGGCGCTTTATCCGCTTTTAAGCGCGCACGACCCGGCCCTGTTCCGGTTTTTCCCGGCGGCATTTACCTTCGCCCGTCGCCTGTACGACGCCCTGCCGGTGGCGTTCGACCATGACTGGTGCGGCGTGACGCAGCTCGGCTGGGATGAAAAGAGCCAGCAAAAAATCACGCAGATGCTGTCGCTGGGTCTGCCTGACGAGATTGCCCGTGCGGTAAGTGCGCAAGAGGTGGCAGACACCGCTGGCGTTGAAACCGGCTGTGGGGGCATTCAGTATCCGCTCGGCGGCTGGCTGTGTCCGGCTGAACTGACCGCGGCGGTCATTGCCCTGGCGCAGTCGCGCGGGCTGACGGCGCATTATGCTCACAAGGTTGAATCGTTGAGCCGGACAGAACGCTGGAATCTGCGTTTTGCTGATGGCAAAGAAGCGAGCCATGCCAGCGTTGTGCTGGCAAACGGGCATAACATCAGCCAGTTTATCCAGACAGAGACGTTGCCGGTTTATCCGGTCGGCGGCCAGGTAAGCCATATTCCTTCCGCGCCTGAACTGAGCAAACTGCGTCAGGTGCTGTGCTATGACGGCTATCTTACGCCGCAAAATCCGTCTAACGGCCATCACTGCATCGGGGCCAGCTACCATCGTGGCGAAGCGGATATGCGCTACAGCGACGCGGATCAGGCGCAGAACCGCCAGCGCCTGATTGACTGTTTCCCGGATGCGGCGTGGGCGAAAGAGGTTGACGTCAGCGAGGGTAACGCGCGCTGCGGCGTGCGCTGTGCCACCCGCGATCATCTGCCGATGGCGGGAAATGTGCCTGACTACGACGCGACGCTTGAGGCCTATCAGGATCTTGCTGATAACCGGGATAACGCGGTAAGCGCGCCGGTTTATCCTGAGCTGTATATGCTGGGTGGATTAGGGTCTCGCGGGCTGTGTTCCGCACCGCTGCTGGCAGAAGTGTTAGCCGCGCAAATGAGCGACGAGCCGATTCCGCTGGACAGGGTTACGCTTGCAGGGCTGAATCCGAATAGATTGTGGGTACGGAAACTGCTGAAGGGGAAGAAGGTCAAGTAGGGTGCGGTCTGGTGCCCTCACCCTAACCCTCTCCCACAGGGAGAGGGGAGGAAACACTTACTTCGCTTTAGCCTGCTGGAACAAAGTGTCCCACATGCCCAGCACCAGCGACTGGTCGCGCGGAGAGAGCTCCCCGGCCAGAATGGCTTTTTCCAGGCTGCGAGTGACTTCAGCGTGAACGGCGTCGGCAGAGTGATCGTCCCCCGCTTCCAGCTCGGCTACCGCGAGCGTCAGGTGACCACGCAGATAACCGCTGGCGAACAGCTCATCATCACTGGCGTGTTCCACCATGTCATCAATTAACGCCAGAATGCGTGATTCAAATTCTGCGATCATCTTCTTTCCTCTGTTAAAGATCTTCCGGCCAAGGGAAGCATTCCGCCGTGATAACCGGCGTGTGGTAATAATTCTGTAAGGCCTCGATCAGGCGTGCCGGACGTTCCGGGATGCCTTTCTCAAGATATTCCATCACCTGCGCGTGAACGCGGCGCTGGAAGACGATACGGTCCGGCTCGAAGTCGCCTTCGAGGTTGTCACAGCTGACGTTGAACGGGAAACCCGCCGCGACGCAGAATAGCCATTCCAGCGCCTGCGGCTTCACTTCCACATCTTCAAACTGGCCCTGAGTGGCGGCATCACGTCCGTCGGGGCAGTACCAGTAACCGAAGTCCACCAGCTCGCGCCGCGCTTTCCCCGCAATGCACCAGTGCGAAATCTCGTGCAAACCGCTGGCATAAAAGCCGTGGGCAAAGACGATGCGGTTATACGGAACCTCTTCATCAGCAGGAAGATAGATCGGTTCGTCGTCGCCTTTAATCAGACGGGTATTAAAATCGTCAGCAAAACAGCCGTCGAAAATCTCAATCAGCTGTTCGTATTTATGCGTACTGTTCATTAGTGCATCCCCAACCAGGTGAGGATCTCCTGTCCATGGCTGTCATAAAGAAGTTTGGCGCTCATTACGGCCGAGACGATGACGATCATCGGGCGAATAAGTTTTTGTCCTTTGCTTAACACCAGTCGCGAGCCCGCGCGCGCGCCCAGGAACTGCCCTGCCATCATCACAAATCCGGTTGCCCAGATGACCTTACCGCCGATGATAAACAGCAGCAGACCGCCGACGTTTGAGGTCGCGTTGAGCACTTTGGCATGGGCGGTGGATTTGGCGAGGTTAAACCCGGCCAGCGTCACGAACGCCAGCGCATAAAATGAACCCGCCCCCGGCCCGAAGAAACCGTCGTAAAAACCCACGCTGCCACCGGCAATCAGGGCAAACGGCAGGCCGTACAGGCGACGCTGGCGGTCTTCTTCACCGAGCTTTGGCATCAGCAGGAAGTAAAGCCCGATGCAGATGACCAGAATCGGCAGGATCTGGCGCAAAATATCGGACTGCACGTGCTGAACCAGCAGCGCGCCCGACGTGGAGCCGATAAAGGTCATCAGGATATTGAGCTTCTGATCGGCCAGGCTCACCACCTTACGGCGGATAAAATAGAGCGACGCCGAGAGCGAGCCGCCGCAGGCCTGAAGCTTATTGGTGGCAAGCGCCTGCGCCGGGCTCATGCCCGCCGCCAGCAGAGCGGGCACGGTTAACAACCCGCCGCCGCCCGCGAGCGCGTCGATAAAACCGGCCAGCATGGCCACAAAGAACAGCACCACCAGCAGCAGCGGTGACACCATAAACATATCGACGAAATTATCCATTAAAGTACATGCTCATCCAGTAGCGCCTGGCAGGAAGGCGGCAACGGAGGCGGTGTCTTCTTCTCAGGCTTAGAGGTTCCAGGTTTTGCCGGTTCAAACCAGCTTTGCAGTTCCGCACCGCAGCCATCGCCTGGCGGTGGTAGCGGCTGATCTTCACATTCCAGGCTATTCGCCGGACAGCGCAGACGAACGTGCATGTGCGCACGATGCTGGAACCACGGGCGCACTTTGCGCAACCAGTCGCGATCGGTTCCGGCATCCAGGCAGAGCTGCTGCTTGATGGCAGGGTTGACGAAAATCCGCGTGACATCGTTATCTTCAGCCGCCAGCTTGATCATGCTGGAAACATCTCGCGTCCAGAGTGATGGCACAACGCGCTTACCGTCGCTCGCCACCAGATCCAGCGCCTGCGGTTTCAGCAGCTGGGCGGAGGTCCAGCGCGCTTTCGGCAGCTGCAGGAAGATATCAACATCCAGTCCGGTCTGGTGGCTGGCGTGCCCACCGTTAAAACGACCGCCGGCAGGCATTCCCATATCGCCAATCAGCATCGTGCCCAGCCCAAGGTTATGCACCTGGTTTCCCAGACGCTGGATGAACAGCACCAGATCCGGGTGGCCGAAATAACGACGCTGATCGGTGCGCATCACCTGATAGGTATCAGACTGGAGAGGAAGCTCCTGGGCACCGACGATACAGCCGTTGGAAAAGGCGCCAATGGACTGCGCGCTTCCCGCCACCGGGTGGGTGATTTTTTGCCATGGCGTCGCGGCCAGACTGGCTCCACTGGCAAGCAGCGCCAGCAGAGCAATTGCGGTTTTTTTCATGTTTACCAGCGTGGAATGGTGGTCGTCACATCCGCATTCTGCGCGCGCTGGCGCAGGAAGTGATCCATCAGCACGATCGCCAGCATCGCTTCTGCGATCGGCACCGCGCGGATCCCCACGCACGGATCGTGACGTCCTTTGGTGATCATCTCAACTTCTTCGCCATCGCGGTTAATCGTGTGGCCCGGCACGGTGATGCTGGAGGTCGGCTTCAGCGCGATGTTGGCAACAATCTGCTGCCCGCTGCTGATACCGCCCAGGATGCCGCCCGCATGGTTGCTCTGGAAGCCCGCCTTCGTGATTTCGTCACGGTTCTGACTGCCGCGAAGCTGAACCACGTCAAAGCCGTCGCCAATCTCTACGCCCTTCACCGCGTTGATGCTCATCAGCGCGTGGGCAATGTCAGCGTCGAGACGGTCAAATACCGGCTCGCCCCAGCCAGCCGGGACGCCGTCGGCCACCACGGTCACTTTCGCGCCAATGGAGTCGCCCTCTTTTTTCAGGCCACGCATCAGTTCATCCAGCGCCTCAAGCTTGTCGGCATCGGCGCAGAAGAACGGGTTTTGCTCAACCTGATCCCAGTCTTTGATCGCCAGCGGAATGTCGCCCATCTGGGTCAGGCAGCCGCGAATGACGATGCCAAATTTCTGCTGCAGGTATTTCTTAGCAATTGCCCCTGCCGCCACGCGCATCGCGGTTTCACGCGCGGAAGAACGCCCGCCGCCGCGATAGTCGCGGAAGCCGTACTTTTGTTCGTAGGTGTAGTCAGCGTGGCCCGGACGGAAGACGTCTTTGATGGCGCCGTAGTCCTGGGAGCGCTGATCGGTGTTTTCGATCAGCAGACCGATGCTGGTCCCGGTGGTGCGACCTTCAAAGACGCCGGAGAGAATTTTGACCTGGTCCGGCTCGCGACGCTGCGTGGTGTAGCGCGAGGTGCCCGGACGACGGCGGTCGAGGTCGTGCTGTAAATCGGCTTCGGTCAGTTCGATGCCTGGCGGTACGCCATCAACGATACAGCCCAGCGCCAGCCCGTGTGACTCGCCAAAGGTGGTCACGCGGAATAACTGTCCAATACTGTTTCCTGCCATCACGGCTCCGATGTTGTTGTTAGTGTTTGAGCGTTGTGAAACGGGCCGAAGCCCGCTGGATTAATCTTTATAGATGCTGAAGTGTTCGCGCGCGTCGAGCAGCTGCGCTTTGGTCAGCATAAAGACGCCGTCACCGCCGTTGTCGAACTCAAGCCAGGTGAACGGCACATCCGGGTACTGCTCTATCAGATGTACCATGCTGTTACCCACTTCACAAATCAGAACGCCGTCGTCGGTCAGGTAATCCGGCGCGCAGGCCAGAATGCGGCGCGTCAACTTCAGGCCGTCAGAGCCTGACGCCAGACCCAGCTCCGGCTCGTGACGGTATTCGTTCGGCAGATCGGACATGTCTTCCGCATCGACGTACGGCGGGTTGGTGACGATCAGATCGTACTGCAGCGTCGGCAGATCGCGGAACAGGTCGGAGCGAATTGGCGTAACGTGATGGATCAGGCCGTGCTCTTCGATGTTGTGTTCGGTCACGGCCAGCGCGTCGGTGGAGATATCGACGGCGTCCACTTCCGCTTCCGGGAAGGCGTACGCGCAGGCAATCGCGATGCAGCCGCTGCCGGTACACATATCCAGAATGTGCTGCGGCTGATGGCCGATCAGACCTTCAAAGTGGTTGTTGATCAGCTCGCCAATCGGTGAGCGCGGCACCAGCACGCGTTCATCGACATAGAACTCGTGGCCGCAGAACCAGGCTTTGTTGGTCAGGTAGGCGACCGGAATGCGCTCATTCACGCGGCGGATCACGCGCTCAACGATGCGGTGTTTTTCGCTGGAGGTCAGGCGCGCGGTGCGCATGTCTTCCGGGATATCCAGCGGCAGGTAGAGGGACGGCAGCACCAGCTGCACGGCTTCATCCCACGGGTTATCGGTACCGTGACCGTACCAGATATTGGCGGCGCTGAAGCGGCTAACCGACCAGCGCAACATGTCCTGTATGGTATGCAGCTCGTTTACTGCTTCATCGACAAATATTTTATCCACTCTTTCCTCCAGGGCATGCTCGCATAATTTTCGGCGGCTAGTTTGCCATGAAGACGGCGATAAATCAGCAATGACGCGTCGCGCTTGAGGTTAAAAAATGCGTTTAGTCGGGTACACTGTCGGAAATACGAGATGAGAATGACGAATGAAAAAGAAAACATCGCTCAGCGAGGAGGATCAGGCGCTCTTCCGTCAGCTGATGACCGGGACGCGTAAAATCACGCAGGACACCATCGTCCATCGCCCGCTGCGTAAAAAAATCAGCGAAGTACCGGTCAAACGCCTGCTGCAGGAGCAGGCCGATAACAGCCACTATTTTTCAGATGAATTTCAGCCTCTGCTCAATACGCAGGGGGCTGTGAAGTATGTACGCGAAGACGTCAGCCATTTTGAGCTGAAAAAATTACGCCGCGGGGATTATTCACCGGAGCTGTTTCTCGATCTGCACGGTTTAACGCAGATGCAGGCGAAACAGGAGCTGGGGGCGTTGATCGCCGCCTGTCGCCGTGAACATGTTTTTTGCGCCTGCGTGATGCACGGCCACGGTAAACATATCCTTAAACAACAGACGCCGCTGTGGCTGGCTCAGCATCCACACGTCATGGCTTTTCATCAGGCACCGAAAGAGTACGGCGGAGATGCCGCGTTGCTGGTGTTGATTGAAGTGGAAGAGTGGCAGCCGCCAGAGTTGCCCTGACAGAATGGCGGGAAGCACATTGCGCCCCGCCATATCGCACGTCACGTCAGATCGCTTTTGCCATCTTCAGGTTGCACGGACTCATTTGCCAGTTGAAGACACCTTTGCCCGTTTCGTCGAGAGAAACATTGGCAATGGCGGATGTCGTGAACATCGGCGGTGTCTCGCCCGGACACAGCTCAGATACCAGATAGCCAACCAGTGGCAGGTGGGAAATGACCAGCGCGGAAGCGACACCTTCATTGCACAGCGCCTGAAGATAAGCGCTGACAAGGCCTACATCGCCACATGGGGTGAGTTCAGGGAGAACATCCACACTGGATGGCAGGTTCATACACTCCCCTACCACATCCAGCGTCTGTTCTGCACGCAGGAACGGACTCACCAGAACGCGTTCGATGTCCACTTTTTGACCGTTAAGCCAGGTCGCCATCAGACGAGATTCGTCGCAGCCACAGACGGTCAAAGGACGTACTGAGTCACTGGCGGCATCGAGTGCCGCGTCGCCGTGACGCATGATAAAAACTTGCATATTGCACCGCTTTTGTTAACCAGAATCACCGGCGTTAACTACCCGCGATAAATGCTACGAGGTAGAAAACCCGATGGCCGGGCATTGTGCCTGATCCATTCGGTGAATGAAACGCTGTTTTTTACCTCAATGGCGTAAGTATAGTCAATCTCTGTTTACAAAATCGCCAGAACAGGTCCATTCACTTCAGGATTTACCCTTCTTTGACCTCAGCTTACGAGGACAGTTTCCCTTGCAGGCCAAAATGTCTGGCCGCGTTCCGCCATCTGCAATAATTCGTCACACGGTGTAAACCGTGGACCATATTGCGAAGCCAGACGTTGCAGAATAGCAACCACTTCACCCGCGCCGAGCGTATCCATGTAACGGAACGGGCCGCCAAGGAACGGCGGGAAACCAATGCCAAATACCGCGCCGATGTCACCATCGCGTGCACTCTTGATCACCTGCTCATTAAAGCAGCGCGCCGCTTCATTGAGCATCATCATCACGCAGCGCTCAGCGCACTGAACGGCGGACAGTTTTCCCTGACCTGTGGTCGAAATGAGTCCATATACCGAAGGGTCGACCTGTTTCTTGCTTTTACGCCCTTTCGCGCCGTAAAGATAGAAACCGCGTTCATTTTTTCTGCCTTTGCGATCGTCCTTCAAAATCGCAGAAACAATGTTTGCTGGTGGGCTAAAACGATCGCCATATGCGGCTTCCAGCACTGGTATAATTTTAGTGCCAGTGTCTATTCCCACCTCATCCAAAAGTTGGATTGGGCCAACGGGGAAACCAAACTTTACCAGCGCCTCGTCGACGTGCTCAATCTTCTCGCCTTCCGTCAGCAACCGCATTGCTTCATTAATGTAGGGAGCCAGAATGCGGTTGACGTAGAAGCCAGCTTTGTCCGCTACCACAATCGGGGTTTTGCCCTGTTTTTTCGCCAGCTTCACCACGGTGGCAATGGTTTGCGGACTGGTTGTCGCGTGCGGAATAACTTCCACCAGCGGCATTTTTTCGACCGGGCTAAAGAAGTGCAGCCCAATCACCTGCTCCGGACGCGCGGCTTTCGCCGCGATATCGCCAATCGGCAATGACGACGTATTGGAGGCAAAAATGGTATGCGGGGCGCAATGTTGCTCAACGTCTGCCACCATCTGCTGCTTAAGCGCCAGATCTTCAAACACGGCTTCAATCACCAGATCGCGGTGCGCAAAACCGCTGTAATCCGTCGTACCGGAGATCATCGCCAGGGTTTTATCACGCTCGCTTGCCTTGATATGGCGGCGCTTGACCTTTTGATCAAGGTTCTGCCAGCTGTACTGCAGCGCGTGGTTGATCCCCTTAGGATTAATGTCTTTGATTCGTACAGGCAATTTGCCTTTGCTGGCGGTAACAAAAGAGATTCCGCCGCCCATGAGCCCCCCACCCAGTACGCCAATGGCACGCAGCGGCGCAGGTTGCGCCTCGCTGCCCGGATCTTTTTTCACGTCCGTGCTGGCGAAGAAGATGCTGCGCAGCGCCTGTGACTGCGGCGTCATCGCCAGTTCGCCAAAGGCTTTGGCCTCCGCGGCATAGCCGCTGCTGCTGCCCTGCGACAGCCCGGTTTCGATCACTTCCAGGATCCGCTTTGCCGCCGGGTAATTGCCTTTGGTTTTTTGTTCGGTCTTTTTGCCCACCATGTTGAACAGGAGCGTTCTTCCCAGCGGGCCGGCCAGCACGCGCTCACGTACCGGCAGAGGACGTTTTGCCTGACGCCCTTTCAGCGCAAGCTCAACGGCGGCCTCCAGCAAAATGGACTGCGGCACGACGTCATCGACCAGACCGGCTTTCAGCGCCTGACGGGCGCGCAGCTGTTTACCGGTTAAGATCATCTCCAGCGCCGTGCTGACGCCCACCAGACGCGGCAGCCGTTGCGTTCCGCCGGAGCCAGGCAGCAGGCCCAGCTGCACTTCCGGCAGGCCCAGAATCGTTTTCGCATCGTCGGTGCAAATCCGGCTGTGACAGGCCAGCGCCAGTTCAAGCCCACCGCCCAGGCAGGCACCGTGGATCGCGGCAATGACCGGGATCGGCAAACCGTTGATCTCAGCCATGACCTGCTGGCCCTGACGCGCCAGCTCTTCGGCTTCCAGAGCGCTTTGCGTCCGGGCGATCATGTTGATATCCGCGCCGGCGATAAAGTTATCCGGCTTGGCAGAGATAAAGACCAGACCACGAATCGCTTTGTTGTCGCGGATCTGCTTTAGCATCGCGCGCACCTGAACACCAAATTCGGCCTTCAGGGTATTCATCTTTTCATCAGGCACATCAATAGTGATAACGGCCACGTTATCGAGGCGAACCGTCAGATTAAATGCAGATGGCATATCCATTATTCAGCCTCCAGAACCATTGCTGCGCCAAGGCCACCCGCCGCACAGGCGGTAACGAGGCCAAACCCGCCGCCGCGGCGACGTAGTTCATGTAATGTTTGCGTGATCATCCTCGCCCCCGTGGCGGCAAACGGATGACCGTAGGCGATAGAGCCGCCCAGCACGTTGAATTTACTCTGATCCACTTCGCCAGTGGCATGAGCGCGGCCCAGCACATCGCGCGCGAAACGCTCGCTTGCCAGCAGCTGTACGTTTGCCAGAGTTTGCGCGGCAAACGCTTCGTGCATATCAATCAGGGTTAAATCAGCCAGCGTCAGCCCCGCGCGCTCCAGCGCCAGCGGCGTGGACCACGCCGGACCTAACAGCATGTCCTGCCAGACATCAATGGCGGTGAAGGCATAGCTGCGTAGATAGCCCAGAGGAGTGATGCCCAGCTCCTTCGCGCGGGATTCGGTCATCAGGATCACGGCGGCTGCGCCATCCGTCAGCGGCGTGCTGTTCGCCGCCGTCACCGTGCCGTGTTTGCGGTCAAACGCCGGGCGCAGTTTGGCGTAATCCGCCAGCGTTGAGGTGCCGCGAATATTGTTATCTTCCACAAGCGGTTCACGGTAGGGGGGAATATAGGCGGTCATGACCTCGTCGGCCAGCTTGCCTTCCGACCAGGCTTTTGCCGCAAGCTGATGTGAACGATGCGCCAGGGCATCCTGTTGCTCACGCGTAATGCCGTACGTTTTTGCCATCTGCTCGGCGGTATCGCCCATCCGCAGGCCGGTGGAGTATTCCGCTACGGCAGGTGGTACAGGCATGAGGTCGCGCAGGCGTAAACGCGAGAAGAGTTTGAGTTTCTGACCCGTCGTGCGGGCTTTATTGGCATCCACCAGGATGCGCGCCAGTTTTTTACTGACCCCAATCGGCAGCACCGAAGAGGAGTCCGCCCCACCCGCAATCCCGGCGCGAATCGTGCCCGCCATCAGGCTTTCGGCGACGTTAGCCACGGCCTGGAAGCTGGTTGCGCAGGCGCGGCTGACGCTGTAGGCATCGGTATGCACGTTCATCCCGGTACCGAGGACGATTTCACGCGCAATATTGGGGGCTTCAGGCATCTGCACAACCTGACCAAATACCAGCTGTTCAATGACCTCAGGCGGAATTTCGCTGCGAGCCAGCATCTCCCCCACTACCATTTTCCCCAGGTCGACTGCCGGTATGCCATGAAACGCCGTTGCCTGACGCGCAAATGGCGTGCGCAATCCACTGACTATGGCAATGCGATCGCCCTGACGGGTAATAAGCGGTAATGCCTGACTCATAACACTCCCCTGTAAAAAATTTTCGCAAAAATAAAGTGGTCTGACCTGATAATAGTCTTAACCATTTTTTTACATTCAGCCAATCGGGGAAACGAAAAAGTGCGAGCTAAAACACAGAGAAGAAAAAGAAAATGCCCCTGCATAGCAGAGGCATTTGTGCGGTTTGTTGCCGGGTGCGCAAGGTAAAAGCAAAACGGTAACCCGTAGGTTACCGTTTTTAATGTTTGCACCCTCTTCCGTGAGAGAGGGTCGGGGTGACGGCTTCAGGCCGCAGAAATTAACGCAGGCCCAGCTGGAAAATCAGCGTTTCTGCTTCGCAGGCGAAGACAAAGTCGATGTCCAGCTTCACGCCGCCTTCCACTTCGGTAAAGGTAGACTTGATTTCACACGGATCGGATTCAACGTCACGCGCACGCTTGCTCAGCGCGGTCAGGGTCTCTTCCGCTTCGGCACGGTTGGTGAATACACGGCTGTAAGAGGCGGTGCAATCGGTGTTGTCCATGATGGTCCCAACATCCATACAGCAGCAAACCGGGGTTTCATCAGCACTGCATTTACTCATAGCTCAATTTCCTCTGTATTCGCGCAGCGCGCGAGATAAACACGATGCTGCTATTTTACGCCCCGGCGCGGGCGCTCTCCAGCCGTTAATGGCGCAAAAGGGGATAAGTGACCAATATCACACTAAAAAATGATCTAAAACAAAAACCACCCTTTTGGGTGAGTCGTGATGGTCACAATTTTGCCAACCAGATCTCGTTTCACGAAACATGTTTGAAAATATTAATAAACAAACTTGCAACATTCCGGCTGGTCAGACCTATACTCTGGCCACTGGTCTGATTTGTCTGTCATACCTCAGACCCTACACTTCGCGCTCCTGTTACGGTATGTAACAATTATTGAATAAAAATAACTCAATGAGGTTATGGTCATGAGCCAGAAAACCCTGTTCAACAAGACTGCGCTGGCAGTCGCAGTGGCACTCGTCTCCACTTCCGCCTGGTCAGCGGGCTTTCAGTTAAACGAATTTTCTTCCTCTGGCCTTGGCCGTGCGTATTCCGGGGAAGGCGCTATTGCTGATGATGCGGGTAACGCGAGTCGTAACCCCGCGTTGATCATGATGTTCGATCGTCCGACTTTCTCTGCCGGTGCAATTTTTGTCGATCCAGGTGTTGATATCTCGGGCCGTTCTCCGACAGGTGCCGATCTGAAATCGGATAACATTGCCCCAACGGCATGGGTTCCAAACATGCACTTCGTGGCGCCGATTAACGACCAGTTCGGCTGGGGCGCATCCGTGACCTCTAACTACGGTTTAGCAACCGAGTTCAATAACGACTATGCAGCTGGGGCGTTTGGCGGTAAAACCGACCTGGAAACCCTGAACCTGAACCTGAGCGGTGCTTACCGTCTGGATAATCACTGGAGTTTCGGCGTTGGCTTTGACGCTGTGTATGCTAAAGCGAAGATCGAACGTTACGCGGGCGACCTGGGCAAAGTCGTTGCTGGCTCAGGCGCGCTACCACCAGCCCTGGCACAGCGAGTGGCTGGTATCCCGGCAGACACTCAGATTGCTTATCTGAAGGGCGATGAGTGGGGCTTTGGCTGGAACGCAGGCATCCTTTATGAACTCGATAAAAACAACCGTTACGGCTTTACCTACCGTTCAGAAGTAAAAATCGACTTTGATGGCGATTACAAAAGCAGCCTCCCTTCTGCTTATAACCAGATCCTCGGCAACTTCGGTCTTCCGATGGGGACCAATGGCCAAACCACTGGCGGCTCTCTGAGCCTGCACTTACCAGAAATGTGGGAATTGTCTGGTTATAACAAAGTGGCGCCACAGTGGGCAGTTCACTATAGCCTGACCTATACCAGCTGGAGCCAGTTCCAGGAGCTGAAGGCGACCAACAGCAACGGCGACACGCTCTTCTATAAAGATGAGAGCTTCCGTGATGCTTACCGCATCGCGCTGGGGACCACCTACTATATGGATGACAACTGGACATTCCGTACCGGTATTGCCTTCGATGATAGTCCGGTACCAGCAGACAAACGCTCTATCTCGATTCCGGATCAGGACCGCTTCTGGCTGAGCGCTGGTGCGACCTATGCATTCAACAAGGATGCTTCTATTGATGCGGGCATATCTTATATGCACGGTCAAAAAGTTAACTTCAAGGAAGGTCCGTATGAGTTCTCTTCCGAAGGTAAGGCCTGGCTGTACGGCATGAACTTCAACTACGCGTTCTAATCGCGCTGGAATCAAAAAAGGTGAGCATTGCTCACCTTTTTTATTTACTCCGAATCGATATCTTTTAGTTCGTTTTCGATCGCCTTCGCGTTTGGATTCTCTTCCGGCTTCAGCTTGCCGCCGTTGGCAATAAAGTCATGATTCTGGAAGTACGCTTCACGCACCATAATGTACGGGTCAGAAGACTGGCGCAGCAGGCCATCAGAGTCGAGCAGTTGCGCGCGAGTTTCAATCCCTTCCACCGTCCATTTACCTACCGACAGCGGCCAGGTCAGCCATGACAGGACCGGATACAGCGTATCCACCATATCGCCGCCATCATCACGGAGGGTGAAACTACCGTAGAACGGTAAATGCACGTACGGACCATACCCGACGCCGTAGTGTCCCATGGTGCTGCCGAAACGGTGCGGCTGTTCACGCTGCAGTTTCTGGTTAGCCATACCTGCAACATCAATAAAGCCCCCCATCCCCAGAATGGAGTTCAGGAAGAAGCGGGTAAAGTGGACCATCCCCTGATAAGGGTCGCCCTGCAGGAAGTAGTTCACCATTACCGCAGGCTCTTCGAGGTTGCTGGTAAAGTTACTTAACCCGTTACGCGCAGGTTGTGGAACATAATCGCGCCATGCTACTGCCACCGGACGAACCACATACGGGTCCAGTACGTTGTAGTTGAAGCTATACATTGAGCGGTTAAATCCTTCGAGAGGATCGGAGCGTCCCGTTTGCTCACCGGAGCTGGCGCAGCCCACAAGCATCGTCGCGCCAAGCGCAAGCGCCGACAGCCGAAGTTTCATAAATATCTCCCTGTTCAGTATGGCTATCGTTGATTGCCATCCGTAACGGAGCCGTTGACGCTCCGTCTGTAAACGTGCAAGCGATTGTAACAGCACGTTTACCGATGTCTATGAGCACAATTACGGGCAGTAATCACCGTGACTCTGATCTCAGCATAGCCTGGCTTTAGGAATTCGTTTCGCTGGCAATTTTATAATGTCTTTGAAAGAGATGTATCACCTTTGTTGTCATTGCAGCCAAATTAAGAGCATCCCCACAGGCATCCCGATAAAAGCCGCTACGCTTAACAGAAAGATCAACCTCCGGGAGCAGATATGAAAGATGTAGGTGAAGAGAAAATTGGCGAGAGCACTGAGGAACTTGAAATTGAAAGCGAGGAGAAAGCGCGCGGCGAGAAGATAGAAATTGATGAAGATCGCCTCCCCTCCCGCGCAATGGCCATCCACGAGCATATACGCCAGGATGGTGAAAAAGAGATGGAGCGCGACGCGATGGCCCTCTTCTGGTCAGCCATCGCTGCCGGGCTATCAATGGGCGCATCTCTGCTTGCGAAAGGGATATTTCATGTGCAGCTGGAAGGCGTACCCGGTGGATTTTTACTGGAAAACCTCGGCTATACCTTCGGCTTTATTATTGTCATCATGGCCCGCCAGCAGCTGTTTACCGAAAACACGGTGACCGCCGTTCTGCCGGTGATGCAAAACCCCACACTCGGTAATTTCGGCTTATTGATGCGGCTCTGGAGCGTGGTCCTGCTGGGTAATATCATCGGCACGGGCATCGCGGCATGGGCGTTTGAATATATGCCGATCTTTGATGAACCCACCCGGGATGCGTTTGTGAAAATCGGCATGGACGTAATGAAAAACACGCCGGTCGAGATGTTCTCAAACGCCATCATCTCTGGCTGGATTATCGCCACGATGGTCTGGATGTTTCCTTCAGCGGGAAGCGCCAAAATTGTGGTGATCATATTGATGACCTGGCTAATTGCGCTGGCGGACACCACGCATATTGTGGTCGGTACCGTTGAAATCCTCTATCTGGTCTTTAACGGTACGCTTCACTGGAGCGATTTCTTCTGGCCGTTTGCCCTTCCGACGCTGGCGGGAAACATCTGCGGCGGAACATTTATCTTCGCGCTGTTAAGCCATGCCCAAATTCGTAACGACATATCGAACAAACGCAAAGCTGAGCTTAAGGCACGGGAAAATGATGATAAATCGACAAAAAAATCGACCTGAATGGTGACTCTTTGAGCAGTCAGGCGGCGATGCGCTTAACGCAAAGTGTAAATAAGGCTATACTCGTGCCGCCTCGTCCCCTTAGTTAAATGGATATAACGAGCCCCTCCTAAGGGCTAGTTGCAGGTTCGATTCCTGCAGGGGACACTTTACCCTCCCGCTTTTTCCAGTACATTCGTTCGTCCACCGCCAGAATTCACTGAGCAGAAGAATCCTGTTTTATTTGAGCGTAACGCGTTGCCAGCTGTTTAAGACGCAACTCCAGTTGAGTCTTTTCTGCTTCAGGAAGCGCATCTCCTGCTGGATGCTGTGACAGGCGCCTGAGTTGTTCTTCAGCCGGTATCGTCTGGTTAAATGACTGTATAGTCGAAAAAACCACCGATTTAAGCTCGCTTACCGTGATGTATTTTCCTTTTTGCTCGTCCAGACTACTCAGCCGATGACTCAGTTGTTGAAGCGTCATCATTCCCTGATACCAGCTGTTCATTGCGTCGACAGGTAATGCTGCCGCGTTAAATTTTTGCTGCCACTGCATTGTGAGCGGTTTCGCCTCCTCCGGCCATAATGTCTGGAGCTGCTTTAACAGCTGAAGGCTGTAGGAAAGATTCCAGTCAGGAGGCAGTTTATCCAGGCGGGCAAGCTGCTGCTGCGTGTCTGTGATAAACGTGGACGGTAAAGTACCTCGCAGTGTTAACGCGTCTTGCTGCACAGGCGTCAGCACTTCAGGTAACGGAGCCAGAGAGGCAAAAGCCTGAGTCGCCAGGGGGTCGGGTCTGGACAAAGAAACCCATCCCCACGCCACAGCGATACAAACCACCAGCGTGGAACACATCCCGGCAAAAAAGGGCTTCCACTGTCTGACAGGCATGGGAGCTGTCGTGCGATCCTCTCCATTCGGCTGATTTTCCTGATGCACAACATATACCCATTTCACCTCTTCGATCGGTTCGGCTTTATCCAGAGGAGATTGACTATCGGGCTTCATGTTCACATTCAAATCTGATGTGTCATTACTGCTTTCCAGCCGTTCAGCATTTGAACGTATCAACGTTCGTAACGTATCGAGCTGGCTAAGGTGTTTAAGCTCAAGGCGCTGGAGCACCGCGCTCAGGCTGGTAAGTAACGCTTCAGCACGATAAAGCTCACTAAGATGGCTGCTGTTGAATGGAAGCATACGCATGCGCTGCTGCAGGCGCTGGCTAAGGCCGCTAAGGATTTCCATACGAGCGTGTTGTGTCTTCGGCCATAAGGTGTCCCACTGGTGGATAATCAGGGCCTCCAGAATCGCCAGCCCTTCATTCAGGCCAGCTAATCCAGACAGGTGAGTACGGGCAAGGGTGTACCAGGCTGATGTCTGCAACTCCACACCGTTCTGTTCAAACATTGAGAGACAGAGTCTTTGGACATATTGCCAGTTCACATCCGGGCGAGCAGGATGTGTAAGCTTACTGAGTTCATCGCGGAGGGCGGCATAATCTGGCAGCGTACGCGGGTCGCCGCCGGTTTTTAACGTTATATGTGTGGTCATTCTGCAGGGCCTGCATATCCGTGTCGGTTAATTTCGTCAGTTGGTGTGTAAGGCAGTTTTGCGTGTAAAAACGCAATGACTAATAAAGGAATGAATGTTATTGCTAGGGCAGCAGCGCTAAAATCAGACCGAAAAAAACACCTTCATCAAATAGTTGTCCTGACTGAGGTAATGTATCAGGGGGAGTAAAGATCCAGTCATTTACGCTCCCCACCCGCATGAACAGGCGTCCTTGAGAAATCACGCTGTACCCGGAAAAAACAGTCACTTCGACACAGCCTGCAACTCCCTGTCCATACAGAAATATCGGCATAAACTTAACCGCCCGGTTACCATAACGCAGGACGATACCGGAAATATCAAAAGCCCCGCCCTCCACCAGCAGGTCAGGAACGTATACCGTCAGTGGCTCTGCATTCAGTCCGGTATCTGACAGCCACGCGTCCATTTGATCCTGAAGCTGAGCCATTCGCATGCGAAACTCTGCAATGTCGGCCTGACTCTTGCTAACTGCGGGAACGGGTGAAGGTTGTTGCGCCTGCAACTTCTTCAGGAACTGTGATTTTACTGACATGGTGTTAACTGACCTTATATACGAGGTGTTGTGTCGAGATACTGCTGTTGCCTGAGATGCCGCAACAGGACCCGTCCTTCGGGCATAAACTCAGTCCCGTAGCGCACCAGGCCAACCCCTTTAAGTTCAGCGTCAATGGCATAGCGCAGCTCGCCGGGAATGTTCTGCTCCAGCAGAACAACGTCTATCTTTTTCAGGCGCGGTTCATATTTGAGCAGAACGGCAGACAATGTGCCCATGAGCTCATGAGCCGTTCCCGGCATGCCCTGCAGGATTTTTGTCATATCGGGCAGCCCGTAATCAGGCAGATGCGCCAGCGTGCCGGCGCGACAGTTGAGAACGCGCTGCATATTGTCCAGAACCGAAAGGATGACCTGATTATCTTCACTGACCTGTTTAAGGTCGAGACCACCGCTAAAATTTCCGGTTAGCATTTCATACAGCGAAGGCGTGTTATGTCCCTGGGGCATCAGTTGTCCTTAAGCGGTTGCAGCGTCAGATGGTTCTCGCCGGCTTCAAGAATGCGCGGTTTATCGGGATCCAGATCGCTGCGCTTGATAACCTGCTTCCAGGTGTCGTTGGTCATGTCCGGATGGCGAAACAGCCCCACTACCGCGACAAACTGCGCCTCTTCTTCCATCGGCATATCAAGGCTTGCATCACCACCCGGCTTTACCACGATATTACGACTGGCCAGCATGTCGTCTTTCAGAATGCTGACATCATCCTGAAGCAATTGCTGATAAACCGTCTTATCAAAGGCTTTGCGGTCTTTGAGCTGGTAAACCCTGACCACGACAGGCTCAGACAGCGAGTTATTTTCGCGAGAGTCGGTGTTCAGAGCTTCGCGCGAGGTGAAATCCAGATGCAGGATTTTAATTTTTTTATAGAACACAGAATTAAACGCCGATTTGGTACCGTCGGTGACGCTCTGCGTCAACCCGCAACCGGTCAGAATAAGCGCCATGAGAGGCATCATCCAGCGCGCGGTTTTAGTTAAATTTGTACGTGACACGTCGGTTTCCTTGTTGTGGTTTCGCGGGCTCCAGCCCGCTGTAATAGCCCAGTTCTGTCGTAAAGGTTTCAGGAATGTCATCAGGATGGCTATCTTCTTCTGCTCCCAGCACGCCGTTCATTCCCAGCCAGAAAGGGTTCTCACCCAGCGGGGGTACGGCCAGCAGACGAACAGACGTCGTCAGGGTTATTCTGGCCTTAAACCGCCAGCCCAGATACACCCGCAGCATCACCAGGAAATCCATGTACAACTGACCATCCGGCTTCCAGCCCTGTGCCTCCTGTTCGTTGTCCGTCGCGAGAGCTACCAGCAGCTGGCTGCCGGCATCCATCGCTTCGTCACCCAGCGGCGTATTGCCATCAAGCAGAAAATCTTCGTCACCGTAAAAACCCAGCGGCCTGTCGATCTCTACAGGCCGCAGACAATACGGACTCACCTGCACCGTCGTATCGGGGGCCAGCAGGCTCACCAGTGCCTGCATCCCTTCCTGAGTTTTGCTCGGTTGTTGCAGAACTCCCAACAGGGCCAGAAAGCGCGACACTGGCGTGGCAATGTGATTTGCCGTGCCCGGTATTCCCAGCCCCACCAGACCCAATAACGACTGCGAAATGCTGTCGGTCCCGCCGGGCTCAAACGTGGCCGGATAGGAGTATTTACGCCAGACGCGGTAAAACTGCGTCAGGATGCGATGACTGAAAATATCCAGAAAGCCCTGCAGCGCCTCATGCCCTTCGCGACGCTGGGTGATGTCATCGAGATACGCCGTTGGTAACGGGGAATCGACCCCGTACATCCCCATAAAGGTCGTACGGATAACTGGCGGCTTGCTGTCATCGTCTTCATCATATTCGACAGCCTTCAGTTCACTGACCGGAAACCCCATTCCAGGGTGCGGTGCAAAGCGTACCGGGTCATCTGCGGGGTGGCTGGTCGATCCCATCAGCGGCCTGCCAGGATTGTTTTTCTCCAGCAGCTGACATAATCGATAGAAGTTAATGCGGTGAAGGTCGGCTTCCAGCCGCGGTGTCAGCCGGGAATGCGACGGTTGTGCTTCTCTTCCCATTCCAGGCGCTCTCCGGTTGGTTGCAGAATAATAATCAGGCGGTTAAACAGATAGATGTCTGTGTAGAGCGCGAAGAAGCGGCTCAGCATCTCGCCGAACAGGCAGATGTCGCCGCGTCCGGCAAAGCCGTGGCTGTCCAGCGTCACTTCAATCTGCACGCCGCGCACCAGGTAACCCTGCTCAAATCGCTCGGTTTCACTATGCTTCACGTCGATGATGGCTTCCAGGCGACGGCGGTTCATCTCGCTGTCGGTCCACTCGTACAGCGCAAGGGTACCGCGCAGTACATCCGCGTTATCCATCATCGACAGGAACCCGCTGCCGAGGTGACTCAGCACACGCCAGTGGAAACGGTCCTGCGCCGGTGGATAACAGGGCAGCGTCGGCGCACACAGGTTGCGTACGGCGATACTGGCCGACGTGGTTTTCATCACCGTATCGAGCACGGTACTTTGCAGTGCCCGTCGCGGCAGCTGGCCGTTTGTGCCGGTGAGCGTCAGGGACAGGCTTTCATCTTCCGGGACGGTGTGGTTATCAAACGCTTCGCCACCCAGAATAAGCCAGGTATTGTGCAGCCCGGAAGGACCGCGGCGCACGCGGGTGTGGTAGTAATATTCCGGGGCTTCATGGCGCATCATTCCGCCTTTGTGGCGGAAGCTTGAGAACGGCACGTAGGTATGCTGGCTCGATGACATCACCGAATCGACCGCGTAAATCTCGGTATGGCCATCCTGCACGCGCATCGGGCGCAGCATGTACTCGGTTTGCAGCGAGTTGAGCGTCAGCGGATCAGATTCCAGCGGGAACAGGTTAATTACCGGCACGCAGTTCAGGCGCAGATGCTTTTCGGTAAAGCTGAAATCATGCTCCCAGCGTTCTGCCAGTACCACGTCGATTTCAAACCAGGGAAGCTCAGCCGGGAAGTTGACGCTCTCGAGTCCACGCAGGCCAGTGAACATGAATTTTTCGCGAAAGGTGAAGTACTCCAGCAACAGCTGATATCCGCTAAAGCTGCTGTTGCCCTTCGGCCACAGGTCATCGTCATCGCCAAATCCCAGCGCGGCGAAGTACCCGTCGAGCGGTCTTCTGTCCATGTCTCCAGGCATTCGCATCCAGAGGCGCGCCGTGTTCATGGTAAAGGCCTCATGCATGGCGCAGGCTAGCGGTGCGTCAGCGTTGAAGTAGAACGGGATCTGGCGGAGATCGACACGGCTCCAGTCAGCAAGATGGCTGCAGTTAAAACGCAGGCTGATAACCGAACGCCCGTCAGGGTCAGTCGACAGGCGGGCGTGCTCCAGCGACAGCGGCTGAAGGGTGATCTCTTTAGTTGTGGTGTATCGGCAGCGCGTACCCTTTTCACCGATCGGCCGCGAGTTAATCTCGAAACCTTTGACAATACGCGTCTGCTCTTTCATTTCTCGCCAGTCAGGGGTGAACTCCACCACCGACATCGACGGTATGGTGCGCAGGTAATGCGGCCACAATAGACTGACCAGCCCTTCGGTCAGTTCAGGAAGGTCATCATCAAGCTTCTCTCGAAGCCGCCCCATTAGGAAGGCAAAGCCTTCGAACAGGCGCTCGACGTAGGGATCGCGCGCGCCGGCTTTATCGAGATTGAGCATTGCTGCCTGCTCGGGGTGAGCACGGGCAAACTCTTCACCGGCTTCCAGCAAGTAGCGCATTTCAGCGTCATAATAACGCAGGGTTAAATCGTCCATAAGAACCTGAGTGTTGTGTGACCATCCGGCTAAGCGTGCCGGTGAAGAGTGAAGGCTTTAAGCTTCGTAGGTGCGTTCCCGATGGGAGGGTATTAACGTCGCCGCGCACGGGCATCCACTCTTACTGTGTAACGTGCCCGCAAACTTCCGACCATTCACTAAGTTTTGTGGAATAGCGCCAATAATTTTATAAGTGCCGGCATGTTTCCCACACGTCACACTGTCCTGTTCGCGTGTAACTGGGATCCCCTCAATCGTGTTAGTTGGATCGCCCTCGAGGATCTTCCCTCCACAGGTGGTTTTATCCCCCTGCACCAGATAGTAACCTTTCGCCATTTGTCATCCTCCTTGCAAAATTCAGTTCACGCTAACCACACAGCACCGCAGCACTGGCAGGATCAAGTACGATAAGACCTGTCAGAAGCAACTCCATCTCTGGCTGAAGCCGTGCTTTGTCGGTTTCACTGCGGGTGGCTTTTATACGCAACAGTCTGAGGCGACGCGATTTCACTTCAAACAGCAGCGCCGGTGTCCACTGCGTAAGGGTGATTGATTCCGCCGCACCATCAAGTTCACCCAGCAGATGCAGCGCCAGTTCATTCCTGCCCTTCTGCTCGGCCACGCGGGCCATCAGCAGACGCAGCAGCCATTTGTCTTTCGTGGAGTCCGTACCCGGGCGTGTCTGCAGCCAGTGGAGTGTGGCGTCCAGACCGTCAGTGTCCGCTTTCTCCAGCGCTTCCGTTTCGAGTGCCAGGATATCGTTATCCTCCACGCTCACGGTACTGACCGGCTCATCACGCCAACCGGACATATCGTCCAGTACGCTCTGGTTTATCCAGTTCAGCGTGACCTCATCGGCAAACGGCGTACCGTCATTAAAGGCCAGCGTTTCAAGCCCGGTGAGGCGTCGCAGTAGCCCTTTCAGGTCGGCGATGATAATGTCGGCCAGCACATCTTGCTCCAGCTTCACCAGAGCCTGATGGATATACCACTGCAAATCCAGCCAGAGGTGATTAGCACCACGCGAGAATGTGCTGTCCGCATGTTCCAGTATCTCCAGCCAGCTCTGCTGCAGGTACAGGCGTTTGAGCATGGCCCGCTGGTCAGCCCGCGGCGGTTCAATGCGCGTTTTCCCCTCAGCATCCGGCGCAGGGATCGCTCTCATCGTGTCATGACGCAGGCTTTTCATCAGCCGGTGTGCGGGAAGCCATCCATCGGGTTGTTCACGCAAATACCCCGCCAGGGTACGGGCCTGAGTCAACAAATCCTGACCGGACGTGATGCGGCTCAGGGCTGGAGCGTCATGCTCTGTCGTGTGTGCAGAGGCCTGTGACTGAGGGTTGTTACTGGCGTTCTGCGGAACCAAAGCATCCACACCACCGGCCTTCAACAGGCGGGATTCCATCGCGCTGTACAGCGCATTCAGATCCGGACAGGACGCTTCTGACTCAGCGTCCAGACTGCTGCGGATGAGCAGCAGCGCACCGGTAGTGCGCATAGCATCGTCGCGTACCACTTCAGGCCACAGGGACAGGCTATCAAGCAGACGAGAGCCTGCAAGCCACTCCAGCGCCGGCTTACGGCTTCGCTCCCGCTGCGGATGAAGCTGCGCTCCATAGTGCTGCAGCAATCCCGCCAGCAGTTCAAGCCCTTCGGCAAAGCCAGCTTCTCCGTCCTGGTGCAGACGGGCCCAGCAATAATAGGTCGCAATACGGATATCTTTGGCGGTGGTGGTCAGCAGTTTTTCAGCAAGCGTACAAATCAGCCCGGTATCGATGCCGGAGAGTTTATTGACCTCCTCTCTTATACGCTGGAAATCATCGTCATATCCCGGCTCCTCCCCAGCAGGACGGGTATCGCTGATAGGGGAAAGCCATGGATGCCAGCGTTCCGTGCGCGCCTGCGCCTGCTGCCGCAGCTCAGTTTCGTCCGCCTGACAGGCGGCAACCAGATTCTGAATAGTGCTCATTATTCGATTCCATCCATGTCACTGATTTCCGTATTGGCCATCAGAGCCTGAGCCGTGGCCGCGCTGTCAACGCTGAAAATCTGATCCGGCAGCGTGAAGCCACCCAGTTCCAATAATGCCAGCGGCCCTCTACCCAGCTGTGAACGCAGTACCCACTGCAGGGTACGACCATCCGGGGCGGTGTAAGTGATCATCCACTGACTGCGGTCAAGCTGCTGACGCTTGCCCTGATCCAGCCAGCGAATAAAGCCCCAGGTCCCGCGGTAGTCCCCGAAAAGACGCGCGCCTGCATTAACGGAGGTCCATGTCAGCATCGTCCCTGGTTTATAAGTGTCTCCCGGCCAGCGGAAGGATTGCCAGTCAGCCATCTGGTTAAAGTAGTGCAGCTTTTGTCCATCAATGGTTAGTTGAGTTTCTACAATCTGCGATGCCGGGCGTGCCTGCAGCTCGAAGCTGATGCCCTGACTGCCATCGGTAAACAGAATGTCTGAAAGTTCGCTCAGCTGGTTAATGGCCCGCAGGAAAGCCGGGTTAAAGCTCAGCCCCTGGCTGTTGACCTTATCCGGTACCCACTGGCTGCCTTCTTTGTGAAGCACCCCACTGAGTTCTGTGGTCAGGAATCGATCTATGCGACCACTGTCTTTACGGATGAACTCTGCCAGCATCGGCAAGGAGGCGTCACTCTTGCTCGCTGCGAACGGGAAGCGCCCTTCAAATGCGGTGCGCCAGTTAGCCACCACGGAACGGGTCCATTTGTCATTCAGGCTCGCCGCCGACGGCTGGAGCACGGTCTCCCAGGCCTGAGTCAGCGGCTGCACAAACATGGTGCTGCCAAAACCACTCCACTCTTCACCAAGGCTTGCCGAAATCAGACTGCCATATTGCTGGGTGTCGGTCAGGTCAACGCTTTTTCCCTGAAATACGGTCTGCGCCAGGGTTTGCATCATCTCCTGCGGATCTGAGGCGCTGGCCACCTGCTGCAGGCGAAGACGCACGCGAGTGATACGGGTCAGATAGGTCTGCAGACTCAGAGAGTTGTCAGCCGATATGACGTTGCTGCCCGTATTTTTACCCAGGAGCTGAAGCAGCGGACCGAAAGTTTCATCCAGCGGCCCCTGTGGACCTGTCGCCGACTGGTCAATTGCGGGTTTGTCTTTTCCGCCAACCAGATCTTTTGCCGATTTGATAATGGAGTCCGAAAGACCTTCGCTTTGCTGGCCGGTCTGCCCCTGCCAGGCGAGAGTGTTCATCAGGGCAATCAGTGGCGACTGGCGGACATCACTCATCAGCGTCAACTGGTCGGTCACATCGGCAATATTGTTCGCAGGATTCCAGCGCAGACTGTTAAGGAAGTTCAGCCAGCTGCCGGCAAAGTCAGTGAAGTAACGCTCAGTCAGGCGTGCTTTGAGCGCTTCCGGCGACATGTCCGCAGATACGGCTTTACGGGAATCGCTCAGCACCCAGTCGATTTCATCCCGTCGCGAATTTGCGGCCTTTTCGATAGCCTGCTGAATGCCCCCTTCCCAGGCCTGACGAGTGAACATGCCCGACACCACTTCATCGGTGGTGAACAGCCGCCGCGCATCGGTACCGCTGGTCATGTCTTCGAGGGACACATCGGCAAAGTTACGGCGCACCGATTTAAGCATGTTCTCGTACAGCGTGCTTTCTGCATTACGGCGGCCAATCTGCTGCAACAGCACCTGGCGGCTCTGGCTAACCAGCTGTGCATCAGGCGTGATTTTCCACTGTGCCTGCTTTGGCAGTTCGGAGATATAGAAGGCCCATAAATCCGGCGACAGGCTTTGCCATAAGCCGGCGGAGATCCCCATACGCGTTGGCTGCACGGTTTCCATAGCTTGTGCATAAAACGCGCCGTCGACTTTATCCGGACGGGCCATCATCAGCCAGGCTTTAAGCTGGTCATAACCCGGTTTCGCCAGCTGTGCGCGCTGGTCGCTGTTTGGCGCTGAGTTGATCAGGGCTGTAAGCTTTTGCATCAGGACAGCATTTGCCGGGTCGCGTATCAGGCGGTTGTTTGCCACGCCGTACCAGGGCAGCATTGCGTTGAGCAACTGCTGATTATGATCAAGCCCAAAGCGCTGATACCACGGAGCACCGTCACGAACATGATGCTGCAGGCGACTCGCGTCATTGTGCAGGGCATGCAGAGCCGTCAGCTGGTAATCCGATACGGAAGGGTGCTCCACCAGGGCATGAGCCTGCTGCGCAACAGAAACTATCTGTGATCGGTTGACGGCAAACGACAGCAGCGTCCCCGCCCCCCAGACACAGATAATGGTCAACAGCGTCCATGCGAGGGCCTGCTCCCACGCCATACCGACACGACGGCCACGTACGCGTGTACAATCATCAACGATTCCCTGCCAGGTCACCGGCAGGGTCAGAACATGGCGTTGTGATTCCGGGATATACTGCTCAGCGTCGGCTGTTCCCGCTGGCGTACCGGCAGATTTATTCTCCGGCAGGCTGAACATCAGCCCCCGCAACGGAACGCGCTGCTGAGAAACAGAGAGCCATGGCACCAGTTGCTGAGCCCAGCGGGTGACAGTGCCGTCCTTCAGGTGCTGGCTCAGGCGCAGCAGAAAGTCGTGGCTGTTCTTTTCCGCGACCTGGCTCATACCCCGCGCCAGCAGGGGCGACAGCATCCGCTCCAGCTGGCGGATAATATCGTCTTCTTTTGCGCGTGGTGGAAAGCTTGCGCCTACCGCCTGCTCAGGACGCGTATCCTGCGACCAGTTACTGCTGCACAGTTGCCACAGCCAGACCGGAGCGGAATAACGCAGCAGTTCGCTGATTTTTTCCAAGCCGCGTAAATCGCTGTCGCTGATTTGTGGGGTCAGATTAAGCGACTGCGGCAATACACGGACAATCCCGTCCAGCGGACGCCCGCGGCGCAGTTTACGCAGCGCGATGTATTTTTCTCGGTCAGGCTCCGATGCAAGGCTGCCGCCGTAAATCAGCACGGTGCGGTTGCCTTCAAGCCACTGCTGCTGTTGCAGGCCGGGCACCAGTTGTTCGATTGCCGCCTCATCGCCAGTGATTAACAGCAGACGAGTTTTGTGGTGCCAGAAGAAGGTATATCGATGGCGGAGGTGATCGCGAATCTGAAGACTTAAAGCAACAGAAGGGATAACAGAAGATACAGTTACTTTGGCTAGTTCTTTGACATCGTCACCCTGAGAATTCTTACGCTTTTTATTAAAACTCTGCCTTCCTTCTGCTTTTGCGCCGAAATAAAGAAAGAGTGCAAATGCCAGTATCGCTAAGCTTCCCGCCGCAGAGCCGTAAAACCATTTATACCAGATGGGAGTATCCTTAATAAGGTTCAATTTTTCGGGGTACCATTTAGTCAGGCAGAAAATCCCCCCCCCCACCCCCAGAGCGACCAGCATTAAACACCAGAATCCCAATTCTGGTTTCTTAATCTTTGATAGAATATACCTCATTCTTCGCGCTCCTCATCGAGTACTGTAGGGGACACAACCATATTCCAGAACTTTCCATTTTGCTGTTCGCGACAAATTAATAAATGATGCACCCGCTGTTGCTGCAGCGACTGTGTGGCAGCAACAATAGCTAACCAGACTCCGGTCTTTCCCGGATCGCCAAGATAATCGTTAAAATTGTGAGTGCCTGTCTTTTGAGATACGTTTTTGAGGTCAGAATCTGCAATCGCCTTTATAAGAGTGGCGTAATTATCCATTTCATCCTCCACGCCACTTAACCAGAGATGTTGTATTTCACTACTTTTTACTGGCCCCCAGTCCAGCGCCTGCGTAATGGCATAACGCAAGTCCTCATCGGTACCTTCACCAGATTCCGGACGATGAAGAATAGCAAGTGAGGGAAGCGTTTCTTGCGTAAGACGATTGCCAAACAATACTCCACATATCGCTTCTGCAGAATCTCGGGTATTAATGGGCGCATAATGCCAGGACAAAACCAACAAGAGGGCCTCACTTCGAATATTGTGATCCAGCCATTCATCAACGGCCTGAGCACCAAAAGAATTAATACGGTTTAAGGTTTGTTGAATACCTGCATTCTGCCATGCCTGCTGCCATAAATTAATGGCTTTCTCCTCAGGTATTGATGACGTGAAATCAAGTAACACCATGACAGGTCTTTCCTTTGGATAAGCAGAAAACGATATTGCAAGCCTTTCGGCAAGGACTGCGAAAAGCAGGCTAAGATGCTTTTCTTCTTTAATTTTTATTGGCCTTGGCAACTGGCTTAAGCGAACATTTTCTTCACCACGCCAGGAACTCTGGGGGAAGAAAACATTTTCATTATTCACAAGACTATTACTTCCTGATGCAAATGGAGTTTCACCCAGAGAATGCGCGGTACAGCACTCAGCGAATAATATTTGTAACGCCCTCCGTCCCCGGCGGACTTCCTGGATAATGGTTTTCTCTCTTAGTATGTCATGTGAATTCGCCACTAACTGCTGGACCAGATAATTAATAAACCTGACAAAAGTCACGCCACCAATAATCACTGTGGGCACAATAACAGAAAACCATACGTTGTTATTCCCGGTGAATAAGCGAGACAGGGTAATACTCAGACCAATCAGAATAACAAGAACCATTAATGCTCGTACGAACTTTGGCGGTGCAGGTCTGACACTTGGCTCTGGGATATTTTTTAAATCAACAGGCATAGGTTTGATCTTACGGTGGGGGTGATTAATAGCAACCTAAAATGACATGAAAAGTGACACCACTTTTCAACTAGTATTTCGCAGGCCAATATAAAGTTAAGCTATTGATGAGCGAACTAACCCTGGCTACGATTTATCAAAAGTGTGTAGTACCATAGTGCGGCTTCCTTGTCGGGTTAGCGGTCCAGTTGAGTATTGAGTTTCAGTCTATTGCCCCCGGTTGGTTTTATCCGCTACGGCCTGATTGTGTCCTGCGGGGCAGTCGTGGATTCTCGCTCCATATCTTCTGGCCATTTTTCTGCCTTACGCGGTCGCCAGAAATCCGGACGGTCCTTAAATCTCGGCTCCGGCAAATCGGATTCGCCTTTCATATAGATGCACAGATAGCTCCAGATTTGGTTGAGTTGCTCCCGCTCTTCCCACTCTTTTGCAAGCAGAAAACGATCGACTACGTTGTAAGTCCCTGGTTCACAAATCGCTCCGTATAAGTGATATCCTCTGTCACCGCCTACTCCAGAGAACATAATTTCACCATACACATCTGCCCAGTTGTACATTTTGATGGACACTGGCCAGTTTAGCCAAGGCAGTCGCGAACGGTTGTAATTAAACAGGTAGAGTTTTTGGCGCTTGCGGTTCAACCGAAGCGGTTGATCACGTGGAACAACAAAAGACATTTTCAGCACAAATACGACCATTGGTATAAAAGCAGCTAAACCAATAACAACTAATATATAAAAACTCATTAGGAAAAACATTGTGATAAAAACAAGCGCTATTCCCGATAGTAAAATAGCTATTGGCAGCATCATCCACCACGACACCTCCGTACTGTATCGCGGCACTTCCAGGTAAATATCATTCCGCGTTGTCATGCAACGCAACTGAGGCGGTACAAGCTGAGGCTCGTGGCTTTCTGGCATATCCTCCCGCCAGCAGCTGATCGGCGGATTCAGTCTGGGCTGTGATTCAATATTAAGTAGTGGCAATGTGTCGCGTCCTTAACGAATTAACTGTCCAGTTGAGTGATCGGTTACAGGCTATTATTCGGGCGGATTTTATCAGTCCAGGATTGCAGAGTTTCAGTTGGAGCTGTGGTTGACTCGCGTTCCATTTCATCAGGCCACTTATCTGCCTTACGTGGTCGCCAGAAATCCGGACGGCCCTTAAATCTCGGCTCCGGTAAATCGGATTCACCTTTCATATAGATGCACAGATAGCTCCAGATTTGGTTAAGTTGCTCCCGCTCTTCCCATTCTCTTTCCAACAGAAAACGATCTACAACATTATAAGTACCTGGCTCGCAAACCGCACCATACAAACGATATCCCCTGTCTCCCGGCGTAGGGGAAAAACTGATTTCGCCATAAACATCTGCCCAGTTGTACACCCTGATGGAGACTGGCCAGTTCAGCCATGGAAGGCGCGACCGGTTATAGTCAAAGATATATATTTTTTGCCGTTTACGGTTCAGACGAATAGGCTGGTTACGTGAGGCGGAAAAATATACTTTCATGCCCCAACTCGCTATAACCGAAAGAATCAAGGCAGTTAATAGTCCAATAGCGATAAATACAACAATACCTGTTAAAAAACAGGAAATGACAATAAAAATAACTAACGCTGTAAGAAAAATTGACCAGAAAAGCATCCCTCGCCATATGACATCCGTACCGTAGCGTGGCACTTCCAGATAAATATCATTTCGTGTTGATAACCAACGCAGTTGGGGAGGCACTAACTGCGGTTCGTGGTTTTCAGGCATATCTTCCCGCCAGCAGCTGATCGACGGATTCAGTCTTGGCTGTGATTCAATATTAAGTAGTGGCATTGTGTCGCGTCCTTAACGAATTAACTGTCCAGTTGAGTGATCGGTTACAGGCTATTATTCAGACGGGTTTTATCAGTCCAGGATTGCAGAGTTTCAGTTGGAGCTGTGGTTGACTCGCGTTCCATTTCATCAGGCCACTTATCTGCCTTACGCGGTCGCCAGAAATCCGGACGGCCCTTAAATCTCGGCTCCGGCAAATCGGATTCGCCTTTCATATAGATGCACAGATAGCTCCAGATTTGGTTGAGCTGCTCCCGCTCCTCCCACTCTTTTGCCAGAAGAAAACGATCCACTACGTTATACGTGCCAGGTTCACAAATCGCTCCGTATAAGTGATATCCTCTGTCACCACCTACTCCGGAAAACATGATTTCGCCGTAAACATCTGCCCAGTTGTACACTTTGATGGACACTGGCCAGTTCAGCCAAGGCAGTCGCGAACGGTTGTAATTAAACAGGTAAAGTTTTTGTCGTTTACGGTTTAAACGAAGAGGCTGATCGCGGGGAGCAACGAAAGACATCTTTAGAGCCAGAAGGACAAATGGTGATAGAGAAATTAAACCGACCAAAGAAAAAATATAAAATTTCATTAATACACAAACAAAAACAAAAAAAAACGTCACCCCAAACATTAAAAATGCTATTGGTAGCATCATCCACCACGACACCTCCGTACTGTATCGCGGCACCTCCAGGTAAATATCATTCCGCGTTGTCATGCAACGCAACTGAGGCGGTACAAGCTGAGGCTCGTGGCTTTCTGGCATATCTTCCCGCCAGCAACTGTTCGGCGGATTCAGTCTTGGCTGTGATTCAATAGTAAGTAGTGGCATTGTGTCGCGTCCTTAACGAATTAACTGTCCAGTTGAGTGATCGGTTACAGGCTATTATTCAGACGGGTTTTATCAGTCCAGGATTGCAGAGTTTCAGTTGGAGCTGTGGTTGACTCGCGTTCCATTTCATCAGGCCACTTATCTGCCTTACGCGGTCGCCAGAAATCCGGACGGCCCTTAAATCTCGGCTCCGGCAAATCGGATTCGCCTTTCATATAGATGCACAGATAGCTCCAGATTTGGTTGAGTTGCTCCCGCTCTTCCCATTCTCTTGCCAACAGAAAACGATCTACAACATTATAAGTACCTGGCTTGCAAACCGCACCATACAGACGGTATCCCCGGTCTCCTGGCGTAGGGGAAAAAATTATTTCGCCGTAAACATCTTCCCAGTTGTACACCCTGATGGAGACTGGCCAGTTAAGCCATGGAAGGCGTGAATGATTGTAGTTAAATATATAAATTTTTTGCCGTTTTCGGTTAAAGCGGAGAGGTAGGTTACGAGGAACAACAAAATACATTTTAACAAAAAAGGATATCATTGAGGAAAATATAAAGAAGCCGATAGATGCAAAAAGATAAAAACACATCGACAAGCAGAGAATAACAAAGAAAATCATTACTCCGAAAATTAAAACTGCTGTAAAAAGCATTCCCCACCAAATGACTTCTGTACTGTAACGCGGGACTTCCAGGTAAGTATCGTTCTGTGTTGTCAACCAACGCAGTTGGGGAGGCACTAACTGCGGCTCGTGGCTTTCAGGCATATTTTCCCGCCAGCAGCTGATCGGCGGATTCAGTCTGGGCTGTGATTCAATATTAAGTAGTGGCATTGTGTCGAGTCCTTAACGAATTAACTGTCGAGTTGAGTGATCAGTTACAGGCTATTATTCAGGCGGGTTTTATCAGTCCAGAATTGCAGAGTTTCAATTGGAGCTGTGGTTGACTCGCGTTCCATTTCATCAGGCCACTTATCTGCCTTACGCGGTCGCCAGAAATCCGGACGGCCCTTAAATCTCGGCTCCGGTAAATCGGATTCACCTTTCATATAGATGCACAGATAGCTCCAGATTTGGTTGAGCTGCTCCCGCTCTTCCCACTCTTTTGCCAGCAGAAAACGATCCACAGCATTACAAGTACCTGGCTCGCAAACCGCACCATACAAACGATATCCCCTGTCTCCCGGCGTAGGGGAAAAACTGATTTCGCCATAAACATCTGCCCAGTTGTACACCCTGATGGAGACTGGCCAGTTCAGCCATGGAAGGCGCGACCGGTTATAGTCGAAGATATATATTTTTTGCCGTTTACGGTTCAGACGAATAGGCTGGTTACGGGGAGCAATAAAATATATTTTAAACTCTAAAAATGCTAAGAAAGAAAATACAACAAGTGACACTAATCCCATAATTCCAAAAGCATAACTCCCGCTTTTGGCCTGTAAAACAAGGGAAAACACCAACGTACCAATATCTAAAACGCACATTAAAACTGCACTAAATAACACCCCCCGCCAGATAATTTCCGTGCCAAAGCGCGGCACTTCCAGATAAATATCATTTCGTGTTGATAACCAACGCAGTTGGGGAGGCACTAACTGCGGTTCGTGGTTTTCAGGCATATCTTCCCGCCAGCAGCTGATCGGCGGATTCAGTCTGGGCTGTGATTCAATATTAAGTAGTGGCATTGTGTCGCGTCCTTAACGAATTAACTGTCCAGTTGAGTGATCAGTTACAGGCTATTATTCAGGCGGATTTTATCAGTCCAGGATTGCAGAGTTTCAGTTGGAGCTGTGGTTGACTCGCGTTCCATTTCATCAGGCCACTTATCTGCCTTACGCGGTCGCCAGAAATCCGGACGACCTTTAAATCTCGGCTCCGGCAAGTCGGATTCGCCTTTCATATAGATGCACAGATAGCTCCAGATTTGGTTGAGCTGCTCCCGCTCTTCCCACTCTTTTGCCAGCAGAAAACGATCCACTACGTTATACGTGCCAGGTTCACAAATCGCTCCATATAAGTGATATCCTCTGTCACCGCCTACTCCGGAAAATATGATTTCACCATACACATCTGCCCAGTTGTACACCTTGATGGAAACTGGCCAGTTCAGCCACGGAAGACGTGAACGGTTGTAATTAAATATATAAAGCTTTTGTCGTTTACGGTTTAGACGAATGGGTTGATCTCGAGGGGTAATAAAATATATTCTTAAAAAGAATAACAAAAATGAAAACAGTACAGCAGTAGAAACAAAAGAAAACATATAAAAACCAATTGAAACGAAAAGAAATATAAAATAAAACATTACACCGACTACTAATGCTGATAGTGGAAGCATCATCAACCAAGATACCTCCGTACTGTATTGGGGCACCTCCAAGTAAATATCATTTCGCGTTGTCATGCAACGCAACTGAGGTGGTACAAGCTGAGGCTCGTGGCTTTCTGACATATCTTCCCGCCAGCAACTGACCGGCGGATTCAGTCTTGGTTGGGGGTCTTTAAAAGTTAGCTGTGGCATAAATTGACATCCTTATCGAATCAGCTGTCCAGTTGGGTAGTCAACTGTAAACTATTATCCTGCTGAGTTTTATCCGGCCAGTAGGTGACCGTCAGCTCAGCGCCGGTAAAACGAGACAAGTTTAGCGGGAATTCACCATCCAATTGCAGCCCCTGCGGTTTTCCTTCAGCGACCAGCCAGCTGGCGTTCAGAGAGGTTGCAGATATTGCCTTTGTCATCACGGCGGGTACCATAGGCGTCAATTCTCCTCGACCAATCTGCTGGGCCGCTGTTTCATAACTCTGCGGTTCTGGTGTTTTTAGTCCTGCTAGCTTTGCATCTGATCCACTGCGGGCCAGCACCTGATGTGACCCACCACCCGTAGCGGTCAGTTCCACCAGCCAGTCGGATCCCGTAGGGCTACAGTCGGCAAGGATAACCCGAGCCGCCATCATCCGGTTGCCCAGCAATCGAGTATTATTCGTCATATCGGCGAACCAATCACCTACAAGTTGGGCAGACACGCCGCTGGCAATGACATGCAGCGCCTTCATGGCTTCGCGCATATCAGAGAGGCTCTCCTTATGCCACACCACCTCACTCTCATCACACTCGTCGCGGTTACCAAAGCAGGTATGTGACAACCAGCGTTCCAGCGGTGAACGGGTATAAGCGTTGCCAATCGTCATCAACGTTACAGCCACGACACCCAGTGCGATGCACCAGCCAACTGGACCAAGTAAAAGAGTGGTTTCACTAAATAAGGCAAAATTACCAACGATACTAGATGAAAACCCAACACCACCGGCAATAAGCGTAGATATAGCTGCAAACCCATAAAACAATGCAGCCATTGTGTCACCTGATTCAATTAATGCCCAAGTTTTCATCCCTAGAGCTATTCCATCAACAATACCCGTCAATCCTCCAATAATCCCAGCCCCTCTGATCAACAGATCTCCCTTATTAAATAAGTTCAGCACCGCCGAGCCCTGGCCCAGTATTTCAACCCCGCAGGCCAGCGCAATCAGCGAGCCCGAGGTCATGGACATTTGCGCCTGCGTATCACCCGGCATCGCCGTTTTCAGAGCTTCAATATTATTGAAGGTGGTATTAATCAATATTCCGGCCAGGATCAACCCCAGCAGGCCACTCTGGAAATCGGTCGATATTGTGGCCTGGTAGCGGCCTATGCCGCGCATCTCTGCCGGGCCCAGCGCGATTTCACCGCGAGTTAATGAGTTATCAATCACATCCGGTGTCAGCATGGTAATGCCGGATAATTTCCCCTGATTGCTCAGCGGAGCCGTCAGGCGAACCTGGATTCTTTGCTCCAGCACGACCGAGTCGGTCACCTGCAGCCAGTGCCCGACACGCGTTGAGCGCATTGCCCCCCCAGCCTCTTCGGTCTGCATAGTCAGGGGCGATTTCCCATGAACATCAAGCTGGGTGCGCAAAAGATTCTGATAATCCCGGATGGTCATTTCCCCGGTAAAAACGGTTACAACCGGGCTGCCTTCCGCCACATACGCCACCCCCTGCAACGTCCTTAACACACCGCCTTTAGCTGATTCAGACAGCAGGCTCCACAGACCGCTGTACGCCCCGCCAATCGCACTGACCAGGCTTGCGGCTAATTGCTGGTACGCTTTATTGTTAACAAAAGCGCTGGCCTCTTTGCTGTTCAGCACTGCTTTCAGGTTCGAATAGGTCAGCGATCCATTGAACACTTCTGCTGAAAAATCATGCTTATTGCGCAGCAAAGCCATCAGCGGTGGGCTCATTGGATCTGCCAGCCAGCCTGCCCACTGCGGTTTTTTGCCCCCTTGTTGGATCTTTTCAGTATCGCATCCGGCCAGGCTACCCTGAAGACAAGCAGTAATGGTTCGCAGCTGGAAGTGCCAGCTGACTACGCTGGTTTCCGGCGAGTAGTCGTTATTCAGAAGTACCAGCCACAGCGCAGAGGTATACAGGTTGTCGAGATCCTGCCAGATAGCTGCCATCTGTTGCTTATAACCGTCCACGGTTAACTGCCAACTGCTGGCAAAAGCCGCACGCGCAGGCTCGTCGTAGTATTCCTCCATGCGGCCCAGAGCTTTTCGTAACTCAATAGCAACTGCACTTTCACGGCTGACGGAATACGACGTACTGTAACCCGGCGTGGAGAATCCCTGAATCTTCGGATCGTTTTCAGTCTGCTTTGTTGTGGATGCCCGTAGCTGCACAATCGCATCTGAAATGGTTTTCTGGTGAATGTTGCTCTTTTCAGACGTGTACGTGGCAAGTGCCTGAACCACATCCAGGCGACCGTGGTTAATTTCCTCTACCACGCCCACTACATCATCCAGTACGATGGCTTTTACAGGAGCGCCATACTGCTGTTGCAGCTGAGCAATCTGGTTACCCAGGGCGGTTTGCTTGCTCTTTTCCATTCGCGGGTAAAAACCATGGGCCCCGTCAGGGTCGGCATCTTTGCCGACGACGGAAGGGAAAGATTCCGTCGCAAATTCCAGCGCGTTGCTTTTGAGCGCAGACAAAGAGGGATCGAGTGTCAGGCTACGGCTTGCTCCTTCTATCGTCGCTTTTCCATCCGAGACGGTAACCTGCGTAAAACGTGTAGCAGGACGCTTTCCACTTTTATATTCATCCAGGACCGTTTTACACCATGGATCGCTGCTAAATCCGACCATCGCCTGCGAGTAGTTAGGATCAATATTGATGAAGCTTGCCAGCACATCATGGTTTTGCGTCAGGCATGCCGGGCTCAGTGAATCCACTGTTTCGCTTTCCGGCATCTCGTAGGCATTGAACTGACGTAAAAAGCCTTCGGCGGTGACCTGGTAGGCCTGCCAGACTGATTTGTCCAGCAACACATAAACATAGCCCTGACGCAAGGTGCGAAGGGCATATTTAAACTCCCCCCCGGTTAGCTCAATATCCTGGGTAGGAACCGCAGGTTGCCAACCGGTATTTACCAGAGGCTGTGGAATTGCGGCCACGCGCAGAGGATAAATGGCAACGCCCTCACGTTTACAGGCTTTACAACCTGACGGAACCACTGCTGCCTGCTGACTTGCTTCGGCGTTACTGCCTGCCTTATCTCGCGTACCCATCATTAAATTCCTTCCACTTTCGGCTCAGGCGAGCGCTGTTCCTGCCAGACTGCGTCCGGGAGCGTTTTCATAAGTTGCGTGAGATGCAAATCTGGGTTGCTGGCCACTTTTTGCAGGAGCGCCTTCATTTCATCGTGTATGGTCACGCTGGCTGGTAACGTCAGCGAATTAAGTACGAGAAAAATCCGATCGCTCAGATGGTTAAGCCCAACCTTGCCCGATCCAGCCCAGGCTTTTGCTGCCTGTCGGGCAGCGTCTGTCGGTAGAGGTCCTGAGGTAAGACCCCACGCAGAAAGCAGACGCCAGATATCACGATAGTTATCCAGTGCCTGTTCAGTCCCCCACTTTAGTTGCCATTCCTTACTGTTTACTGCACCTGACAAGACCGTCTGTTCTCCTATAGCAGAAAGGAATATCCAGCGACCGATGGGTGCCAGCAACGTGGACAACTGAGCGGGATCTGCCGTGCTCCGTAACAGCTCAATGCGCAGGGGTTCAAACACTGGCACAATTGCGCCCGGTCTGATTTTTTTACACAACTCTGCAAGCCAGGTCGCCATTTCTTGAGGATGTAATGAAGCGCTCATCCAGCCGCAAACATAGCGTTTCTCATACAGGACTTCACTGAGAGCATATTCTTCACTCTCTTCAATTAACCTTTCATCGCAATTTTCGCCAGGCGAAGCCAGCAGCACTAACAATGGACAGTGCTCCGGTGACCATGCCAGGTCTGGACGCAGTACCCGCTGCAAGAAATTAGAACCTATCCCCTCTTTCAGGCAATCAGGATGCAAGGGATTCCACGACATTACTGGCTTCAATGGGTCGATTAACAAATACCGGTATTCATCCTGTCTTGCATTCAGGCATTCCGCTATCGTCGCAATACTCTTCATCAGCGGGCGCTCTCCACACAGGTTGCTTCAGGTGGTAATTCAGGCTGCGCCGGACTGAAGCTTTGAGGGGCCAGTTGGTTGATACTGGCGCATTTGGCATTCACATCACCCGGAGTCAAAATCGTGATCCCCGACGGCTCAATCACCACCGCCGTTTTGCCACAGCTCAGCGTCAGTTTTTTACTGGCCTGGATATAAACCTCATCACTCTTGCTAATAATTTTCATGGCCTTCAGGGAGGTCAGTGCCATTTCATCCCCCTGAGCCTGAATATCCACCTTGCCTTTATTAGCGTAGATTTTGATACCCAGCGTTTTGGCAAACAGACTGATGATCTCGCCTGCGGCAACGGTGAATTTTTTGAAGACGCTAAAGTCACTGTTCTCGCCGGAGGTCTGAATAAAGTTCTGTCCGCTGCTGATTTGAATACTTTGCGGTGATACCTGAGCTATCCCGTCCGGGGCGCTTATCAGCAACGCGGACTGCTGCAGATCTTTGATAGAGGATTCCAGCAATGTTTTTTGTGCCTGGATCTGCGCGAGTTCAGCCTGCGCAGTGGCTACAGCATCGCTCAGTGACTTCGCTAACTGCTGCGCCTGATTGAGTGTCCCCAGCGCCGCATCCATCGCCAGAACCTGTCCCTGACCTTTGATTTGTGCATCGGCGGTGATGAAAATACCCTGCTGTGCACGAATAGCACCCCAGCTGTCCGTCCTGAGCTCAAACCCCTCACCACGCTGCTGTTTTTCGCTGTCGACCAGGTGACCGAGATTCAGCTGGCTCTTGCCGCCGTACTCGGTGCTGACCTTGATATGCTCTTTCCCGCGCTCGTCATCAAGGCGGATTTTGTTGTTCGCCGGGGTACGCAGGACGTTGCGTTTGTAATTCTGGATGGTGACGTGGTCGCCGTGGGCCGAGTCGTGCAGCACGCCAGAGATGTACGGCCTGTCCGGGTTACCATCCTCAAAGCCAATCGCCACTTCGGTGCCCGCCAGCAGAGGCAGGTGCAGGCCGTAGGTGTCGCCGGCATAAGGGCGCGACTGCCGCACCCACAGGCTTTCGAATCCGGTCTCCCAGCTATCACGGTCAAACAGCATGTTGACGCGGTAGCGGCCGTCTTTATCGATATGGCCGTAGGTGTCGTTCTCAGTGGTGCTCGTGATACGTGCCGGCAGCGTCCCGGCCATCACCGGACGCGAGCCAGGCTCAGGACGGAAGCTGAAATCCGTGCTGTCCGGAATGCCGTCAAAATCAACCGCAAAGTCCTTATCCCGGCGGGCATACGTCCGCATCGCCGTAATAACCACACCCTGAGCAAACACGTCAGCCACTTCATACCCGCCGGTGACTTTCAGCAGCATCCCCGGAGAGAGCGCCGGACTGCTGGTAATGGCCCGGGTCTGCGTCTGGCCATTCAGGTAACGCTCATGCCGGATGCGGGCATAAAACGCACCGGACTCGGGCGCAGGATTGAGGTCATACGCGCTGCCCGGCGTCAGATAATTGTCGGCATAGTGGTACGCTTCCCCGTACGTGGTCGCGCCCCCCCGGGTGACGTCAACCAGAGTATTCATATCCTCCGTGGCCTGACGGTAGTTGTAGTCGCGGGTGCTGACCTGCTTCTGCACCACGCTGTGATGACTCTCCATCCCCCACACCGAGTCCACACCTTGTGAATGCTGGCCGGACGGCGGCACTGACAGCAGCGTCAGGCCTTTCTCGTAACCCTGCTGGCTGTCGTAAAACTCCACCACATCAATATTCAGGCGCGTGTCGGTGGTGAAGCGAAACCAGATGCCCACTTCGCCCAGCAGGCGGGTGATGAAGTACAGATCGTCCTCGCCGTACTGCATCACCTGCTCACGGCGCGGATACTCTTTTATGAGCGAGAACAGAAAATCCTGACCGCGCATGCCATGACGCTCGCGCAGGATTTTTTCCACAATTTGCGGGACCGACATGTCCTGGTAAATGGCGTTCTGGTACGAACGGTCAAGCAGTGCCAGACGTGGCCGGAGCGTCAGAGCGTAGTGCGTTTCATCTTTTGAGGTGCCAAGGCGTTCAAAACCGGTCACCACCCCCTGAATCACCCGCAGCGGCTGCTGGATTTTGATGCCATAACCCTGGTCAACCGGGGCCTGCAGCGTCAACGAGCCGGGCTTCATCAGCATCATCTCTTTGCTGATGCCGTGATCGCGGCTGGTGAACTCAACACGGTAGCTGAACGGTCGGCTCAGGGCTTCGTCGCCGTCAAAAGCCAGCACGTCGGGTTCGGCCTCACAGCCCTTCACCACCAGAAGGTGGTGGTTATGGCTGAATCTTAACGGAGGATTGTTGCTCATGCGTTTACTCCCTGTATCCGATCAAACTCCAGGCCGATCCCCTCCTCTTCACTCCAGCTAAGGCTTAACGACGCTGGTTTCTGTCTGGCGGCCATGTGGGTCAGCAACTGCTGGCTCAGCACCGGCAGAATTTGTTGATTCAGCAGGCTATCGACGTTGCGCGCACCGGTGTCCGGCAGCAAGCAGGCTGTGGTCAGCGCGTCATAGAGACTCTCGTCAATTTGCGTGGTCAGCCCGTAGTGGCGGTGCAAGCGCTTGCTGACCTGTGACAGTTTCATTTCCACAATGGTACGCATGGCAGCTTCAGCCAGCGGACGGTAAATCACCGTCTGGAAGCGGGCGAGTAACGCGGGCTGGAAATGATCGCGCAGGATTGGGCGCAGCAGTTCGTGTAGGTCTGCTTCCGTGGCTTCCGGGTTTTCATCCAGCAGCTGCATCAGGTGGTCGCTTCCGAGATTGGAAGTCATCAGGATGACGGTATTGCGAAAGTCGATTTCGCGCCCTTCGCCGTCGCGCATAAATCCGCGGTCGAAGACCTGATAGAAGAGGTTCATCACGTCACGGTGCGCTTTTTCGACTTCATCGAGCAAAACCACACTATACGGGCGCTTGCGTACGGCTTCGGTCAGAATACCGCCCTGGCCGTAACCGACATAACCCGGTGGCGAGCCTTTCAACTGCGACACCGTGTGCGGCTCCTGATACTCGGACAGGTTGATGGTGATGAGGGATTTCTCACCGCCGTACAGCACATCCGCCAGCGCAAACGCGGTTTCGGTTTTCCCCACACCACTCGGCCCTACCAGCAGGAATACGCCCTGCGGACCGTTCTCGGAGGTGAGACCCGTTTTTGCCGCACGCAGACGCCGGGCGATAGCCTGAAGCGCTACATCCTGCCCAACCACACGTTTACCGATTTCATTTTCCAGGGCCAGCAGTTCGGTCTGCTCGTCCTTCATCAGCGAAGACAACGGCACGCCTGTCCAGTCGGCAATCACATTGGCAACGGTGCGGACATCCACATCCAGGGAGAGCAGCGGGTTGCTGTGCTGCATCTCGTTAAGCTCCTGTTGCAGCCTGTGAGTCTCACTCTGGCGTGATATATCCTGACGGCTTTCGCGTAGCTGCTCGGTGAGTTTCATCTCCTGACCGTACTGGGTTTCCAGTTCGTCGAGTGTGACTATCTGACGCACCTCTTCCTGCTCAATCTCGCTCAAACGTTCGGCATGACACTGATTGCCAATGGCGATATCTTCCAGTAACGCCTGCTTCTCCATGTCGAGCGCAGCTATACTCGCGCGAAGGCGGGTTAGCTGTTCCGGTACCGTATCGAGACTCATACGCACGCGAGCGGCAGCGGTGTCCAGCAGATCGACCCCTTTATCAGGAAGCTGACGTCCGGTCAGATAACGACGCGAAAGAGTAACTGCCGCACGAACCGCATCGTCGGTGATATGCACATTGTGGTGTTCGGCATAGCGGGATTTCAGGCCACGGAGCATCAGGCAGGCAGTGTCATCGTCAGGCTCATCCACTTTTACCATCTGGAAACGGCGATCCAGCGCGGCGTCACGCTCGAAGTATTGTTTGTATTCAGACCAGGTGGTGGCCGCAATAGTACGCAGTTCGCCACGCGCCAGCGCCGGTTTCAGCAGGTTGGCCGCATCTGCACCACCTGCCTGATTACCTGCGCCAATGATGGTATGCGCTTCATCAATAAAAAGCAGAACAGGTACAGGCGATTGCTGCACCGCGTCGATGACGTTTTTCAGACGCTGTTCGAACTCACCTTTCACGCCCGCGCCAGCCTGCAGCAGACCCAGGTCAAGGGTGCGCAGGGTAACCGTTTTGAGGGATTCCGGCACATTACCCTCGGCTATACGCAACGCCAGACCTTCAACCAGTGCAGTTTTCCCCACGCCCGGCTCGCCGACCAGGATCGGATTGTTTTTACGGCGGCGGGAAAGGATGTCCACCATCTGGCGGATTTCTGTGTCGCGGCCAAACACAGGATCGATCTTCCCTTCCTTCGCTTTGGCAGTGACATCGAGGGTGAATTTATCCAGCGCGTTCTGCAGCGCAGGGCTCAGTTCCCCCTCTTTCATTTCCACACCAGCCGGACGTCCGACAAATTCCATCTCACCACCGAGGCTCTGCGCCAGTTCAGCTTCGCGCTGCATTTCCAGACGTTCATCCGATTGCGCATCCAGCAGAGGCCGCAGGCGCTCCAGCTGGCTTTGAGCAAGCGTTAACAACGGCCAAAGACCGTCACAACGTGCCAGTTTTGGTTTTTCCACCAGGGCCATCAGCAGATGGACGCTGCGAATGTGCTCTTCGCTGTTAAGGGAGGCAATCATCCAGGCTTCCTGCATCAGCGTCTGAATGGCATCAGACAGCTGGGGGCGATGGCGCACGGAGCGAGGTTGTCTGTCGAGCCAGCCAAGCAAATCCTGCCAGATGCCATCCATATCCCATTCATAGCGACGCGCCAACACCGTCAGGTCACCTTCCCCCTGCTCCAGCAGTTTTAGCAGCCAGTGCTCCGGCAAAATTTCCGCATGGGCGCGGGTCTGGCAGAGCGACGCCGCGCCTTCCATCGCACGGGCACAGTAAGGGTTCAGACGACGTAACAGGATGGCTGGATTTTCCATGAGATTCTCTCTTTGTCGGTTCCTGGACACGCTACCGCCCCTCGCTGTTCACCAAAGCGCATAAGGTCAGGCAGGCAGATTGTTTTTTCTTTGCTGAGTGCCCGCATCTCAGGCACTCAGCAAAAAACTGCGGACAGGAAAACCTGCCCGCATCAGGATTACGCCGTGGCGCGTTCGTTCCAGGAATCGGAATGAATGATGTTGCCGTCTTTGTAGGTCCAGGTGATTTTTTCGTAACGCAGTTCAACGCGTTCAAGGTGGTTGTGCTTCTCTTTCGAAGGATCCTTGATGTCATACATTTCAGGATTCACTTTCACTACCTTCACGTTTTCCAGTTTGGTGTTGAAGTACTCCACTTCCTGGCCCGCGTCGTTGATTTTGTACCACTTGAACTCAGCGGATTTTAGGGTCTGACCGGTGGTCACCGCCTTGTACAGGTACGGGCTGGAGGAATCGATTTCCTTCGTGAACAGGAACGGCGTGTGGATACGGGTTCCGGTCAGCTTGCCGGTGTTGTTGTCGGTCGGGATGTACAGGTTATGCTCCTGTGCAACCACTTCGATGCTGCCTTCACGATCCTGAACGTCCACAGACCCTTTAATGTCCGCGCCGCCGTCGTCCTTCAGCCAAAGATAAACAGGAATTGCCATGTTAATTACTCCGTTTTATTTTCTGAGACGCCATCATCCTCCGATGGCGCCGGGTGTTTGCCGGGTATCTGACAGGCACTTGCCTGCGGTACCAGACTGATTTCGACACGGCGGTTAAGCGCACGCCCTTCCGGGGTGTCGTTGGTTGCGACAGGGCGGCTTTCGCCATAGCCCTGCACCGCAAAACAGCTTTCCGGCACGTCTCCGGTATCACGCATCCAGCTGCGCACCGCTTCGGCACGTTTCAGAGACAACGTCTGGTTTAGTTGCGGATTGCCGGTGTTATCGGTATGGCCGGACACGACAATCAGCCAGCCCGGTTTCGCCTTCACGCCGACCAGAGAATTCACCAGCATTTTGGTGGAGCCGGCTTTAAGCGCAGATTTGCCCGAATCGAAAAGCGACATGCTGTCGAGCCTCACAATTTTCGGCACCGGTTTTGGGGTTGGCTGCGGTTTAGGAGGCGGCGGCACATACGAGCGGATCGCTTCCAGAAGGGGCATACGTAGACGTTCCCCCTGATAAAGCCCCAAACCCAGTCGGGCCGGTACGCCGTTACGTGCATAGTCATCCAGCAGCGCCGCATTCTCACGAAGGGCCGCTACGGCGCTAGCCTTCGGGCCGTAGTCATCCATGGAGAGGCTGTCATAACGGCCTATATCGAAGCTCACGCGATGCAACAGCTGGCGATTGTTCCAGCCACTGCTGAGCAGCGCGGCGATGGCCGCCAGGGTGAAAAGACCAAGGACACAGCGCCAGATGCGGGCACGGGGAGTGAGTCCACTTCCCTCCGGTAGCAGCGGCAGGATGAAATCCGGTAAGGGTGAGATCACCGTACTGTCCGTCCCTACCGGTTGCCAGCCAGCCACCTGCTGCATGGCAGTATGACGCGATAACCACGCCGTCCAGGCTGAAGATGCAAGACTTCCGGCAAGAATCGGCCCCATTCCCCACAGCTGCGCTGCAGGTGCAATGGTCGGAACATCAGGATTATCATCGATGAATACCGCCTGGACATGCTGATGGAACCAGCTCATCAGGCTGTTCATCAGCACCTGCTGCTCCATCACAGGCGCACCGCCAGTTGAGACCCACGCGGCAATTGAACAAGGCGCATTCGACTCACGCCAGACAGTCCACCCTTCACCCGGAATAGCAGCCTGCCAGAGCATGTCATCCGTCATCGCGCTGCCGATCTGACCATTCAAAATCAATGGCACAGAATGTCCCGTTTCTTTACGCAGCTGGCTGATTTGCCAGCGCAGAGCCAGCAGACGACTTGTCAGGGCTTCGCTGTCGACGTGTTTCTGCGGGCAGACACTGACCATCACCGACAGCTGACGCCCCCAGTCCGGGCGCTGCCACAGAATCTGACGGGCTAGCTGCTCCAGATCCTGATGTTCCTCAACGCGGATCCAGCATCCCTGCGTGACGATGAGTACTGATGACTGCTGCGGCCAGGTCAGCGGCAGATCGCCACAAACCAGCACCACGGGTTGACGGTAAGAGGATTCAGGAAGGTCATCCAGACGCAGGGTGACATCATGCTCTCCACGAGGTCTGGTGATATACCAGAACACTAAGATGACCCCAAGCATCGCCAGCAGAACAAGCACTGAAGCCAGCCGGGATACCGGCAGAAAGCCCAGGCAGACCACTGCACTAAGCAGAACGGCCCACAGCGCAAGCCCGCGCTGTTGTGCAGGACTCATTTTATAGCTCCCGGCAGCAGGGTCAGCAGCATCTGATCGAGCCAACGATCCAGTCCCCACCAGAGTGCGGCAAGAACAATCACGCTTAGTCCAATACGTGCAGGCCATGATGCGAGCCATCCGCCCATTCCCCATCCGGCACGGCTTTCTGCCAGAACAGGGTGGGTCTGAGGAAAGCTGAACGGCGCGACATGTTCACTGAGTGCGCTGACCAGCTTCTGGCGTTCAGGATCATTCAGCGAGCGGAAACTTCCCATAAATCCGAGCATCATTACCCGCTGGAAGCAGGTCAGTACGGCATTGTCTGGCGCAGGTTCACGCAGGACATCACGCATCCTGTCACACAGGGTGTCGCCGGCGTCCATCGTGCCGAGGAAGTGTCCCTGCAGGGGAATGTCATACCACTGCACACAGGCGTCATCCTCCACACCGCGCCCTTTGACCGCTTCGTCAAGTAATGCACACTGTGCAGTGAGGATATGCTCACAGCTGGCTTCGTCGAGTTCACTCGCTTTCAGTTCGCGCTGAACGCGCTCCACGTCAGCGACGCAACGCTCCCACAAAACCCGACCTTTACCTTCCTGAAACTGCGGTCCATGACGAAGGCTAATGACCTGCAGCCAGGTATTCTGCAGCAGTGCGTCAATATCAACAGATACGGCGGCGCCGTGTTTACGTTCACTCATGTTCTCAGTACCGCAAAGAGTTCAAGTTCAGGCTCGCCCAGCATGCCCGGGACGTAAAACATACACGTCCCACTCTGGAGCATCTCAGTCGCCAGAGGATGGGAGAGATCGAGACTGAAATATTGATTTTCCAGGCGCAGCGGAATGGCGGCTGGTACATGGCGCAATGGCATCAACGGCACGCCCACGCGGGAAGAGTTGACGATCCCCCGCACATGGTCAGGACTGCCCACCTTACACTGACGCGGGAACTGTTCCTGCAGTTGCGCTACTGGGATCGGCGAGCGCACAGAAAGATAGTAATCAGCCCCTTCGCGCAGACGCGGGTCATGGAGTCGAGCCTGCCAGAAGTGCAGTCGTGGGTCATAGTCGAGTGACAGGGCCACCACGCGGGACGGCAAGCTGGCTTCAAGCAAATCGCCAAGCAAATCAAACAGTGGCGGAAACACCATATTGAGTTGCTCGTGGTGCCAGATCGGTATAGCGCTCACCTGATGTTCCAGAGAGAAGGTCAGCAGGCTCCCTGCCAGGCGAGAAAGTTCCGGATACAGACGCTCCGGCGGGCTTTGCAGGTTACGCTGGAACTGGCCAAGCACGGGCTCAGCGCTGTTCAGCGCGTTGAGCAGCCAGAACAGTGATACATCGGCCACGGCGAAGTCTGCCATTCGCTCATTGCTTTCACGCCGCATCGCCATCAGACGGCACAGACGAGCCCGCAGTTGGGCCATGAGTTGTTCAAGCTGAGTAACCAGCCAACGGCTGCCCTGGAGAGTCAACAGTGGAGGAAGAAACGTCTCGTCTAATTGCCATGTACCCTGCGAGTCTTGCTGAAGTCGGGCGACCGGACAAATCAGGTAATCGCTGTTGTTCTGATGCGCAAAACGCAGGGTCAGTTCGGGCTGCATTACGGCAATCTGACGGGTGTCATCTCCATAGGCATTGCGCACATCCCGCCAACGCTGACGATATCGCACCGGACGCTCGGCCACTTCTTCGGGTTTCAGGCAGTTGCCGCCGTTTGACCGCAGCAGCGGGAGTGCCAGTACCACCGTCACCTCCTGCGATTCGCGTTCAAGCGAAAGGACCGGTGGCAGGGTATCCGCATTATCTGTATCAATCAGCGTACCGTCCTGAAAACGGACATGCAGATGATGGGCCTGCAGGCGTCCAAGCCTGAGAGCTTCCGGTTCGAAGGTGGCCTTGATAACCCCCCATGGACAGGAGAGGCCCAGTCGGGCAATACATTCGGCAGACCAGGCCGCATACGCGACCTGTTGCTGAAAATGCTGGGGAGAGACCATAATGCCCCTGCCCCATAACGGTTGTTCCGTTTTCATCAGCTTCCTGCCTGTTTTTACGATTTGGCTTTCGGCATCTGGGAAACCAGCGACAGATTTACATCCATGCCTTCCACCTGGAAATGCGGGACGGCGTACAGCTTCACGCGGAAGAAGCCCGGATTGTCTTCGATGTCTTCCACTACCACCTTCGCGTCGCGCAGCGGGTGAGAAGCCTGCAACTCGTCGCCTGGATCGGTCATTTCGGTAACCAGACTGCGGACCCACGTGTTCAGCTCCAGTTCAAGCAGTCGGCGGTCCTTAGTGGTACCAATGTTCTCGCGCTGAATCAGCTTCAGGTAATGGGCGATACGCGACAGCAGGAAGATGTACGGAAGACGGGCGTTGATGCGGCTGTTCGCCGTCGCATCAGCGGTGTCATACAGCGCCGGTTTCTGAGTGGAGTTGGCTGAGAAGAAGCACGCATAGTCGCGGTTTTTGTAGTAGGACAAAGGAATGAAGCCCAGATTCGCGAATTCAAATTCGCGGGTTTCGGGAATCATCACTTCGCTCGGGATTTTTACCTGATTGCCGGTACCGAGATCGTAAAGATGAATAGGCAGGTCCTGAACCGCACCACCAGCCTGCGGGCCGCGGATTTGTACACACCAGCCATTATTGATAAAACTACGCACCATGTTTGAAGCGAAGGCAAACGATGCATTCGTCCACAGGTATTTGTCGTGATCCGGACCTTTGACTTCTTCGACATAGTTGAAGCTGCGAACCGGAACGGTGTCCGGGCCATACGGTAAACGTCCCAATACGCGCGGCATGACCAGGCCGATGTAGCGGGCGTCGTCAGTATCGCGGAACGATTTCCACTTGATATACTCTGCGCGGTCAAAATAGTTACCAATATCTTTAATCGCCGCGACATCTTCCATTGACTCCTTGAGGAAGAATTTCGGGCCTGCTGAGCCGATAAACGGCATATGTGCAGCAGCGGATACTTTGGAGATGTTGCGAAGCAGAGCGACATCCTGCGCTGAAGCATCAAACTCGTAAGCGGAAATCAGAGCCGCAATCGGCTCGCCGCCTGGGGTATCATATTCATCAATGTAGGCGTGTTTATACAGACCACTCTGGATGATTTCCGGGCTGTCTTCAAAGTCCTGGCGCAAATCTTCTTTGGACATACTCAGAAGCTCAATTTTCACGTTCTGGCGAAAATCTGTTTTATCAACCAGTGACTTCACTCCACGCCACAGGCTTTCGACCGCCTGAAACTCGTCATGGTGCATAACCGCGTCCAGCTGGCGGCTGATCTGGTAATCGAGCTCAGCGATGTGATGATCGATCAGGCTTTTATCCAGTTTTTCGACCTTCGCGCCTGCTTTGGTCAGACATTCCAGAAAGACCTGCATACCTGCAGTCAGACGCTCATCAGCGGTCGCATCTGACATCGCCTGCGCATCTTGCCAGAGGTCTAATGCGCTCAACTCGGAGACAGGACTCAGATTGATTTTCTCAAACAGGGAGGCGTAAACCCCACCCGCAGCAGGACGTTCCAGCACCACGCTTTCACTCCCGGCAATATTATTTTGTACAGACATGAGCATTCCTTGATAAATCCGTTAAAACAGCGTGATGGTTACGATTTTCTTGATGCCAGCGCGGATAGTTCATTTCGCAACTCAGCACTAAGCGACTGGTCCAGAACGATTTTTTCCAGCTCTTTTCGGAAAGTCTGGTTATCCAACAAGTTAACCTTCAGATCGCGCAGCAAGTTGCGCATCGCCAACATTGCTTTCAGCTGCGGTATCTGAGCAGCCACCTGCTCTGGCGTGAAATCTTTCATGCTCTGAAAAGTCAGCTGAATAGAGTCCTCACCACCATCCTCAGACAGCGTATTTTTAACGGTTAGATTAAGTTTTGGGGAATATTCAGAAAGAACGCTGTCGAAATTATTTTTCGTGATGTTAACCTTCTCACGATCAGATATTTGAGCAGACTCCTGACCATTACTAAAATCACCCGCAACCAGTAATTTCAACGGTAATTCCATTTTCTTGCTTGCCCCGCCCGTATGCAGGTCAAGCTTCAGGTTTATACGTGCCTTAGGCACCTCATTCTGAAAACTGTCAGCCATTTCATCATCCCTCTGTGTTTTTGCTACGCCAACTTCACGGTATCGTTCTTGATGCGCAATATTAGAATAATGATCGACGTAAAATCAAATATACAGATCATTTATCCGCAATGAGAAATTTCTTAAGGATTTTCCACCAAGACATTATTACGAATTATCCATTCGCCTTAGTAAAAGACACTGCTTTCTTCATGCGAAGCGAATATTTGTATCGTAAAAAGGATCGCAAACAGAGAGATGCTAATAAAACCATCTTGTTTTGATTTATATCACGGCATGATATCAAAAAAAGACGAATGAACAGCGACAGGTTATTGCGATAAGATAAAAGGAAGAGGCTAATGAATAAATATAAGCGACGAATTGATTGATGGCATAAATAATATATAAGAATTTTCACAAAGAAAATTCTTATATATTATTCGAAGGGGAAATAAAACGCATATGCAGGTCCGAAAATAAACACTGCTGCTCTTTTGTCGGCCTACTCCTGCTTACGCAAAGGCTTCAGTTCTCCCCTCAGGCATGAAGGCTGCTCTTACTTCTGGAATTTATACAGTGTAAAATCAAACACCTCCCGAATCGCCGCTTTTTTAATCAAAAACGAGTAATAGCACATATCGTATAACGGTGCTACATTACGCCGCCCGCCCAAATCAGCAGTGGCCAGGCAACGCCGTAAAGTTCGGTAAAGTCTGCAACCATCACCTTGAAGAACGGTCTTATCGGCACGTCGTATCGCAAACTCTGCGCTACCTTTACAGGCTTCACATAGGTTCTACTATTTTGTCTCAATCCAAATTTCAACGTGCGTTTTTACACCCGCGTTACTGGTTTACATGGTTTGGTCTTGGCGTACTCTGGCTGCTGGTTCAACTTCCGTACCCTGTCCTGCGCTTGCTGGGGTCGAAACTGGGCAGCGCTTCCCGCGTTTTCCTGAAACGTCGTGAATCCATCGCGCGTAAAAATATTGAGCTTTGTTTCCCGCAGTACAATGCCGAAGAGCGTGAGAAACTCATCGCTGAAAACTTCAAGTCTATCGGCATGGCGCTGCTTGAAACCGGCATGGCCTGGTTCTGGCCGGATGAGCGTGTCCGCAAATGGTTTGATGTTGAAGGGCTGGATAACCTTAAACGCGCGCAGATGCAAAAACGCGGCGTGATGGTTGTCGGCGTTCACTTTATGTCACTGGAGCTGGGCGGCCGCGTGATGGGGCTTTGCCAGCCAATGATGGCAACCTACAGACCGCACAACAGTGCGCTTATGGAATGGGTGCAGACGCGAGGTCGCATGCGCTCCAATAAGGCGATGATCAGCCGTAATAACCTGCGCGGTATGGTCGGTGCTCTCAAGAAAGGAGAGGCCGTCTGGTTTGCCCCCGATCAGGATTATGGACGTAAAGGCAGCAGCTTTGCGCCTTTCTTTGCGGTGAAAGATGTTGCGACGACTAACGGTACTTTTGTCATTTCACGTCTGTCTGGTGCCTCCATGCTGACCGTGACGATGGTGAGAAAAGCAGATAAGTCAGGTTATCGTCTGCACATCTCCCCTGAAATGGCTAACTATCCGGAAAACGAATGCGAAGCCGCAGCGTTTATCAATAAAGTCATCGAAACTGAAATCATGCGCGCGCCAGAGCAGTATCTGTGGATGCACCGTCGTTTCAAAACCCGCCCTCTTGGCGAAACCTCGCTCTATATTTAACCCTTCATGAAGGTTAGTTTCGCTAAGAAACTAACCTTTTCAATCACCTGTCCTTCCGCTGAGTAAGCATCTTTTCAATGCGTCGCCCAAAGTGAATTTATTGCGAAGCGAAATCAAACTGTCGCCGTTCCACGACACCCGTAAGTAACGGAAATTATTTAAAAAAATCCCTCTTGTCACCCCTCATTTTTAAGCGTACATTAGCGCCGTCTGGCAACAGGAAAGCACAGAATTCTGAGCTGGAGTTGACGGCGTAACGGGAAAATTCTCATTTCCGTTTGGACCGGATTTCAGTTCTCTATAATCAGGTGGACTCTGTTTTTAAATGCGTACCACAAGATACGCGGAGCGATGAAACGTGAAATATTTCTTTATGGGCATTTCGGTGATTGTTTTAGTCTGGGCCGGAACCTTTGCCCTGATGATCTAGTGAAGAACATGCTGTCAAAAAAACAGGAGCCATCGGCTCCTGTTTTTTTATGTCATGACGACGCGGGGTGTTCAGCGACGCTCTTTGAGGTGAGAAGACCGTCGGCCCGGAACATGCTCTTGATGCCCCTCACCGCCTGACGAATACGGTCGCTGTTTTCAATCAGGGCAAAACGCACATGCGTGTCGCCGTAATCACCAAAGCCAATGCCCGGTGACACACACACCTTCGCATCCTGCAGCAGTTTTTTGGCAAACTCCAGCGATCCCATCGCCGCATACGGCTCCGGAATTTTCGCCCAGACGTACATGGACGCTTTCGGCATTTCCACCATCCAGCCCGCTTCATGCAGCCCCTTTACCAGCACGTCGCGGCGGCGCTTATACTGGGCGGCTATCTCGTGAACGCATTGCTGATCGCCTTCCAGGGCAGCGATAGCCGCGACCTGCAGCGGCGTGAAGGTACCGTAGTCGTGATAACTCTTAATGCGCGCCAGGGCACTCACCAGCGTTTTGTTACCCACCATAAAGCCAATACGCCAGCCCGCCATGTTGTAGCTTTTTGACAGGGTGAAGAACTCTACCGCCACATCACGCGCGCCCGGGACCTGCATAATAGACGGGGCTTTCCAGCCGTCATAGACGATATCAGCATAGGCTAAATCGTGAACCACCAGCACGTCATAACGCTTGGCCAGGGCTACCACTTTCTCGAAGAAATCGAGTTCCACGCACTGCGCCGTTGGGTTCGAGGGGAAACCGAGGATCATCATCTTGGGTTTCGGATAGCTTTCGCGAATCGCACGTTCCAGTTCGTTAAAGAAATCGACACCTTCCACCAGGGGCACAGAACGGACCTGCGCACCGGCAATCACCGCGCCATAGATATGGATCGGGTAGCTTGGATTAGGCACCAGAACCGTATCGCCATGATCCAGCGTAGCCAGCATCAGGTGTGCCAGCCCCTCTTTCGAGCCGATGGTGACAATCGCTTCACTTTCCGGATCGATATCAACCTGATAGCGATCCTGATACCAGCGCGAGATCGCGCGACGTAACCTGGGAATGCCGCGAGAGGTTGAGTAGCCGTGCGTATCCGGGCGCTGGGCTACCGTGCAGAGCTTCTCAACGATATGCGGTGGCGTTGGGCCGTCAGGGTTACCCATGCTGAAATCGATAATATCTTCGCCGCGCCGACGCGCAGCCATTTTCAGTTCAGCAGTGATATTGAAAACATAAGGGGGGAGACGATCGATACGCGTAAAACGGCGTTCAGGACTGAATTCAGCCATAGATTCCTCAGATTAACGTTAGCGCCCGGACCGTCCGAGCGACGCTGCCACCGATGTGGCATGTTTAGAAAATAACCTGAAAAAAATCATGCTGTCGAGAGGGAAATGAAAAAAAAGCGATCGTCTGAAAACCGGAACCCGGCTGCGCCTAAAAGCGGAAGCCCCTGTTTCGGGATCGGCTTTCTGGTAGCTGTTATTTAACAGAATGATATCAAGCCAGTTACCTGACGATGCGCCGGTAAGAAAAAAAACAGGACGCCTCGGTCATCGCCAGATAATCCCCTTTCTAAATTATGGTTTTTCCTCATTTGATAAACCTGACGGATAGCTGGTCAATACGCGCCAGGTTTTTTATCATGGTTCTTTCCCGTTTTCCCAGGTCTACTCGTGCACGAAATATTCACTATGCTGCTGGCGGTTTTTGACCGCGCGGCATTAATGCTGATTTGCCTGTTCTTCCTCATTCGCATTCGCCTGTTTCGCGAGCTGTTGCACAAATCAGCCCACTCGCCAAAAGAGCTGCTGGCCGTTACCGCCATTTTTTCGCTGTTCGCCCTGTTCAGCACCTGGTCCGGCGTGCCGGTAGAAGGTTCGCTGGTTAACGTGCGCATTATCGCCGTCATGTCCGGCGGGATTCTGTTTGGTCCGTGGGTGGGCGTCATCACCGGCCTGATTGCCGGGACGCACCGCTACCTGATTGATATCGGTGGCGTAACGGCGGTGCCGTGCTTTATCACCAGCATTATCGCCGGGGTGCTTTCCGGCTGGATCAGCCGCAAAATCCCGAAAAAACAGCGCTGGCGCGCCGGGATCGTCGCAGGCATGGTGTGCGAAACGCTGACCATGATCCTGGTCGTCGTCTGGGCCCCCACCACCGCGCTGGGGCTGGATATCGTTTCGAAAATCGGTATTCCGATGATCCTGGGCAGCGTGTGCATCGGCTTTATCGTGCTGCTGGTGCAAAGCGTTGAAGGGGAAAAAGAGGCCAGCGCCGCCCGTCAGGCCAAGCTGGCGCTGGATATCGCCAACAAAACGCTGCCGCTCTTCCGCCACGTTAACGCGGAATCGTTGCGTCAGGTCTGCGAAATTATCCGCCACGACATCCACGCTGACGCCGTCGCCATCACCAATATTGACCACGTGCTGGCCTACGTTGGCGTCGGGGAGCACAACTATCGCGACAACGATGACACCATAAGCCCGACCACCAGACAGGCGATTAACTACGGTAAAATCATTATTAAAAACAATGATGAAGCCCACCGAACGCCGGAAATCCACTCGATGCTGGTGATCCCGCTGTGGGAGAAAGGCGTCGTGACGGGCACGCTGAAAATTTATTACTGCCACGCGCATCAGATCACCTCGACGCTGCAGGAGATGGCCATCGGCCTGTCGCAGATTATCTCCACCCAGCTTGAGGTTTCGCGGGCGGAACAGCTGCGCGAGATGGCAAATAAGGCTGAACTGCGCGCGCTGCAGAGTAAAATTAATCCCCATTTCCTGTTTAACGCTCTGAACGCTATCTCCTCGTCCATTCGCCTTAATCCGGACACCGCGCGCCAGCTGATTTTTAACCTGTCGCGCTATCTGCGCTACAACATTGAGCTGAAAGATGACGAGCAGATCGACATCAAAAAAGAGCTTTATCAGATCAAGGACTACATTGCGATTGAGCAGGCCCGCTTTGGCGACAAGCTCACGGTCATTTACGATATTGATGAAGAGGTCAACTGCGTGATCCCGAGCCTTCTTATCCAGCCGCTGGTCGAAAACGCGATTGTTCACGGTATTCAGCCCTGTAAAGGCAAAGGCGTCGTCACCATCAGCGTCACCGAAAGCGGCAACCGGGTGCGGATTGCCGTTCGCGATACCGGCCACGGCATTGATCCAAAAGTCATTGAGCGCGTGGAGTCTAACGAGATGCCGGGGAATAAAATCGGTCTGCTGAACGTGCACCACCGGGTCAAGCTGCTTTACGGCGACGGGCTGCATATTCAACGTCTTGAGCCGGGTACCGAAATTGCTTTTTACGTCCCGAATGAGCGCTCGCGCGCGCATACGACGACATCACTATTGCCCCAGGTGGAGTAACCCATGAAAGTTATCATCGTAGAAGATGAATTCTTGGCTCAACAGGAGCTCACCTGGCTTATCAAAACCCACAGCCAGATGGAGATTGTGGGTACATTTGATGATGGTCTGGACGTGCTGAAATTTTTGCAGCATAACCGGGTCGATGCGATTTTCCTGGATATCAATATCCCGTCGCTGGATGGCGTATTGCTGGCGCAAAACATCAATCAGTTTGCCCATAAGCCGTTTATTGTGTTCGTTACCGCCTGGAAAGAGCACGCCGTAGAGGCCTTCGAGCTGGAGGCGTTTGACTATATTCTTAAGCCTTATCAGGAGTCGCGGATTGTCAGCATGCTGCAAAAGCTGGAGGCCGCCTGGCAGCAGCAAACCGCTCCCGCTAGCGCCTCCCCAACGGTACGCGAAAACGACACCATAAATCTGGTCAAAGACGAGCGCATCATCGTGACCCCGGTCAACGATATCTACTACGCCGAAGCGCACGAAAAGATGACGTTTGTCTATACCCGACGGGAATCGTACGTGATGGCGATGAACATTACCGAATTCTGCAGCAAGCTCCCGGCTGCCCACTTTTTCCGCTGCCACCGGTCGTTTTGCGTGAATTTAAATAAGATCCGCGAGATCGAACCGTGGTTTAACAACACCTACATTTTGCGTCTGAAGGATCTGGATTTTCAGGTGCCGGTAAGCCGCAGCAAGGTGAAAGAGTTTCGTCAGCTGATGCACCTGTAAAGAAAGCGCCCTCTCCCGCCGGAGAGGGCTCTGCGTCAGAGGATTTGACCGAGAACCTGACGCAGATGGGCCCCGGAACCCAGCAGTCCTGGATTGTCATGCACGATCAGATAAACCGGAATGTCCTGCACGTAGCTTCTGAAACGCCCTTTATCTTCAAACCCGCCGCGGAAGCCCGAGGCTTTAAAAAAGTCGAGGAAGCGCGGTACGATCCCGCCCGCAATATAGACCCCACCGAAGGTGCCCAGCGTCAGCGCCAGGTTGCCGCCGAAACGTCCCATGATCACGCAAAACAGCGACAGGGCACGACGGCAGTCAATGCAGCTGTCCGCCAGCGCGCGTTCGGTGACGTCTTTTGGCTGCAGGTTTTCCGGCAGACGCCCGTCTGATTTCACAATCGCGCGGTACAGATTCACCAGTCCCGGACCTGAAAGAACGCGCTCGGCGGAGACGTGGCCGATCTCAGCGCGTAACTCTTCTAGGATAATGCCCTCTTCTTCGCTGTTAGGCGCAAAGTCTACGTGGCCGCCTTCACCCGGCAGGCTTACCCAGCGCTGAGCAACATGCACCAGATGCGACACGCCCAGGCCGGTACCGGCCCCGTAAACCGCAATCGGCTTGCCTTCGACCGGTTCAGCGCCGCCAAACTGGATCAGATGCTCTGGCTTCAGCATCGGGATCGCCATAGACACCGCGGTGAAGTCATTGATGATTTCAAGGTGCGAAAAACCGAGGTTTTTTTTCATCTCGGCGATGGAGAATGCCCAGGTATGGTTGGTCATTGCGACCCAGTCGCCGGTTATCGGGCAGGCTATCGCGATGCAGCCGTCTTCAACGCTCACCTGATGCTCTTCCAGATAGACGCGGACAACGGCTTCAAGGCTTGGATAATCCAGCCCGGAATAGGTTTTCGCCCGGGAAATCTCACCGCTACTAACATCGCACAATGCGAGGCGCGCGTTCGTGCCGCCCACATCACCTACCAAAGCATACTTTGTCATTCTTCTACTGCTCCGCTAAAGTCAGAATAAATCTTTGGGACACTGTAAATTCAAGGCGTGATAACAACAACGGCCATAAGGTGAATGCCCATGGATTATCGATCTTCGTCACAGAATAACTTTACCGTTTCAGCACCTTTTGCACTATTGCCATAAAGCTTAATGTGCAAAGTAACGTAATACCGTTTTGTACAAGGAAATCATCATGCTCCACCCGCGAGCCAGAACCATGCTGTTGCTGGCAACTCCGGCGCTAATTATTGGCGTGGCCTCAAGTCTGGTGCTCATTGTCGTGATGAAAGTCGCGTCGGTGCTGCAAGCCATGTTATGGACGGCGCTTCCGACAAAACTGGGGGTCAGCGCTGATTCTCCTGCCTGGATCATTGTGATGCTGACGTTGACCGGTATTGCGGTAGGCCTGGTGATCCGTTTCAGTCCCGGCCATGCCGGCCCCGATCCGGCGCAGGAACCGCTGATTGGCGCCCCGGTTCCCCCTTCGGCACTGCCCGGGCTGCTCATTGCGTTGATTATCGGTCTGGCCGGCGGCGTCAGCCTGGGGCCGGAGCATCCGATAATGGCGGTGAATATTGGCCTGGCGGTTTTCCTCGGTTCACGCATTTTGCCCCGCGTCGGCGCGCTGGACTGGACCATCCTCGCCTCCGCAGGCACCATCGGGGCGCTTTTCGGCACGCCCGTCGCTGCCGCACTGATCTTTTCTCAGACGCTCAGCAGCAATAACGACGTCCCGCTGTGGGATAAGCTGTTTGCCCCGCTGATGGCAGCAGCCGCTGGCGCGCTGACGACCAGCCTGTTTTTCCATCCCCACTTCTCACTCTCCCTCCCCCACTACGGCCAAATGCAGATAGCCGATATTTTCAGCGGTGCCATCGTCGTCGCGATCGCCATCGCGCTGGGAATGGTGGCGGTATGGTGTCTTCCTCGCCTGCACCGGCTGATGCATAAACTTAAACACCCGGTGTTAGTTCTGGGGGCTGGTGGTTTGATCCTAGGTATTTTAGGAGCAATCGGCGGGACGGTGACGTTGTTCAAAGGTCTGGACGAGATGCAGCAGCTGGCCTTCAGCCAGGTGTTTAGCGTCTCCGACTATCTGCTGTTTGCCTTGATTAAGCTGGCCGCGCTGGTGGTGGCTGCAGCCTGCGGTTTCCGCGGAGGACGCATTTTCCCGGTGGTCTTTGTCGGCGTAGCGCTGGGGCTGATGCTGCACGAACACGTCGATGCGGTGCCTGCGGCCATTACCGTCTCCTGCTCTATTCTGGGGCTGGTTCTGGTGGTCACACGCGACGCCTGGCTCAGCCTGTTTATGGCGGCGGTAGTGGTACCCGATTCGACGCTTTTCCCCCTGCTCTGTATCGTGATGTTGCCCGCCTGGCTCCTGCTGGCGGGCAAACCGATGATGATGGCCTGGCGAAACGACAAGTAATCAGGCGCTATTGCGCGCTTCCAGCGCTTTAGTAATCGCCCCCAGCAGCGGCGGGATATCGGCCTTCGGCAGCATCACCTCAATCAGCGAGAGCCGCTCGTGGTGCGCCACTTTCTCAAGGACATCCGCCAGCTGCTCCGCTTCACTGACCCGCCAGCACTGGGCCTGAGGATCAAGGCTCAGGGCCTGCGGGATTTGCGTCCAGTTCCATAGCGCAATATCGTTATATCGCTGTTCCGGCCCGTGGATCGCTCTTTCCACCGTGTACCCTTCGTTGTTAAGGACCAGAATGATCGGGTGTTGTTTATCCCGCAGCATCGAGCCAAGCTCCTGTATGGTGAGCTGCGCCGCGCCATCCCCCGTCAGCACAATCACGCGCCGGTTTGGGCAGGCGGTTTGCGCGCCAAACGCTGCGGCCAGGGTGTAGCCGATTGATCCCCACAGCGGCTGGACGATAAAATTCACATCAGCCGGAAGACGAAGGTCGATCGCCCCGAAGGCCGAGGTGCCCTGATCCGCAAGGATGATGTCTCCCGGGCGGATAAACGTCTGCAACGTTTTCCAGAAATTGTCCTGCGTCAGCGAGCCATCAGGCTGCGGATATGCCATCGCGCTTTGAGACGACGGTACCGGCGTATCGTGCACGTGCTGTTTACACAGCTCCACCAGCGTTTCGATCGCCTGAAGCATGGGGATGCCGGTAAACCAGACGTCACCGACGCGTGAGGCATGAGGCTGAACTTCAATTGTTTGTGACGGGGTTAGCTGATGCGTGAAGCCGGCGGTCAGGGTATCGGTAAATCGCGTCCCGATGCACAGTACCGTGTCTGCCCCTTCAATCGCCTCTTTAACGGCACCGGCGCTTGCCGAACCGCTATACGTGCCGTAAAACCCGGCGTGACGCTCGTCAAATATCCCTTTACCCATCAGCATAGTGGCGTGTGCCATCGGCACGTCCTTGACCCATTTCTGTAGGGCATGCTTCAGGCCATGGCGCAGGACAAGGAAATCGGCCAGCAGCGCCGTACGCTTGCTCATGGCCAGCCTGTTCTCAGCGGCGTCCCGGAACGCTTTCAGGCAGGCGCTATCGGCATGCGTGTGCCTGAAAGTGAGAGCGTTTACAGGAGGCGTGGCGGCTTTTTTTGCCACATCCGCAGGCAACATTAGATAGCCGGGACGACGCTCCCGGAGCATGGTAGTTAATACCCGGTCAATCTCGTAACAGGCGTTTTGTTCAGTCAGGATCGCCTGTGCAACGGTGATCGGTTCGCTCATATGGTAAAAATGACGAAACTCACCGTCGCCCAGCGTATGGTGCAGCAACTCTCCTCTTTGCTGTGACGCCGTACCCGGCGCGCCTACAATATGCAGTACCGGAACGTGCTCGGCGTAGCTGCCCGCGATGCCGTTCATGGCGCTTAACTCTCCTACACCAAATGTCGTCAGTAGCGCGGCAAAGCCCTTACATCGGGCGTATCCGTCCGCGGCATAGGAGGCGTTTAATTCGTTGGCACAGCCCACCCAACAGATATCCGGGCTGTCTATCACATGGTCGAGAAACTGCAGGTTATAGTCGCCCGGCACGCCAAACAGATGATCGGCTCCACAATCTGTAAGACGGTCCAGCAGGTAATCGGCGACGCAGTATGGGGTACGCATGAACAGGTATCCTTCTAATGTTGACCTCACCTTGAGTATTAAATAAGCGTGATGACTGTCCAGAATTGGCGATAAGAAGAGCATGGAAAGAATGCTTTACAAAAAAGGCTGCGCTATGCTGCTTTTTTTCACGTTAATGTAAACGCATACACTGATTTTTTTCTTCAGCGCCAGAGGTCATGAGAATGGGTTATCAGCCGGACAAAAATCGTTATCGGACAATGGAGTATCGTCGCTGCGGGCAAAGCGGACTCAGGTTGCCCGCCATCTCGTTTGGGCTGTGGCATAACTTTGGCGACACCACGCTTATCGAAAACAGCCGTCAACTTTTACAGCGCGCGTTCGATCTGGGCATTACGCATTTCGACCTTGCCAACAACTATGGCCCGCCGCCGGGATCGGCCGAACGTAATTTCGGCCGTATTTTGCAGGAGGATTTCCTGCCCTGGCGCGACGAGTTGATCGTCTCTACCAAAGCAGGTTATACCATGTGGGAGGGCCCTTACGGCGACTGGGGGTCACGCAAATATCTGCTGGCAAGCCTCGATCAAAGCCTGAAGCGCATGGGGCTGGAGTATGTGGATATCTTCTATCATCACCGTCCTGACCCACAAACGCCGCTGCTGGAAACCATGAAAGCGCTTGACCATGCGGTGCGCCAGGGAAAAGCTCTGTATGTCGGGTTATCCAACTATCCTGCGGAACTGGCCCGCAAGGCGATTGATATCCTTGACGATCTCGGTACGCCCTGCCTGATCCACCAGCCGAAATACTCCCTTTTTGAACGAGCGCCGGAAGAGGAACTGCTGAACGTGCTGCAGGAAAAAGGGGTCGGCTGCATTCCCTTCTCGCCGCTGGCCGGTGGACAATTGACCAACCGCTATCTCAACGGCATTCCGGCAGACTCACGCGCGGCAAGCGCCAGTCAGTTCCTGAACCCTGACCAGATCACCGAAGAGAAACTGGAGAAGGTAAGAAAGCTAAACGCCATGGCGGAAGAGCGCGGTCAGAAGTTGTCCCAGATGGCGCTGGCCTGGGTATTACGCCATGAGAACGTGACGTCAGTGCTGATTGGGGCAAGTAAAACGGCTCAGATTGATGACGCCGTGGGGATGCTGCAAAACCGCCATTTCTCTGCTGAAGAACTGGTCCGTATTGATACGATCCTGAACAGCTCAAATTAAAATCACTTTTAGCAAAAAGTGCTCTCATTCCGCAATTCGGAGTTGAGGCGATGAAACGAGGCTTTACCAACTCGTAATATTGCGTTAACAGGCCCCACAAGGGCCCCGATCGTGAAGGAGAAAGAGTATGTTCAGGTCACTGATTCTTGCAGCGGTATTACTGGCTTCAGCCCCGCTGATCGCCAATGCGGGCGAAATCACCCTGTTGCCATCAGTAAAATTACAAATTGGCGATCGTGACGACTACGGCAGATACTGGGACGGTGGCTACTGGCGCGACCGTGACTACTGGAACCGTCACTATGAGTGGCGCGGAGACCGCTGGTGGAAACATGATAACGGCAGACACCGCGGCTGGTATAAAGACAACGCGTATGAGCGCGGCTACCGTGAAGGATGGAACGATCGTGACGACCATCGTGGCGGCTGGGATCGCGGCGGAAGAGGACGCGGCGGCCACGGTCATGGCCACGGTCACCATTAATGCAAAAAGGAGCCTCCCGGCTCCTTTTTCTTTTAGAGTCCCAACGCGGTGCCAACCAGCAGCCACAGGTTCAGCGCCACTACCACTACCACGATGGCCCATCCGGCCCGTTTCACCAGCGGTGAGTTGACCAGTTCGCCCATCAGGTTTTTGTTGCTGGTAAAAATCAGCAGCGGCACCAGCGCCAGCGCGATACCAAAACTCAGCAGTACCTGGCTCATGACCAGAATTCGCGTAGGATCGAGCCCCATCAGGATCACGATAAATGAGGGGAGCATGGTGACGGAGCGACGAACCCACAGCGGAATATGGAAGCGGACAAACCCCTGCATCACCACCTGGCCTGCCAGCGTGCCCACCACCGTAGAAGAAAGACCGGCAGCCACCAGGCTGAGACCAAATATCGTGGCGGCAGCATGGCTCAGTAAGGGCTCCAGCGTAAGATAAGCCTGGTCGAGATCGGCAATACCGGTGTGGCCGTTAAAGTGGAAAGCGGCAGCAGCGGTAGCCATCATCGCCAGATTTACAAACCCCGCGATGGTCATGGCAATCGCCACGTCCCATTTGGTGGCGGAGTAACGCTCTTTGCGCGTCCCGCCGTGGAGATGCTGAGTCAGCGAGGAGTGCAGGTAAATCACATGCGGCATGATGGTCGCCCCCAACACCCCGGCGGCCAGGAACACCGCTTCCGAGGTTGGCAGGCTTGGGATTGCCATACCTTTCCCGAGCTGCACCAGATTCGGCTGTGAGAAAATTAGCTCGACGATATAGGCCGCCGCGACAAACAGCAGCAGACCGCCGATAACCTTCTCCAGCGGCTTTTGACCCCGACGCTGCAGCATCAGGATCAGGAAAGTGGCAATCCCGGTCAGTACCGCCCCCTGCAACAGCGATACGCCCAGAATCAATTTAAACCCGATCGCTGCGCCAATAAATTCAGCGAGGTCAGTAGCCATGGCGATGATTTCCGCCTGAACCCAGTAGAGCCAGACGGCCGGACGCGGATAATGGTCGCGAATTTGCTCCGCCAGGTTTTTACCGGTGGCAATCCCCAGCTTTGCGGAGAGCATCTGAATCAGCATCGCCATCAGGTTAGCCCAGACGACCACCCACAGCAGCTTATAGCCGAAGCTGGCCCCGGCCTGAATATTGGTCGCAAAGTTACCTGGATCGATATAGCCAATGGCAGCGATGAACGCAGGTCCCATTAATGCGAACCGCAACTTGCGCGCGGCTCTGCCACTGCTACCCTCTACGCGACTGTTTGTCATTTCTGCCTCTGAAATATAGCCTTTGCTATGTTTAATGCTATCAAAATGAGAATGATTATCAAGATCATTTGTGATGTTTACAGTGATTTCTCTGATAGCTTTGAACGATAGACGGGCGGGTAAGTGGGGCGATCTAACAGAAACTGAAATCGCGCGCGCTTTTGTGAAGACTAGCACACAAACTTAACTTTTCACTCATTTACCTAACATAACAAAAATGTATTGTGGATCACTATTTTTGAGACTCGTCACAGGATGTAACTATAGTGTGTCCTCGATCTCGTTTTCTTTTCGCTTGTTACATAGAATGTGCACGAAAATTAAACCTGCCTCATATTTGGAGCAAATATGGACCGCGTCCTTCATTTTGTCCTGGCACTTGTTGTCGTTACTGCACTTGCATTGCTGGTCAGCACAGACCGCAAAAAAATTCGTATCCGTTATGTTGTCCAGTTGCTGGTCATTGAAGTTTTACTTGCGTGGTTCTTCCTGAACTCCAACGTAGGTCTCGGCTTCGTAAAAGGCTTCTCCGAAATGTTCGAAAAACTGCTCGGATTCGCCAATGAAGGGACCAACTTTGTCTTCGGTAAAATGAACGACGAAGGTCTGGCGTTCTTCTTCCTGAAGGTTCTCTGCCCTATCGTCTTCATCTCCGCGCTGATCGGTATTCTGCAGCACATCCGCGTTCTGCCGTTCGTTATTCGTGGAATTGGTTTCCTGTTATCCAAAGTGAACGGCATGGGCAAGCTGGAATCCTTCAACGCCGTCAGTTCCCTAATCCTCGGTCAGTCTGAGAACTTCATCGCGTATAAAGATATTCTCGGCAAAATGTCCCGCAACCGCATGTACACCATGGCGGCAACCGCAATGTCTACCGTGTCCATGTCTATCGTGGGCGCGTATATGACCATGCTGGAGCCAAAGTATGTTGTTGCGGCGCTGGTTCTGAACATGTTCAGCACCTTTATCGTTCTGTCGCTGATCAACCCGTACCGCGTTGACGCAAGCGAAGAGAACATTCAGATGTCAAACCTGCACGAAGGCCAAAGCTTCTTCGAAATGCTGGGTGAGTACATTCTGGCGGGCTTCAAAGTGGCGATTATCGTTGCCGCCATGCTGATCGGCTTCATTGCGCTGATTTCTGCGCTGAACGCTCTGTTCGCTGCGGTGCTGGGTATCTCCTTCCAGGGTATTCTGGGCTACATCTTCTACCCTGTTGCATGGGTGATGGGTGTTCCTGCTCACGAAGCGCTGCAGGTGGGCAGTATCATGGCAACCAAACTGGTTTCTAACGAATTCGTTGCGATGATGGATCTGCAGAAAATTGCCAGCACGCTCTCTCCGCGCGCGGAAGGCATTCTGTCCGTGTTCCTGGTCTCCTTCGCGAACTTCTCGTCCATCGGGATTATCGCGGGCGCAATTAAAGGTCTGAACGAAGAACAGGGCAACGTGGTTTCTCGCTTTGGCCTGAAGCTGGTTTACGGCTCTACGCTGGTGAGCGTTCTGTCTGCTTCTATTGCAGCACTGGTACTCTGACGTTTAGCGTTAAACAAAAACCGGGAGCCTGGCTCCCGGTTTTTTTATGCCCGCAATTCTTCCAGCGGTTTGGGTTTGCCTATCAGGTAGCCCTGCAGGTAATCCACGCCGAAGCGAAGCAGCATCTCCCGCTGCGCCGGTGTTTCGACGTATTCCGCTACGACGCACAGCGATTTCGTCTTCGCCAGATTACACATCGACTGCACGATCATCGCATCCATATCATCAGTACAAATGTCTTTAATAAAGCAGCCGTCAATTTTAATGATGTCTGCCTGCAGGCGTCTGAGGCGCTCGTAGTTGGCGTAGCCGGTACCAAAATCATCTATGGCAATCCGGAAACCGTAATCCCGCAGCTGCTGAATATTGTGGATACTGCAGCCTGAATTTGAGAAGGCCTGCTCTTCGGTAATCTCAATCACGACGGACTGAGGCGCAACGCCATACCGTTCAAAGAGCGCACAAATCTCGGACGCCACCTCTTTTTGCATCAGCGTGAGCGGCATCAGATTAACGGAGAAACGGGCACCAGCCTGCGTTGAAGGGTGATCGCGCAGCCACAGCAGTAATTTCTCCATGACGCACATATCAAACCGGTGGCTGAGGTTGAACTGGGCAATCAACGGAATAAAGCGGTCAGGAGTGAAGATCTCGCCCTCGCTCTCCATACGCGCCAGAATTTCGTAGTAGCCGCTCCCGTCCGCCTTCTGGATCGGTTGCGCGTATAAATGGAACTGGCCCACCTCCAGCGCATGCTTAATCCGCGCCAGCATCAGGACTCGCTCTGTCGTCTGCCCTGATGCCGCCTCAAGGCTATTCGTGAGCGCAAGCACGTTGTTTGTTGTTCCGCAGGATTGCTCAGCCAGCCAGCTCAGTTGCCCCAGCGTGTGGTGCAACTTTTCGCCGTTTTCCACCATTCCCCAGGACGCGCCAAATTCAATATCCAGCCCGGTGTTGTTCCAGAAAATCTTACGGCTGTTCAGTCGATCAACCATATGCTGGAGGCGCTCAGCGGTTCCCGGGCCCAGTAATACCAGCACAAGCTCGCTTCCGGGAAGCTGGAAGAGCGTCTCATCTTTTTGCAGGAGAGGCTGCAGCGACGTGGCGATCGTACGTTTGCAATGGACCCGCATGAGGATCCCATAATGGCGGCTCAAAAATTCCAGGTTATCCATACGCAGAATGCTAACTTTTGCATCCGGGTGAATCTCAAGATAATCCTCCAGCGCACGAATATTGGGCAATCCGGTCAGCGGATCGGTGAGCGCCCTCCCCTGCCAGCCCCGCTTAAGCCACTCGCTGCGCTGGTAAATGCGCGACATGTAAAGCAGACAGATCGCGAACGAGATAAGCACGGACAGAATAAAAGAGAGCGAATGGCCCGATTCCACCCCGTTAAGGAAGTTGTAGTTGTAGGTCAACAGCAGGAGCGCAGATACAGCCCACAGCAGAGAAATCAACGCATAGGTCAGTCGGCTTATCGCTAAGGTAAAAAGAATAAAAATCAGCGGCATCAAATAGCCCGCAATGACGGGAGATTCAAAAGGACCACATAAAATGACGAGAATGAAACTTAAAAGCATCAGCCAGACAAAAATATATAATGAATTCTTGTGAAAAAACACGGGCTTCACGCTTCGTCGCCAGAAATTTATTGCATAACGAGGATTAATTATCATTCTTAACGGGTAATAGAACATCATGGTAAAAATCAATGCCGCACATATCAGGCTTTGTATATCCACAACGTTATAAATAACCGTCCCTTCGCCGAAAAAGGTCGAAATTGTCACCGGAAAATCAAACAAATAGCCGGCCAAATACATCGACAGCTTAATACCTATCGGCACCATAAAACCGAGCCAGAATATCCGTAATCCGATGTGCTTGTTAGGGATGCAGTAACGCCAACGCTTACCCAGCATGATACGCAGAAGGCCGCACGCCGCGAACAACGCAAAGGTCTGACAGAACAGTAATACTGAATATTGTAGCGGCGCTAAATTTACATAGAATAAATTAGTGACAGTAAAACCTAACAAAATGGGAAGAATAGCCCTGCGCCCAAATAGCAGAATCACCGCCAGCATTACGCTTAAAGGTAACCATGCTAAATAAACGTCGTGACCATTAACAATTGCGCGGGGAGAGAGATAACGGGAGACAGGTACCGAAATCAGGCACAGAGCCAGGGCAATCATAAATATCTTTACATTATTGTAAGTTTTTCTATTCATTAACCAGGGCGTTATTTTCCGAGAGAATTATTGACCGGATGGATAATATGTTTATTAATTGCGCGAATCAAGTTCAAGTCTATTTTTAGACTGGTTTATTGATGCCGATTGAGGTGAGGTACAGAAATACCTTCTTTTTGATAACAAAATACAGTGGCGGGTGTTACAAACACATAAAAAAAACCCTCGTCTTTTGACGAGGGTTTACAATTTTGGTGGAGCTAAGCGGGATCGAACCGCTGACCTCTTGCATGCCATGCAAGCGCTCTCCCAGCTGAGCTATAGCCCCACATGTTACTTTACTGACCGCACTCTGTTGGGTTCAGAGTTTGGTGGAGCTAAGCGGGATCGAACCGCTGACCTCTTGCATGCCATGCAAGCGCTCTCCCAGCTGAGCTATAGCCCCATCGTAAAGCTGTCATGTTGACGGGCGGCATAATATGAATTCCGCTGCGGGGTGTCAACGGCAAAATCAATCCCAGCCATTCAATCGCCGAAAAATCATGCAAATGAATCACTTTGCGAGCCTGCTCGCAGCCAGGAGTTAAGCCTGTCACGTTTTCACGTAAAACGGTGCTATAAAATGAGCCGTTAATTAACCCCACTGATATTCAGGAAATTGCATGATCAAGGAACGAATGACGCCAGAAGAGTTAGCCCTCCTCACTGGCTATAGCCGCCAGACCATCAATAAATGGGTACGCAAAGAGGGTTGGATTACATCACCAAAACCAGGCGTCCAGGGCGGGAAAGCTCGCCTGGTACATGTGAACGAAAAAGTCCGTGACTTTATCCGCAGCGCACGTCGGGCAAGTGAAACGTCCGAACTGCCAGAAGGCGTCAGTCATGATAGTTCGCTTCACACGCTGCTCCTGACGCTGGCCAATGAAATGACGCCGGAAGAGCAGAAGCAGATGACATCGCTGTTAATGCGGGAAGGGATTACCGGCTTGTTGCAACGTTTAGGGATTCGCGATCAGAACTGATATGAACAAACTACGCAGTAAAATGACCACGGAAGAGCTGGCGGAGAGTTTGGGCGTTGCCAGACAAACGGTTAATCGCTGGATACGCCAGCAGGGATGGAAAACCGAAGGCCTCAACGGCGTGAAGGGTGGTCGCGCGCGGCTCATTCATATTGATGCGCGCGTGAAGGAACATATTATGAGCCTCCCGGCGATCCGTAACCGTCAGGCGGTTTACCATCTCGCTGAGGTCACCGCTTCATACAGTGAACCCTCTTCAAACCTGTCTCCGGGCATTATTGAGACGCTGGAGAGTATGACTCAGCCAGAGCAGAGGCGTCTGGACGCCTTATTGAAACGCGAAGGCATACACGGCTTTCTTACGCGGCTCGGTCTCACGGAATAAGAGGCATAAAAAAACGGCAGGTTACCCTGCCGTTTTTTATCTGAGGCCTAATTACTGCTGATTTTCACGTTCAGCGATAAAGTCCAGCGCCTTGTTAATGCGCGCCACGCTGCGTGACTTGCCGATCGCGTGAACCGTCACATCCAGCGCCGGAGACTGACCCGCCCCGGTCACCGCAACGCGCAGTGGCATGCCGACTTTACCCATACCGACTTCCAGCTCGTCTGCCGTCGCCTGAATGGCGTGATGCACATTCTCAGCGGTCCACTCGGAAAGGGCCGCCAGCTTGTCACGCACCACTTCCAGCGGCTGACGCGCAACCGGACGGAGGTGCTTCTTCGCGGCGTCCGCGTCGAACTCATCAAACTCTTCATAGAAGTAGCGGCAGCTTTCGGCAATCTCTTTCAGCGTTTTGCAGCGCTCGCCGAGGAGTTTCACCAGGTCCGCCAACTCAGGGCCAGTGCGGGTATCAATCTTTGCCTGCTCAATGTGCCACTGCAGATATGTCGCTACATATTCAGGCTGCATGGTATTGATGTAGTGATGGTTCAGCCACAGGAGCTTGTCGGTATTAAATGCGCTCGCTGATTTGCTTACAGAGCTCAGAGAGAACAGTTCGATCATCTCTTCGCGGCTAAAGATCTCCTGGTCACCGTGGGCCCAGCCCAGACGCACCAGATAGTTCAGCAGCGCTTCCGGCAGATAGCCGTCGTCGCGATACTGCATAACGCTTACCGCACCGTGACGTTTAGACAGTTTTTTCCCGTCGTCACCGTTGATCATGGAGACGTGCGCATAGACAGGCACAGGGGCGTTCAGCGCTTTCAGGATGTTAATCTGGCGTGGCGTATTGTTGATATGATCTTCACCACGGACAACGTGGGTAATTTCCATATCCCAGTCGTCAACCACAACGCAGAAGTTGTAGGTTGGAGAACCGTCGGTACGACGGATGATCAGATCGTCCAGCTCCTGGTTGCTGAATTCAATTGGGCCACGGATCTGGTCGTCAAAGATCACCGATCCCTCTTGCGGGTTAGCAAAACGCACCACGCAAGGCTCATCAGCAGCATGCTCGCTATGGTCGTGGCGGCAGCGGCCGTCATAACGCGGCTTTTCACCGTTAGCCATCTGCGCTTCACGCAGTTCATCCAGACGCTCTTTAGAGCAGTAGCATTTATACGCCGTGCCCGCGACCAGCATCTCATCAATGACGGCGTTATAGCGGTCAAAGCGTTTGGTCTGGAAGTAAGGACCTTCATCCCATTCCAGATTCAGCCAGTTCATCCCATCCATAATGGCTTCAATTGCTTCTGGCGTGGAGCGCTCAAGATCGGTGTCTTCAATACGCAGCACGAACTCACCTTTGTTGTGGCGTGCGAAAAGCCAGGAATAGAGAGCGGTACGTGCACCACCGACGTGCAGATAGCCTGTCGGGCTCGGCGCGAAGCGAGTTTTGATTTTCATGAAATGGCCTTACGTTATAAAGATGCCGGCAATCGGCAAATTCTGGGGAAAAAACGATGGGCAATATTCTATCACTGTGGGGGGAATCCTCAATGTTGATCCCTTTATCGTGACCGAGTTTGCGATTTTTGTTTAGAAATCATGCGCCACAGCCCGTTTCGCGATCGTTTTGTTTAATTTTACGACGAACGAATAAAAACTTTAGAAAATGCGTTGACTCATTTTCAACTCTCCCTATAATGCGACTCCACACAGCGGGGGTGATTAGCTCAGTTGGTAGAGCATCTCCTTTACACGGAGGGGGTCGGCGGTTCGAGCCCGTCATCACCCACCATCTACTTCGGTAGACTCGCAGTGTAGATAAGAATTGAGATTGGGCGATTAGCTCAGTTGGTAGAGCATCTCCTTTACACGGAGGGGGTCGGCGGTTCGAGCCCGTCATCGCCCACCATTCTCACCTTATCGCAGCAGTTCCGAAATGGGCGATTAGCTCAGTTGGTAGAGCATCTCCTTTACACGGAGGGGGTCGGCGGTTCGAGCCCGTCATCGCCCACCATTTCGGGTCGTTAGCTCAGTTGGTAGAGCAGTTGACTTTTAATCAATTGGTCGCAGGTTCGAATCCTGCACGACCCACCAATGTAGAAAGGCGCCCTAAAGGCGCTTTTTTGCTATCTGCAGTTTGTCTACTTCCGGCTTCCAGTAACTTTACCGCACCATCAATACTGATTGTGTATCGATGCAACTCCCTGCCAGATATGGCAGTTTTGCTCAAGCTAATCCCGTCGGTGCCGATACCTCTGTTTTATAACGCGAGGAAAAAGTATGACGACCATTCAGGCTTCAACCCAACAGATTCAAACCAGCGGCGCGAGTGGAACTTCGAGCAGTAACGATATCTCTGCGCAAATCACCCGCATTCTCGACAAGATCAAAAAGCTGACTCAGCAGTTAAAAGAGCTGGCGAACAGCCCTGTCAGCACCGATGAGAAGAAGAAGCAGCAGGAACTTATTCAGACCCAGATCAAAGTGCTGCAGGCGCAGCTCGCCGCGCTGCAGCGCCAGCAGGCCGAAGAGGCCCAGAAGAAGCAGGATCAAAAGCTGGGCAAAGTGGAAGGGGTAAATAGCCCGTCAGACACTAATCAGATTGATATCTACATCTAATCTTCTGATGCGTTAAACAGTGGGTCGCGTATGCGGGCTTCGGTTAATCGTTGTGCCTGGATACGCACCACTTCCCAGATAGCCTGCGCCGCCCCAGAGAGTGAACGATTTTTTCGCCGCACCAGCATCAGCTTTCGCTCGACAACGGGCGTTAATCGCCTGACGGCCAGCCGGCTTCCCTGCGGCAGGGGAAGCGCCAGGGCGGGCAAGACGCTGATGCCAATGCCGGCTTCTACCATCGGAAACAGCGTCGCCGGGTGGCCAATCTCCTGCACGATAGTTGCCTTTACTCCCTGATTCACCAGCGCGGAATCAATCAGCGGACGGCTGCCCGAGGCATAATCCTGTAAAACCAGGTTCGCGCCCTGCAGGGACTGCCAGCTGACCTCCGGCAACCTGGCCAGCGGGTCGTCGTCACGGCAGAGCAGCAAAAAGGGCTCAGAAAGCACGCTTTCGCACGCCAGATCGCTCGCCTGGCCGGGATCGATAACAATACCAAAATCCACATCGCCCTGGCGGATGCTTTCCAGCACCCACTGCTGCGGCCTGTCATGCAGGACAAAATCAATGTCCGGGTAGCGATGACTGCCCTCGGCAATACACTGCGGGATAAGGTGCGCAGAGATTGTCTGGCTGGCCGCGACGCGCACGGTCCCCGAAAGCTGCTGCCCCAGCCTCCCCACGTCTCTGAGCGTGCTGTTTAGCTCATCCAGCAATCGTTCAAGACGCAGGGCCAGCTGCTGACCTGCTTCGGTCAACACCACTTCGCGCGTGGTGCGGTCAAGCAACTTCACCCCGGTCTGATTCTCCAGCTCTTTTACGCTGTGGCTGACCGCCGACTGGCTCAGGCCGATCGTCTCCCCTGCCCGGCTAAAGCTGCGGGCGTGAGCGACGGTAACGAAAATACGAAGCTGGCGTAAGGAATAATTCATCTGTTTCATTCATGAATGGATGCAATAAATCAATTTTATTTCTCAAATAGAAAAAAGCACAATAGCGACATCTGATTTCAGGAGTCATTATGAAACTATTTCGTATTCTTGATCCGTTCACGCTTACCCTGGTGGTTACCGTTTTACTGGCCTCGTTTTTCCCAGCTCGTGGCGCTTTCGTCCCGTTCTTTGAAGGGCTGACGACGGCCGCCATCGCATTGCTGTTCTTTATGCACGGTGCAAAACTCTCCCGCGAAGCCATTATTGCCGGCGGTAGCCACTGGCGGCTGCATCTCTGGGTGATGTGCAGCACGTTCATTCTGTTCCCAATCCTCGGGGTGCTGTTTGCATGGTGGGCGCCGGTTAACGTCGACCCGGCGCTCTACACCGGTTTCCTGTATCTCTGTATTCTGCCGGCTACCGTGCAGTCCGCCATTGCCTTTACCTCTCTCGCGGGAGGAAACGTTGCGGCCGCGGTTTGCTCGGCATCGGCATCCAGCCTGTTAGGGATTTTCGTTTCCCCACTGCTGGTGGGCCTGCTGATGAACATGCACGGTGCGGAAGGTAACCTTGAGCAGGTTGGAAAAATCTGCCTGCAGCTGCTGCTCCCGTTTGTCCTGGGGCATTTATCCCGTCCATGGACCGGGGCGTTCGTGGCAAAGCACAAGAAATGGATCTCAAAAACCGACCAGTCGTCGATTCTGCTGGTGGTCTATTCCGCCTTCAGCGAAGCGGTCGTGAACGGGATCTGGCATAAGGTAGGCGCAGGCTCGCTGCTGTTTATCGTGGTGGTCAGCATCGTCCTGCTGGCGATTGTGATTGCGGTAAACGTCTTTGTGGCACGCAGGTGCGGCTTCAGCAAAGCGGATGAAATCACCATTGTATTCTGCGGTTCGAAGAAGAGCCTGGCGAACGGTATCCCGATGGCCAACATTCTGTTCCCGACCTCGGTGATTGGGATGATGGTGCTTCCGCTGATGATTTTCCACCAGATCCAGCTGATGGTCTGCGCGGTGCTGGCGCGTCGCTACAAGCGCCAGGCCGAAAAGCTGGCGCAGGAAGAGACCCGCGCCGCGAAGGCTTAAGGACGTTTAAGGGGGTGAACCAGCTGGGTCAGCCCCTCGGTTTTGATCAGTAACGTGATAGCCATCAGCTCGCCCAGCCGCCCTGCCGGGAATTCATCCTTGCGGGCAAACCACAGCAGATACTCCTCCGGCAAATCAATCAGCCTGCGGCCCTTGTATTTACCGAACGGCATCTCCGTATTGGCTATTTCAACGAGCTGTTCTTTCTCCACGTTACTCTCCTAACAGACGCATCATTTCCGCTTCGTCGATAACCTCAATGCCGAGCTCCTGTGCTTTCGCCAGCTTCGAGCCCGCCGCTTCCCCGGCGATCACCAGGTCGGTTTTCTTCGACACGCTGCCCGCCACTTTGGCCCCCAGCGCCACCAGGCGCGCTTTCGCATCGTCGCGTGAAAGCTGGCTCAGGCTGCCGGTCAGGACTACCGTTTTACCGGCGAACGGGCTGTCGATCTCTTCGGCGTTAACCACCACCGGCGCGGGCCACCTGATACCCTCCTCCAGCAGCTTGCCGATGACTTCACGGTTGCTCTCTTCGGCAAAGAAGTTAAAGACATGCGTGGCGACCACAATGCCAACGTCAGGGACTTTCTGCAGCTCGTCGATGCTAGCCTTTTCCAGCGCCTCCAGCGTACCAAAGTACGCCGCCAGGCCCGCCGCCGTCGCCTCACCCACTTCACGGATGCCCAGCGCGTACAGGAAGCGGGCAAAGGTCGTCTCTTTTGCGGCTTCCAGCGCGTTAACCACATTCTGGGCTGACTTTGGCCCCATGCGATCCAGACCGGTCAGTTTACCTGCCGTCAGCCTGAAGAGATCCGCTGGCGTATGGACATACTCTTTCTCAACCAGCTGATCGATAATCTTGTCGCCCATGCCGTCGACGTCCATCGCCCGACGGGAGACGAAGTGCTTCAGCGACTCTTTACGCTGCGCGCCACAGATTAAGCCACCCGTACAGCGCGCCACCGCTTCACCTTCCACACGCTCAACGTCGGAGCCGCACACCGGGCAATGGGTCGGGAAGATGATCTCGCGCGTATCGGCAGGTCGCTCTGACTCCACGACGTTAACCACCTGCGGAATAACGTCGCCCGCGCGGCGAATCACCACTTTGTCACCAATACGCAGGCCCAGACGTTCGATTTCATCGGCGTTATGCAGCGTGGCATTACTTACCAGCACGCCCGCCACCTGCACGGGCTCGAGACGGGCAACCGGGGTAATCGCCCCCGTACGACCGACCTGGAACTCCACGTCGCGAACGAAGGTCATCTGCTCCTGAGCAGGGAATTTAAACGCCACCGCCCAGCGCGGCGCGCGCGCCACAAAGCCCAGCTGCTCCTGGAGCGCCAGTGAATTCACCTTGATGACGACGCCATCAATATCAAACCCGAGCGTCGGACGGTCCTCTTCCACCTTGTGATAGAACGCCAGCACCGCTTCCGGCGAGTCGCAGAGCTGAACGCGGTTGCTCACCGGCAGGCCCCACGCTTTAAACTGCAGCAGACGCCCGAGGTGCGTGTCCGGCAGCTCGCCGCCCTCAAGAATACCGACGCCGTAGCAGAAGAAAGTAAGCGGTCGCTTCGCGGTAATACGCGGGTCAAGCTGGCGCAGAGAGCCCGCCGCCGCGTTACGCGGGTTAGCAAACACCTTCCCGCCGGTGCGACGCGCCTCTTCGTTAATTTTCTCGAAGCCCGCCTGGGGCAGGAACACCTCGCCGCGCACTTCCAGACGCGCGGGAATGTTGTCACCCTGCAGCTTCAGCGGGATCGCGCGGATGGTACGCACGTTGGTGGTGATGTCTTCGCCCGTCGTGCCGTCGCCACGCGTCGCGGCGCGCACCAGCACGCCGTTTTCGTAGAGAAGACTGACCGCCAGGCCATCCAGCTTGAGCTCGCAGCACCAGGTGAGGGAGTCGCTGCTTTTCAGGCGATCCTGCACGCGCTTGTTAAACGCCAGAAAGCTCTCTTCATCGAAGACGTTATCCAGCGACAGCATCGGCACCTCATGGCGCACCTGGCTGAAAGCGCCCAGCGGCTCAGCGCCGACGCGCTGGGTGGGGGAATCCGGCGTGATAAGCTCCGGATGCTGCGCCTCTAATTCGCGCAGCTCGCGCATCAGGCGGTCATATTCGGCATCCGGTACTTCCGGCGCGTCCATAACATGATAGAGGTATTCATGATGGCGAAGCGTGGTTCGCAGTTCAGTGAGTTGTTGTTCGATTGAGTCCATATCGCACCATCAATGAGAAAAAACCCCCGACAGGCGGGGGTTGAGGAGGAGTCGAAGTAAACGCGACGATTACGCGTTAGCTTCCTTAACTTCGCGGATGCGGTCCTGATACTCGCGCAGCTTCTGCGGGGTCATCATTCGACGCTGATCGTCGAGCACCACGCCGCCGACTTCGTCAGCGATGTGCTGAGCGGACTGCAGCATCAGCTTAAAGTTTTGCAGTTCGTCGCCGTAAGAAGGCACCTGCATAAAGATAGTGACGCCCGGGGTCACGAAATCACCGGTCATTTCCGGATCAAAGGTGCCAGGGTTAACCATGTTGGCCAGGCTGAACAGCGCCGGACCGCTACCGTCAGGGCTCAGATGACGATGGAAAATGTTCATATCGCCAAACTTGAATCCTGCCTGTTGAATACTGTTGAGCAGCACGTCACCGTTGAGATGGCTGCCGTGATGCGCGGCCACGTTCATGATGATCACCGCTTCTTTACGCTGCGGTTTTTCAACAACCGGCTCTGGCTCTACAACGGGCTCAGGCTCAACGTGCGGGGCCGGAGCAGGCTGAGGCGCAGGCTGTACGTGAACAGGCTGCTGCGGTTGCTGTACCGGCTGAGCAGGCTGTTGCTGTACGGGCTGCTGCACCGGCTGCTGTTGAACCGGCTGTGGCGCAGCAGGCTGCTGATAGACAGGCTGTTGCGGCGGCTGGCGCACCGGCTCTTCCACAGGCTGCGGCGCTGGCTGGCGCGGCTGTGCAGAAGCATACGGCGGTTGATACTGGTGCTGCGAAGGACGAGGCGCTTCATGCTCCCCATGGCCTGCGCCGGGCGCAGTATTGACCCGATGAACACGAACTTCACCCACGCCGTCGTCATCGCTGCCGTCGATGTCATCTTCACTGTCATCGTCGTCACGACTGGACTTCATGCGCTTCAGTGGGCGATCGCGAAACATCGAGGAACGCTCTTTACGGCTGGTCCAGAAACCATGTACCAGTAAAGCGATTATGGCGATCGCGCCAACAATGATTAATATCAGACGCAAATCCTGCATCATTATATTCTCTGTTGTTCTAACACCTTGCCACCACGGCAAACATTTACTCACTAAGAGTATTTGCCGTTTACGTCAAGTGCAAGTGTGTGCGGAGCATTCACAGCATAAAGATGAAGGAAATCGTGCTTTTTGCTGGTTTTTCGAACATTTCCGAACTGGTCATTGCTCCGTAAGTGGATAATATAGGCGGGCAATTCCACTGGTTGTGTAAAAAGGAGTACAGCCTGGCTATGGTTTCAACATCTTCTTCTCCCCCGCGCAGCGGCGTCTGGTATTTTTCTCAGGGCTGGAAACTGGTCTCCCTGCCGGGGATTCGACGCTTCGTGATCCTGCCGCTATTGATCAACATTATTCTGATGGGCGGCGCGTTCTGGTGGCTATTCACAAAGCTGGAGAGCTGGATCCCGTCGCTGATGAGCCATGTGCCGAACTGGCTACAGTGGCTTAACTACCTGCTCTGGCCGGTAGCGGTGATCTCCGTGCTGCTGGTGTTTGGGTATTTTTTCTCGACGATTGCGAACTGGATCGCCGCACCGTTTAACGGTCTGCTGGCGGAACAGCTTGAAGCGCGGCTTACCGGCGCGACGCCGCCGGACACGGGCGTGCTGGGGATCATGAAAGACCTGCCACGCATCATGAAGCGCGAGTGGCAGAAGTTTGCCTGGTACCTGCCCCGCGCGATTGTGCTGCTTATCCTCTACTTTGTGCCAGGCATTGGCCAGACGGTGGCACCGGTGCTGTGGTTCCTGTTCAGCGCCTGGATGCTGGCCATCCAGTACTGCGACTATCCGTTCGATAACCACAAGGTGCCGTTTAAAGCGATGCGCACTGCCCTGCGCAGCCAGAAGGTCGCCAATATGCAGTTTGGCGCGCTGACCAGCCTGTTCACCATGATTCCCTTCCTGAATCTGTTCATCATGCCCGTCGCCGTCTGCGGCGCGACGGCGATGTGGGTCGACTGCTACCGTGCTAAGCACGCGTTATGGAAATAATGCAAAAATGTGTAAAGCAGGGGTGGCTTATGCCGCCCCTTATTCCATACTGATCCCCATTATTTCCTTGCAGTATATAGATATGCGAATTCCTTACTTCCCCCTACCTGCTCAACAGGTATGCTGGGTCGGTATCCCAATTTCATACAGTTAAGGACAGGCCATGAGTAAGATTTATGAAGACAACTCGCTGACTATCGGTCATACGCCCCTGGTTCGACTGAACCGTATCGGTAATGGACGCATTCTGGCGAAGGTCGAATCACGTAACCCGAGCTTCAGCGTAAAATGCCGTATCGGTGCAAACATGATTTGGGATGCTGAAAAACGTGGCGTGCTGAAGCCTGGCGTTGAGCTGGTGGAACCGACCAGCGGGAACACCGGTATCGCTCTGGCCTATGTGGCTGCCGCGCGTGGCTACAAGCTGACGCTGACCATGCCAGAAACCATGAGCATCGAGCGTCGTAAGCTGCTCAAAGCGCTGGGCGCGAACCTGGTGCTGACCGAAGGCGCGAAGGGCATGAAGGGCGCCATTCAGAAAGCTGAAGAGATTGTGGCCAGCGATCCGGCGAAATATCTGCTGCTGCAGCAGTTCAGCAACCCGGCTAACCCGGAAATTCACGAGAAGACCACCGGTCCGGAAATCTGGGAAGATACAGACGGCCAGGTTGACGTCTTTATCTCCGGGGTCGGTACCGGCGGTACGCTGACCGGTGTGTCACGCTATATTAAAGGCACAAAGGGTAAAAAAGACCTGATCACCGTTGCCGTTGAGCCAACTGACTCACCGGTTATCACCCAGGCACTGGCGGGCGAAGAGCTTAAACCAGGCCCGCATAAAATTCAGGGTATTGGCGCAGGCTTCATTCCGGGCAACCTGGATCTGAAGCTGATCGATAAAGTGGTGACCATCACTAACGAAGAAGCCATTTCTACCGCGCGTCGCCTGATGGATGAAGAAGGCATTCTGGCGGGTATCTCTTCCGGAGCAGCCGTTGCGGCAGCACTCAAGCTTCAGGAAGATGAAGCCTTTACCAACAAGAATATTGTGGTTATCCTTCCTTCTTCGGGCGAGCGTTACTTGAGCACCGCACTGTTTGCCGATCTGTTTACCGAAAAAGAACTGCAACAGTAGTGCCAGCATGTTAATAACGCGTAAAAAAGCACCTTTTCAGGTGCTTTTTTGTGGCCTGCTTCAAACTTTTGCCCCTCCTGGCATTGCTTCACCCCGTTGGGTCTGGTATTTAAACCAGCAATTATTTTGATGCGTGAAATTAATCGGTGAATGAAATAGCCTTGCTGAATCGATTTTATGATTTGGTTCAAGTCTTGCTTTCGCTGCATAATGTTTAATGACGATCGAAACGTCAGCGCTAACAATACAGGCTAAAGTTCAGTCGCCAGGCTAGACTTTAGTTCCACAACACTAAACCTATAAGTTGGGGAAATACAATGTTCCAGCAAGAAGTTACCATTACCGCTCCGAACGGTCTGCACACCCGCCCTGCTGCTCAGTTTGTTAAAGAAGCAAAAGGCTTCACTTCTGAAATCACTGTGACTTCCAACGGCAAAAGCGCGAGCGCAAAAAGCCTGTTCAAACTGCAGACTCTGGGCCTGACTCAGGGCACCGTTGTCACCATCTCTGCAGAAGGTGAAGACGAGCAGAAAGCAGTTGAGCATCTGGTAAAACTGATGGCTGAGCTCGAGTAAGTTTCCGGGTTCTTTTAAATATCAGTCACAAGTAAGGTAGGGTTATGATTTCAGGCATTTTAGCATCCCCGGGTATCGCTTTCGGCAAAGCACTGCTGCTGAAAGAAGACGAGATCGTCATCGACCGGAAAAAAATTTCTGCCGACAAGGTTGATCAGGAAGTTGAACGTTTTCTGAGCGGTCGTGCCAAGGCATCTGCGCAACTGGAAGCAATCAAAACTAAAGCTGGCGAAACTTTCGGTGAAGAAAAAGAAGCCATCTTCGAAGGGCACATCATGCTGCTCGAAGATGAGGAGCTGGAGCAGGAAATCATAGCCCTGATTAAAGATAAAGGCATGACGGCCGACGCGGCTGCGCATGAAGTTATCGAAGGTCAGGCAACTGCCCTGGAAGAACTGGATGATGAATACCTGAAAGAGCGTGCGGCTGACGTACGTGACATCGGTAAGCGCCTGCTGCGCAACATCCTGGGTCTGGCCATCATCGACCTGAGCGCGATTCAGGATGAAGTTATCCTGGTTGCCGCTGACCTCACCCCGTCTGAAACCGCACAGCTGAACCTGAAAAAGGTCCTCGGTTTCATCACCGACGCGGGTGGCCGTACTTCCCACACCTCTATCATGGCACGCTCTCTGGAACTCCCTGCCATCGTGGGTACCGGTAGCGTCACCTCTCAGGTGAAAAACGGCGACTATCTGATTCTGGATGCCGTAAACAATCTGGTTTACGTCAACCCAACCAATGAAGAGATCGATAAACTGCGCGCGGTTCAGGAGCAGGTTGCGACTGAAAAAGCGGAACTCGCTAAGCTGAAAGACCTGCCAGCCATCACCCTGGACGGTCATCAGGTAGAAGTGTGCGCAAACATCGGTACCGTCCGCGACGTTGATGGCGCAGAGCGCAACGGTGCGGAAGGCGTCGGTCTCTATCGTACAGAATTCCTGTTCATGGACCGCGACGCGCTGCCAACGGAAGAAGAGCAGTTTGCTGCTTATAAAGCCGTGGCTGAAGCGTGTGGCTCTCAGGCGGTTATCGTCCGTACCATGGATATCGGCGGCGACAAAGAGCTGCCGTACATGAACTTCCCGAAAGAAGAGAACCCGTTCCTGGGCTGGCGTGCAATCCGTATCGCGATGGATCGTAAAGAGATCCTGCGTGACCAGGTTCGCGCGATCCTGCGTGCCTCTGCTTTCGGTAAACTGCGCATCATGTTCCCGATGATCATCTCTGTTGAAGAAGTGCGTGCACTGAAGAAAGAGATCGAAATCTACAAACAGGAACTGCGCGACGAAGGTAAAGCGTTTGACGAGTCAATCGAGATCGGCGTGATGGTGGAAACACCTGCGGCGGCGACCATTGCGCGTCATTTAGCCAAAGAAGTTGATTTCTTTAGTATCGGCACCAATGATTTAACGCAGTACACCCTGGCAGTTGACCGTGGTAATGATATGATTTCACATCTCTACCAGCCAATGTCACCGTCCGTACTGAACTTGATCAAGCAAGTTATTGATGCTTCTCATGCAGAAGGTAAATGGACTGGCATGTGTGGTGAGCTTGCAGGCGACGAACGTGCTACACTTCTGTTGCTGGGTATGGGTCTGGACGAATTCTCTATGAGCGCCATTTCCATCCCGCGCATTAAGAAGATTATCCGTAACACGAACTTCGAAGATGCGAAGGTATTAGCAGAGCAGGCTCTTGCTCAACCGACAACGGACGAGTTAATGACGCTGGTTAACAAGTTCATTGAAGAAAAAACAATCTGCTAATCCACGAGATGCGGCCCAATTTACTGCTTAGGAGAAGATCATGGGTTTGTTCGATAAACTGAAATCTCTGGTTTCTGATGATAAAAAAGACTCCGGAACTATTGAGATTGTTGCTCCGCTCTCCGGCGAGATCGTCAACATCGAAGACGTGCCGGATGTAGTGTTTGCTGAGAAAATCGTTGGTGATGGCATTGCTATCAAACCAACTGGCAACAAAATGGTTGCTCCAGTTGACGGCACCATCGGTAAAATTTTTGAAACCAACCATGCGTTCTCTATCGAATCTGATAGCGGTATCGAACTGTTCGTTCACTTCGGTATCGACACCGTTGAACTGAAAGGCGAAGGCTTCAAACGTATCGCGGAAGAAGGCCAGCGTGTTAAAGTTGGCGACCCGGTAATTGAATTCGATCTGCCACTGCTGGAAGAAAAAGCCAAGTCTACCCTGACGCCGGTTGTTATCTCCAACATGGACGAAATCAAAGAACTGATCAAACTGTCTGGCAGCGTCACCGTGGGTGAAACCCCGGTTATCCGCATCAAGAAGTAATTCTTGCCGCACAGAAAAATGGCGCCTTCGGGCGCCATTTTTGTTTATGCGGGGAGGATAAGTTCGTCGTAGCCTTTCGACTGGGTATAAAGCATCACATCAGTCACCCGATCGCCGGCCATGCGAATAGCATCGGCAACGGTTTTCCCCTCAACAATTCCGCTCACCAGCTCTGAACAGAACAGGTCGCCCGTCCCTTTCAGATCGGTTTCTACGCGCGGATGCGCGCTGACGGTCACGCCCTCATTCGTCACCAGCACCACGTGGATGTTTTCCGGGTCATCGGCCACCGGCGCGCTGGTGATCGCCACCCATTTCAGGCTGTCGGAGAGCAGTCCCTGCGCCGCCGCGATGGCGCTTTCCGGCGTACGGCACGGTTTGCCGCTTAACACTTCCAGCTCATAGACGTTCGGCGTAATCCCCTGCGCCAGCGGCAGCAGGTGTTCCCGATACGCCTGCGGGATCTCAGGCTTAACGTACATACCGCTGTCGATATCGCCGATAACCGGGTCGACCAACACCAGCAGGTCAGGATGCTGCGCTTTGACCGCCTTCAGCCATTGAGCCAGCAGGACGATCTGGCTGGCGCTGCCCATATAGCCGGTGGTGACCGCTTTAAGCTCGCGCAGGATCTCGCGCTCTTCCAGCGCCTTAAGATAGCCGCTGAACCACTCGTCGGGGATCACTCCACCATAAAACGTGTCGTAGTGCGGCGTGTTGCTAAACAGTACCGTCGGCACGGCGGTAACGTTCAACCTGTGGGTACGAATATTCGGTACCGCAATGCTGTTCCCCACGCTGCCGTAAACTACCTGCGACTGCACGGCGACAATATCGGTTTGCTGCGCCCGGGTGTTATCCCGGAATAGAATCATCTCCATGACGCTTAAATCCCCGCCCCCTGCGAATAACTCTCTTCACCAAAGACGCCGGTAGACAGATAGCGATCGCCGCGATCGCAAATAATCGCCACCACTACGGCACCCGGGTTTGCCTGCGCTACCCGAATCGCACCCGCTACCGCGCCGCCCGAGCTGACGCCGCAGAAGATACCTTCGCGCACGGCCAGCTCACGCATGGTATTTTCCGCCTCGCGCTGGTGAAGATCCAGCACCTGGTCCACCAGCTGCGCATTAAAGATGCCGGGCATATACTCCGCCGGCCAGCGGCGAATGCCCGGAATGCTGCTCCCCTCTTCCGGCTGGAGGCCAACGATGGTGACGGCTTTTTCCTGCTCGCGCAGAAAACGCGATACCCCGGTAATGGTGCCGGTGGTGCCCATGCTGGAGACAAAATGGGTGATACGCCCGTCGGTTTGCTGCCAGATTTCCGGGCCGGTGGTGGTGTAGTGCGCGTACGGGTTGTCCGGGTTGTTGAACTGATCCAGCAGTTTACCCTCACCGCGCTCGGCCATTTCTAACGCCAGGTCGCGCGCGCCTTCCATTCCCTGCTCTTTGGTCACCAGAATCAGCTCGGCCCCGTAGGCACGCATCGCGGCGCGGCGCTCCTGGCTCATGTTGTCCGGCATCAGCAGCTTCATGCGGTAGCCTTTCAGCGCGGCGATCATCGCCAGGGCGATACCGGTATTGCCGCTGGTGGCCTCAATCAGCACGTCGCCAGGCTTAATTTCTCCGCGTTTTTCGGCCTGGACAATCATCGACAGCGCCGCGCGGTCTTTCACCGACCCCGCCGGGTTATTGCCTTCGAGTTTGACCCAGATTTCGCTGCCGTTGTTCGGCCCCATGCGCTGAAGCTTGACCAGAGGAGTGTTGCCGATGGTGTGTTCGAGTGTATTCACGATTTTTACTCAATAAAAAAGCCGGGGCGCGCGCAGCGATCCCGGCCTACAAGACGCAGTGATAACTGTAGGCCCGGTCAGCGCAGCGCCACCGGGCGATAAACATCCTAATAACCTATCAGGCTGACTCCGCCAGAGCAATATCCTCGCGCGTCTCGATGCGCTCCTTCCCGTGATAAATACGGGCGTGCTGCAGCCCAACAAACAGGCGCTCGCCCCGGTGCGGCGGCACGTCGTCGCGCATGACAACGGTCAGCGGCTCGGTATACCAGCCCAGCGGCTGTACCACCAATTGGGTGTAGTGACCTTTAGGGCTAGCTTCCAGCACCTGTACCGGCAGCGGTGAATCCAGGCTGGTTCGGCGGCTCACGTCCACTTCCCACGGACGCAGGAACAGATCGACCGGCCCCTGATGCGCGGAGGTATAGCCCAGCGGCCAGCGGTGCGCGCCGACGTGGAACTGACCGCCGCGAATGGTACCCTGCAGACGGTTTACCTCGCCCATAAACTCCAGCACGAAGCGGGTCGCGGGTTCACGCCAGAGCTGCTCCGGCTCGTCAACCTGCTCAATGTTGCCCTGGCTCATGACCACCACGCGATCCGCAACTTCCATCGCCTCTTCCTGATCGTGGGTCACGAAGACGCTGGTGAATTTCAGCTCTTCATGCAGCTGGCGCAGCCAGCGGCGCAGCTCTTTACGCACCTGCGCGTCCAGCGCGCCGAAGGGTTCATCCAGCAGCAGAATTTGCGGCTCAACGGCCAGCGCGCGCGCCAGCGCCACGCGCTGCTTCTGACCGCCGGAAAGCTGGGCCGGGAAACGGTCCGCCAGATGCGCAAGCTGCACCATCTCCAGCAGTTTGGTCACTTTGGCTTTGATAGCCGCTGCATTTGGACGCTCGCGACGCGGCAGCACGGTCAGGCCAAACGCAATGTTGTCGAACACGGTCATGTGGCGGAACAGCGCGTAATGCTGGAATACAAATCCTACTTTACGATCGCGGGCATGCAGGCGGCTCACGTCGGTGCCGTGAAAGCGGATATGTCCGCTGGTCTGATGCTCAAGCCCGGCGATGATACGCAGCAGCGTGGTTTTACCCGAGCCAGACGGCCCCAGCAGCGCCACCATTTGTCCGGAAGGGATATCCAGCGAGATATCATTCAGCACCTGGGTGCGACCAAAAGACTTCTTAATATTGGCAATCTCAATGCTCATGATTTCCCTCCTGATGCTGACGTTTTTCCTGATTTTCTAAACGCCACTGCACCACACTCTTCAAAAACAGGGTCAAAATGGCCATCAGCGTCAGCAACGCTGCGGCAGTAAACGAGCCGATGGTGTTGTAGTCCTGCTGCAGCAGTTCAATCTGTAGCGGCAGCGACAGGGTTTCACCCCGGATGGAGCCGGAGACGACGGAAACGGCACCGAACTCACCGATCGCGCGGGCGTTGGTCAGTACCACGCCGTAAAGCAGCGCCCAGCGGATATTCGGCAGCGTCACGCGACGGAACATCTGCCAGCCTGACGCGCCCAGCAGCACCGCCGCTTCGTCTTCGTTGCTCCCCTGGCTTAACATCACCGGCACCAGCTCACGCACCACAAACGGACAGGTCACGAAGATGGTGACCAGCACCATGCCCGGCCAGGCGAACATGATCTGCAGGTTATGCTCGTCCAGCCAGCCGCCCAACGGACCGTTCGAGCCGTAAAATAGAAGGTACACCAGACCCGCCACCACCGGCGATACGGCGAAAGGAATGTCCAGAAGGGTCAGCAGCAGCTGACGTCCCGGGAAGTTAAAGCGCGTCACCAGCCAGGCCAACAGGGTCCCGAACACGAGGTTCACCGGCACGGTGATCAACGCAATCAGCACGGTCAGCCAGATGGCATGCAGCATATCCGGGTTCGCCAGGTTTTCCAGCGCGGGCATCAGGCCCTTGCTGAACGCCTGAACGAAGATATAAACCGTCGGCACGACGAGAATGAGGGCGGAAACCAGCACGCCCGCCCCAATCAGAAACCATTTACCCCAGTTGATGCGGGGTGCATCGTATCGCTTCAATTGCGTAACTTCCGCCATCAGTGACCTACCACACGTCGACCAAAGCGACTTTGCAGAGTGTTAATCGAGTACAGCAGCAGCAGCGAGGCCGCCAGGATCACCGAGGCAATTGCGCTCGCCGCCGGATAATCAAACTCCTGCAAACGGATGAAAATCATCAGCGAGGTGACTTCTGTTTTCCAGGCGATGTTCCCGGCGATAAAAATCACCGCGCCGAACTCACCGAGGCTGCGGGTAAACGACAGCGCAACACCCGCCATCAGCGCCGGAGACAGCTCCGGCAGAACCACCTTGCGGAAGCTCTGCCAGCGAGTGGCGCCCAGCGTTTCCGCCGCTTCTTCGTATTCCGGGCCCAACTCTTCCAGCACCGGCTGCACGGTACGGACCACAAACGGGATACTGGTAAAGGCCATCGCCACCGCGATACCGAGCCAGGTGTAGGTCACTTTAATGTCAAATTTCGCCAGCCACTCGCCGTACAGCCCGTTCACGGAGAAGAGCGACGCGAGGGTTAAGCCCGCCACCGCCGTCGGCAGCGCAAACGGCAGATCCATCAGGGCGTCAAGCAGCGTGCGGCCCGGGAAGCGATAGCGGGTTAAGATCCACGCCATCAGCAGGCCAAACACGCCGTTAAAAATGGAGGCGACAAACGCCGACAGCAGCGTCACCTTATAGGCCGCCACCACCTGCGGGTTGGTGACCACGTCCCAGTACTGCGCCCAGCTCATCTGAGCAAGCTGCATCACCAGCGCGCTGAGCGGCAACAGCAGGATCAGGCAGACGAACAGCAGGCTGGTCCCGAGGCTTAAGGTAAAGCCCGGCAGCACGCGTTTTGTCGAAACTGCAAACATTACTTATGCCCCGCCGCCAGCAGTTTGTCTAACTCACCGCCGCTGGCAAAATGCGTTTTCATCACATCAGGCCAGGAGCCGAAATGATCTTCCACGCGGAACAAATCGGTCTGCGGGAACTTATCTTTCAGCTTGTTCATTACGTCCGGGTTGTTCACGCGGTAGTAGTAATCGGTAATGATGGTCTGCGCCTGCGGGCTGTACAGGTAGTTGAGATAGGCTTTTGCCGCTTTCTCGGTACCGTTTGCCTGCACGTTTTTATCCACCCACGCCACCGGGAATTCGGCCAGGATGTTGGTTTTCGGGATAACGACCTCGAAGCCCTGCGCTTCGTACTGTTTACGGATGTTATTCACTTCCGATTCGAAGCTGATGAGCACATCGCCGAGACCGCGTTCTGCGAAGGTCGTGGTCGCCCCGCGGCCGCCGGTATCAAACACTTCGACGTTTTTCAGGAACTGGGTCATGAACTGCTCGGTTTTGGCTTTATCGTTACCGTCAGCCTTGTCCGCCGCGCCCCACGCCGCTAAATAGGTATAACGCGCGTTACCGGAAGTTTTTGGGTTCGGGAAAATCAGCTTCACGTCGGAACGCACCAGGTCGCTCCAGTCATGGATATTCTTCGGGTTGCCCTTACGCACCAGGAAGCCCATGGTGGAATAGAACGGCGAGCTGTTGTTCGGCAGTCGGCTCTGCCAGTCCGCCGGGATCAGCTTGCCTTTGTCGTGCAGGATCTGGACGTCAGTCACCTGGTTGTAGGTCACCACATCCGCCTTCAGGCCCTGCAAAATCGCCAGCGCCTGCTTGGACGACCCGGCGTGGGACTGCTTGATGGTCAGCTTGTCGCCGTTATTGTCTTTTGCCCACTGCTGTTCGAACGGTGGATTAAGGGCGGCAAACAGCTCGCGGGAGACGTCATACGAACTGTTTAACAGTTCAGTCGCCTGCGCCTGTGCCACCAGCAGTAAACCTGCCAGCGCCAGAGTTCCTTTTTTCAGTACAGTAACGGCCATTGCGCACCCTTATAAATGTGATGACTATCTTATAGTCATAATATTTATAACGGGGATGAAAGGAGTAACGGTTTTATATACCGTTTGGTGATTTAGAAGCAGAAAAGGGAATAAGGATGAGGCCTGATGCCCTCACCCCAGCCCTCTCCCGCAGGGAGAGGGAGAAAGGACATTACAGCGCCAGCAGACGCTCAACGGACGGCGCAAAGTAGTAGCCGCCGGTCACCGGTTTGGTGAAGCGCAGCATGGCGTCGCGCTTGCCGTCGGTATCGCCGAACATGCTCAGCAGCTGCTGCTCAATGTTATGCAGGCGCGCGCAGTAGGCGCAGAAGTAAAGGCCGTGCGTGCCGCTTGCCGTGCCGTACGGCAGGCTCTGGCGAACAATCTTCAGCCCTTTACCGTCTTCCTTCAGGTCAACGCGGGTCAGGTGAGAGGTAACGGGACGGTCGTCGCCGTCGATCTCTTCGTTGGCTTCTTTAGTACGACCAATCATCATCTCCTGGTCGTGCACGCTCATGCGGTTAAGCTGCTTGAGGTTGTGCTCCCAGCGCTGCACGAACACGTAGCTGCCGCCCGCGTCCACGCCGTCTTTGATCACCGCCACGTCGCGACGCGTCTCTTCACCCGCCGGGTTTTCGGTGCCGTCGACGAAGCCGCTCAGATCGCGCTCTTCCACCCAGCGGAAGCCGTGAACCTCTTCCTGTACCTCAATGCTGTCGCCAAAGGCCGCTACTGCCGCCTGGGCAACGGAGAAATTTACGTCGTGACGCAGGGAGAGAATGTGGACCAGCACGTCGTACTGGGTTGCCGGAGCCAGACCTTTGCCGTAAGGGATGAAGTCTTTCAGCTCTTCCGCCCCTTCGCCACCGCTCAGATGACGCCAGACGTTATTGCCAAAGGCAACAACGGCGCCGAGGTGGGCTTCCGGGAATTTGGCCTGGAAGGTCGCCAGCTTATCAACAAACGCTTTACTGGCCGCACGCAGGGCATCCACGTCCCCTTTAACATTGGCTTCAATCCAAATCGCCGCGCGGCAATGTTCTGGCAAAATGCCACTCTGAACCTGAGACATCGCTCCTCCTGAAATAAAGATGCCACGTCAGCGTGGCATTGATGGCGGCTATTATACCCGGATTTCAGCGAGGCGGTTTGTTCAGGCGCAAATTACTGCTTCCAGAGTATTTTGCTCACTTTCCAGCTCTTAAGCGTATCGTCGGACGGCATCAGTCCTTCCGGGCCGCTCCAGGTTCCGGTGAAGACATAGCTGATGTGCTGGCTGCCTTCAGCCTTACATTCCACCGCGACCTTGTCGTCAGACGGCACGCTGGTGCAGTTGCCAAAGGCCTGCTTATAAAGCTCGCTAAACGGCGTTCCCACCTTTACACCGCTCGCCGTCGGGATATCTTCATCCATCACGGCAATTCGGTTTACCGTGCCTTTGTCACCGTTGATCACCAGCGCCAGCTTGTCGCCCTTCAGCGCTTCGTAATAGCGAACAATATTGCCATTCTCCGTTTTCATGCCGCTGCGCAGGCGGTAATCGCCGCTGAGCGCATCCTGAATAGCATTCTGATCCAGCGCCGTCGCGGCGGTAATTTTCCCCACGCCCTGCTCGGTCACTTCCGTTGATGAGCCAAACCAGTTCCACGGATACGCGGCGGACCAGTTAATGGAGGAGAGCGTCGAACAGCCGGTCAACGCCAGCGGGAGAGCGCATAAAAGTAAACGCAGCGATTTCATTGAAACGTCCTTTCTTGTTAAATCAACGCTTGTTGGAGTGCGACATCGGCAAAAAGTGCCGGATTAATCATCCTGATGCGCAAAACAGGCGCGAAGACGCGGGTTGGTCAGCAGCCACAGCAGGGCCACAATATCGGCAACCACCAGCGCAACGCCGGTGCCCGTCAGCGGTTCACCGTACCACCAGAGTACCGGCTGCCAGAAGAGCAGCGCAACCTGGGCGAGGATCAGCAGCCAGCGAAGCGCGCGCCAAAAGCGTGGTATCAAATGCCGCCGTCCGCTGACCAAAAAAGCCAGTACGGCCGGAATGCCCGGCAGTAATCCGATCCAGAATGCATCGTGATCGGGATAGAAGAGATTCAGCAGCGTATCGCCCTGCCCGCGCGACGCTCCGGCCATTACAAAAAGCACCCAGGTGCGGGCCTGGAGCAGCAGAACGCACCAGAATAAAAAGGGCAGCCTGACGCGGCCCTGCGCGTCATAGTCTGCCGGGTGGATCTCAGTACTCTTCATCTTCGATCAGACGCTTTCCTAAACTCAGCACGTCGGAATGCTCGTAGCCCAGACGCTCATACATGCCCAGCACCACGTCGTTATCTTCCCGCACCATGATCTGGATTTTCGGGCAGCCGCGGGCGATCAGCTTCTTCTCGAGCCGGTTCAGCAGCGCATTGGCGATGCCGCGGCCACGGTATTCCGGGTGGACGCCCAGATAATAGGCCGAGCCGCGGTGGCCGTCGTAACCGCCCATTACCGTCCCCACAACCTCACCGTTGACTTCCGCGACCAGAAACAGACTGACGTCGTGATTCACCTTACGTTCGATATCCATTTCCGGATCGTTCCACGGACGCAGCAGATCGCAGCGCTCCCAAAGGGTGATCACCTCTTCGAAATCTTCCTGGCGAAAAACGCGTATCTCCATGGTATTAACCGCCTTTTCGGGTTTAAAAACAGTGATTATGGCGCGAAGCTCGCCTTTCGCCAATAACCGGGGAAAATCTCGCCAAAATTTGGCATAATGTCACTTTGTCACGTATTGAAATGAAAAGTAAAACAATTCTCAATATGGACTGTCGTAACGGGAAACACGATACGATATAACACCAAGACCCCATTTTTTAGTATTCAGGCCGCATGAGCACATTCAAACCATTAAAAGCACTCACATCGCGTCGTCAGGTTCTCAAAGCGGGGCTGGCGGCCTTAACGTTAACGGGCATCGCAAAGCAGGCTCAGGCGAAAGACGAGAGCACGCTCAAAACCAGTAACGGACACAGCAAACCGAAAACCAAAAAGCCGGGCGCGAAGCGTCTGGTGATGCTCGATCCGGGCCACGGCGGTATTGATACCGGCGCTATCGGCAAAAACGGGTCGAAAGAAAAACACGTCGTGCTGGCAATTGCAAAAAACGTGCGCGCAATTTTACGCAGCAACGGCATTGACGCCCGTCTGACGCGCTCTGGCGACACCTTTATTCCGCTGTATGACCGCGTTGAGATCGCCCACCAGCACGGTGCGGATCTGTTTATGTCGATTCACGCCGACGGCTTTACCAACCCTTCTGCGGCCGGCGCCTCGGTGTTTGCGCTTTCCAACCGTGGCGCCAGTAGCGCCATGGCAAAATACCTCTCCGACCGCGAAAACCGGGCGGATGAAGTCGCCGGGAAGAAAGCCACTGACAAAGACCACCTGTTACAGCAGGTGCTGTTCGACCTCGTGCAGACGGATACGATCAAAAACAGCCTGACGCTCGGCTCGCATATTCTGAAGAAGATTAAGCCGGTGCATCGTCTGCACAGCAAAGGCACCGAGCAGGCGGCGTTCGTGGTGCTGAAGTCACCGTCCATCCCGTCCGTGCTGGTGGAAACGTCCTTCATTACCAACCCGGAAGAAGAGCGGCTCCTCGGCACCACGGCGTTTCGCCAGAAGATCGCCAACGCCATCGCCTCCGGCATTATCAGTTACTTCAACTGGTTCGATAACCAAAAAGCGCACTCCAGGAAACGTTGATGAAACCCGATGCTCAACTGGTCAAAACCTTCCTGCTGCAGCTGCAGGATGAAATCTGCCAGAAACTGGCTGCCGCAGACGGCGGTGAATTTCAGGAAGATAACTGGCAGCGCGAGGCCGGGGGCGGCGGGCGCAGCCGGGTGCTGCGAAACGGCGGCATCTTCGAACAGGCGGGCGTGAATTTTTCCCACGTTCACGGCGACGCCATGCCCGCGTCTGCGACGGCACATCGTCCTGAACTCGCGGGCCGCAGCTTCGAGGCGATGGGCGTTTCGCTGGTAGTGCACCCGCATAACCCGTTTGTGCCCACCAGCCACGCCAACGTGCGCTTTTTCATTGCGGAAAAACCGGGCGCCGACCCGGTCTGGTGGTTCGGCGGCGGTTTCGATTTAACGCCCTACTACGGCTTCGAAGAGGATGCCGTGCACTGGCACACCACCGCACGGGACCTTTGTCTGCCGTTTGGCGAAGACGTCTACCCGAAATTCAAAAAGTGGTGCGATGACTACTTTTACCTGAAGCACCGCGACGAGCAGCGCGGCATCGGCGGACTGTTCTTTGACGATCTCAACACGCCTGATTTTGATACCGCGTTCAGCTTTATGCGCGCGGTAGGCGAAGGCTATACCGACGCCTATGTGCCGATTGTCGAGCGTCGTAAAAATACCTACTACGGCGTGCGCGAGCGTGAGTTCCAGCTCTACCGCCGCGGGCGCTACGTGGAGTTCAACCTGGTGTGGGATCGCGGGACGCTGTTCGGCCTGCAGACCGGCGGGCGCACGGAGTCGATTCTGATGTCGATGCCGCCGCTGGTGCGCTGGGAGTACTGCTACGAGCCAAAAGAAGGCAGCCCGGAGGCTGCCTTGCGTGAGTTTATTCAGGTTCGGGACTGGGTGTAGCCCTCCCCTCACCCCGGCCCTCTCCCTTTGGGAGAGGGTTAGGGTGAGGGTAAAAATTACAGCGGCTGCGTCTGCGCCTCAACCACCGCCAGCGCCACCATGTTCACGATACGACGCACGGAGGCAATCGGCGTTAACACATGCACCGGTTTCGCCACGCCCATCAGTACCGGTCCTACGGTCACCCCTTCAGAGCTGGAGACGCGCAGCAGGTTATAGCTGATACGCGCCGCTTCCACGTTCGGCATAATCAGTATATTCGCCGATCCCTTCAGCGGGCTGTCCGGCATACGTTCGTTACGAATGCTCTCCACCAGCGCGGCATCGCCGTGCATTTCCCCGTCAATCATCAGCTCCGGCGCACGCTCGCGCACCAGCTCCAGCGTCTGGCGCATTTTGCAGGCCGCCGCGGATTTAGACGAACCAAAGTTAGAGTGCGACAGCAGCGCCACCTTCGGCTCAATACCAAAGCGACGCACGGTCTCGGCGGCCATCACGGTGATCTCCGCCAGCTCGTCCGGGGTCGGATCGTCGTTAACGTAGGTATCCGCAATAAAGGTGTTGCCGCTTGGCAGCAGCAGCGCGTTCATCGCCCCGGCGGTATGGACGCCGTCGCGATAGCCGAAGATCTCCTGCACCACGCTAAAGTGCTCGTGGTAATCGCCGATGGTGCCGCAGATCAGCGCATCCGCCTCGCCGCGATGAACCATGATCGCGCCGATCACCGTCGTGTTGCTGATGACGGCTTTCTGCGCCTGCTCCTGGGTGATCCCCCGGCGCTTCATGATCGCGTAGTATTCGCTCCAGTACTCTTTGAAGCGCGGATCGGATTCGTTGTTAACGATCTCGAAGTCGACGCCCGGCTTAATCTGCAGGCCCAGCTTCTGGATACGCATTTCAATCACGCTCGGACGACCAATCAGGATCGGTTTCGCCAGGCCTAAGGTGATCAGCTCCTGGGTGGCGTGCAGCACGCGCGCCTCTTCCCCTTCCGCCAGCACCACGCGCTTCGCATCGGCGCGCGCCTGGGAGAAGATCGGCTTCATGAACAGGTTCGTTTTGTAGACGAACTCGGTGAGCTTATCGACGTACGCGTCGAAATCATGAATCGGACGCGTCGCCACGCCGGAGTCCATCGCCGCTTTGGCAACGGCTGGCGCAATTTTGACAATCAGGCGCGGGTCGAACGGTTTGGGAATGATGTAGTCCGGTCCGAAGCTCAGATCCTGATCGCCGTACGCAGACGCGACCACTTCACTCTGCTCGGCGTGCGCCAGCTCCGCGATAGCGTGAACGGCGGCAAGCTTCATCTCTTCGTTGATCGCCGTTGCGCCGACGTCCAGCGCGCCGCGGAAGATGAACGGGAAGCAGAGCACGTTGTTGACCTGGTTCGGGTAGTCCGAACGGCCGGTACAGATGATGGCGTCTTCACGCACCGCTTTCGCCAGCGGCGGCAGGATTTCGGGCTCAGGGTTCGCCAGGGCCAGGATCATTGGCGCACGCGCCATCTTCTTCACCATCTCCTGGGTCAGCACTTTCGGACCCGAGCAGCCGAGGAAGATATCCGCGCCGTCAATCACGTCGTCCAGGGTGCGTTTACCGTCGTCGTCGACCGCGTACGCCGCTTTGGTTTCCGCCATGTTCGGCTCGCGGTCTTTATAGATAACGCCTTTGGAGTCGCAGACCACAATGTTGTGTTTCTGCATACCCAGCGCCACCAGCAGGTTCATACAGGCGATGGCCGCGGCGCCTGCGCCAGAGACCACCATGCGCACGTCGGAGAGATTTTTCTCGACCACGCGCAGGCCGTTGAGAATCGCGGCGGTGCTGATAATCGCGGTGCCGTGCTGGTCATCGTGGAACACGGGAATGTTCATACGCTCGCGCAGCTTCTGCTCGATATAGAAACATTCCGGCGCTTTGATGTCTTCCAGGTTGATCCCGCCGAAGGTCGGCTCCAGCGCGGCCACCACGTTGATGAATTTGTCAGGATCGAGTTCATCCACCTCGATGTCGAACACGTCGATACCGGCGAATTTCTTGAACAGTACCCCCTTCCCTTCCATCACCGGCTTACCGGCCAGCGCGCCGATGTTGCCCAGCCCCAGCACCGCCGTGCCGTTAGAGATCACGGCGACAAGGTTGCCGCGCGCGGTGTATTTGTAGGCCGCCAGCGGGTCTTTTTCGATTTCCAGACACGGTGCAGCCACGCCCGGCGAATAGGCCAGCGCCAGATCGCGCTGGGTTGCCAGCGGCTTGGTTGGGGAGACCTGGATTTTCCCCGGGACAGGAAACTCGTGAAAATCGAGGGCACTCTGTTTCAACTGCTCATCCATCTTATTTTTCCTTTCACGTATCGGTCAAAAGGGTGACGTAAGCGATCCTGATGCACACCCTGGTGTGCCGCCTAGTATCGCCTCAGGCCGCCTCCTAAACTTTGAAGGCAGCCAAACTCTCACCATCACACATTAAAAATTGTTATCAATTTATAACAGCCATGTTACCCGTCTCAAAAGCAATGCCTCCCCCGTCTGCTATGCTTTTTTGTTAAGTCCATCATGATTTTTCCAGAAGTGTGAACTAACGCACTCATCTAACTCTTTTATTTCCAAGGAGTAATCATTTATGAACCAGCTAGACGGCATCAAAAAATTCACCACCGTGGTTGCAGACAGCGGCGATATCGAGTCGATTCGCCACTATCAGCCGGAGGACGCGACCACTAACCCTTCGCTACTGCTCAAAGCCGCAGGGCTTGCCCATTTTAGCCATCTGATTGATGACGCCATTGCCTACGGTAAACAGCGCGGAAAAACGCAGGAGCAGCAGGTCGCCGAAGCCAGCGACAAGCTGGCGGTTAATTTTGGTGCGGAAATTCTTAAAAGCATCCCGGGCCGCGTCTCGACCGAAGTCGACGCCCGCCTCTCGTTCGATAAAGAAAAGAGCATTAATAAGGCGCGTCGCCTGGTGGAACTGTACGAGGAACAGGGGATCGATAAATCACGCATTCTGATCAAGCTGGCGTCCACCTGGGAAGGCATCCGCGCGGCAGAGGTGCTGGAGAAAGAGGGCATCCACTGCAACCTGACCCTACTGTTCTCGTTTGCCCAGGCGCGCGCCTGCGCTGAAGCGGGCGTGTTCCTCGTCTCGCCGTTTGTCGGGCGCATCTACGACTGGTATCAGGCGAAACAGCCGATGGATCCATACGTGGTGGATGAGGATCCGGGCGTGAAATCGGTCCGTAATATCTACGACTACTACAAACAGCACCGCTACGAAACCATCGTGATGGGGGCCAGCTTCCGCCGTACCGAGCAGATCCTCGCCCTGGCAGGCTGCGACCGTCTGACCATCTCCCCTAACCTGCTCCAGGAGCTACAGGACAAAGAAGAAACGGTGATCCGCAAGCTGGTGCCGACCTCCACCGTTCTGCCAAAACCGAAAGCCATGACCGAAGCGGAGTTCCGCTGGGAGCACAATCAGGACGCCATGGCCGTGGAAAAACTGGCGGACGGCATCCGCCAGTTCGCCGTCGACCAGCGCAAACTTGAAGATCTTCTCGCCGCCAAACTTTAACCTTGCCACGGAGTGAACTATGTCCCGTAAAGAGCTAGCCAATGCCATTCGCGCCCTCAGCATGGACGCCGTGCAAAAAGCCAATTCCGGCCACCCCGGCGCGCCGATGGGCATGGCTGATATTGCCGAAGTGCTGTGGAACGACTTTCTGAAGCACAACCCCAATGACCCCACCTGGTACGATCGCGACCGCTTTATTCTCTCCAACGGTCACGCCTCAATGCTGCTCTACAGCCTGCTGCACCTTTCCGGCTACGATCTGCCGCTTGAGGAGCTGAAAAACTTCCGCCAGCTGCACTCCAAAACGCCGGGGCACCCTGAGATTGGCTATACGCCGGGCGTGGAAACGACGACCGGGCCGCTCGGTCAGGGGCTGGCCAATGCGGTTGGGCTGGCAATTGCCGAACGCACGCTGGCGGCGCAGTTTAATCAGCCGGACCACGAGATTGTCGACCACTATACCTACGTGTTTATGGGTGACGGCTGCCTGATGGAGGGGATTTCCCATGAGGTCTGCTCCCTGGCGGGCACGCTGGGGCTCGGCAAGCTGATTGGCTTCTACGATCACAACGGCATCTCCATCGACGGGGAGACCGAAGGCTGGTTTACCGACGACACGGCAAAACGCTTTGAAGCCTATCACTGGCACGTGGTGCACGAGATCGACGGCCACGACCCTGAAGCGGTGAAAAAAGCGATTCAGGAAGCGCAGAGCGTGAAGGATAAACCGTCCCTGATTATCTGCCGCACGGTCATCGGCTTCGGCTCACCGAACAAGGCGGGCAAAGAGGAGGCGCACGGCGCGGCGCTGGGCGAGGAGGAAGTCGCGCTGACCCGGCAAAAGCTGGGGTGGAAACATCCACCGTTTGAGATCCCGAAAGAGATCTACAGAGCCTGGGATGCCCGTGAGGCGGGTGAAAAGGCCCAGCAGTCCTGGAACGAGAAGTTTGCTGCCTACAAAAAAGCGCACCCGGATCTCGCCGCCGAGTTTTCCCGCCGCATGAGCGGCGGCCTGCCGGAGGACTGGGACGATAGAACCCAGGCGCTGATTGAAAACCTGCAGTCCAACCCGGCGAAGATCGCCACCCGTAAGGCGTCGCAAAATACCCTGAACGCAATCGGCCCTCTCCTGCCCGAACTGCTCGGCGGCTCGGCGGATCTCGCACCGAGTAACCTGACCATCTGGTCGGGCTCCAAATCGCTCAAAGAGGACATTGCCGGGAACTACATCCACTACGGCGTGCGCGAGTTCGGCATGACCGCTATTGCCAACGGCATCGCCCATCACGGCGGGTTTGTGCCGTACACCGCCACCTTCCTGATGTTCGTCGAGTATGCCCGCAACGCGGCGCGCATGGCGGCCTTAATGAAGGCGCGGCAGATTATGGTCTACACCCATGACTCCATCGGACTTGGGGAAGACGGGCCTACGCACCAGGCGGTTGAACAGCTGGCGAGCCTGCGCCTGACGCCGAACTTCAGCACCTGGCGTCCGTGCGATCAGGTCGAAGCGGCGGTGGGCTGGAAGCTGGCGGTGGAACGCCACAACGGACCAACGGCACTGATTCTGTCACGCCAGAACCTGGCGCAGATTGAGCGAACCCCGGAGCAGGTGAAAAACATCGCCCGCGGCGGCTACATCCTGAAGGACAGCGGCGGCAAGCCGGACGTGATCCTGATTGCGACCGGTTCCGAGGTGGAAATCACGGTGAAAGCGGCGGAGAAACTGACCGCCGAAGGCCACGCGGTGCGCGTGGTGTCCCTGCCCTCAACGGACATTTTCGACGCCCAGGACGAGGCGTACCGGGAATCGGTCCTGCCGTCCAGCGTCGCGGCTCGCGTGGCGGTGGAGGCCGGTATTGCCGACTACTGGTACAAATATGTCGGGCTCAAAGGGGCGATTGTCGGCATGCGGGGCTACGGTGAATCCGCCCCTGCCGATAAGCTGTTCCCGTACTTCGGCTTTACCGTTGAGAACGTGGTGGAGAAGGCGCTGAGCGTGATCTAGTGCGGTCTGCGTTGCCGGGTGGCGGCTACGCCTTACCCGGCCTACAAAACCGCCAAACCGTAGCCCGGGTAAGCAACAGCGCCACCCGGCTTAAAACTACCGCGTGATCCACAGCGTGGGCCAGGCATCTGGCCCGTTCCAGTTGTCGCAGCTGGGCTCCTCAGCGTAGCGCACCAGGCGGAAACGCTGGCCGTCAAAACGCCAGCGCGTCTGGATCCCGCAATCACCCAAACCGCGCCCCAGCGCGAGCGTTGTCAGCTCGCGCGTCTTTTCATCGAAGCTGGCGTTCATCAACTCCATTTCGCTCCCGTCGCCTGACGGCGTAAACGGCAGACGCAGCCTGACGCTGCGCGCGGTGAACGGTTTTTTACGCGATACCAGCCACGCCAGATCGACCGTGTTATAGGCCCCCGCCTCGCAGCTGACGATCAGCAGCGCTTTGTCATCGGTTAACGCGGTGACGCGCACTTCCCGGCGGTTAGGATCCAGCGAGCACTGGCTTGCGTTCATCCGCCCGGTACCATAGTCCAGCAGGTCGTTCAGTTCGGCGTGAGAGAGCGGCGTCGGGGTCGGATTGACGACCGCCACCTTTTTAAGGGCAGGAGCAGGCGGAACGCTTAACGGCGGATCGTCACCTTTCTTGATCCATGCGGTTTCGCTGCCGACGCGCTTTTGCTGCGCATCAATGAACAGCAGCGCGGCTTTCAGACCGCTCAGTGAAATAACCTGCTTACCGTCGCGCAGGGTCAGGGCCTTCCCTTCCTGGATGTTTTTCAGAAAGGCGGTGATGGTGGCCGCATCGTCCGTTTTAAGATGCCAGGGCGTGAGCTGCCAGCGCTGTTTGTCCAGCTTCAGGGGAACGTTATCCAGCAGCAGCCGGGGGGCAATCTCTGGCTCTTTGACCGAGGGCGCATCAAGACCGCCGAGATCGATACGCAGCGTGGCGTCCGTTTTCGCCCCGGCACTACGGGTGAGCGTCATGACCAGACCACGGTGTTCACCGGTATTGCGTGCGAGGCAAAAATTCTGGTTATTGCAGGTTACCTGCCAGTCGGAGAAGGCTTGCTGGGCAGGTGCTGCCCGCACCTGCGGCGCGAGGAGCACACAAAACAGGTAAAACAAAAAGACGCTGTAGCGCATGAATGACACAATCCCGGAACGAAAACGCTTAACTGGGCAGTATCTTCGTGTTCCCGCCGGGGTTGCTCAATCGGATTTATCAGATATACCCGAAAAACACGCTACTTCCGTTCGAAATCAGCGTTCATCAGCCCGGTTGTCTGTAAATACTGCAGTAATATCACCGCTTTACCATCCCTGATTTCGCCTGAACGCATCATCTCCAGCGCCCGGGCAAAAGGAAGCTCCAGCACTTCGATATCTTCATCCTCCACGCCACCGCCGCGGTGAGTGCGCTGCGCGTCGCTGTATTCCGCGATGAAGAAATGCACAATTTCCGTTACGCCGCCCGGCGACATAAACAGCTCGAAGACCTTTTTGACCTCGCCCACTTCGAAGCCGGTTTCTTCCACGGCCTCTTTGCGGATACAAACTTCCGGCTCATCATCATCGAGCAGGCCCGCGCAGGTTTCAATCAAACGTCCGTCAGGGTTGCCATTAACCCATGTCGCCACCCTGAACTGACGGATCAGCACCACGCTCTGCTTTTCACGGTTATAGAGCAGAATGGTTGCCCCGTTGCCGCGGTCGTAGACCTCGCGTTTGTGGCGGATAACCTCACCGTTGTTACGCGTAAGGTCATAGGTGATGTTACGCAGGACAAAGTAGTTTTCAGAGAGAATTTTGTCTTTGATAACGTCAATTTTCAGGGTCATACGGGCTCCACAACACAATGAGTCGTCCTATACTACGCCGTGAATCCCGCTTTGTCGCCCGCCGGTTTAATGATGATTTGGCGCGTTAACCCCAAGCCAGTCGAGTATCCCCTGCGCCGCATGACGCCCTTCCGCCATTGCGGTCACCACCAGATCCGCACCGCGTACCGCATCGCCCCCGGCGAAGATCTGTGGGTTAGTCGTCTGATAACGGTAGCGGCTCTCGACCGAAGCAACGATCCGCCCCCGGTCATCCGTTTCGACACCCTGCGCCTGCAGCCACGGCATCGCGTGCGGGTTAAAACCAAACGCCATGATGACCGCATCAGCGGCCATCACGAACTCGCTGCCCGCTACCGGAACGGGCCGACGCCGTCCCTGCGCGTCCGGTTCACCGAGCTCGGTACGCAGCATCCGGATACCGTTGACCTTTCCGTCAGGATCCAGCGTCAGCTCAACCGGCTGAACGTTAAATTCAAACGCCGCGCCCTCTTCTCGGGCGTTCTTCACCTCTTTCTTCGAGCCCGGCATATTAGCCTCATCCCGACGATAGGCGCAGGTTACCTTCGCCGCGCCGTGGCGTAACGCGGTGCGGACGCAGTCCATCGCGGTATCGCCCCCGCCAAGCACCACCACGTTTAAGCCATGGGTGTCGATGAACGGTTCGCTGGCCGTCGCCTCCAGCCCCATAACGTGCCGCGTGTTGCCCACCAGGAAAGGCAGCGCGTCATAGACTCCAGGCGCGTCCTCGTGCGGTATGCCCGCCTTCATCGAGCGATAGGTTCCCACGCCAATAAACAGGGCGTCGTAATCGTGCTTTAACTGCGACATCGACACGTCCTGGCCCACCTCGCAGTTCAGCTCGAAGCGGATCCCCATCGCGGTAAATATCTCTCTGCGGTGCGCGAGCAACGATTTGTCCAGCTTGAATGCCGGGATGCCAAAGGTCAGCAATCCGCCAATTTCCGGATGCCGGTCATAGACCGTCACACTCGCGCCGCTGCGCGCCAGCACGTCGGCACACGCCAGCCCGGCGGGCCCCGCGCCGACGATCGCAACACGTTTACCTGTCGGCGTGACGGCGGACATATCCGGCCGCCAGCCCATCGCCAGCGCCCGATCGGAGATATAGCGCTCGATGTTACCGATGGTTACGGATCCCGCCTCTTCACGTATTGTGCAGGCACCCTCGCATAATCGGTCCTGCGGACAGACGCGGCCGGTAATTTCAGGTAAACAGTTGGTCTGATGAGAAAGCTCGACCGCGCCGGCGATGTCCCCCGCGTTGAGGCGCTCGATCCACTGCGGGATGTGGTTATGCAGCGGGCAGGTCCATTCGCAAATGCTGTGCTCGCCGCATTTCAGGCAGCGCGACGCCTCGCGGGCGGCCTGCTCGGCCCGGAACGGCAGGTAAATTTCATTAAAATGGCCCACGCGTTCTGCGGCAGCGAGTTTATCGGGCTCGCCGCGCGGCGGGGTTGTTTGCATCTGCTGCAGTTTGGTGCGCGAAGCGTCTTCTCTGACGGCTTCCGCGTGCCAGGGCTGCGCCTCCAGGCAGGCCGTGCGCTGTCGGCGCGATTTCGCCAGAGTATCAAGGACAACAGGCGTCGCCAGTGACAGAACACCTGCCGGGCAATTTTCGATACAGGCCGGGCCGTGTGGTCGCGTCAGACAGAGATCGCATTTATTCGCCGAGGCCTTCACGCCGCCGCTGTCGAGCGGGGTGACGATAATCTCCATCGTGCCAAACGGGCAGGCCACCACGCAGGCCTTACAGCCGATGCATTTTTGTTGATTCACCTGTACGCTGTCATCGCATTTGCTGATGGCGCCGTTCGGGCAGCTTTGCGCGCAGGGCGCGTTTTCACAGTGATGGCAGGTGACGGGGCTACTCTTCTCGCCGGCTCGCAGGACCGTAATACGGGGATGAAAATGGCGCTCGCTCAGGACGTGCTGCTCATCGTTGTGCGCCATCACGCAGGCCACTTCGCAGGCGCGACACCCGATGCACTGCTGGCTGTTAGCCATAATAAAACGATTCATAACCACACCTGTTTTTGGTTCAATAACCTTATTCTTTGTATGAATATGGTATTTACGCATCACGGCGCGATCGGGCAATGTTCAAATGCCCGGAATGCCGAATTATTTACAGTGAACCTGTAGCAGATCAATTTTATTCAGAGAGCCGTTCTGTGACCGTCAAACGACCCGTTTCCGGAAGCCTTGCCTGGGCTTTCTTTTCGATAATTGTCTTATCGGTGCTGACCAGCACCGTCGCGCTGCTGACGCTTGCCAGCAGCCAGCGTGACGCCGAAGCTATTAATATCGCGGGTTCGCTGCGCATGCAGAGCTATCGTCTGGGCTACGAGATGCAGCGCAACAGCCCTTCCCTTGCCGCGCATCGCGACAGCTGGCAACAGACGCTGAACGCGCCTGCCCTGCAGAAGCTAAACCGCTGGTACGTCCCGGACGATGTAAAAGCGCGCTACCAGCAGCTCCACGTGGCCTGGCTGGAAATGGATGCGCACATCGCCCGTGGCGACAGCGCGTGGTATCAAACCCACATTGAGGATTTTGTCGGCCGCATTGATGCCTTTGTGCTCGCCCTTCAGCACTACACCGAACATAAAATTCAGACGGTGACCCTGCTCTCGCTGGCGGGTGCTCTCGGGATCCTGCTGCTGACGCTGTTTACCCTGCGACGCATCCGTCGCCAGGTGGTATTGCCGCTTAACAATCTGGTGGCGGCCAGCGAACGGGTTGAGCGTGGCGAATTTACAACCCCGGCGCCGGATACCGCCCTGCCGAACGAGCTGGGCCAACTCTCCCGCGCCTTCAACCACATGTCCGCCGAGCTGGCTACGCTCTACCGTTCGCTCGAAGCCTCGGTCGCGGAAAAGACGCGGCATTTGCATGAAGCCCACCAGCAGCTCGACATGCTGTTCAAATGCTCTCAGGCGCTGAATACCGGCCAGATAGACAGCCACTGCTTTCGGCATATCCTGCAGATTGTCCATGACTATACGCAGATGAATTATCTCGAACTGCGCACCAGCGACGACTGGCGGCTGTCTGAAGGGACGGAGTCACATGGCATTCCTCTGCAGCACCTGCCGGTACTGATGCAGGACACCCTTTATGGCGAGCTGCGCTGGCAAAGCGAGACGGACAGCGTTCCCCTTCCGCTGATGAGAAGCGTGGCAACCATGCTCGGGCGCGGGCTGTACTTTAACCAGGCGCAAAAACATTACCAGCAGCTGCTGCTGATGGAAGAGCGCGCCACCATTGCCCGCGAGCTGCACGATTCGCTGGCGCAGGTGCTGTCGTATCTGCGCATTCAGCTTGCGCTGCTTAAACGCGCCGTGCCCGAGGAAAATATCCCGGCGCAGACCATCATCACCGACTTCTCCCGCGAGCTGAACAATGCCTGGCAGCAGCTTCGCGAGCTGCTCACCACCTTCCGCCTGACGCTGAACCACGCGAACTTACCCGCAGCGCTGCAGGAGTCCCTCGACGTCCTGCAGAGCCAGACGCAGGCGAAGCTGCATCTCGACTGCCGTCTTTCCTCGCTGGCGCTGGACGCGCAAAAGCAGGTGCATTTGCTGCAGATCGTGCGTGAGGCCGTGCTGAACGCCATTAAGCATGCGCAGGCCAGCGAGATCACCGTAAGCTGCATGACCGCATCGGACGGTACGCACAGCGTCAGCATTCGTGACAACGGCATCGGGATTGGCGAAGCCAGCGAGCCGCCGGGACACTACGGGCTGAACATTATGCGCGAACGCGCGCAACGGCTCGGCGGGATACTGCACTTCTCGCAGCCGCAAAACGGCGGCACGCTGGTCAGCGTGACGTTCCCGGCGCCCGCGCCGTTAACGGGTAAATAACGGTAAATGAAGACGCGCAGGAAAAAGCGCATGATAATTTACATTATCTCCTTTATTTCTCCACGTTTGACCTGGGCCTTACCGCTAAAGTTATGCGGGCAATAAACAATAATGACGTGCAGCAAAACGAGGTCACTCTTTCATGGCGAATTTTTTCATCGATCGCCCCATTTTTGCCTGGGTGCTTGCCATCCTGTTGTGTCTGACAGGTGTCCTGGCGATTACTTCACTTCCTGTTGAGCAATACCCCGATCTGGCACCGCCTAACGTGCGCGTAACAGCAAACTACCCCGGCGCTTCCGCACAAACGCTGGAAAACACCGTGACGCAGGTTATCGAGCAGAACATGACGGGTCTGGATAACCTGATGTACATGTCCTCGCAAAGTAGCGCCACGGGTCAGGCGACGGTTACCCTGAGCTTTAAGGCGGGCACCGACCCGGACGAAGCGGTGCAGCAGGTGCAAAACCAGCTGCAGTCGGCCATGCGCAAGCTGCCCCAGGCGGTGCAGAATCAGGGCGTGACCGTGCGTAAAACCGGTGATACCAACATTTTGACCATCGCGTTTGTCTCGACAGATGGCTCGATGGATAAACAGGACATTGCGGACTACGTCGCCAGTAATATTCAGGATCCCATCAGCCGTATTAACGGCGTCGGCGATATCGACGCCTACGGCTCACAATACTCAATGCGCATCTGGCTCGACCCCAACAAGCTGAACAGCGTCCAGATGACGGCAACCGACGTGACGAATGCCATCAAGGCCCAGAACGCCCAGATTGCGGTGGGACAGCTGGGGGGAACGCCGTCCGTCGATAAGCAGGCCCTGAACGCCACCATCAATTCACAATCCCTGCTGCAGACGCCGGACCAGTTCCGCAACATCACCCTGCGCGTGAATCAGGATGGGTCGGAAGTGCGTCTGGGCGATGTCGCCACGGTGGAAATGGGGGCGGAAAAATACGACTACCTGAGCCGCTTTAACGGTAATCAGGCCTCCGGTCTGGGGATAAAGCTTGCCTCCGGCGCAAACGAAATGGCCACGGCGAAACTGGTGCTGGACCGTCTGGACGAGCTTTCCCAGTATTTCCCGCACGGGCTGGAGTACAAAGTCGCCTATGAAACGACCTCCTTCGTTAAAGCGTCGATCGAGGACGTGGTGAAAACCCTGCTGGAAGCCATCGCGCTGGTGTTCCTGGTGATGTACCTGTTCCTGCAAAACTTCCGCGCGACGCTGATCCCAACCATTGCCGTGCCGGTGGTGCTGCTGGGGACCTTTGCGGTGCTTTACGCGTTCGGGTACAGCATTAACACCCTGACGATGTTTGCGATGGTGCTGGCGATTGGCCTTCTGGTGGATGATGCCATCGTGGTGGTCGAAAACGTCGAGCGCATCATGAGCGAAGAAGGACTCTCCCCGCGCCAGGCGACGCGCAAATCCATGGGGCAAATTCAGGGGGCGCTAGTCGGTATTGCGATGGTGCTGTTGGCCGTCTTTATCCCGATGGCCTTCTTTGGCGGCACCACCGGCGCGATTTACCGTCAGTTCTCAATAACCATCGTCTCGGCGATGGTGCTCTCCGTGCTGGTGGCGCTGATCCTCACCCCTGCGCTGTGCGCCACCATTCTGAAACCGCTGCACAAAGGGGAGCAGCACGGGCAAAAAGGGTTCTTCGGCTGGTTTAACCGGATGTTCAACCGCAATGCCGCGCGATATGAATCTGCCGTCGGTGGCGTGCTCCATCGCAGCCTGCGCTGGATGATGATTTACGTTGTGCTGCTGGGCGGCATGGTCTGGCTGTTTATGCATCTCCCCACCTCGTTCCTGCCTATGGAAGACCGGGGAATGTTCACCACCTCGGTGCAGCTCCCGAGCGGCGCAACGCAGCAGCAGACGCTGAAAGTGGTCCAGAAAGTGGAGCAGTACTTCTTCACCAAAGAGAAAGATAACGTTGTGTCGGTCTTCTCCACCGTGGGCTCTGGCCCGGGCGGAAACGGGCAGAACGTCGCCCGCATGTTCGTCCGCCTGAAGGACTGGGACGAGCGCGATACCAAAACCGGAACGTCATTCGCCATCATTGAACGCGCGACCAAAGCCTTTGCGCATATTAAAGAGGCGCGCGTCTTCGCCAGCAGCCCGCCGGCGATAAGCGGCCTGGGCAGTTCCGCCGGGTTTGACATGGAGCTGCAGGATCACGCCGGGGCGGGCCACACGGCGCTGATGGCGGCACGCGATAAGCTGCTAGCGCTGGCGGGCAACGATCCAGGCCTGACCCGCGTTCGCCATAACGGTCTTGACGACAGCCCGCAGCTGCAGGTGGATATCGACCAGCGTAAGGCGCAGGCGCTGGGCGTCTCGATCAACGATATCAACGACACCCTGCAAACGGCGTGGGGCTCGAGCTATGTGAATGACTTTATGGATCGCGGCCGCGTGAAAAAAGTGTATGTCCAGTCCGCCGCGCCGTTCCGCATGCTGCCGGATGATATTAACCGCTGGTTTGTCAGGAATAACGCTGGCGGCATGGTGCCGTTCTCCGCGTTTGCCACCTCGCACTGGGAGAGCGGCTCGCCGCGTCTGGAGCGCTATAACGGCTACTCTGCGGTTGAAATCGTCGGGGAAGCCGCGCCGGGCGTCAGTACCGGTACCGCCATGGATACCATGGAAAAACTGGTGCAGCAGCTGCCCGCCGGTTTTGGTCTGGAGTGGACGGCCATGTCCTACCAGGAGCGTCTCTCCGGGGCACAGGCTCCCGCACTTTACGCGCTCTCTCTGCTGGTGGTCTTCCTCTGCCTTGCCGCACTGTATGAAAGCTGGTCAGTCCCGTTCTCCGTCATGCTGGTCGTGCCGCTTGGGGTTATCGGTGCGCTGCTCGCGACCTGGATGCGCGGCCTCGAGAACGATGTTTACTTCCAGGTGGGTCTGCTCACCGTAATTGGGCTATCGGCGAAAAACGCCATTCTGATCGTTGAATTTGCCAACGAGATGAATGCCAAAGGCCACGAGCTGATGGCCGCCACGCTGCACGCCTGCCGTCAGCGCTTACGTCCCATCCTGATGACGTCGCTGGCGTTTGTCTTTGGCGTACTGCCGATGGCAACCAGTACGGGCGCAGGCTCCAGCAGCCAGCATGCCGTCGGAACGGGGGTGATGGGCGGCATGATTTCGGCCACCGTTCTGGCCATTTACTTCGTGCCGCTGTTCTTTGTGCTGGTGCGTCGCCGCTTCCCGTTAAAGGAACGCGCTGAGTAAGTGATTGAAATAAAAAAAGGCGGCTTTATCGGCCGCCTTTTTATTGTGTGATTAATTCACACTATGGTTATTTTACTTATTTTAGTGCTCTTGCAATTCTTACTGAATGTCATTTACGAAGCATGCCTTCGATAAAATCTTTCCAGTTCCCCAGTTCACGTTCAATCATAACAACCTCTCTTATTATTATGCGCATTCTACAAAAACGGACCATCATTGTGAAGACTATTTAACCAATTGCTGTGATTGTACCCCACGTCCTACGGGGATTTATGATAAATATGAACGGAGAGGCCTCAATTTTTTGTGACGGCTAGCAATATTTTGAAATAACCCTCCAAGCGGGTGAATTTTATTTTACTCGCTGAGTTTATTCGAAATTTAAACTTTATGGACATCTATGCTTAAAGGGTGAAAGAATATTCAGCGTACAGATGTGAGTTGAATTAAGAAGAAGTGTAAATCCAGACGATTCCTGAATGTGTTATATTCCACTTAAGGATATATCTTCGAATTTACTGAACATTTAATCATCATTAGGTCAAAAGGATTCACCATGGTTGTGATGTACGGCATTAAAAATTGCGACACCATCAAAAAAGCCCGCCGCTGGCTGGAAGCAAACGGCGTGGAGTACCGCTTCCACGATTACCGTGCCGACGGGCTTGATGCAGAATTTCTGCATAGCGCGATCGGCGAACTGGGGTGGGAAGCCCTGCTGAACACCCGCGGCACCACCTGGCGTAAACTCGACGAATCTCTGCGCGCCAGCATCAACAACGCCGACAGCGCGGCAAAACTGATGCTCGATATGCCGGCAATTATCAAACGCCCATTGCTCTGCGCGCCAGGGCAGCCTATGCTGCTGGGTTTCAGTGAAACCCTTTATTCCGACTTTTTTCGTTGAGGTGTAGTTTATGTCATGCCCGGTCATTGAGCTGACTCAGCAGCTTATTCGCCGTCCTTCCCTTAGCCCGGACGACGCAGGTTGTCAGGCACTTATGATTGAGCGCCTGCGTGCCATCGGTTTCACCGTTGAACGCATGGATTTTGGCGATACCCAGAACTTCTGGGCGTGGCGCGGCCAGGGTGAAACGCTGGCCTTTGCCGGGCATACTGATGTCGTTCCCGCCGGTGACGCGGATCGCTGGATTAACCCGCCGTTTGAACCGACCATCCGCGACGGCATGCTGTTTGGTCGCGGCGCGGCAGACATGAAAGGCTCTCTGGCGGCGATGGTCGTGGCGGCAGAGCGCTTTGTGGCTCAGCATCCGAACCACAAAAACCGTCTGGCGTTTTTAATCACCTCCGACGAAGAAGCCAGCGCCCATAACGGCACCGTGAAGGTCGTTGAAGCGCTGATGGCGCGTAACGAGCGTCTCGACTACTGTCTGGTCGGTGAGCCGTCCAGTACTGAAGTGGTGGGTGATGTGGTCAAAAACGGGCGCCGTGGCTCGCTGACCTGTAACCTGACCATTCACGGCGTTCAGGGGCACGTTGCATACCCGCATCTGGCCGATAATCCGGTCCATCGCGCTGCGCCAATGCTGAGCGAGCTGGTGGGCATCGAGTGGGATAAAGGCAACGAATTCTTCCCGCCAACCAGCATGCAGATCGCGAACGTCAAGGCCGGGACCGGCAGCAACAACGTGATCCCGGGTGATTACTTCGTGCAGTTTAACTTCCGCTTCAGTACCGAACTGACCGATGAGATGATCAAGGCGCGCGTCGTCGCCCTGCTGGAAAAATATCAGCTGCGCTACACCGTGGAGTGGTGGCTTTCCGGCCAGCCGTTCCTGACGCAGCGCGGCAAACTGGTGGATGCGGTAGTGAACGCCATCGAGCACTATAATGAAATTAAGCCACAGCTGCTGACAACGGGTGGCACCTCAGACGGACGCTTTATCGCCCGTATGGGCGCCCAGGTTGTCGAACTGGGTCCAGTGAACGCAACCATTCATAAAATCAATGAGTGTGTCAATGCGGCAGATTTGCAACTGCTGGCCCGTATGTATCAACGTATTATGGAGCAACTCGTCGCCTGACGAACGCTCTGAGAGGAATAGCGAATGGATTGGCTTTCAAAGTACTGGTGGATTCTGGTATTAGTTTTTCTGGTTGGCGTATTGCTTAACGTGATTAAAGATCTTAAGCGCGTTGACCATAAAAAATTTCTCGCCAACAAACCGGATCTTCCCCCGCACCGTGATTTTAACGACAAGTGGGACGATGACGACGACTGGCCGAACAAGGACCAGAAGAAGTAATCGTTAAGTTTCCCCTCTCCCTGGGAGAGGGGGAAACCTCACATAAACTCAACAATATCATCATCATCCGGCTTACCGCCGCTGAGCGCTTCATCAAAGTAGTGCTTCGGTACGGTATAGCGCAAACGATCGAGCGCGAACTGCATGCTACGATCGTCAATCGCGTGGCCCAGATCGTCAACGATATCCAGCGTCACATCCCCACCTTCGCGAATCAGCGCTTCCTGGGCGGCAACCGCATGCGAGAGCTCAATCACGCGGTCTTCACCACCGTGGATCAGGTGGATCGTGGTCTGCGTGGTCGCACTGGTCGGTAACGTCGCAAAGCGGCCGTTAAACGCGATGACGCGTGAAACCAGACCCGGCTGCGCTTTAACGCTTTCCAGCGACATGATTGACCCCTGCGAGAAACCAATCAGCGCGGTCGCGTCTGCACCCACGCCGCTCTGCTGCTGCCAGTAGCGGACGATATCGATAAAGGTGGGCATGATGGCGTCGATGCGAGCCTGACGATTCTCTTCCGTCACGCCCTGAACAGAGAACCACTGGCGTCCGTTCGGACCACATGGCTCTACGCCACCGATGCTGACAATCAATGCTTCCGGAAAAACGGGCGCAAACCAGCTGCCAATCTGACCCATATTGACGGCATTATCGCCTACGCCATGAAACAGAAGCAGTAACTGCTTAGCCGGTTTGTCAGGACTTTGAACAACAAAATGGTCGTGTTTCATGGTGGTCTCCTTAATAGATGACCTGGATTCTACGCCTCCGGACGTGAATGACCATGCCACTTTACTGAAGAAGTCATTGAAAAAATTGCCATTGCAAAATATCTTCTTTCAGCTGCTGGCAGCGCGGATAGTCAAGACTTTCAATCGCTTGCGCGGTCTCACTCCGCAACGTTGTCAGCAACGCTTTTCGCCCGACGTCTTCCACTTTCCCTTCCATTTTCCCACGCAGGGCCGGAAGCGGCATGTCCACGGTTAACAACAGCCGCGTCAGTGCGGCAACCGAGGTTGAAAACGCCCGATGCGCAAAAGCAAACCCCGCCAGCTCCAGCCAGTCGTCATGATTAAGGGTAGCTTCCCAGCCGTCTTCCACGGGGATCTTTTCACCGTTCCAGGCTGATAACACCCGCGCATCGCGCTTCAGACGCCGCTGCGCCTGCTCGCACAGCTGACGCCCTGCCTGACTCTGCGGCAGCAAGGCCATCGCGGTGTAGCAGCCGCTGCTGGCTTCACGATGGCTGCCCATCCGCACCAGCACAAACCCACATTGCTGCCAGAAACGCCAAAGCTCATCGGTATAGCCAAAGCTCACCGACAGATAATCTTCGCCGCTGGCGCTGCGAACAAGCGCCTGGCCAATCCCTTCCCGCTGACGGTGAGGATGTACGGCAATGCGGGTCACCCGTCGTCCTCTGAGCGTCGCCGCCAGCGGAGAGCCGCCGTGCGCCGCCAGAGACTGCGCCACCAGGTTACCGCGCGGACGCCGGTACCCTGCCCATACGGCGCGGCTAAGCTCAGGGGAGAGCCCGCCCTCCTCCACCAGCCAGAGCGCCCCGGCGATATCCGGGTCCGTTTCGGCAACGGCAAACTGCTGCCCGGGCGCGTCCATCATGCGGCGTAAATCGAGCGGCGAGGTACGATAGTGCGCCGCGCAGAGGAGCTCGTATACGCTCGCTGCAAGCGCCGGACTGCGTTCCCAGGCCTCCGGGGTCAGGGAGGTTAAACGCACCTCTCCCTCCGGGCGGCGGTCAATCAGCGTATCGTCAAACAGCAGCGCGCTGGCAACAACCCGCTCAAGCGGGCAGCCCGCCGCCCAGCGCACCGGTGTAGATAGGCTGTAGCGCTGCAGCCCGGCAAACCGACCGCAGAATTTAAGCAAGAATCCCCGGCCCGTTCCTTCATATCCCTGCACAGTGGTGGTCAACAGCACGCGAGGGAAACGGGCAACTAGCTTTTCCAGCAGCGGACCAGGGATCGCAGCGGCTTCATCGACAATCAGCCAGTCAGCCCGGTGTGAAGACGCAAGCAGCGCGTCCGGGGCCATAAAATGAAAACGCTCTCCGGCGAAGCGGGCGATGATATCCGTCGCCCCCTTCGACGGCGCGGTAACCACGGCGCTGCCCGCAATGCGGTTCAGCAGCATGCCCGCCAGGGCTGATTTTCCGCGCCCGCGCGCGGCGGTGACGGCCGCGATGCCCTCCGCCATCCCCTGCAGCACATCCAGGATCTCAGCCTGCTCGCGCTGCGGTGCGCCGCTGGCAGGCTGCCAGTCAGGCGCGTCGGGTAAAGGCGGAAGGGATAACGCGCGGCCCTGATGCCAGACAATCGCGTCGGGATCGGCGTCAATCGTCCGGCAGAAATGGTGTACAAAATGCGGCGTGGCTATCGCTTCGGCGCCGTCGCTCCAGCGCAGTGAATCGCTGTCTGGCAACCCGGACCACGCGTCGAGCGGCGGAACCCGCAGCACCAGAAGGCTTCCGGCGCTCAGCGTTCCGCTCAGGGCGGCAAACGCGGCGACATCAAACCCGGCGCTGGCGTCAAAAACGGCATGCCGGAACTCGCGTCCCAGCAGGCCGCTGATGGCTTTTGAAGGATGTTCGTCAAGCCTTACCCAGTCTCCGGGCAAGGCGTCACGCAGGGCAAGCGCCTGGGTTAACGTCCACTGCGCCTCGCCGCTGAGCACCACCAGCCGACGATGGCCGGTGCGCTCAAGCTCGCCTATCAGCTGTTCAAACTCCAGCATTACATCGCTTTGCCGAAGGTATTACACTGCGCCGGATCGCCGCTGTCGAAGCCGCGTTTAAACCAGCTATAGCGCTGCTGTGAGGTACCGTGAGTGAAGCTGTCGGGCACGACGCGCCCCTGGCTCTGCTGCTGAAGACGGTCGTCACCGATAGCCTGAGCGGCATTTAACGCCTCCTCAAGATCGCCGGATTCCAGGACGCCCTGCTGCTGCATGCTGTGGCCCCAGACGCCCGCGAAGCAGTCCGCCTGCAGCTCCATTTTAACGGAAAGGCGGTTCACTTCCGCCTGAGAGGCATTTTGCTGAAGCTGGCGCACTTTTGGCTCAATCCCCAGCAGCTTTTGCACGTGATGGCCGACTTCATGCGCGATCACATAACCCTGGGCAAAATCACCATCAGCGCCAAGCTTGCGTTTCATGTCATCGTAAAAAGAAAGATCGATATAGACGGTGCCGTCTGCCGGGCAGTAGAACGGCCCCATCACAGATTGCCCGGTACCGCATCCGGTGCGGGTTGCCCCCCGATACATCACCAGCTTCGGCTGCTGGTAGGTACGCCCCATCTTCTCAAACAGCTGACTCCAGGTGTCTTCTGTTGTGGCGAGAATAACGGAGGTAAATTTGGCCGCTTCATCTTCATTCGGGCTGATGGAGCGCTGAGAATGCTCCTGCTGCTGCAGCGGCTGACCGGTCATCAACCCGGTGAGGTCAACGCCGTAGTAACCCGCGACTAAAACAACAATCAGCAGGATGATACCGCCCTTGCCGCTGGGTAACCGGAAGCCCGGCCCACCCATTGAAGGACCGCCGCCACCATCACTGCGTCTGTCTTCTACATTGTCACTTTCACGACGCCCTTGCCAGCGCATAACCACCTCGAACTATTCCATTTATAATAGCTATGATCGTAGGCGGTTAACGGCAAGATTACCATAGGAAACAAAGGTAAGACGCCAAAGGATGCAAACATCCTTTGGCAAGTGAGGGAGTTAGTCGAGCTTAACGCCTAAACGGTGAGCAACCGCTTCGTACGCTTCAATCAGGCCACCCAGGCTCTGACGGAAACGGTCTTTGTCCATTTTATCCAGGGTTTCTTTATCCCACAGGCGGCTACCGTCCGGTGAGAACTCATCGCCCAGCACCACTTCGCCTTTGAACAGACCAAACTCCAGCTTGAAATCTACGAGGATCAGGCCCGCGTCATCAAACAGCTTTTTCAGCACGTCGTTGGCTTTGTAGGTCAGCTCCTGCATACGCGCCAGGTTCTCTTTGCTCACCCAGCCGAAGGTTTCGCAGTAGGATTCGTTGACCATCGGGTCGTGCATGGCATCGTTTTTCAGGAACAGGTCGAACAGCGGTGGATTCAGTTCGATACCTTCTTCAATGCCGAGACGCTTCACCAGGGAGCCCGCCGCACGGTTACGAATAACGCACTCAACCGGAACCATATCCAGTTTTTTCACCAGACATTCCGTATCGGACAGCAACGCTTCCATCTGGGTCGGGATACCCGCTTCGGCCAGTTTGGTCATAATGAAGTGGTTGAACTTGTTGTTCACCATGCCTTTACGATCGAACTGCTCAATGCGTGCGCCATCCCCTGCTGACGTATCATTGCGGAACTCGAGCACCAACAGATCCGGGTTTTCCGTGCTGTATACGGTCTTCGCTTTGCCACGATACAACTCAGCTTGCTTCTGCATCTTCATTACTCCTGGTGTGATGATTTGTGTTCAAAACTGGGGATATTATGCCACGCACACGTTTGCGTAGCACTAAAATAAAAAGGGCTGGATTCACCAGCCCTCGTATTTATTTGCTGAATGCTGCCTGGAAGACAGCGACCAGCGCATCGTTCTGCGACTGGGTCAGCGTGTGACCTTTAGGATCGATAAACTGCAGACTGCTGCGGTTATCAAGGTCGCCTACCTGAATCTTGTAGTCACCGGAGGCAAGCTGAGGATCTTTCGCTCCCAGTTCCTGCCATGCGCTGTCGGAGAGCGGCTTATACGTTGCCGTCATGCTGCCGGTCGAACGCGTGCTGTCGGTCACTTTCATGCCCACTTTTTCCAGCGTCGCTGGCAGACGCTGCCAGGTCTGGTTAAACGGTGCACGCACCACCAGCATTGGCAGGCCGGTATCATCCGCACCGCTTTGTACATCGAAGGTCGCGCCGTTGCGGCTCTGCGCGGCGTTGGCAGCATCGGTAGCGGTCTTATCCAGACCCGCGGCAATCACGTTCAGCATTTCGGTGCTGTAACGCTGCAGGGACGCGGCATCCGCAACCGGTTTACCCGCCTGCTCCAGGTTCAACAGCTTAACGTTAACCGCCTGCTGATAACCCTGTGGTTTTACGGAGACTTGATAGCGACCGCGGTACTGCTGGTCTTCATCCAGACGGTTCCATTCGACCCAGTCGGTGGTTAACGTCTGGCTGGCGTCATCGCGTTTATCGATGGTGTAGTTCTTCGACTGAATGACGCTGACAACCTGCGGCCACAGCGTGCTACCGCGCGCGCTCTCAACCATCAGAGACGCCGTATCACCGGTGAACTGGGTACGCGCTCCGCTGACCAGCGCCAGAGGCTGTGCTGGCGGACGAATATCAAGCGCTTTACCGACCAGGCCGCTGCCGTTGGTCACGGGAATATTATAATCGCCGTTCTGAATCGGCAGGATCATGCCAGCCGGTGCGTGAAGTTCAGCAAGCGGGGTCGCATCCAGATAGGATTCATCACCGCTCACCTGGCGCTTGTAGCGCGAATCTGAACTACAGGCAGCGAGCAGCATAACAAGCGAAACACTCGCAACCTTCGCCAGGCGCGACTTCTGTACTGAATAAGCCATCAAATCTCCCTAAACTCTACAGCAAACCGGCATGCTTCAGCGCCGCCCTGACGATGTCACGACCGTGGTCGGTAATCGGTGTCATTGGCAGACGCAGCGTGTCGGATGCTACAAGTCCCAACTCCTTACATGCCCATTTCACTGGGATCGGATTGGGTTCGACAAATAATTTATTGTGCAGCGGCATCAGACGCTGATTAATGACACGCGCTTCATCAAAGTGACCGGCTGCGGCCAGTTTGCACATTTCTGCCATATCGCGCGCCGCAACGTTTGCCGTTACGGAGATCACGCCATGACCACCGAGCTGCATAAAGTCCAGCGCGGTCGCATCATCACCACTCAACAGGATAAAGTCGTCTGAAACCAGCTCTTTGATCTGATGAACGCGGCTTAAGTTCCCTGTCGCCTCTTTAATACCGATAATATTTTTTACTTCCGAGAGACGACCAACGGTTTCCGGCAGCATATCGCAACCGGTACGGGACGGCACATTATACAGAATTTGTGGCAAGTCAGTATGTTCAGCGATGGCTTTGAAGTGCTGGAACAAACCTTCCTGAGTAGGACGGTTGTAATAAGGGGTCACCGTCAGACAGCCAACGATGCCGCTGTCGTTAAAACGCTTGGTCAGGCTGATAGCTTCTGCGGTTGCATTAGCCCCTGTCCCCGCGATGACCGGAATACGTCCGTCAGCCAGTTCCAGGGTCAGCATTACCACATCGCCGTGCTCGTCGTGGCTCAGCGTTGCGGATTCACCGGTAGTCCCTACCGAAACGATCGCCGAGGTTCCGTTGGCGACATGGTAATCAATGAGCTTCTTCATGCTTGACCGGCAGACATTACCTTTTTCATCCATCGGTGTAACAAGCGCGACAATACTTCCCGTGAACATGAGCCATCCTCTGTGCGAACAAGAGCCTCAATGTTACGTTTGGAACTGTAATAAAAGCAAGCGACCTGAGGCTCTCAGGCGGTTGTATGCATGTTTTTTTTATGCTTTCCTTAGGAAGACTTAACCATGCAAAGGAAGAACAGGTTTGACAACCTCATCACAACATTACCTGGTTATCACTGCGCTGGGTGCCGACAGGCCGGGTATCGTGAACACCATCACCCGTCACGTAAGCAGCTGCGGCTGTAATATCGAAGACAGCCGTCTGGCGATGCTTGGCGAAGAGTTCACATTTATTATGTTGCTTTCCGGGACATGGAACGCCATTACGTTGATTGAATCGACCCTGCCGCTGAAAGGGGCCGAACTGGATTTGCTGATTGTCATGAAGCGCACCACCGCGCGTCCGCGTCCGGCACTGCCTTCTACCGTCTGGGTACAGGTTGAAGTGCCTGATTCTCCGCATCTGATTGAGCGTTTCACGGCGCTTTTTGACAGTCACCAGATGAATATTGCCGAACTGGTTTCCCGTACGCAGACAAGCGATGACCAGGGTCTTCCGGTGCTGTTTATTCAAATTACCGCGCACAGCCCTGCCTCACAGGATGCGTCAAATATCGAGCAAGCGTTCAAAGCCCTCTGTACAGAATTAAACGCGCAGGGCAGTATAAGCGTCGTCAATTATTCGCAGCACGAACAGGATGGAGTTGAGTAATGAACCCACTGAAAGCCGGTGACATCGCACCGAAATTTAGCTTACCGGATCAAGACGGCGAGCAAGTAAATTTGACCGACTTCCAGGGACAGCGTGTTCTGGTCTATTTCTACCCGAAAGCCATGACCCCCGGCTGCACCGTACAGGCCTGCGGCTTACGCGACAACATGGACGACTTGAAAAAAGTCGGCGTGGAAGTGCTGGGTATCAGCACGGATAAACCAGAAAAGCTGTCACGATTTGCTGAAAAAGAGCTGCTGAACTTCACGCTGCTTTCTGATGAAGATCATCAGGTATGCGAGCAGTTCGGCGTCTGGGGCGAGAAGACGTTTATGGGTAAAACCTACGACGGTATTCACCGCATCAGCTTCCTGATTGACGCTGACGGTAAAGTTGAACATGTGTTTGACGACTTCAAAACCAGCAACCACCACGACGTGGTGTTGAACTGGCTGAAAGCAAGCGCCTGATAAACAGCAAAACGGCAACCCAGGTTGCCGTTTTTAATGTTTTCCCCCTCTCCCGCAGGAGAGGGTCGGAGTGAGGGCATCAGGCTGCACAAAAACTACTTCTCTTCCACCGCCGGCACATCCGGCCACGCGTGGACCACGGCTTTAATCAGCGTCGCCAGCGGAATCGCAAAGAACACGCCCCAGAATCCCCACAGCCCGCCGAAAATCACCACGGATAAGATAATCACCAGCGGATGCAGGTTCACCGCTTCAGAGAACAGCACAGGTACCAGCAGGTTACCGTCCAGGCCCTGAATAATCAGGTACACCGCAAAGCAGCTCCAGAACTCTGTCCCCAGCCCAAACTGGAACAGCGCGACCCCAACAACCGGAATGGTCACCACAAACGCGCCGATGTACGGAATCAGGACCGACAGCCCCACCAGCACCGCCAGCAGCAGCGAGTAGTTCAGGCCGAAAATCAGGAAGCCAATCCAGGTGGCTACCCCCACGACAATCATCTCCAGCACCTTGCCGCGAATGTAGTTGGTGATCTGCTGGTTCATCTCTTCCCAGACCTGGCCTGCCAGCCCGCGGTTGCGCGGCAGAATACGGCGCACGGCGTTGAGCATCTGATCTTTATCTTTCACCAGGAAGAAGACCATCAGCGGCACGAGCACAAGGTAAACCGCCAGCGTCAGCAGCCCTACCAGCGAGGCCAGAGAGTACTTCACCACCGAATCGCCCATCGTCATGATGCGGGCGCGCATATTTTCGGCCATCGCGTCGATAATCCCGGCATCCATCAGGGCCGGGTAACGGCGCGGCAGCGTGGCGGCGAAATCAGACAGCTTGTTCAGCATACCGGGCATGTCGCGGATCAGGTTAATTCCCTGCTGCCAGGCGACCGGCATCACCACAAAAGCCATCAACAGCAGGATGCCGACAAACAGCACCAGTACGATGCTGGTCGCCCAGCGACGGGAACAGCCGATGTGCTCCAGGCGCACCGTCGGCCACTCCAGCAGGTACGCCAGCACAATCGCCACCAGTAGGGGAGCGAGCAGACCGCTGAAGAAGAACAGAATACCGAACCCGGCAACCAGAATAACCAACAAAGCAATGGCTTCCGGGTCGCTGAACCGACGCCGGTACCACTGCATTAACATTTCGAGCATACAACCCTTCCCTGAATCGAATGGCGGGAGTGAGACGGTGAATTGTATCTAACTGTCACAAAAAAGACTTTCGCTTTTTGTATCCCGATCGCAATCCGCAAAAGCCTGATGAATGGGATTTTCTTCATGCTGTAACACGGCTACACTCGCAGAGCAGCAGAGATGAACGTTATGCCGGTTCATCGGTCAAATTAGCACATCCAACATACAGGACAGTGGTTATGTTCAGGCAGTTGAGAAAAACACTGGTTGCAACACTGATTGCCGCGGTGACGGTCGGTCAGGTGTTGCCCGCTTTTGCTGACTCGTCCGATTCATTGCCGGACATGGGCACCACAGCAGGAAGCACGCTCTCTATTGGGCAAGAGATGCAAATGGGGGATTACTATGTTCGCCAGCTGCGCGGCAGCGCCCCGCTGATTAACGACCCTTTGCTGGTACAGTACATTAACGGGCTGGGGATGCGCCTGGTTTCGCACGCCGACTCGGTAAAAACGCCCTTCCACTTCTATTTAATTAATAACGACGAAATCAACGCCTTCGCCTTCTTTGGCGGTAACGTGGTGCTGCATTCGGCATTATTCCGTTACTCTGACAACGAAAGCCAGCTGGCCTCGGTAATGGCGCACGAAATTTCGCACGTCACCCAGCGCCACCTGGCGCGCGCCATGGAAGATCAGAAACGTAACGCCCCCCTCACCTGGGTGGGCGCGCTGGGCTCTATTCTGCTGGCGATGGCCAGCCCGCAGGCCGGGATGGCGGCCCTGACCGGTACGCTGGCGGGAACGCGCCAGGGAATGATCAGCTTTACCCAGCAAAACGAACAGGAAGCGGACCGCATCGGGATTCAGGTGCTGCAGCGCTCGGGCTTTGACCCGCAGGCCATGCCTAGCTTCCTGGAAAAACTGCTCGATCAGGCGCGTTACTCTTCCCGTCCGCCGGAAATTCTGCTGACGCACCCATTACCTGAAAGCCGACTGTCGGACGCGCGTAACCGCGCCAACCAGATGCGTCCGGTCGTGGTCCAGTCATCACAGGATTTCTACATGGCGAAAGTGAGAACGCTTGGGATGTACAACTCCGGGCGTAACCAGCTCACCAGCGACCTGCTGGATTCCCTGGCGAAAGGCAACGTGCGTGAGAAAAACGCCGCGCAGTATGGTCAGGCGCTCCAGGCGATGGAAGCCAGCAAATACGACGAGGCGCGTAAAGCGCTGCAGCCGCTTCTGGCAGCCGACCCGAACAACCCGTGGTACCTCGATCTGTCGACGGATATCGATCTGGGGCAGAAGAAAACGGCCGATGCGATCAACCGTCTGAAAGGGGCGAAAGACGTCCGTACCAACCCGGTGCTGCAGCTTAACCTGGCGAACGCTTACTTACAGGGCGGTCAGCCTGGCGAAGCGGCAACCATTCTGAACCGCTACACCTTTAATAATAAAGACGATCAAAACGGCTGGGATCTGCTCGCTCAGGCGGAAGCCCAGCTCGGCAACCGCGATCAGGAACTGGCGGCGCGTGCCGAAGGTTTTGCCCTGGTGGGCCGCCTCGATCAGGCGATTTCCACGCTCAGCAGCGCCAGCTCGCAGGTCAAGCTCGGCAGCCTCCAGCAGGCCCGTTACGACGCGCGTATCGATCAGCTGCGCGCCCTGCAGCAGCGCTTTAAGCCGTACGAGAAGATGTAATAAAGGAGAATTCACGTCATGACAGACGCTGTAAAAATTTATCACAACCCTCGCTGCTCCAAGAGCCGCGATACCCTGAGCCTGCTGAAGTCTAACGGCGTGGAGCCGGAAGTGGTGCTGTACCTCGACACCCCACCTGACGCGCAAACCCTCCGCCAGCTGCTGCACATGCTGGGAATGGGCAGTGCAAGAGAGCTGATGCGCCAGAAAGAAGATCTGTATAAGTCGCTTAACCTGGGTGACAGCCGTCTCACCGAGGCTGAGCTGATCCAGGCGATGGTTGAAAATCCAAAGCTGATTGAGCGCCCGATTGTGGTGGCGAACGGCCAGGCGCGCATTGGACGCCCGCCGGAAGACGTGCTCGAGATCCTCTAGTCCTTATGCCGCAGCGCTTCCAGAAAGGCCTGCGGCGTACTCTCTCCCAGCTTTTTCTGCGTTTTTCCCCGGTTGTAAAATTCGCACAGCTGGATCAACAGCACGCCTGCCGGTTCACTGTTCAGACGTGGGATGATTTCACATAGCGGTAGATCAACCTGAACGGCGCGGTATTGCCGTGGATGCACCGTTACGGTGGCATTGCGCTCCTTTAGCTTCACCTCGAAACCAAAAGTCTCAACAGATTGAACATCAGCCGGACAGGCTTCCAGCGCGTCGTTCGCCCAGTGGGCCAGCAGCTGCGGAGAAATGCCCGCGTACAGCCGGGCGTAGCACCAGCCGCTCACGGGTTCACGCGCCCAGAGCAGATGCTGTTCCCCGCCATCGTCCATTTGCAGCGACAGAGGCTGATGATGTAACAGGAGTTTTTGCGGCATGATGCCTGCCTTCAGCGCCTTTTTCCCCTGCAACGTCGCGCCCTTCTGCTTAACCGAAGCCGGTTTGAGGTAGCGGTTGAGGGTCGCGCGGGAGACGGCGATCCCGAGTCCGCTATTGACCATCTGCAGCAGTTCGTCCAGCGGGGCACCCGTGATATCCCGCAGGGCATTGACCAGCGCAACCTGCTCCTGTCTCAATGCTTTGTGTATCACTTTTGGCGTCGTGTAGTTATCCGAAACCTGCTCGCGGTTGCGCCAGCGCCTGACGGTAGTGACCGAAATGCCCAGCTCAGCGGCCAGCTCCCTGTCGCTTTTGTCTGACTTCTGAAGATAGCGACGGATGCGAGGCGTCGTGGTGGCATTAGCATGCAGTTTAATTTCCATCGCAGGATCCTCAGAACCAATCTTATGAGATTTATATTACAACAGCGATTGCTTTGTGACCGATTTCACCTTTCGCTCGCCGCGCTTCACTGATAATCCCCAGACATAACACAAACAACACCCCTCAATCTTGTACGGAGTTCACAATGAACAATGTTCTGGGATTTCTCGAAGCAAAACTGATGCCGCTGGCGGCCAAAACGGCCCAGCAGCGTCATCTTGGGGCCATTCGCGGCGCCTACGTGTCATTCATGCCGTTTATCATCGTCGGCTCTATTCTGCTGGTGATCTCGTCGTTCCCGAATCAAGCCTATCAGCAGTTTATGTCTCAGGCCTTTGGCGAGAGCTGGAGCGCCATTATCGAAATCCCGTTCAACGCGGTGTTCTCCACCATGTCGCTATTCATCAGCTTCCTGGTCGCCTTCCGCCTGGCGGAACACTACGGTGAAGACCGCATCTCCTGCGGCATCCTGGCGCTGGTTGCCTTTCTCATCCTGACGCCCTTTATCAAAGTGGCGGAAAACGGCGGTATCACCGTCATTCCGGTGGAGTGGATTGGCAGCAAAGGGCTGTTCGTGGCGATGATTAGTTCCCTGCTGTGGACGGAGCTGTTCTGCTGGCTCAAGCGCAAAAAACTGGTGATCAAAATGCCGGACGGCGTGCCTCCGGCGGTGCAGGAGTCGTTCGCCGCGCTGATCCCGGCCCTGCTGGTGATGATTCTGGTGCTGGGTATCCGCATCGTTTTTGAAAACACCCACTACAACACCATCCACCAGTTTATTTACGAAGTGGTTGCCACGCCGGTGCGCCACTACGGCACCTCTTACTTTGGCGCGCTGATGACGGTGTTCAGCATCACCATTCTGTGGTCAGTGGGCATTAACTCCGGCTCGATGATCAACGGCATCATTCGCCCGCTGTGGATGGAGAACCAGACCGACAACATCGCCGCGATTCAGGCAGGCACGACGCCGCCGCACATTATTACTGAACAGTTTTTTGACATGATCTGGATGGGCGGCGCGGGGGCCACGCTGTCGCTGGTGATTGCGATGCTGATTTTCGCCCGCAGCAAAAACATGCGTGAAGTGGCGCGCCTCGGTGCCGGGGCGTCGGTGTTTAACATCAACGAACCGATCCTGTTTGGCCTGCCGGTGATCATGAACCCGATAATGCTCATCCCGTTCAACCTGGTACCGCTGGTGCTGGTCACCGTGCAGTATTCGGCGATGAAGATTGGCGCGGTTGCCGTCACCACCGGGGTGTTTATTCCCTGGACGCTGCCGCCGGTGATTAGCGGCTTTATCGTCACCGGGCACCTGAGCGGCAGCGTGATGCAGCTTATCAACCTGCTGATTGGCGCCATGCTGTACCTGCCTTTTATGCGTATCGTGGACAAACAGTACCGCGCGGCGGAAATGGCCACCGTTACGCAAACCGACACCACCCTTGCAAAACAGGAGTAAAGCATGTGGGGAATTATCGCGACCTGGAGAATGGCGCTTGAAGGCGTTACGGAGTCTGCGTCTGCGCTGGCTGCGGGTAAACCGGTCTCTGCAGCGGTGGTGGATGCCGTCGCCGCCGTCGAAGACTTTCCGTTTTATAAATCCGTCGGCTACGGCGGGCTGCCCACCGAAAATGGCGAGGTGGAGCTGGACGCCGCCTACATGGACGGCGATACGCTAGCGTTTGGCGCCGTGGGCAACCTGGTGGATATCGCCAACCCGGTGCGCGTGGCGCATGCGTTAAGCCGCCAGCGCTACAACAGCCTGCTGGTCGGCCAGGGCGCGCGGGAATGGGCGCTGAGCCAGGGCTTTGCCGACAAAACCATGCTCACCGACCGCGCCATGCAGCACTACCGCAAACGCTGCCGCGAAACGCTGGATAAGGGCTTAAGCCCTTACGACGGGCATGACACCGTCGGCATTATTGGCCTTGATAAACAAGGGTCAATGAGCGTCGCAACCTCCACCAGCGGCCTGTTCATGAAAAAGCGTGGTCGACTCGGGGATTCGCCCATTATCGGCTCCGGCTTTTACTGCGACAGCGAAACCGGTGCCGCCACCGCAACGGGCGTCGGAGAAGATCTGATGAAAGGCTGCACCAGCTACGAAATCGTCCGCCGCATGGCGCAGGGTATGACCCCGCAGCAGGCGGCGGATTCGGTGGTATTCGAACTGGAGGACAAGCTGATGTCGCGCTTTGGCCGCGTGGGCGATCTCTCCGTGGTGTGCATGAACAACAGGGGCGAATTTGGTGCCGCCACCAACATCAAAACCTTCTCGTTCGTGGTGGCGACGGCTCGCCAGCCCCTCACCGTTTTTCGTACCGAACGCCTGCGGGAGAAAACGCATTATTACGCCGTAGACGATGAGTGGATGCAGGCCTATGCCGCGCGGATCCGCGCGCCGATTGAGGAGTCATGATGATTACGTATCAGTTTATCACCGCGCTTTCTGACGCGGCTCCGCAGAGCCATTTGATTGCCTCCGCCTCCTGTACGCATTTGCCCGAAACGGCGCTGGTCGCGGAAATGCGCGAGTCTGCCAGCATCGCTGACACCCGCTTTGGCTGCGCCCCGTTTGCCCGGATCACCCTGCTGCCGGATGCCCTGTGGCAGGATAGCCTGACCGAAGGATTACTGACGGCGCTGCGCCCGCTGCTGGCCTCGCCCGTCAGCCCCGAGCTGATACTGGACGTGACTGATATCGACGATGTGGTCCTGGCGCAGGTGCTGCGCTTTCTCTTTAATCAGGCGCACAGGCTGAGCGACCTGAAGCTGAAGAAAACGGATGAATCCACGGTGCGCCTTACGCACATTACCGCCCTCTGCCTGCCGGAACAGCCGGCAAAACTGGAGGGTGTCTTCCGCCAGCAGCAGGCCATCGCCCGCGGCATGGTCGCGGCGCGACGTCTGGCGGATACCCCGTCCGACCGCTGCACGCCGGAGTTTGTAGTGGAAGAGGCGCAAAGGCTCTGTGCCGCCTTCCCTGCCCTGCGGTGTGAAGCACTGGATGAAAAGCAGATCGTTGAGCACGGTCTGGGGCTGCTGCACGCCGTCGGCAAAGGGGCGACCTGTCCGCCGCGCCTGCTGGCGATCCATTATGACGGCGTCAACGACGGCCCGGTGCGCTGCTATGTGGGTAAAGGCATTACCTTTGATACCGGCGGCCTGTGGCTGAAGGAAGGCGCGGGCATGTACACCATGAAGTACGACATGTGCGGCGCGGCTAACGTGCTGGGCCTGATGCTGACCGTCGCAGAACTGGCGCTGCCCGTGCGCATCATGGGCGTGCTGGCGCTGGCGGAAAACGCCATTGGCCCGGACGCCATGCAGCCCGGCACGGTGGCGACGGCCTGCAACGGGACCACCGTTGAAATCAACAACACCGATGCCGAAGGCCGACTGGTGCTGGCGGACGCCATCGCCTGGGCCAGCCAGCGCCATCCGCAGGCGCGCTATATTATTGATATGGCGACCTTAACCGGCGCGGTCGTGAAGGCGCTGGGGTATGAGCTGAGCGGGCTGATGACGCAGGATGAACCGCTGCGCGCGGCGCTAACGCTGGCGGGTAAGCAGAGCGGCGATGAAGTGTGGTCCCTGCCGCTGGACGCCCGGCTGAAAAAGCAGACCGATAGCGCGATTGCCGATCTGTGCAACACGCCGACCAACAATGCGGCGATCAGCGCCTCGGCGGCGTGGCTGCTGCACCACTTCTGCCCGCCAGCTATTCCGTGGGCGCATCTGGACATTAGCGGTACGGCGCTGTGGCGAGAAAACGGACGTAGCATGGCGTCGGGAAGACCGATTCCGATGCTGGTGGAGCACCTGATGGGAGATCTTTAGCCGCCACCGGGCGAACAAACTCAAAGCTTGAGAATATCTTTCACAAACGGAATGGTCAGCTTGCGCTGGGCGGTAATGGAGGCGCGATCGAGCTGATCGAGCGTGTCAAACAGCGTGCGCATTTCCCTGTCCAGGCGCTTGAGCAGGAAGCGCCCCACGTCCTCCGGCAGCTCAAACCCACGCTGCTTTGCGCGCAGCTGTAACGCCTGAAGCTTATCTTCATCCGACAGCGGCTGGAGCTTATAGATTTGTCCCCAGTCCAGACGAGACGCCAGGTCCGGCAGCCCCAGATTGAGCTGGCGAGGCGGACGATCGCCGGTGATCAGCAGCCGGGTTTTACCCGATTCCAGAATGCGATTGTAGAGGTTAAAGATCGCCATTTCCCACGGCTCATCACCCGCCACGCATTCGATATTATCGATGCAGACCAGCGAGAGATGTTCCATTCCCTCCAGCACCTCAGGCACGAACCAGGTGCGTTTATCCAGCGGCACGTAGCCTACCGCATCACCGCGCGCCGAAAGCTCCGCGCAGGCGGCATGCAGCAGGTGGCTGCGCCCCGCGCCTTCGCGTGACCAGATATAGATGTATCCGCTGTGATCCTGGCGCAGCACGTTTTGCAGTGCAGCCAGTAAAGAGGGGTTATCACCCGGCCAGAAACTCGCGAAAGTTTCGTCGTCAGGGAGATAGAGTGGCAGAGAGAGCTGTGCCGGTCCGTTCAGAAATACCTCAACCAGAGATCCTACGTAAAATCGGAATGGAGTTTAACACGGAACCTGCAAGGAGAGAACCGGGCGATCCCTCGCCCGACTTTTCGATCAATGTGGTGCTTTTTCGCTGTCGTCCGCGTCGAGAATTTCTTCTTCCGGGCGGATGACCGAGATCAGCTTGAAGATCAGACTCAGGCCCACGCCGACGATGGTCGCCAGCGCCATGCCCTTCAGCTCGGCCGCACCGATGTGCACCTTCGCGCCGCTCACGCCGATGATCAGGATAACGGAGGTCAGGATCAGGTTTTGCGCTTTGCTGTAATCCACTTTGGATTCAATCAGCACGCGAATACCGGAGGCACCGATCACGCCGTACAGCAGCAGAGAAACGCCGCCCATTACCGGCACCGGAATGATCTGAATCGCTGCCGCCAGCTTGCCGACGCAGGAGAGCAGAATGGCGATGATCGCCGCGCCGCCGATAACCCAGGTACTGTAGACGCGGGTAATTGCCATCACGCCGATGTTCTCACCGTAGGTGGTGTTTGGCGTGGAGCCAAAGAAACCGGAGATGATGGTGGAGAAACCGTTCGCAAACATGGAGCGGTGCAGGCCCGGGTCGCGGATTAAATCGCGCTTAACGATGTTCGCCGTCACCACCAGGTGGCCGACGTGCTCCGCAATCACCACCAGCGCCGCAGGCAGAATGGTGAAAATAGCAAACCATTCAAAGCGTGGCGTATAGAAGGTTGGCAGGGCGAACCAGTGGGCCTGTGCAATCGGGGTGGTGTCCACCACGCCCATCGCGAAGGAGAGCGCATAGCCCGCCAGCACGCCGATCAGGATCGGAATAATCGCCATGAAGCCGCGGAACAGCACGGAGCCAAACACCGTTACGCCCAGCGTCACCAGCGAGATGATAATGGTTTTGGAATCCGGTGACTGGCCGTCAGCAGGCAGCAGGCCGGCCATATTCGCCGCGACGCCCGCCAGTTCCAGACCGATGACCGCAACGATTGCCCCCATCGCCGCAGGCGGGAACATCACGTCCAGCCAGCCGGTACCGGCTTTCTTCACAATGAAGGACACCACGCAGAACAGGACGCCACACATGATAAAGCCGCCCAGCGCGACTTCATAACCCAGCGGCAGCAGCAGTAACACCGGCGAAATAAAGGCGAAGCTCGACCCGAGATACGCCGGGATTTTGCCTTTACAGATAAAGAGGTACAGCAGCGTACCGATGCCGTTGAACAGCAGCACGGTGGCCGGGTTAATGTGGAACAGGATTGGCACCAGCACGGTTGCGCCAAACATGGCGAACAGGTGCTGCAAACTAAGCGGGATAGTCTGTAAAAGCGGCGGTCTTTCACTCACCCCGATAGCACGGCGCGTCATAGTGTTTTCCTCTGTGTAGTATTGTTGGTGTTTTATTCAAAAAAAAGCCGACTATCAAAGTCGGCTTATTTATCGTTATTCGATTATTTCGTACCAAAGATCTTATCGCCGGCATCGCCGAGCCCTGGGATGATGTACCCGTGCTCGTTCAGGCCCTGGTCGATAGAGGCGGTATACAGCTCAACGTCCGGGTGCGCTTTTTCCAGCGCCGCGATCCCTTCCGGAGCGGCAACCAGTACCAGCACCTTAATGCTGTTACAGCCCGCGTTTTTCAGCAGGTCGATGGTAGCGATCATAGAGCCACCGGTTGCGAGCATTGGGTCAACCACCAGCGCCATGCGCTCGTCGATGTTAGACACCAGCTTCTGGAAGTAAGGAACCGGCTCAAGGGTTTCTTCGTTACGGTAGATCCCGACCACGCTGATACGCGCGCTTGGCACGTGCTCCAGCACGCCTTCCATCATGCCGAGACCAGCACGCAGAATTGGCACCACGGTAATTTTCTTACCTTTGATCTGCTCAACCTGCACAGGGCCGTTCCAGCCTTCGATGGTGACTTTTTCTGTTTCCAGATCAGAGGTCGCTTCGTAGGTCAGCAGGCTGCCGACTTCAGATGCCAGTTCGCGAAAACGCTTCGTGCTGATGTCATGCTCACGCATCAGGCCCAACTTGTGTTTAACGAGTGGGTGTTTCACTTCCACAATCTTCATTCTCTTTCTCCTCTGAGGTGGCGTCCGCAAAAAAATCGCGGGATTATACCGCTTTTTTCGGATTAGGCCATACCCATGTTGCTTGACGTATATCAAGCAAAGTGATTTAGAGACAAAAAAACCGGAGGCGAGGCTCCGGCTTGGGGGCGGGGTTCTGCCCGGTGGCGCTGCGCTTACGCTGGCCTACGTGTATTGTAGGACGGGTAAGCGTTAGCGCCACCCGACAATTACAGGTTATCGCCGTTGCTCGCAATCACCTGCTTATACCAGCCGAACGATTTCTTCTTACTGCGGTTCAGCGTACCGTTCCCTTCATTGTCTTTATCCACAAAGATAAAGCCGTAGCGTTTTTTCATTTCGCCCGTTCCGGCAGACACCAGGTCGATACAGCCCCACGGGGTGTAGCCCATCAGGTCTACGCCATCCTCCACTACCGCTTTTTTCATCTCGCGAATGTGGGCGGCCAGGTAGTCAATTCGGTACTGGTCGTTCACCGTGCCGTCGCTCTCCTGCACGTCGATCGCGCCAAAGCCGTTCTCAACGATAAACAGCGGCAGCTGGTAGTGATCCCAGAACCAGTTGAGGGAGTAGCGAAGCCCCACCGGGTCAATCTGCCAGCCCCAGTCGGATTTCTGCACGTACGGGTTAGAGACCAGGCTCTTGCTTTCGTCGTAATCCAGCTGCGGGTTGTCCGCCGTCGCCTTGGTGGCGAAGGACATGTAGTAGCTGAAGCCGATGTAATCGACGCAGCCCTGTTTCAGCGCGGCTTTATCCTCTTCGGTTATATCCAACGCGAAGCCGCGACGTTCGAAGTAGTTGAGCAGGTGCTGCGGGTACCTGCCGCGCACGTGCACGTCGGTGAACCAGTAGCGGCGATGCATGGCGTTCATCGCCATCATCATATCGTCCGGCGCGCAGGTCAGCGGGTAGATAGGACACATGGCAATCATGCAGCCAATCTGCAGCGACGGGTTAATCTCGCGCCCCGCCTTCACCGCCAGGGCGCTGGCCACCAGCTCATAGTGCGCCGCCTGGAACATCACCGGCTCGCGGTCTTCACCCGGCGCGTACTTCAGCCCGGAGTTCGTGAACGGCGCAAAGTCTTCGTGGAAGTTAGCCTGGTTATTGATCTCGTTGAAGGTCATCCAGTACTTCACTTTATGCTGGTAGCGCTGGAACACCACTTTTGCAAAACGAACGAAGAAGTCGATCAGCTTACGGTTGCGCCAGCCGCCGTATTCGGTGACCAGATGGAAAGGCATCTCGAAGTGAGAAAGAGTGATAACCGGTTCGATGCCGTACTTCAGGCACTCGTCGAACAGATCGTCATAGAATTTCAGGCCAGCCTCGTTAGGCTCAAGCTCGTCGCCTTTCGGGAAGATCCGCGTCCAGGCAATAGAGGTGCGGAAGCATTTGAAGCCCATCTCGGCAAAGAGTTTGATGTCTTCTTTATAGCGGTGGTAGAAATCAATGGCTTCATGGTTAGGGTAATTTTTCCCCTCCAGCACGCCGTTGGTGATTTCACGCGGCACGCCGTGCGCCCCCGCGGTCATCACATCGGCCACGCTCACGCCCTTGCCGCCCTCTTTCCAGCCGCCTTCCAGCTGGTGCGCCGCAACGGCCCCGCCCCACAGAAAATCTGCTTTAAATCCTGACATTCGCTTTCCCTCATTCTGCGTTATTTTCTGCAAAAACAATTACAGAAACCGGTTTCAGTTCGATGATGTGCAAAGGGCATAGCTGTTGCAAGCAGTTCTCAGAAACCGGTTTCATTTTCGTGAACAGAGTCAAGTTTGGCTGCATTCACGAGGCACACAGAAAAAAAGATCCCCACGCCCAGAATAGGCTCGCAAACGTTTGCCTGGACTGTTAGAATTGCGCCGATTTTTCTTACTAGCTATGCAATCGCGTGGGGATTTAAGCCGTGACCAACAAAACTTCTCTCAGCTACAAAGATGCCGGTGTTGATATTGACGCAGGTAATGCGCTGGTTGACCGAATCAAAGGTGTGGTGAAAAAAACCCGCCGCCCGGAAGTGATGGGTGGTCTGGGTGGATTCGGCGCACTGTGCGCGCTGCCGCAAAAATATCGTGAACCTGTTCTGGTCTCGGGTACCGACGGTGTAGGCACTAAACTGCGCCTGGCGATGGATTTAAAACGTCACGACACGATCGGTATCGATCTGGTCGCGATGTGCGTGAATGACCTGGTGGTACAGGGCGCAGAGCCGCTGTTCTTCCTCGATTACTACGCGACCGGCAAACTGGACGTGGATACCGCAGCCAGCGTGATTAACGGTATCGCCGAAGGCTGTCTGCAGTCCGGCTGTGCGCTGGTCGGTGGTGAAACCGCGGAAATGCCGGGCATGTATCACGGCGAAGATTATGACGTCGCGGGCTTCTGCGTCGGCGTAGTAGAAAAATCAGAAATTATCGACGGCAGCAAAGTGGCCGATGGCGATGTGCTGATCGCGCTGGCCTCCAGCGGCCCGCACTCCAACGGCTACTCCCTGGTGCGTAAAATCCTCGAAGTGAGCGGCTGTGACCCGCTGACGACCGAACTCGACGGTAAACCGCTGGCCGACCATCTGCTGGCGCCGACCCGCATCTACGTGAAAAACGTGCTTGAGCTTATCGAGAACGTCGATGTTCACGCTATCGCTCACCTGACCGGCGGCGGCTTCTGGGAAAACATTCCGCGCGTCCTGCCGGACAACACCCAGGCGGTGATCGACGAATCGTCATGGCAGTGGCCAGCCGTGTTTAACTGGCTGCAGACCGCGGGCAACGTAAGCTCTCACGAAATGTACCGCACCTTTAACTGCGGCGTGGGCATGGTTATCGCCCTGCCGGCAAGCGAAGCGGATAAAGCGGTTAAGCTGCTGACTGAAAAAGGTGAAAACGCGTGGAAAATCGGTACGATTAAAGCTTCCGATTCCGAACAGCGTGTGGTCATTGAATGAAAAACATCGTGGTGCTCATTTCCGGCAACGGAAGCAATTTGCAGGCCATCATAGACGCCTGCAAACAGAAGAAAATCAATGGCACCATTCGGGCAGTTTTCAGCAACAAGGCCGACGCGTTCGGCCTTGAGCGCGCGCGGGAAGCGAACATTCCCGCGCACGCGCTGGAAGCCAGCCAGTTCGCCGGGCGTGAAGCCTTTGACCGCGAGCTGGTGCATGAGATTGATGCCTACGCGCCGGACGTGGTCGTGCTGGCGGGCTATATGCGTATTCTGAGCCCGGCCTTCGTCGAACACTTCGCTGGTCGTCTGCTGAATATCCACCCTTCCCTGCTGCCAAAATATCCCGGCCTGCATACCCATCGTCAGGTTCTGGAAAACGGCGATGAGGAGCACGGTACCTCCGTGCATTTCGTTACCGACGAGCTGGACGGCGGCCCGGTGATCCTGCAGGCGAAAGTTCCGGTCTTTGACGGCGACAGCGAAGAAGACGTGACCGAACGCGTGCAGACCCAGGAACACGCCATTTACCCGCTGGTGGTCAGCTGGTTTGTCGACGGGCGTCTCGAGATGCGCGACGGCGCAGCCTGGCTGGACGGCGTGAAGTTACCCCCGCAGGGTTATGCGGCGGAAGAGTAGTTTGTTATGTCGGGTGGCGCTGCTGCGCTTACCCGACCTGTACATTGCATTACCCGATATTCCCTTCTCCAACCTTCTAAAATCCCCAACAAAAAAAATAACTGTCATACTTTTCTGGCACTGTTGGACATATCGTGGAAATGCTCGCCATAATAAGGACGAGACGGATTTACCACGTCCTGTGATTGAACTGGAGTGTGAGCTGTAATGGGTCAGGAAAAGTTATATATCGAGAAAGAGCTAAGCTGGTTAGCATTTAACGAACGTGTACTCCAGGAAGCGGCAGACAAAAGTAACCCGCTGATCGAGCGCATGCGTTTTTTGGGCATTTATTCCAACAACCTGGATGAGTTCTACAAGGTTCGCTTTGCCGAGCTGAAAAGACGCATCATCATCAGCGAAGAACAGGGCTTAAACTCGCACTCGCGGCATCTGCTGGGCAAAATCCAGTCCCGCGTGCTGAAAGCCGATCAGGAATTTGACGGCCTGTATAACGAACTGCTGCTGGAGATGGCGCGCAATCAAATCTTCCTGATTAACGAACGCCAGCTTTCCGTTAACCAACAAAACTGGCTGCGCCACTACTTCAAACACTACCTGCGCCAGCACATTACCCCGATTCTGATCAACCGCGAAACCGATCTGGTACAGTTCCTGAAGGATGACTACACCTACCTGGCGGTGGAAATTATTCGCGGTGATTCCATCCGTTACGCGCTGCTGGAGATCCCGTCCGACAAGGTGCCGCGCTTTGTGAACCTGCCGCCGGAAACCCCGCGCAGACGCAAGCCGATGATCCTGCTGGACAACATCCTGCGCTACTGTCTGGACGACATCTTCAAAGGCTTCTTCGATTACGATGCGTTAAACGCCTACTCGATGAAGATGACCCGTGACGCCGAATATGACCTGGTGCACGAGATGGAAGCCAGCATGATGGAGCTGATGTCCTCCAGCCTGAAACAGCGCCTGACGGCCGAGCCGGTGCGCTTTGTTTATCAGCGCGATATGCCGGACGCCATGGTGGAGATGCTGCGCGATAAACTGACCATTTCGCGCTATGACTCCATCGTACCGGGCGGTCGTTACCACAACTTTAAAGACTTTATTGGCTTCCCGAACGTCGGCAAAGCCAATCTGGTGAACAAGCCGCTGCCGCGCCTGCGCCATCTGTGGTTCGATAAATTCCGCAACGGATTCGACGCCATCCGCGAACGCGATGTGCTGCTCTACTATCCGTACCACACCTTCGAGCACGTGCTGGAGCTGCTGCGTCAGGCCTCGTTCGACCCGAGCGTGCTGGCGATCAAAATCAACATCTACCGCGTGGCAAAAGATTCCCGCATCATCGACGCGATGATCCATGCGGCGCACAACGCCAAAAAAGTCACCGTGGTGGTTGAGCTGCAGGCGCGCTTCGACGAAGAGGCGAACATTCACTGGGCGCGCCGTCTGACGGAAGCCGGTGTGCACGTCATCTTCTCCGCGCCGGGGCTAAAAATTCACGCCAAGCTGTTCCTCATCTCCCGCAAAGAGGGCGACGATGTGGTGCGTTATGCCCACATCGGTACCGGGAACTTTAACGAGAAAACGGCGCGAATTTATACCGACTACTCGCTCTTAACCGCCGATGCCCGCATCACTAACGAAGTGCGCCGGGTCTTTAACTTTATCGAAAACCCGTACCGTCCGGTGAGCTTCGACTATCTGCTGGTCTCGCCGCAGAACTCGCGCCGTCTGCTGTACGATATGATCGATAAAGAGATCGCCAATGCCCAGAAAGGGCTGTCGTCCGGCATCACGCTGAAACTCAACAACCTTGTCGACAAAGGGCTGGTGGACAGGCTGTACGCGGCGTCCAGCTCCGGCGTTCCGGTTAATCTGCTGATCCGCGGCATGTGCTCGCTGATCCCGGAACTGGAAGGCATCAGCGACAATATTCGCGTAATCAGCATTGTTGACCGTTACCTGGAACACGATCGGATCTATATTTTTGATAATGCGGGTGATAAACAGGTCTATCTCTCTTCGGCAGACTGGATGACGCGCAATATTGACTACCGAATTGAAGTCGCGGCACCGCTGCTGGATCCGCGTCTGAAGCAGCAGATCCTCGACATCATCGAGATTCTGTTCAGCGATACCGTGAAAGCACGCTATATCGACAAAGAACTCAGTAACCGCTATGTGCCGCGCGGCAACCGCCGCAAGGTGCGGTCGCAACTGGCGATTTACGACTATATCAAATCACTCGAGCAACCCGATTAACCTATGCCGATAAATGATAAGACCCCACGCCCGCAGGAATTCGCCGCGGTCGACCTTGGCTCTAACAGTTTCCACATGGTCATCGCCCGTGAGGTGGATGGCGCGCTGCAGATCATCGGTCGTCTGAAGCAGCGCGTACACCTGGCGGATGGCCTTGATGAACGCAGCATGCTCAGCGAAGAGGCAATGGAGCGTGGGTTAAACTGCCTGTCGCTGTTTGCTGAACGCCTGCAGGGCTTCTCGCCCTCCAGCGTGTGCATCGTGGGCACCCACACCCTGCGCCAGGCCCTGAACGCCCCGGAGTTCCTCAAGCGGGCCGAAAAGGTGATCCCCTACCCGATTGAGATCATCTCCGGCAACGAGGAAGCGCGTCTGATTTTCATGGGCGTTGAGCACACCCAGCCGGAAAAAGGGCGCAAGCTGGTTATCGATATCGGCGGCGGTTCAACGGAGCTGGTCATCGGCGAAGACTTTGAGCCGCGCCTGGTGGAAAGCCGCCGTATGGGCTGCGTCAGCTTCGCGCAGATGTATTTCCCGGGCGGCACCATCACCCGCGAGAACTTCCAGCGCGCGCGTATGGCGGCCGTTCAGAAGCTGGAAAATCTGGCCTGGCAGTACCGTATTCAGGGCTGGAACGTGGCGCTGGGCGCGTCGGGCACCATCAAGGCGGCGCATGAAGTGCTGCTGGCGATGGGTGAAAAAGACGGGTTCATCACGCCCGAACGCCTGACGTTGCTGACCGAAGAAGTGCTGAAGCATAAAAGTTTTGACGCTTTAAGCCTGCCGGGTCTTTCCGACGAGCGTAAAGCGGTATTCGTGCCGGGGCTGGCTATTCTCTGCGGCGTGTTTGATGCCCTCGCCATAAAAGAGCTGCGTCTGTCGGACGGCGCGCTGCGTGAAGGCGTGTTGTATGAGATGGAAGGCCGTTTCCGCCATCAGGATATTCGCAGCCGCACCGCGCAAAGCCTGGCCAACCAGTACAACATTGACCGTGAACAGGCGAAGCGCGTGCTGGACACCACGGTGCAGATGTACGAACAGTGGCAGGAGCAGAATCCGAAGCTCGCGCACCCGCAGCTTGCCGCGCTGTTGAAATGGGCCGCGATGCTGCACGAGGTGGGGCTGAACATCAACCACAGCGGGATGCACCGCCATTCGGCCTATATTCTGCAAAACAGCGATCTGCCTGGCTTCAACCAGGAGCAGCAAACCATGATGGCGACCCTGGTGCGTTATCACCGCAAAGCCATCAAGCTCGACGACCTGCCGCGCTTTACGCTGTTCAAGAAAAAACAGTTCCTGCCGCTTATTCAGCTGCTGCGTCTGGGCGTGCTGCTCAATAACCAGCGTCAGGCGACAACGACGCCCCCAACGTTAAAACTGAAAACAGACGACCATCACTGGACGCTGAGCTTCCCGCACGACTGGTTTAGCCAGAACGCGCTGGTTCTGCTGGACCTGGAAAAAGAGCAGCAGTACTGGGAAGCGGTCACCGGCTGGCTGCTCAAAATTGAAGAAGAGAGCGCCGACGTCGCCGCGTAACGGCTCAGGCGTCCGCGGTGGACGCCTCTGCTTCCAGCAGTGACTCAAGCGGTGCCGGTCTGCCAATCAGATAACCCTGCACATAATCGATGCCTAGCGCGTGAACCGCGCTACGTATCTCTTCGCTTTCGACATACTCCGCCACCACCAGCATCTTCTTCATGCGCGCCAGATGGCAGATAGACGCCACAATCTGATAATCCAGACTGTTGTTGACGATATTGCGAATAAAGCTGCCGTCAATCTTGAGAATATCCGCGTCCACGCTTTTCAGGCGCGCATAGCTCGCATAGCCGGTGCCAAAATCATCAATCGCAATACGTCCCCCCATTTTCTGCAGCTGCCGGAGGATGTGTAGCGCCTGCTCCGCATTGCAAAAGGTGCTGCACTCCGTCACTTCAAAGATCAGCTGCCACGGCTCAATGGCGTATTTCGCCAACAGGCGACTCACCTCAAGCGGAAACTGCACCCGACACACGGTCGACGGGGCCAGATTAATGGCAAAGCGCTGGCCGGGCAGTCTTTCGCGATGCGCGGCGAGAAAGCCCAGGGTGTGCTCCAGCACCCACAAATCTACCCGCGAAGACAGACCAAACTCCTGCGCGACGGGCAGGAATTGATCGGGGGAGATCAATAGCCCGTTTACATCCGGCATCCGGAGCAGGACTTCGTGATAGCAATCGCCACGCAGGCCGCGAACGGGTTGAACCAGCAGGGTGAATTCGTTGTTATCAAGCGCCTTTTGCAGGCGGCTCATCATCGCGACTTTATCCTTCAGGTTGCGCTGCAAATGGACGGCCCCACGCTGCTGAAGATTTTCCGGATGGTTGGAGGAGAGCGACAGGTCGGCAACCACGCCCAGCTCGCCCAGCACCAGATAAAGATGGTTAACCGGGGACCGGACATAGCAATAGCTCACACCCACCTGCGGCTGCAGCGGCATGCCGTCCCAGACAAAGCGGAACTGCTTGATATGCTCGTCCAGGGCTTCAATCCGCTGCTGGTGCGATTCCGCGTTAAGTCGTACCGCCAGGTCATACCCGGTCAGGTGATACACCAGCTCATTGGGCTGGAGAATGCCATTCACCCACTGCGCCAGCTGCTGCTTGTACTGAATCCGCAGCAACACGCCGTAATTTCGGCCCAGAATTTCCAGCTCTGGAATGCGCAGCAGGCAGAGCGCCGACCACGGGTTTTTCGCCAGATCGCGCGACAGCGCCCGCAGGTTAGGCATATGGACGACCGGGTCGAGCAGCGCCAGCCTGCGTGAGCGTTTGTTCGCCGCGCGCTGCCGGGTCGCCAGCATCGACATATAAATCACCACGAAGGAGAAGACCAGGTAACTGGAAGAGGTGATCGCCAGCTGAATGTCATACCCCGGATTTACCGGGATATAGCGGTAAAAATAGTGAATAGACACCAGCAGTATCGGCGTCCAGATAAGCGAAATCAGCTTATAGCCAAAACGCATCGCGCCCCAGAGCATCACCGGCATCAGCAGGGAAAGAGTGTAGTTGGTGGTGAAAATGGAGCTGTTCTCATTCATCGGAATCAGCAGCAGCGAAAGCAGCCCGCCAAGCGCGATAGCCCACACCAACAACTCAACGACCGTTACCTTTTTGTCTATCTCGGAACGGATCTGTGAGAGAAGGCTTTTGATATAGCGCGGATGACGAAGCAGACGGATCAGCAGATAGCTCAGCGGCACGCCCGTCAGCCCGCTGACCAGCAGCGTCTGATAGTTGATGAGCGTGCGAATATTGAGGGGATTTAATCCTGCAAGGCTCTGACGGCTCTCATACACGCCTAAATACACCGCAAACTGAAACAGCACCAGAAAAAGCGTCGCGGGGCAGAAGACTTGCCAGAAGATGCGCTGCGCCATCAGCCGCACGTCGCCGTACGCGGTCATATTCCGTCTGGGCGCAAACACCCGGTAACCACCCCAGCTGAGCACTAAAGGTACGACAAAATGGAGGACCCCCGCAACGGTTTCAAACATCCCGACCGACGGGTAATAGCGGATAAACAGCGACAATACGATCCCGGGCAGCGCTTCCAGGCCAAAGAACATCATCAGTGAAAGCAAAAATGAGAGGGGTAAATAATAGAGTGCCGCAATGCCGTCGCCCAGCTGCGTGAATGTATTCGCGACGCTCAGCACGGGAAGTAAAACCACAGGCAAAATAAGCGGTAATGCCCACCAGCGGTTTTCATTTTTTTTCAGGAAAGCCAGAATGTTCATAGATGCCCGGTTAAACCCCTTTCGCTCCAGAGGGAAAATAAAGACAGGCATCCAACCTGACGTACGCGCCGCCCGGCGGCGTGCGGGGCGAACAGTATGGAGGAAGGATTTTAAATATCAGGGCCGGGAAGCCGTTGACTTAAATCAAACTACTTTACGCAAATAACTTTTTGCGGCGTTTTTTTGAAATTATTTTCTTCATATTATCAATATGGTAAATGCATTAATTAATTTCAATAACATTAATCAATGTAAACATTGACGGTTATTTACACACATCAGAATTGACCCCATCTTCCCGCTGTGCCTTAATATCCTTGTCGCCCAAAAGGGCTTATCCAGGAAAAACAGAGTGAGTCAGGTCACGCGTATGCGAAAACGACATCAATTTAATACCCGAATGACCCGCATCATACTGCTCATCAGCTTCCTGTTTTTCTTTGGCCGCTTCGTTTACTCTTCAATTGGCGCCTGGTATCACCATCAGGACAAAACTCAGTCGCAGCAACCCAGCCTGACCGTCGATACCGCCGATCGCTAAACAGCCGCAGGATGTTGCACGAGCCGAATAATGGCCGCGATCCCTTTGCTGAGGATTTTATCCTGCCGCATTACCACCGCCAGCTGCCGCTGCAGCATGGGCGTAAGCGACATCACGCATAGCCCTTCGCGATCGGCATCCTGTTCGACCGCCATTCGCGGCACAATACTGTAGCCCAGCCCCGCGCGAACCATGCGTTTGATCGCCTCGATGCTGCCAAGCTGCATCACCGGTGCGATCGCTAATCCATTAGTCGCAAACCAGCCATCGATCAGCGCCCGGGTACCGCTGCCTGATTCAAAGGCAATCAGCGGCTGAGCGTGCAGCGCCTCCGGGGTGAGCGCCCTGAAAGCATCCTGCTGCTCCCGCGACGCGATAAAAACAAACTCTTCGTCCATTACCGGCATGACGTCCAGCGCTCTGCCGCTCACCGGCAGCGTCACCAGCCCCATATCGAGCCGGTTCTCTTCGATGGCCCTGACGATGTCGAGGGTGTTGCCCGTCGTCACCCCCACGCTCAGGACCGGATAGTCTTTGCGCAGCTTCTCCAGCAGCGGCGGCAGAAGATGGATGCAGGCCGTTGCCCCCGTGCCAAGCGTAATAGTGCCGCTCACATCGTGGCTGAATGCGCTCACGGACCGGATAGCGTCATCCACCGCCTGCTGAATACGCTCCCCGTGCGCCAGCAACGCCTGCCCGGCAGCCGTAGCCTTAATCCCTCGCCCGGTACGCTCCACCAGCCGCGTTTGCAGAAACTGCTCCAGCTGACGTATTTGCAGGCTGACGGCGGGCTGGGAAATGCCCAGCACATCCGCTGCCGCTGAAAAGCTGCCGCGCTGGATCACCAGACGGAAGGTGGCGAGATAGCTCAGATTAAGCGTTGTCATTCAAAGTTTCTCTTATATCGCGCATAAGGTTGCTGCCCTGCCAGCACAATAGCGCGCGAGTTATGCTCAGGACAACTGCCTAACGGAATGAAAAACAATGAAAACACCCGCCCTGCCACGCCGCCTCGCCCTCACGGCGGGATGTAATCAGCTTATCAACTGGGGGATCTCGTTTTATATGCCCGGCACCTTTGCGCTGGCGATTTCAGCCGACCGGGGATGGTCATCACCGCAGATTTACCTCGGCCTGACGCTGGCGATGCTGGTGATGGCGGCGGTTTCCCCGTTTGTCGCCCGCCTGCTGGCACGCTTTGGCGGTCAGACGGTGGTGATGAGCGGAACGTTGCTGATCGCCGCAAGCTGCGCAGGGATGGCCTATACCCAGACGGTTTTTGGCTGGTACTGTGCCTGGCTGGTCACCGGCGTCGGGATGCGCCTGTCGCTGTACGACGCGCTGTTCGCCGCGCTGGTAAACCTCTACGGGCAGCAGGCGCGAAGAACAATCTCACGCGTCACGCTGGCGGGCGGGCTGGCCTCCGCCGTCTTCTGGCCGCTGGGCGATGCCCTGCTTCAGGTGATGAGCTGGCAGGAGGCGCTGCGCGTCTACGCTCTCTTCGGCCTGCTGAGCGCGATGCTGATTCGAACGCTTCCCCGGCAAAGGCTGACGGTGACGACAATGGTCGCCGCGCCGCCGCTGAACAACGAGCGGCGTAACGGCTGGCTTTATGCCGCCTTCATTGCCCTCATCACCTTTGTCTCTAACGGCACGTCCACCCATCTGCCGGAGTTTATTGCCCACTTCGGCCTGCCGGTCGCCATCGGCATGCTGTGGGGGATCGGCCAGACGGGCGCCCGCTCGCTGGAAGTGCTGGCGGGTGCCCGCTTAACCCCCTTCAAACTCACCCTTTTTACCGCGCTCGCCATGCCGCTCTGCTTTCTTCTGGGGACGAGCAGCGCCCTGTTTATGTGGTGTGCAGCAGGGTTTGTGCTGGGCTACGGCGCTATCAACGGGCTGGTCACCATCGTGAAAGCCACCCTGCCGCTGGAACTGTTTAGCACCGAAAGCTATGCCCGCCGCACGGGCATGCTGCTTATCCCCGGCCAGCTGATGGCGGCAGCCTCACCGTTTGCCTATGCGTGGCTGAATAAAACGCTGGGGATCGCGGGTGCAATGTGGGTTTCAACGGGGCTGACGCTGGTGATTGCCGGGCTGGCGATAGCGATTGTGTACCGTCCCGGCAGGCAAACTGTATCGCACTGTATCCAGAACCCTGCGCTGACAAACGGGTACAAAACGCCGCCTCCGGCAAATATCTCCGATACATAAAAATGGTTTTCTTTCCCTGTCGCCATTCAGAACCGATGAGGAGAGAACCCATGATCCGTCGTTATGCACTTATCCCCCTGCTTGTCCTGGCATCTGTAGCCCATGCCCGGGCCACACCGCTGGACAACCTGAGCGCCAGGGACGTTAATGGCCCCGCCGCCGTTGCGCCGCTGGCGCAGCCGCAGCCGCCTGCCAGGCTAATAGTCGATCCGCCGCTTGCCGGGCCGCTAAGCAAAGGCGCGGTGTTTATCCAGTACCGTGCCGAAAACCTTCGCATCGAGCCGGTATTCGGCCCCGAAGCGCTCAAGGTCACGCCGCGCATCGGGCACATTCACGTGGTGGTGGATGACGCGCCGTGGCACTGGGCTGACGCCAGCGGAGAGCCGGTTATCCTGGTGGGGCTGCCCGCCGGTAAACACAAGGTGACCATTATTCTGGCCGACCCGACGCATAAGCCGCTCGACCACAAAACCGTTGAATTCACCGTCCCGCCCCACGCGGCGGTCCACCATTTTTAAGGAGTCTGAAGATGAAAGCACTGTCTGTAGTGACGGCAGGCCTGCTGGCGCTTTCCGCCAGCGCCTTTGCGCAGAGTAAAACCAGCGTCGTGCTGGTCCACGGCGCGTTTGCCGACGGCAGCAGCTGGAATAAGGTAATAACCCTGTTGCAGAAGCAGCACGCCGAGGTCATTGCCGTCCAGCTCCCGCTCACGTCGCTTAAGGATGACGTTGCGGCCACGCGGCGGGCCATCGCCCGCGCCAAGGGTGACGTGGTGCTGGTGGGCCACTCCTGGGGCGGCACCGTAATTAGCGAGGCGGGTAACGATGCGCGGGTAAAATCGCTGGTGTACGTGGCGGCGTTCGCGCCGGATTCCGGTCAGTCGACGGCGGATCTGGCAGGAAGCTATCCTGCCCCGCCGGGCAGCGCGGACATTGCTAAAACGGCGGACGGCTATTTATACCTGCCGACAGGAGCCGTCAGAAAGGACTTCGCGCCTGACGTGAAGCCAGCCATTCAAGATACGATTGCCGCCACGCAGGGGCCGATTAAGGCCGAGGCGTTTGGCGAAAAGGTCGCCCACGCGGCGTGGCATGACAAACCGAGCTGGTATGTGGTCAGCAGAAATGACCGAATGATCAACCCCGATCTTGAACGGGCGATGGCGAAGACGATCCATGCGAAAACCGCCGAGGTGGCGGCAAGCCACGTGTCGATGGTGAGCCAGCCGCAGATCGTTGCCCGGACGATTGAGCAGGCGATAAGCAGTAATTAACCGGAGCGACTCATTCGATCTTCTGCACTTCCGTATCCACCGCCAGCAGCGCAGTGCCGTCATGCGCTGCTGGCGCCATAAAGGGAACCGGCCTGCCCGTCCGCCTGTCGACCAGCAGCGAGTAGCGCTCGCCCTGCGCAAACAGATTTTGCTCTCCCCACTGACGCAGCGCCACGATCACGGGGAAAAGACGTTCGCCTTTGTCGGTCAGAACATATTCCTGATAAGCCGTGCCGTCCGATGCCCCCTGTAACGTCAGGATTTCTGCCTCAACCAGCTTGCGAAGCCGGTCAGAAAGGATGTTGCGCGCCACCCCAAGGCTGCGCTGAAAATCCCCGAAGCGCGTCATGCCGTCAAACGCATTACGCACAATAAGAAGCGACCAGCGATCCCCGAGCAGGTCAACGCTGCGGGCAACGGGACAATATTCCTCTTTTACCGTATTTCGGGACATCACCTGTTTTCCTCGCAAAGGCCACCCTATAACTAGTTGCATTTTAAAACTGCTTAGCCTAGCATTCAACCAGTTTCATTTTAAAACCAGGTTATCACAGGCGAGGATTTTGAATATGTCACTGACGTCAGCTCTTCCTTCAGCCGACATGCCGCGCAGCATGGTCTGGCTGTTCGCCACCGCCAGCGGCCTAAGCGTGGCAAACGTCTATTACGCCCAGCCTTTGCTTGACGCGCTGGCGAACGATTTCGGCATCAGCCATGCGGCCGTGGGTGGCGTGGTGACCGCGACACAAATTGGCTGCGCGCTGGCTCTTTTGCTTGTCGTTCCTCTGGGTGACAAAGTGGATTGTCGACGACTCATGGCAGTACAGCTGATTGCTCTGGTGGTGGCGCTGGTTTCCGTCAGCATGGCACAGTCCTCTTCAGCGCTGCTTATCGGTATGCTTGCGACCGGTATGTTGGGCACGGCCATGACGCAGGGGCTGATCGCCTACGCCGCCAGCGCCGCGTCGCCCCATGAACAGGGACGCGTTGTCGGCGCGGCTCAGGGCGGCGTGTTCATAGGTTTGCTGCTCGCTCGCGTCTTTGCCGGTGGCATCAGCGATATCGCTGGCTGGCGCGGGGTTTATCTTTGTGCTGCCGCGCTCATGCTCATGATTGCGTTACCTCTGTGGTGGCGACTCCCCGCTCTGCCAGCCGTCACTGCCACGATGAGCTATCCGCGCCTGATTGGCTCAATGCTCACGCTGCTGCGGCAGGAAAAAGTGCTGCAGATACGCGGCGTGCTGGCGCTGCTGATGTTTGCATCGTTCAACATTTTCTGGAGCGCGCTGGTGCTGCCGCTGAGCGCACCGCCGTTTAACTTTTCGCATACAGCGATTGGCGCGTTTGGACTGGCTGGCGCGGTGGGCGCGCTGGCGGCTGGCCGGGCAGGACGCTGGGCCGATCGGGGATATGCCCAACGCACCAGCGCGGCGGCGCTGAGTATCTTATTGTTAGCCTGGTGGCCCTTGTCGCTGATGGACCGTTCACTCGGGATCTTGCTTATCGGCATCATACTGCTCGATTTGGGCGGTCAGGCGCTGCACGTCACTAATCAGAGCATGATTTTCCGCACCCGTCCCGAGGCGCACAGCCGGCTGGTCGGGCTTTACATGCTGTTTTATGCCGTCGGCAGCGGGCTCGGCGCGCTCGGCACAACGATGACGTATGCCTGTGCCGGCTGGCCGGGCGTCTGCCTGCTTGGCGCCTCGGTCAGCCTGCTGGCGCTGATGTTCTGGTGGCTAACCCGCGCTAGACACCGCTGTCCGCGGGATAATCCCGATTAATCCACGCGTGGTCCTCTTCCCAGGTGAACATCCATTTGCGCACCGGCCCGGCCATAACGTTGAGGTAATAGCTGTCATACCCGGCCATCGTCGCCACCGGGTGATAGCCCTTCGGCACCATCACCACGTCACGGTTGTAGACCGCCATACACTCATCCAGCGTTCTGTCGTCGGTATAGACACGCTGCATGCAGAACCCCTGCTCCGGATTGAGGCGATGGTAGTAGGTCTCCTCCAGATACGTCTCCTGCGGCGGGTTATCCGTGTCGTGCTTGTGGCTCGGGTACGAGCTGGTGCAGCCCTCATTGGTCCACACCTCCACCACCAGCAGGCTGTCGGCGGGCTTGTCTTCCGGCAAAATGTTGTGCACGTAGCGCTGGTTATGACCTTTACCGCGCGCTTCGCCGTCGATATCCTGCGGCGCAATCAGCCGCGTCGGATACGTGCCCTTGCCCGGCGCGGCGCAGACCGCCAGCTCCAGCGTCGTCAGGGCTTTCACCTGCACCGTTTCCTGCGGGGCGACGTAAACCGCCCACGGCTTGATGCGCTCGAACGGGCTCATCCGCTCGCCGATGTCGTTAAACTGCGCGGAGGGCGTGCTGATGGAGGCCCGCCCGGCGACCAGCACCAGGCAGCGCTCTTCGCGGACGGCGGGCAGCGTCAGCGTCTGCCCCTCCTGCAGCTCATACGCCTCAAAGCCAACATATCCCCAGCCGGCGCGTTCCGGCGTAACACACTGGGTGCGCCCCTCCGCGTTCGGCTGTTGCCAGCGTGATAACAGACGTGACATGTCCCCTCCTCACATCAGTCCGGCGTCGCGGGCCAGACGGCTCAGGTTGTTATACCCCAGACGGGCGTAGGTCAGCGGATGGGCAATCACCGGATCCTGCTCCGCCTCGACCACCAGCCAGCCGTGATAATCCTGGGCCTTCAGCAGCCGCATAATCGGCGGGTAATCGACGCAGCCGTCGCCCGGCACGGTAAACACGCCGCTCAGCACCGCATCGAGGAAGCTGGTTTTGCGGTTTTTCACGTCTGCCAGCACGTCGGCGCGCACGTCTTTGCAGTGAACGTGGTTGATGCGCGACGCCCAGCGCTGCGCCACCGCCAGCGGATCGGCCCCGGCAAAGGTCAGATGGCCGGTATCGAGCAGCAATCCGACCGCCTCCCCGGTGTGGATCATCAGGTTGTCCACATCCTCGGCGGACTCAATCACCGTGCCCATATGGTGATGGTAGGCAATCTGGACGCCCTGCTGCTGGGTGTAGCGGGCAAATTCGGTGAGCTTCTCGCCGTACTCCTTCCAGCGTTCCTGCGGGAAGCGCGGGCGCAGATGCACCGGGGTCTGCTGTTCGCCGTGAATGCAGCCGCTCACTTCCGCAAAGACCAGTACCTTCGCCCCCAGCTCGCGCAGCAGCGTCAGGTGGGACTGCACGGCGGCGATCTCCTCCTCCACGCTGCGCTCCAGCAGGCGGCCGGAGTACCAGCCGGAGACCAGCTGCAGGTCGTGGCGCTGCAGGATAGGGCCAAGCAGGCGCGCTTCGCGCGGGAATTTATTGCCCAGCTCGAAGCCGGCAAAACCGGCCTCTTTACCTTCGCTCAGACAGGTCTCCAGCGACGTTTCCGCGCCGAGAGAAGGCAAATCGTCGTTCGTCCACGTCAGCGGGTTAATGCCTAATTGCACACTCATTGTCGTCTCCATTATGCGTGTCCGCGCTCGCGCCACCAGGCGATAAGCTGCAGGTAGTTGTCCCGGATGCGCGCCACCAGCTGCGCATCGTCAATATCGTGCTTCAGCCACGCTCGGGAGGCATCGCCAAACAGCGTGCGCCCCACGGCGAAGCCTTTTACTACCGTCTGCCCCGCTGCGGCTTTGAAGTCGGCGCGCAGCTGTTCCGCCGGAGCGTCCAGGCCGAGGATAACCACCCCGCGGCAGTGCGGGTCCCGGCGTTCGATAATCTCGCTCAGCGCCGTCCAGCCGTCGGCCGAGAGCGGCGGCAGCTTCCACCAGTCCGGGTAAATACCCAGGTTGTAGAAGCGGGAGATGGCGCGCAGGTAGAGCTCGTCGCTGCGCGGCATGGTCGCGGGCAGGATCACCTCCAGCAGCAGCTCGTGCCCGGACCGGCAGCAGGCGTGGTACACCTCAGCGATTTTCAGCTCCTGCTCCAGGCGCAGGCCGTGGGCATCTTCCGGGTGGAAGAAGACCAGGCACTTCACCACGTGCTCCTGCGGCCAGCTGATAAGCTGGGTGCCGATGTTGCCGTGCTCCATCTCCAGCGGCCGGGAGCCCGGCAGCTCGATGGGACGGCCAATCCACCACCCTTCCCCGGTGATCGCGTTCAGCGCGTCCTGACCAAAGGTGCCGTCGCACAGCAGACCGGCTTTGCCCTCCAGCCCGGCGCGGCTCGCCGCCTCGCGGCTGGCCTGCAGGATCAGCTGTTTCAGCGCCGGAATGCGCTTAAGCGACGCTCCGCACTGCATCGCCATATCCTCAAGCTGGCTGCGGTGGTCGAAGGCCATCACGCACAGCTCCGGCCATTCGCGGCGGCGGGTGGTCACCCGATGGAGATGGTTAAGACGCGGGTCGAGATCCGGGCGCGGCACGTCCGCAGCGCGGGAAAGATAGTCATCCAGCTCGATTTTGCTCGGCATCGCCGGGGCGCAGCCGTGGCGCGAGACCACCAGCGCGCCGCAGGCGTTGGCGTAGCGGCATGCCTGCTCCCAGCCCTCGTCGTTCAGGTAGCCGCGCAGCAGGCCGGACATAAACGCGTCCCCCGCCCCAAGGACGTTCAGCACCTCCACGCGCACGCCGGTCACCGTCAGGCCGTCGTCCAGACGGGGCGGAATGGCGTCGGTATAGACCGAGCAGCCGAGCGCGCCGCGTTTGCAGACCAGCGCAGCGTCACTGACGGCGCGCACCTGCTCCAGCGCCTGGAGGGTATCCGTGCTGCCACCCGCAATGTGAAACTCCTCTTCGGTGCCGACAATGACGTCGAAGAGGTGCAGAACCTCCTGCAGCTCGCGGGTGACCTTATCGGCGGCGATAAAGCGCGTTTCGCCGTCGCCTAAGGCGGTCAGCCCCCACAGCACCGGACGGTAGTCGATGTCCAGTACCGTGCGTACGCCGTGACGGCGGGCATAGCCCAGCGCCGTCAGCACCGCCTCGCGGGTCTGCGGATGAGAAAGGTGGGTCCCGGTGATGGCAAGACAACGTGCGGAGGCAATGTAGCTTTCGTCCACATCGCTGGCGGTAATCGCCATATCCGCGCAGTTATCGCGATAAAAAATCAGTGGAAAGGTGTCCCGGTCTTTAATGCCGAGCAGCACCAGCGCCGTAAGGCGTTGTTTATCGGTAATCAAATGGCTGGTATCGCAGCCCACCTGGTTGAGCTCTTCCCGCAGGAAGCGGCCCATATGTTCATCGCCGACGCGCGCCAGCATCGACGAGCGTAAACCCTGACGCGCGGTGCCGTACGCCACGTTACCCGACGACCCGCCGAGGTATTTGGCGAAGCTCGACACGTCCTCCAGACGGGCACCAATCTGCTGGCTGTAGAGGTCTACCGCCACGCGGCCCATGCATATCACATCAAACTGCTTTTCCACGTTGATACCTCATCAGACAATGTCGTTCACGTTCAGCCAGCGGCCTTCCCGGTGCGAGAGTGCAATCGCGTCCAGCACGCGCGACACCTTCCAGCCCTCTTCGAAGTCCGGCCACATCGGCGCGTCGGCGGCAATCCCGTCCACCAGGTCGCGCACCTCCACCGTTTTTTGATCGTTAAAGCCAATCCCGTGGCCCGCGCCCATGCAGAACGCGGCGTAGTCCGGGTGCGCCGGGCCAACGAGCAGCGTGCGGAACCCCTGACGGTTCACCGGATCGTCATGCAGATAGAGCTTCAGCTCAGCCATGCGCTCCTGGGTGAAGCTGATGGCGCCTTTCGTCCCGGTGATGACGTACGAGAGCCCCATCTTGCGGCCGCAGGCAACGCGGGAGGTTTCAATAACCCCTTGCGCCCCGCCCGCGAAGCGCACCATCGCGTGGGCCTGATCCTCGTTTTCAACGGCAATCATCTCTGACGATCCGGCCTTCGCCGGGCGCTCCGGGACCACGATCTTCAGGTCGCCGCAGACCTGCTCGATCTCCCCGACCAGGTACTGGGCCATATTGACGATGTGCGCCGCGAGGTCGCCCAGCGCCCCCAGCCCGGCGGTCTCTTTAAAGCAGTGCCAGTGAATGGGCGACAGCGGGTCGGCCATATAGTCTTCGTTGTGGGTGCCGTAGAAGTGGATCACCTCGCCAATCTCGCCGCGCGCGATAATCTCCTTCGCCAGTTGCGCCGTCGGGTTCTTCATGTAGTTGAACCCCACCAGCGTTTTCACCCCGGCCCGCTTCGCGGCGTCGACCATCTCGCGCGCGTCGTGGGCGTTAAGCGCCAGCGGCTTCTCCGAGTAGACGTGCTTGCCGTGGCGGATCGCCTCCAGCGCCATCTCCTTATGCAGGTGGTTGGGTGAGCAAATATCCACCACGTCAATGGCCGGGTCGGCCACCAGCTCCCGCCAGTCGCCCGTGGAGCGGCTGAAGCCAAACGCCCGCGCGCGCTCTGCCGCCAGCTCCGGCGTGACTTCCGCCACCATCTCGCGCACCAGCCTGCCGCGCAGGTTGAACACCGTCGGGGCCTGGGCATAGGCGATAGCGTGCGCCTTGCCGATATACCCGGTGCCAATTAATCCAATACGAACCTCTTTCATCGTGATCCTCACAGTGCGCCGCGACGGCTTTTGGCATAGGTATCGAATGCCACCGCCAGAACGATAATTAATCCGGTGATAATCTGCTGGTAGTAGGCCGAGACGTTCATCAGCACCAGGCCGTTAATCAGAATGCCCATGATGATGGAGCCGATAATGGTGCCGCCGATGCGCCCGTAGCCGCCCATCAGCGAGGTGCCGCCGATCACCACCGAGGCGATGACGCGCAGCTCAAAGGAGATCCCGGCCACCGCCTCGGCGCTCCCCAGACGCGCGCTCAGGATGAAGCCCGCCAGCCCCGCCAGACAGCCAATCAGCACGTAGACGCTGACCAGCACGCGCTTGACGTTCACCCCCGCCAGGCGCGCCGCCTCCGGGTTGCCGCCGATGGCGTAGACGAAGCGGCCCCAGCGGGTTTTATGCAGCGCCAGATAGCCGCCGACGGCGACGATGGCGAAGATCCAGATAGGAATGGAGATGCCGAGCAGCTCCCCGCGTCCCCACCAGCGGTAGCCAGGGTCGAAACCGGCAATCGGCGCGCCGTCGTTAATCACCAGCGTCAGGCCGCGCCAGATGGTCATGCCGCCGAGGGTAACGATGAACGGCGGCAGGCGCAGGCGGGTGACGCCCAGGCCGTGCAGGAAGCCAATCGCCGTGCCCATGGCCAGACAAATCCCCAGCCCGATCAGCCAGCTCATGCCGCCCCAGGCGTTCGGATCGACGGTGGTGAAGTTGTCGCCTTTGATCACGTACGCCGCGGTCATGGCGCACACCGCCAGAATGGAGCCCACGGAGAGGTCGATCCCGGCGGTCAGAATGACGAAGGTCATCCCCACGGCCATGATCCCGTAGATAGACACTTCGGTCAGGATGTTGAAAATATTGCGTTCAGAGAAAAAGTTGCTGTTCTGCGACTGGAAGAAGATCAGCAGCAGGATCATGAAAATCAGCACCCCGAAGCGCTCGAAGAAGGCGATGGGGTCGATGCGTCCGGCGCGTTTTACCGGGGCCTGCGTTTTAGAAATCATCTGCGTCATGAGAAACTCCGTTATGCCGCGTTCAGGGCGTTGTGGTTGATGGCCATCATCGTCATCAGCCGTTCTTCGTTAGCGTCGTCGCCGTGGATCTCGCCGGTCACCCGGCCTTCGCTGAGGGTGATGATCCGGTCGGACACCGCCATCACCTCAGGCAGATCGGAGGAGATCACGATCACCGCCACGCCCTTTTTCGCCATGTCAAACAGCACCTGGTGCACTTCCGATTTGGTCCCCACGTCGATGCCGCGCGTCGGCTCATCGACGATCAGCACCCGCGGGTTGAGCGCCATGCAGCGCGCGAGGATCACTTTTTGCTGGTTGCCGCCGGAGAGCTTGCGCACCTCCTGCGCGCTGTTGACCATTTTGATCTGCAGCGCCTTGCGGTAGGACTCAATCAGATCGTCTTCTTTGCGGGTGTTTACGAACCAGCGCCACTGCAGCAGCGAGGAGAGGCAGGAGAGCGACAGGTTGTCGCGAATCGACAGCCCCAGCACCGCCCCCTCTTTTTTGCGGTCTTCCGGCACCAGCGCCACGCCCTGATCGAGGGCATACAGCGGGTCGCGCGGCTGGTACGGCACGCCGTCCAGCTCAAAGCTCCCGGAGGTAAACGCGTCTGCGCCAAACAGGCAGCGGGCCACTTCGGTACGTCCCGCGCCCACCAGGCCGGCAATGCCTAAGACTTCCCCGGCGTGGACGTGGAAGCTGATGTCGTGCAGGGCAATGCCGTGCGGATCCAGCGGCGGCTTTTCGCGGCTCAGCCCCTTCACCGCCAGGCGGACGGGTTTGTCTTCATGATGCGTTTCGCTGGCGGGACGACGGTTAAAGGCCACGTCGCGTCCGACCATCAGGCGGATCAGCTGTTCGACGTTGGTCTCCGCCACCGCGCCGGTGCCGGTGAAGCGGCCGTCCTGGAAAACGGTAAAACGATCGCAGAGCTGGAAAACTTCGTGCAGACGATGGGTAACGTAAATAATGCTCACGCCGCGGTTTTTAAGCTCCCGCACCACGCGGTGCAGGCTTTCCACCTCGCTGTCGCTCAGCGCGGCGGAAGGTTCGTCCATAATGATTAACCGGGCGTTGAGGGTCAGCGCCCGTGCGATCTCCACCATCTGCTGCTGGGCCACGCTCAGACGGGCGACAGGCGTGGTCGGCGCAACGTTCAGCTGGAGGTAATCGAGAATGACCTGCGCCTCCTGGTTGACCGCCCTTTCGTCGACGATCAGGTTACGCCTGCGCGGCTCGCGGCCGAGAAACATGTTTTCCGCGACGGTCATGTTGGGCAGCAGGTTGAACTCCTGATAGATGGTGATAATGCCCTTGTTCTGGCGCGCCACCGGGGAGTCGTCCACCGGCAGCGTTTCGCCGTTGAACCAGATATCCCCGCGCGTTTGCGGCTGCGCGCCCGCGAGCGCCTTCAGCAGCGTGGATTTTCCCGCCCCGTTTTCCCCCAGCAGGGCGTGAATTTCTCCGCTGCCGACGGTCAGCTGAGCGCTGCTCAGCGCCCAGACGCCGGAAAAGCTTTTTGCCAGGTCGGTCACTTTCAGTAAGGGTTGCGACATCAGTCTGCTCCTCCTCATGATGAGCCGCCAGAGGCGGCTCGGGACATATTAATTACCGGCCTCACCGATACGCTCAGCCTGCTGCAGGTTCTCTTTGGTGATCAGCGTCGGCGGATAGTCGGCCCCGGTAATGGCTTTCTTCTCGCGCACGTTGGCCACCAGCTGGCTCATCGCCGTCTGCACCGCAAAGCCCGGGCGCTGATCCGCCGTTACCGCCAGCCAGCCGTCGCGCACGCGGGCCAGCGCTTCCGGCACCGCATCAAACCCGGTCACGAGGATTTCGCCCGGCTTCACGCCCTGGCTCTGCAGCGCTTCAATCGCGCCCAGCGCCATATCATCGTTGGCGGAGAGGATCACCTGCGGCCGTTTCGGCAGCGAAGGCAGAACGCTTTCAACAATACGCATCCCTTCAGAACGCATCCAGTTGCCGGTCTGATCGGCGACGATCTTGTATTTATCCCCGCCCGCCTTCAGGCTGTCGCGGATCCCTTTGGTGCGTTCAATATTGGAAGAGGAGCCCGGCTGACCGGTGAGGAGAATGATGTCCGCGCCGTTGGGGAATTTGGTTTTAACGAAGTCGCCAACCGCCTGGCCGCCCTTGTAGTTGTTGGCGCCAAAGTGCGGCACTTTCTTCTGGCTGTCGACGGAGCGGTCAAGGGTGACGATCGGCAGCTTTGCATCCTGAATTTCATCCACCGCGCTGGAGACCGCGTTGACGTCGTTCGGGGAGACGATAAAGCCCTGCGCCCCGCGGGTGATGGCGTTTTCCAGGTCAGCCACCTGCTTCGGCGAGCTACCCTGCCCGTCCAGCACCTGAAGCTTCACGCCCATCTCTTTTGCGGCTTTCACCGCCGTGCGCTGCATGTGAACTTCAAACGGCATGGCCAGGTTTGGCGTACTGAAAACAATTTGCTCGTTTTCGGCGAGGGCGGCCCCGGACGTCATGGCGATGAGGGCGGCTACGATCAGTTTTTTCATTATTATGTCTCTCTGTGTAGGGTTGTTGTGTTTAGAGGACGATCTCGCGCTGGCTGCGCAGTGACTCCAGCGCTTTATCCGCAAGGTACAGCGCACGTTCACCATCATCGCCGCTGCAGTCAGGCACCGCTTCGCCGCGCAGGACCGCAACAAAGTGTTCCCATTCCGCGGCGTAAGCGGATTTGTAGCGCTGCAGGAAGAAGTGTTCCGGCAGCGCGCTGGTGCAGCCCTGTTTGCCGTAGTGCTGCACCTGGTTTTCAAGAATGTTGCCCGCGCACAGCAGCCCTTCGGAGCCGTGCAGCTCCAGGCGCTGGTCGTAGCCGTAAGATGAACGGCGGCTGTTAACGATGGTCGCCATCGCGCCGGAGGCGTATTTCAGAACGATAAACGCGGTATCGATATCCCCCGCCTCGCCAATCGCCGGATCCACCAGGTTGCTGCCCTGGGCATACACCGACACCGGCTCTTCGCCCATGATGAAGCGGGCCATGTCAAAGTCATGAATGGTCATATCGCGGAACATGCCGCCGGAGACGCGCACGTACTCCGCAGGCGGCGGAGACGGGTCGCGAGAGATGATCAGCAGCGATTCCGGTTTGCCGATGCGCCCGGCCTGGGCGTCGGTTTTCACGCGGCGAAACTGCGGGTCAAAGCGGCGGTTAAAGCCAATGAACAGCGGTACGTCGTACTCTTTGACTACCTTCAGGCAGTCGCGCACGCGGGCGAGGTCAAGGTGTACCGGCTTTTCGCAGAAGATGGCCTTGCCGTGGCGGGCGGCCATTTCAATCAGATCCGCGTGGGTATCGGTGGCGGAGGCAATCAGCACGGCGTGAACGTTAGGGTCGGTCATCGCCTCGTTCAGGCTCTGCTGGCGGGCCTGATACTGCGCGGCGAGACGGGTGGCAAATTCCTGATTCGGGTCAACCACGGACCAGAGCGTGGTCGCGCCGTGGCTGGCGATGTTAGCTGCATGTACCTGGCCAATTCGGCCAGCGCCCAGTAAAGCAATGTTAAACATAACGGCTCCCGGTGTTGGTGAATGCTGTGAACTAACGACCCTATAAATAAAACATTTATTTCATTTTTATAAATAGTGAAAATTATGTTTTTGAGTGTGGGTTAACACTTTTGAGATGAATGAGATAAATTTTGTTATCAATCTCACAACATGGAAGGACGTGCGGCAACTCCCCTCACCCCGGTCCTCTCCCCAATGGGGCGAGGGAGAAAAGCGCGCACCAAACTATACCCTCTCCCCTTTGGGGAGAGGGTTAGGGTGAGGGGAAAATGAAATGAAAATTTCGTTACGAAGAGAAAACTCAATACTGGCGGGCTTTTTTCACCTGCGCCTGCGTTTGCTCAGCGGCCTCACGCACGGCAGAAGAGTCCGCCACCTGCGCGTCACCGGTTCGCCACCACGAGGCGTAGTCGTGGGTCATGGTCTTCGGCAGCACCTTGATGTCCAGCAGCGTCGGGCCCGGATGTGCCCGTGATGCCTCCAGCGCCGCCAGCAGGCTTTGCTCATCGTTCACCCGCCACGCCCGGCAGCCGTAGCTTTCCGCGTTTTGCGCAAAGTCGACCTTCACCAGCGGCCCGTCAAGCCGCCCGGTTTCCGGGTTGCGCCGACGGTTTTCCGTGCCAAAGCTGCCCATGCCGTGCCCCATCTGCAGGTTGTTAATGCAGCCGAAGCTGGCGTTATCAAACAGCAGAACGGTGATCTTAATACCCTCCTGCACGGCGGTTTGCAGCTCGGAGTGCAGCATCATGTAGGAGCCATCCCCCACCATGGCGTACACCGGCAGCTCGGGTCTGGCGAGCTTCGCGCCGATGGCCGCCGCAATCTCGTAGCCCATGCAGGAGTAGCCGTACTCCAGGTGATAGCTGTCCGGCGTTTTGACCTGCCAGAGGCGCTGTAAATCCCCCGGCAGCGAACCGGCCGCGCCCACCACAACGGCGTTATCTTCAATATGCTGGTTGATCAGCCCCAGCACCCGCGTCTGGGTCAGGCGGGTGTTGAGCGTCTCGCCGTATTCCGCCAGCTGCGCATCCAGGTGCCCCGCCACTTCGGGCGCGTCGTCAGGACGCCACTGGCGGTCCCACAGGCGGCGGCACTCGTCGCGCCAGGCGGACTTCGCCCCGGCGATCGCCTCTCCCCAGCCGCTGCGGTAACCCCCGAGCGCGTGGGTCAATGCCTGCAGCCCGGTTTGGGCATCGGCAATCAGCGCGGTGGCGTCCAGCTTCAGGGCGTCAAACTCGGCCACGTTCAGCAGCAGGAATTCGACGTCCGGGTGGGAAAAGAGCGCCTTGGAGCCGGTAGTAAAGTCGGTCAGGCGCGTGCCGATGCCGATCACTAAATCCGCCTGCGGTGCGAGCTGGTTGGCGGCCATTCCGCCCGTTACTCCTACGCCGCCCAGGTTAAGTGGGTGGTCACTTACCAGCGCCCCCTTTCCGGCCTGGGTTTCGGCAAACGGCAGCCGCAGCGTCTCGACAAACTCGCGAAACGCCTCATGCGCGCCGGAATAGCGCACGCCGCCGCCGCACACCACCAGCGGGCGACGCTTGCGGGCGATCAGCGCCCGCGCCTGCGCCAGACGCTGCGGATCGGGCGGACGGCGCTCGATGTGGTGCACGCGACGCGCGAAGAAGCTCAGCGGGTAGTCCCAGGCTTCCCCCTGCACGTCCTGCGGCAGACAAATGGTCACCGCGCCGGTATTGGCGGGGTCAGTAAGCGTTCGCATCGCGCTTAGCATCGCGCTCATCAACTGCTCGGGGCGGTTGATGCGGTCCCAGTAGCGGGAGACCGGACGGAAGCAGTCGTTGGTGCTGATGCTGAGATCGTGATACTGCTCGATCTGCTGCAGCACCGGGTCCGGCTGGCGGCTTGCATAGATATCGCCCGGCAGCAGTAAAAGCGGGATACGGTTTGCGGTGGCGGTTGCCGCCGCCGTGACCATATTGGCGGCGCCCGGTCCGACGGAGGAGGTGACGGCAAAAATACGCTGGCGGCGGTGCTGTTTGGCGAATCCCGTCGCCATATGGGCGATACCCTGCTCGTTGCAGCCCTGCATGATGTGCAGATGACCGGGGTCCTGCTCCAGCGCCTGGCCGATACCGAGCACGTTGCCGTGACCAAATATGGTGGCGACGCCCTCCACGAAGGGCGTTTCGTTGCCGTCTACGCTAACGTACTGTTGATTAAGGAACCGGACCAGCGCCTGGGCCATGGTCATACGTTCGGTTTGCATAAAACCTCCTGTCAGCCCAGCGTCGGCATGGAGAACGCAGCGCCTGTCTCCTGCTGCATTTCCGGCCAGCGCGCGGTGATGGTTTTCATTCGGGTGTAAAAGCGCACGCCGTCGTTGCCGTGGACGTTGAGCGCGCCAAAAATCGAGCGCTTCCAGCCGCCGAAGCTGTGGAACGCCATCGGCACCGGGATCGGCACGTTGACCCCCACCATGCCCGCCTGCACCTCTTCGCAGAAGCGGCGCGCGCAGCCGCCGTCGCGGGTGAAGATCGCCGAGCCATTACCATATTCATGGCGGTTAATCAGATCCACCGCGCTGGCGTAATCTGCTACGCGCACCACAGAAAGCACCGGACCGAAGATCTCTTCTTTATAGATGGTCATCTCAGGAGTGACGTTATCGAACAGCGTCGGCCCGACGAAGTAGCCCTGCTCGTGGCCCTTCACGCTGAAGCCGCGACCGTCCACGCGCAGTTTTGCTCCCTGCGCTTCCCCGCTGTCGATGTAGCCCAGCACCTTGCTGCGATGCGCGGAGGAGATGAGCGGCCCCATTTCGTTTTCCGGCGACTGGTCCAGGCCCGGCCCGACGCGCAGCGCGGCAATCTGTTTCTCCAGCCGGGCGCAGAGGTCATCGGCGGTTTTATCCCCCACCGCCAGCACCACCGAGAGCGCCATGCAGCGTTCCCCCGCCGCGCCGTAGGCCGCGCCCATGATGGCGTTGGTCGCCATCCCCATGTCGGCGTCCGGCATCAGGATGCAGTGGTTTTTCGCGCCGCCCAGCGCCTGACAGCGCTTACCATGGGCGGACGCGGTCTGGTAAATGTATTCCGCAATCGGCGTGGAGCCGACAAAGCTCACCGCCTGCACGCGCGGGTCGGTCAGGAGCACATCAACGGACTCTTTATCACCCTGCACCACGTTGAACACGCCGTCCGGCAGGCCGGCCTCTTTCAGCAATTGCGCCAGCGCGAGCGCCAGAGAAGGATCTTTTTCCGACGGCTTCAGCACGAAGGTGTTGCCGGTCGCCAGCGCAATCGGGAACATCCACATCGGCACCATCGCCGGGAAGTTAAACGGCGTGATCCCGGCGCAGACCCCGAGCGGCTGCATCAGCGAGTGGCTGTCGACGCCCGTGCCGACGTTCGCCGAGTGTTCGCCCTTTTGCAGATGCGGAATGCCGCAGGCAAACTCCACCACCTCCAGGCCGCGGGTCAGTTCGCCCACCGCGTCGGAGAAGACCTTGCCGTGCTCTTCGCTGATGATGCGGGCCAGGCGATCCATGTTCTCCTCCAGCAGCGCCTTGAAGCGGAACATCACGCGCGCGCGCTTCAGCGGAGCATGGCGCGCCCAGGCCGGAAACGCCTGCTGCGCGGCGGCAATCGCCTGCTCCGTTTCCCGCGCCGTACTCATCACCACCTGGCGGATCTGCTCGCCGGTGGCCGGGTTGAAGATCGCCTGAACGCGCTGGCCTGAACCGGTGACACATTCGCCGTGAATAAAATTCGCTACCGTCTCCATCCTTAACCTCTCGCTGTTGATACGTGACTGTTACCTGAACACTGTGTACTGGACACTATATATGAAACAAATATTCCATTTTAAGTTGAAATAAAATAAATGATGATTATTGTGATCAAGGATGGATTTTTATGTTAACAGGCAACAACACTGACACCGCGTGCGCTATTAAGGAATTTCGGGCGAGGAAATGACTGAAGTTTCTGTTTCATTTTTGCTGCCAGATGGATGGCCGACATTTAAAAGACGCGGTTTTGCGTTTAGAATCATAAGACTGTATTTGGGGGATAAGATGACGACAGCAACCAGCCTGAACGAACTGCAGCAGCAAATCCGCGATCGCTACGATAGCCTCAGCAAGAGGCTGCAGCAGGTCTCCCGCTATGTGCTGGACAACACCAACAGCGTGGCCTTTGATACGGTTGCCGTCATTGCCGAGCGCGCCGACGTGCCGCCCTCGACGCTGATCCGCTTTGCCAACGCCTTTGACTTCACCGGCTTCAACGAAATGAAACAGCTGTTTCGCATGAACCTGGTGGAGGAGACCGCCAGCTACAGCGACCGCGCCCGGCTGTTCCGCGAGATGGAAAGCGAGGCCGTGCCGGAAACGCCGCTCGATATCCTGCAAGAGTTCGCCCGCTCGAACGCGCAGGCGCTACAGCAGCTGGCCGCCCGCGCCGAACCGGATATGCTGGAGCGCGCGGTGCAGCTGCTGGCCGACGCCGACACCATCTATATTGCCGGACTGCGCCGCTCCTTTAGCGTCGCCGCGTATCTGACCTACGCCCTGAGCCACCTCGAGTGTCGCCCTATCCTGCTCGACGGCATGGGCGGCATGCTGCGCGAGCAGATCAGCCGCATTAAGGCGCGCGACATTGTGGTGTCGATCAGCTTCTCGCCGTACGCGGAAGAGACGGTGATGGTCAGCGAAACCGCCGCCAGCGTTGGCGCGCGGCAGATCGTGATTACGGACAGCCAGATAAGCCCCCTGGCGACGTTCAGCGATCTCTGCTTTGTGGTGAAAGAGGCGCAGGTGGATGCGTTCCGGTCACAGTCGGCGACGCTGTGCCTGGTGCAGTCGCTGGTGGTGGCGCTGGCGTATCGGTTGGGAGAGGGGAAGTAAGGCAATAAAAAAACCCCCTGCACAGGCAGAGGGTTTGGTTGTTAATTCAGCGGGAAATCATTCCCACTCAATCGTAGCCGGTGGCTTACCGCTGATGTCATACACCACTCGGGAAATACCGTTCACTTCGTTGATGATGCGGTTAGACACGCGGCCTAAGAAGTCATACGGCAGGTGCGCCCAGTGCGCGGTCATGAAGTCGATGGTTTCCACCGCACGCAGGGAAACAACCCAGTCGTACTTACGGCCATCGCCCATTACGCCGACGGAGCGAACCGGCAGGAACACGGTGAACGCCTGGCTTACCTTGTTGTACAGGTCAGCTTTGTGCAGCTCTTCGATGAAGATCGCGTCCGCGCGACGCAGCAGGTCGCAGTACTCTTTCTTCACTTCGCCCAGCACGCGCACGCCCAGACCCGGACCCGGGAACGGGTGACGGTAGAGCATGTCGTACGGCAGACCCAGTTCCAGACCGATCTTACGCACTTCGTCTTTGAACAGCTCGCGCAGCGGTTCAACCAGGCCCATCTTCATCTCTTTCGGCAGACCGCCCACGTTGTGGTGAGATTTGATGACGTGTGCTTTACCGGTTGCAGAGGCCGCGGATTCGATCACGTCAGGATAGATGGTGCCCTGCGCCAGCCACTTCACGTCTTCCAGCTTCAGCGCTTCTTCGTCGAACACTTCCACGAACACGCGGCCGATGATCTTACGTTTCGCTTCCGGATCGTTCTCGCCTTTCAGCGCGTCCAGGAAGCGCTGCTCGCCTTCCACGTGAACGATGTTCAGACCGAAGTGGTCGCCGAACATGTCCATAACCTGCTGGGCTTCGTTGAGACGCAGCAGACCATTGTCCACGAAGACGCAGGTCAGGTTTTTACCGATGGCGCGGTGCAGCAGCATCGCGGTCACGGAGGAGTCCACGCCGCCGGAGAGGCCGAGGATCACCTTGTCATCGCCAACCTGCTGGCGGATACGCTCAACGGCGTCGTCGATGATTTTAGCCGGGGTCCACAGGGCTTCACACTGGCAGATGTCACGCACGAAGCGCTCCAGCATGCGCATACCCTGACGGGTGTGGGTCACTTCCGGGTGGAACTGCACGCCGTAGAAGCGTTTTTCTTCGTTCGCCATGATGGCAAACGGGCAGCTTTCGGTGCTGGCAACGGTCACGAAGTCAGACGGGATGGCGGTAACTTTGTCGCCGTGGCTCATCCACACGTCCAGCAGCGGTTTACCGTCTGCGGTCAGGGAGTCTTCGATACCGCGCACCAGCGCGCTGTCGGTGACGACTTCTACCTGTGCGTAGCCAAACTCGCGCTCGTTAGAGCCTTCGACGTGGCCGCCCAGCTGCATTGCCATGGTCTGCATACCGTAGCAAACGCCGAATACCGGCACGCCAGCTTCGAACACGTACTGCGGCGCGCGCGGGCTGTTCTCTTCGGTGGTGCTTTCCGGGCCGCCGGACAGGATGATGCCGCTTGGATTGAATTCGCGAATCTGTGCTTCCGTGACATCCCACGCCCACAGCTCACAGTAAACGCCCAGTTCACGTACGCGACGCGCCACCAGCTGAGTGTACTGAGAACCGAAGTCCAGGATGAGAATGCGATGTTTATGAATGTTTTCCGTCATTGACGCTAATTCCGAGGCAAGTGAAACAAAAACAGAGCGCCCGGCAGAAGCCGGGCGCGGAAACTTATCAGGAGCCCAGACGGTAGTTCGGGGACTCTTTGGTGATCGTCACGTCGTGAACGTGGCTTTCCTGGATACCCGCACCGCTGATGCGTACGAATTCCGCTTTAGTACGCAGCAGGTCAATGGTACCACAGCCGGTCAGACCCATACAGGAGCGCAGGCCGCCCATCTGCTGGTGAATGATCTCTTTCAGACGGCCTTTATAGGCAACGCGACCTTCGATACCTTCCGGCACCAGTTTGTCTGCGGCGTTATCGGTCTGGAAGTAACGGTCAGAGGAACCTTTGGACATCGCGCCCAGGGAGCCCATACCGCGGTAAGATTTGTAAGAACGGCCCTGGTAGAGTTCGATTTCACCCGGAGATTCTTCGGTACCGGCCAGCATGGAGCCTACCATTACTGCAGCTGCACCCGCGGCGATCGCTTTGGCGATGTCGCCAGAGAAGCGGATACCGCCGTCAGCGATAACCGGAATACCGGTGCCTTCCAGCGCTTCAACTGCGTCAGACACAGCGGTGATCTGCGGAACGCCCACGCCGGTGACGATACGGGTAGTACAGATAGAGCCAGGACCGATACCCACTTTCACCGCGCTGCAGCCAGCGTCAGCCAGCGCGCGAGCGCCTGCGCCAGTGGCCACGTTGCCGCCAATGATCTGCAGGTCAGGGTATTTGGCACGGGTATCACGAATACGCTGCAGAACGCCTTCGGAGTGGCCGTGAGAGGAGTCAATCAGCAGGACGTCAACGCCCGCAGCAACCAGCGCGTCAACGCGCTCTTCGTTACCGGCACCTGCGCCAACCGCAGCGCCAACGCGCAGACGGCCATGCTCGTCTTTACAGGCGTTAGGCTTACGTTCTGCTTTCTGGAAATCTTTAACGGTGATCATGCCGCGCAGGTGGAAGCTGCTGTCAACAACCAGCGCTTTTTCAACGCGTTTTTCGTGCATTTTTGCCAGCACCACGTCGCGGGTTTCACCTTCGCGAACGGTAACCAGACGCTCTTTTGGCGTCATATAGACGCTGACAGGCTGGTTCAGGTCAGTCACGAAACGCACGTCACGACCGGTGATGATACCGACCAGTTCGTTCTCTTCGGTCACAACCGGGTAACCGGCGAAGCCGTTACGTTCGGTCAGGGCCTTCACTTCGTGCAGCGTGGTAGTTGGCAGAACGGTCTGTGGGTCAGACACGATGCCGGATTCATGTTTCTTCACGCGGCGAACTTCTTCGGCCTGACGTTCGATAGACATGTTTTTGTGAATAAAGCCAATGCCACCTTCCTGTGCCAGGGCGATAGCCAGGCGCGCTTCAGTCACGGTGTCCATTGCCGCAGAGAGCATAGGAATGTTCAGGCGAATGGTTTTCGTCAACTGCGTGCTGAGATCGGCAGTATTCGGCAGAACGGTGGAGTGAGCGGGAACGAGGAGGACGTCGTCAAACGTCAGTGCTTCTTTAGCGATACGTAGCATGGGCAATATCTCTGACCTGGGTGGTTAAATATTGCCGTGGCATTATACAGAGCGTAACCGATTGCATCCACACTTTTTTAAAAAAAATGCTTGCGCTCCCCTCTCAGCAGGTTACTATCGACTGAATAACTTGCTGATTTAGAATTTGATCCCGCTCACATGTTATCCTCTCAATCCCCCTCAATTTATACTGTCAGCCGCCTTAATCAGACGGTGCGTTTGCTGCTTGAGCAGGAAATGGGGCAGGTCTGGATCAGCGGTGAGATCTCTAACTTCACGCAGCCGTCCTCCGGTCACTGGTACTTTACCTTAAAAGACGACACCGCCCAGGTGCGCTGCGCGATGTTCCGCAACAGCAACCGCCGCGTGACGTTCCGCCCTCAGCACGGCCAGCAGGTTCTGGTGCGCGCCAATATTACCCTGTATGAGCCGCGCGGCGATTATCAGATTATCGTCGAGAGCATGCAGCCTGCGGGTGAAGGCCTGCTGCAGCAGAAGTATGAACAGCTAAAAGCAAGGCTCTCTGCCGAAGGGCTGTTCGACCAGCAGTACAAAAAGACGCTGCCCGCCCCCGCCCACTGCGTTGGGGTCATCACCTCGAAAACCGGTGCGGCACTGCACGATATTTTGCACGTGCTGAAGCGTCGCGACCCTTCCCTGCCCGTCACCATCTATCCGACCGCTGTTCAGGGTGACGATGCGCCGGGACAGATAGTTCGCGCCATTGAGCTGGCGAACGCCCGTCAGGAGTGCGACGTATTAATCGTCGGGCGCGGCGGGGGTTCGCTGGAAGACCTGTGGAGCTTTAACGACGAGCGCGTGGCGCGAGCAATCTTTGCAAGCCTTATCCCCGTGGTGAGCGCCGTCGGCCACGAAACGGACGTGACGATAGCCGATTTTGTGGCGGATCTGCGTGCACCTACCCCGTCCGCGGCGGCGGAAGTGGTCAGCCGCAACCAGCTGGAGCTGCTGCGTCAGATTCAGAACGGCCAGCAGCGCCTTGAGATGGCGATGGATTACTTCATTGCCAACCGTACCCGCCGCTTTACCCAGCTTCATCATCGACTTCAGCAGCAGCACCCGCAGCTGCGTCTGGCGCGTCAGCAGACCGTGCTTGAGCGCCTGCGTCAGCGCATGAGCGTTGCGGTGGACGCGCAGCTCAAGCGCGCGGTATCGCGCCAGCAGCGCGTAACCCAGCGCCTGAATCAGCAGAACCCGCAGCCGAAAATTTATCGCGCGCAAACGCGGATCCAGCAGCTGGAGTATCGTCTTGCGGAGACTGTCCGCGCCCGACTGAGCACCACCCGCGAACGTTTTGGCAATGCGGTGACCCATCTTGAAGCGGTCAGCCCCCTCTCCACGCTGGCGCGCGGCTATAGCGTGACGACGGCGACGGACGGAAAAGTGCTGAAGCAGACCAAACAGGTAAATACCGGCGATGTGCTAACGACGCGTCTTTCAGACGGCTGGGTAGAAAGCGAAGTGAAATCAATTAAACCGGTGAAAAAGACGCGTCAGCGTAAAACCGGATAATTCTTCGCCGGTTACTTACTATACTGCTGCTATTCCCTTTTTTAATAAGGAGAGCAGCATGCCCCATCTTCATAGCGTTATTCCCCCTTATATTCTTCGTCGTATTATTGAAAGCGGTTCCGAGCCGCAGCAGCGCTGTGCCCGTCAGACGTTAACTCATGTCCAGACGCTGATGGCCCACATGCCCGGCAAACCCGCCGCGCCGCACGTGAATAAAGCCGGACAGCTGGAGCGCGATATTTACGACGCGAAGCAGACCCAGGAGCTGCCGGGTACCCAGGTGCGTTACGAAGGCCAGCCGTCGAACGGCGATGTCGCGGTGGATGAAGCCTATAACTATTTAGGTATCACCCATGATTTCTTCTGGAAAGAATATCAGCGTGATTCGCTCGATAATAAAGGGCTTATTTTGACCGGCACCGTTCACTATGGCCGGGAATATCAGAACGCCTTCTGGAACGGACAGCAGATGGTATTTGGCGACGGCGACGGAGAAATATTTAACCGCTTTACCATCGCCATCGACGTGGTGGCGCACGAGCTGAGCCACGGCGTGACCGAGACCGAAGCCGGGCTTATCTATTTTGAACAGTCGGGCGCGCTGAACGAGTCTCTGTCGGACGTGTTTGGCTCGCTGGTCAAACAGTACCATCTGAAGCAAACCGCCGATAAAGCTGACTGGCTCATTGGTGAAGGGCTGCTGGCGAAAGGGATCAACGGCAAAGGGCTGCGCTCGATGTCTGAACCCGGCACCGCCTATGACGATCCTCTGCTTGGCAAAGACCCTCAGCCTGCGCACATGAAAGATTTCATTAAAACGCGCGAGGATAACGGCGGCGTGCACCTGAACTCCGGCATCCCCAACCGGGCATTTTATCTGGCCGCGACGGCGATCGGCGGCTACGCCTGGGAAAAAGCGGGTTATGCCTGGTACGACACGGTTTGCGATCGCAAACTGGCGCAGGATGCGGATTTTGAGGCCTTCGCAAAACTGACGATCGCGCACGGAGAGAAACGCTCCGGCAGCGACGCTGCTGCGGCCATTAAACAAGCCTGGGAACAGGTGGGAGTGTTGTAAATGCAGGTTCCGGAACTGACGGATGACGCCGTGGTTGAGCTGGCCCGGGAAGGCGGCGTCGCTTTTATTCCCAAGCTGAGCGGACAGCGCACCATCGCGCTCTCCTCGCTCAATGAAGCCCAGCGCCAGCGCCTGGTTAGCATCCTGGAGCAGGCTTTTCCACGCGGCCAGCCGCCGGGGCAAGCCTCTTCACCCGGCAGCGGCGACCAGCGCTATTTCCGCATCCAGATTATCTGGACCGGGCAAAATCAGGCGCACTACGCCGATATCATCGTGCTGGTGCCCGAGCAGGAAGCGCCCGAGTCGCTGGTCGAGCTGTGGAAGAAAGGCGAAGGCTGCGTCTGCGATTAACCTTCGGCCCGAACAAACTCCACGCGTTTTTTAGAGATAAGGCCGTGGCCGTTCTGGCAGAAATAGTCCACCGCCCCGCAGGCCTTTAATACCTGGAGTGGCTGATGGCAATCCGGGCAGCGGGCTTCAAGCGCAATGTCTTTATTACAGCTGTCGCAGTGCGCCACCCCGTTCAGGGGCTCCAGCTGTGCCTGGCAATCCGGGCAGGTAATCGACATATTCTCTCCTGTTGGGTTTTACCGGGGCATAACGCCGCCCCGGCAAGATCGAGGTTTATGAGGCGTTAGCTGCCGGTTTAGTCTGCGCATTTTCCAGCATGCGGCGCACCGGAACAATGAGGACGATCAGTACCGCAGCACAGATCAGCAGCGCGATGGAGCAGCGAGCAAAGAGATCCGGCAGCATATCCAGCTGATCGGCCTTCACGTGGCCGCCGATCAGGCCCGCCGCCAGGTTACCCAGCGCGCTGGCGCAGAACCACAGCCCCATCATCTGGCCGCGCATTCTTTCCGGCGCAAGCAGCGTCATGGTCGCCAGACCAATCGGGCTCAGGCACAGTTCGCCGAGCGTCAGCATCAGGATGCTGCCCACCAGCCAGAACGGCGACACGCCCGCCCCACCGCTGCTCAGCACGTTCTGTGCCGCCAGCATCATCAGGCCAAAGCCCGCCGCCGCACACAGAATACCGATAACAAACTTGGTGATGCTGCTCGGGCGAATGTTTTTGCTCGCGAGCTTCGGCCATGCCCAGCTAAACACCGGTGCCAGCAGGATGATGAACAGGGCGTTAATCGACTGGAACCACACCGCCGGGATTTCAAAATCACCAATCATGCGGTTAGTGTAGTCGTTGGCAAACAGGTTGAATGAGGTTGGCTTCTGCTCAAACGCGGACCAGAAGAACGCCGCGGAGATCAGCAGAATAAAGCAGACCAGCAGCCTGGCGCGCTCTTTACGGTTCAGCCCCGCAAAAACAAACAGATAAATGAAGTAGAGGGCAACGGACGCCGCAATCACGTAGACCAGCACGCTGGCTACCGCGACCGGGTTAATCACAATCACGCCCTGCGCAATCAGCGTCACGATCGTTGCCACGCCTGCCGCCAGCGCCAGCAGCCAAACGCCCACGCCGTTACGCTTCACCACCGGACTGTTCCAGGTGGAGTCGAGGCCAACTTCACCGTCATAGCGCTTCATTGCCGGAACGGCAAACACGCGGAAGATAATCAGCGCCACCAGCATCCCGATGCCGCCAATACCAAAGCCCCAGTGCCAGCCGTGGGTTTTGATCAGCCAGCCGGAAATCAACGGCGCGATGAACGAGCCCATATTGATGCCCATATAGAACAGCGAGAAACCGCCGTCACGACGCGCGTCACCTTTTTTATACAGGGTGCCGACCATCACCGAGATACAGGTCTTAAACAGCCCGGAGCCAAGCACGATGAACATCAGGCCGATAAAGAACAGGTTGTTCCCCATTACCGCAGAGAGCGCGATTGACAGGTGTCCTAGCGCAATCAGGATCGAACCGTACCAGACGGCTCTCTGCTGACCGAGCCAGTTATCGGCCAGCCAGCCGCCCGGCAGCGCGGCCAGGTACATGGTACCGGCAAAGATACCGACAATCGCCGAGGCGTTTTCACGCGCCAGGCCCATCCCGCCGTCATAGACGGTGGCGGCCATAAACAGGATCAGTAACGGACGAATGCCGTAAAACGAGAAACGCTCCCACATCTCGGTGAAGAACAGGGAACCGAGCGGATACGGATGGCCGAAGAACGTTCGGCTCTCTTTTTGATTAACAGTGGATTGCATAATTCTCCCGAAAGGTATGTCGTCGTGCTTGTAAACACCAGCAGGTACGCCGGCCAGTTACGTATCTGGCCGATTTTTTACATGCGGCGAAAAGTTAGTTAACCATTTGATAACCAGGCGCTAGTTTTGTCTAGTACCGGACCCTGGACTTTAAGATGAAAATTCGACAATTGTCTACTTTCTTAGATTTAAACTTGGTTAAAAGTGAATAGTGATTGACTTCACACAGAGAAAACCGGCTGTATGATTGGGCAAAAAAAACCCGCGATAAACGCGGGCTTTCGTGAAGCAGGCAAAGCTTATTTGCTTTTCTTAATGTGCTTAATCAAACGCTTACGCTTACGCATCTGGTTTGGCGTCAGGGTGTTGCGCTTGTTGGCAAACGGGTTTTCCCCTTCCTTAAACTGGATACGGATAGGCGTGCCCATTACGTCCAGCGATTTACGGAAGTAGTTCATCAGATAGCGCTTGTAGGAATCCGGCAGGTCTTTCACCTGGTTGCCGTGAATTACTACGATTGGCGGGTTATAACCACCGGCGTGGGCATATTTCAGCTTCACGCGACGGCCGCGCACCAGCGGCGGCTGATGGTCTTCTGCAGCCATGTTCATGATGCGGGTCAGCATCGCGGTGCTCTGACGACGGGTGGAGCTGTCATACGCTTCACGTACGGATTCAAACAGGTTACCCACGCCGCTGCCGTGCAGCGCAGAGATGAAGTGCACGCGGGCGAAGTCGATAAAGCCCAGACGGAAGTCGAGGGTCTCTTTCACCTGCTCGCGCACTTCATTGCTCAGGCCATCCCACTTGTTGACCACGATAACCAGTGAGCGCCCACTATTGAGGATAAAGCCGAGCAGAGAGAGATCCTGATCGGAGATACCTTCGCGTGCGTCGATGACCAGCAGCACTACGTTGGCATCTTCGATCGCCTGCAGGGTTTTGATAACGGAGAATTTTTCCACCACATCGGTGATTTTCCCGCGCTTACGCACCCCGGCGGTGTCGATGAGGACATACTCACGCTCATCGCGCTGCATAGGAATGTAGATACTGTCACGGGTGGTGCCCGGCATGTCGTAAACGACCACGCGCTCTTCACCCAGAATACGGTTAGTAAGCGTAGACTTACCTACGTTTGGACGACCCACGATAGCCAGCTTGATCGGCAGATCCTGCGGGTTGAAGTCGTCTTCAGGCTCTTCTTCGCCCTCTTCTCCGTCTTCGAACTGCGCCCAGTATTCAGCGTCTTCGTCGACTTCTTCCGGCGGGTTTACTTCGTCAACCCACGGCAGCAGAACGGTTTCCAGCAGGCTGGTCACGCCACGGCCATGCGATGCCGCAATCGGGTAGATTTCACCCAGGCCCAGAGACCAGAAATCCGCGACGGCCTGATCGGCATCGATGCCGTCAGTTTTGTTCGCCACCAGGAAGGTCGGCTTTTCGCGTGAACGCAGGTGTTTGGCAATAGCGGAGTCCGCCGGCATCAGGCCAGCGCGCGCATCCACCATAAACAGCACCACATCCGCTTCTTCAATCGCCAGCAGCGACTGTTCCGCCATGCGGGTTTCGACGCCGTCTTCCGTGCCGTCAATACCACCGGTATCAATACAGATGAACTCGCGTCCTTCCACCTCTGCACGACCGTACTTACGGTCACGCGTCAGCCCCGGGAAATCCGCAACCAGCGCATCACGGGTGCGTGTTAAACGGTTAAAAAGAGTGGATTTTCCAACGTTAGGGCGCCCGACAAGCGCGACCACAGGTACCATGTTTGAAGCCTCATAAAATTCAAAATAACGTCGCTTTTGCGGCGTTTTTAAAAATGTCAAAACGGCTCCTGAGTGAACAGGAGCCGTTTAGTATACTACAACCGCCGGGTAATTAACGCGTGATCGCGTACAGCGTGCCGTCTTTTGCCTGAATCAGCAGCTTGCCGTCGGCCACAACCGGATCGGTCAGGAAACCAGAGCTGTCGACTTTTTGCTGTGCAACAAAGCGACCGTTATCCGGATCGATCCAGTGCATATACCCTTCGCTGTCACCGACTACCAGGCTACCGTTGTACAGCGCAGGCGCGGTCAGCAGACGGTGCAGCAGATCGCTTTGCGTCCACAGCGTGACGCCGCCTTCGGTGCTCAGCGCCAGCAGACGGTCGTTCTGATCGACCATATAGATGCGGTTGCCCTCAACGATGAAATCGTTCACAGAACCCAGCTCACGTTTCCACATAATCTGGCCGCTGCGCAGATCCAGCGCGGTCAGGTTGCCGTTATAGGCCAGCGCGTAAACCACACCGTTAACGATGACAGGCGTTGTGTCTACGTCGCTCAGACGGTCAATTTCCGTTGAGCCAGTGGCCTGAGAGATACGCTGCTGCCAGATCATCTGGCCCTGCTGCATCAGCACTGCGCTCACGCGACCGTTGTCACCGCCCACAATGGCAGCACCAAATGCGGTAGCCGGTGCGGATTCGCCGCGCAGAGAGAGCGCAGGCATATCCAGGTTAACGGTCCATTTCACCAGACCGTCAGCTTCGTTCAGCGCCTGCAGCTGGCCGTTGCTGGTATGAATCAGCACCAGGCCGTCGCTCACCACCGGACGAGACAGGGATTCACCCGCTACGGTTGTTTGCCAGGCAATAGAACCGTCGCTGCTGTTCAGCGCATAAACCTGCGCTTTTTCGCTGCCCACGTAGACATGGCCACCGGCAACGGTCAGACCGCCAGACAGGAGTGCAGGTTTACGGGAGAACCAGCCGTCTTTTTCCGCCAGGTTAACGGACCATACTTCTTTCCCGTCATCGGCGTTCACCGCTTTCACGGTACCTTTGCGGTCAGCGGCATAGACAACGCTGTCTGCATACGCCGGATGAAGGTTGGAATAGAAATCACCAATTCCATTGCCCACGGAGACATCCCACGCGGTGGATGGGGTAAACTGGTTTTCAACCGTCGGCAGTGGGGACATTTTCACAACGTCTTCTTCGCCACTGAACAGTGAACAACCACTCAATAACGTAACAGAAAGCAGTCCTGGCAGAAGTAATTTACGCAATTGCATCGGGTCCCTCTCAGACGGACAAATTATTTATTTTCATCTGCATCATTTCGCTCAGCGCAGGTGAAGCATTGCTCTCTACGCCAGCTTGCCACGCTTTACGCGCGCCCGCTTTGTCACCTTTGCTCAGCAGTGCTTCACCGCGCAGATCGGCAACGATGGCAGCAAAACCTTCGCCTTTGATGGTATCGAGCGTTTTCAGCGCATCGTCAGCTTTCTTCTGCTGAACCTGAATACGTGCCAGGCGCAGATTGATCACCGCTTTCAGGTTCTCATCGCTGGCCGCAGCAAGGCTCTGAGAGAGCTGTGCAGCGGCTTTATCCAGTTCGTTCTTATCAACGTACTGCTGAGCCACTTCCAGCGCAGCCAGTGCACCGTAGGTGTTTTTGTTGTCAGCCGCAAATTTTTCTGCCGCAGTCAGCGTTTGCGGCTGATCGGCACGAATTGCGCTAACGGTAGTTTCATAAGACAGTGACGCGCCGCGCGCGGAATCCGCCTGATGATTGTTCCAGTAACGCCAGCCCACCAGCGCACCGACACCTAAAATAACCCCAACAACCAGCGCTTTGCCGTTTTCAACAAAGAAGCGTTTAATCGCGTCGACCTGATCGTGTTCGTTCTCGTAAATTTCCACGCAGTCCTTCTCCTTAGCCCAATAGAGTGCGCAAGTGCGCCGCAACGCCGTCCTGCGTTACCGTTGTCTGTTCACCAGAGCGCAGGTCCTTCACCACCACTTCGCCGTTAGCCACTTCGGACTCGCCCAGCACCAGTGCAATACTTGCGCCCCACTTATCGGCACGAGCAAACTGTTTTTTGAAGTTGCCGCCGCCATGGTTGGTCATCAGCTTAACGCCCGGCACCGCATCGCGCACGCGTTCGGCAAGCTGCATCGCCGCAGACTGCGTTTCCGCGCCTGAGGCCACCAGGTATATATCGACAACGGAATCTGCTTTAAATTCCGGATTAACTGCCTGAACCAGCAAAACAAGTCGCTCAAGGCCCATCGCGAAGCCAACAGCAGGCGCTGCGCGACCGCCAAGTTGCTCAACCAGACCGTCATAACGGCCGCCCGCACAAACGGTGCCCTGAGAGCCGAGGCTGGTGGTCACCCACTCAAATACGGTACGGTTGTAGTAGTCCAGACCGCGCACCAGGCGCTGGTTCACGGTATAGGCGATGCCTGCCGCTTCCAGCAGCTTGCACAGGCCCGCGAAGTGTTCGCGAGATTCTTCATCCAGGTAGTCACCCAGCGCAGGCGCATCGTTCAGCAGTGCCTGAACATCCGCGTTTTTGGAATCCAGAACGCGCAGCGGGTTACTGTACATGCGACGTTTGCAGTCTTCGTCCAGCTTCTCTTTATGCTGTTCCAGGAACGCCACCAGCGCATCGCGGTAGTTAGCGCGTGCTTCCAGAGAACCGATAGAGTTCAGCTCAAGGGAAACGTGATCGGCGATACCGAGGGCGCGCCACCAGCGGGCGGTCAGCATAATCAGTTCGGCGTCAATGTCCGGGCCCTGCAGGCCAAAGACTTCCACACCCAGCTGATTGAACTGGCGATAACGACCTTTCTGAGGACGTTCGTGGCGGAACATCGGGCCGATATACCACAGGCGCTGCTCCTGATTGTACAGAAGACCATGTTCGATGCCGGCGCGTACGCAGCCCGCCGTCCCTTCCGGACGCAGGGTCAGGCTGTCGCCGTTGCGGTCCTCAAAGGTGTACATCTCTTTTTCAACCACGTCGGTGACTTCACCAATCGCGCGTTTGAATAACGGGGTCTGCTCTACAATCGGCAAACGGATTTCGCTGTAACCGTAGCTGCCGAGCACCTGCTTCAGTGTGCCTTCAATGCGCTGCCAGATGGCGGTTTCGCCAGGCAGATAATCGTTCATGCCGCGGATGGCTTGAATGTTTTTTGCCACGTTTATTCTCTTTCTATATACAAAAAAAACCCAACGAATGGGTTCAATCATACATGGGAAGCGGCACGCTTCCCATCACGTTATTTTTCAACCTGCTGAACGCTGATACGCTGTGTTTCGTCCATCATGGCGGCTTTGGCGCGGATGCGGGCTTCAAGCTGGTCGATCATGTCGCTATTATCCAGACGATCTTTACGAACGCCATCTTCATAGAGACCACTTTTCTTGTTACCGCCGGTTACGCCCAGAGTTGACACCAGCGCTTCACCCGGACCGTTTACCACGCAGCCGATGATGGAGACGTCCATCGGGGTGATAATATCTTCCAGACGCTGCTCCAGGGCATTCACCGTCCCGATCACATCAAACTCCTGACGTGAGCAGGTTGGGCAGGCAATGAAGTTGATCCCACGCGCGCGAATACGCAGTGATTTCAGGATATCGAAACCGACTTTGATCTCTTCGACCGGATCGGCCGCCAGCGAGACGCGCAGGGTGTCACCGATCCCTTCAGAGAGCAGCAGTCCCAGACCGATCGCGGATTTAACAGAGCCGCTGCGCAGGCCTCCCGCTTCGGTGATCCCGAGGTGCAGAGGCTGGTCGATCTGCTTTGCCAGCAGACGATAAGACTCTACCGCCAGGAACACGTCGGACGCTTTTACGCTGACTTTGAACTGATCGAAGTTAAGACGATCGAGATGATCGACATGGCGCATCGCGGATTCGAGCAGCGCCTGTGGCGTCGGCTCGCCGTATTTTTCCTGCAGGTCTTTTTCCAGGGAACCGGCGTTAACGCCGATACGGATAGGAATATTTTTATCGCGGGCGCAGTCCACAACCATGCGGATACGCTCTTCGTTACCGATGTTGCCCGGGTTAATGCGCAGGCAATCAACGCCGTATTCGGCCACTTTCAGTGCGATGCGATAGTCGAAGTGGATATCAGCCACCAGCGGAACGCTGACCTGCTGTTTGATCAGTTTGAACGCCTCAGCGGCATCCATGGTCGGGACGGAGACGCGAACAATGTCCGCACCTACACGTTCTAATGCTTTGATTTGATTGACCGTCGCTTCCACATCGGTGGTGCGCGTATTGGTCATCGACTGAACGGCGATAGGTGCCCCATCGCCGATTGGCACATTCCCAACGTAAATCCGTTTCGATTTTCTACGTTGAATCGGAGCCTGGTTATGCATGAAAAATCTCCCGCGTTGCCCGTCTGTTACTGTGCTGCTGATTGTTCGGCATTAACGGTAAGACGTGCAACCTGGTTAGTTCTGATAAAGCGGCTCAGGTCGACAGGTTTTCCTTGATACTGGATCTGTACCGCTGCCGGAGCGCCGATTTTAAGTTTATAGGGAGCCTGGCCGGTTAGGTTTAACGTGCCATCTTTACGCTGCAGGCCGCTGAACAGTTTTTTACCTGTCGCGTCAGTCACTTCCAGCCAGCAGTCGGCGCTGAAGTTCATCACCAGTGCGTTGGGATCGGCTGCTGTCGCCGTACCTGCCGGGCTGGTTGGCAGATTCGCTGCGCTATTGTCTGCAGGCTGAGTAGCCGCAGGCGCGTTCGCCGCAGTATCAACATTAGCCTGAGAAGGGGCAACAACCGCGTTTTGATCTTGAGCCTGCGGCGCAGCGGTGTTAGCCGTTGCTACCGGAGCCTGTGCAGCATCGGTCGCCGACGCGTCTGGCGCTGCGGTCTGTGGCTCGCTTGAGGAAGCTGCGCCGTCGGTATTCAGCGGCACGCTCTGACCGTTCTCACTTCCGGCCTGGTTGAGTTCGGCGGAGGATTGATCGGCCATAGTAGTAATCTCTTCCTGCTGGGCCTTGTGGTTTTGCCACCACCATGCGCCGGTCAGACCGATCACCACAAACAGCACCAGCCAGGTAAAGCTCATCAGCCAGCCATCGCGTTTTTTACGACGTTTCCCCAGGGAGAAGGTCTGCATCGGCGCAACTTTCGCTGCACGGACCGGTGCCTGCTTCTCCATCATTGGCAGTAATTCGTTTTCGGGGATATGCACCAGTTTTGCGTAAGAGCGGATATAACCGCGCAAGAACGTTGAAGCCAGATCGGCAGGTGCCTTATCTTCTTCAATATCGCGAACCGTGGAAACCTTCAGGCACAAGCGTTCCGCAACGGCTTGCTGGCTGAGTCCGAGTTGTTCACGGGCGTTGCGAAGACGAACGCCAGTGGAGAGTGCTTCATGTTGGTCGTGAGTGGCTTCAGTATTCATTCGCTACAACTACTGGTACGTGAAAAATAAGGGTTCAGGTGCCGGTGAGTCACAATGCCACCCGCACCGCGAAACTTCTGGTCAGTTAACCTTGAACAGAGAGTATAAGACTGTCAGCCCGGAGATGACAGTACAGCCCTGCCCGTACGGCTAAACTGTTGTTACGTCGTTACATACTGCCCGAAAGTCGGATGAAACGCACCGTAATTATTGTTCAGTCATCACGAATCTGACTGATTATTCAGTAAGAGTATGCTTCACGGCGCAGATAATGCGCCGTGAGTGCATAATAATCAAACAGCTTTAACCGCGATCGTCTCGCCCTGCATACGTTTACGCAGGGTACGTTTGGTACGGTCAATAACATCACCTGCCAGCTGTCCGCATGCTGCATCAATGTCATCACCACGGGTTTTACGCACGATGGTGGTGAAACCATACTCCATCAGCACCTTGGAGAAACGGTCGATACGGCTGTTCGAGCTACGGCCATACGGCGCGCCCGGGAACGGGTTCCATGGGATCAGGTTGATTTTACATGGCGTATCTTTCAGCAGTTCAGCCAGCTGATGTGCATGTTCGGTACCGTCGTTGACGTGGTCAAGCATCACGTACTCGATGGTGACGCGGCCCTGGTTGGCGTTGGATTTCTCCAGATAGCGACGCACCGCAGCGAGGAAGGTTTCGATATTGTACTTTTTGTTGATCGGCACAATTTCGTCACGAATTTCGTCGTTTGGTGCATGCAGGGAGATCGCCAGCGCAACGTCAATCATATCGCCCAGCTTGTCCAGCGCAGGCACAACGCCAGAGGTAGACAGCGTGACGCGACGCTTGGACAGACCAAAACCGAAGTCATCCAGCATGATTTCCATCGCCGGAACGACGTTGGTCAAGTTCAGCAGCGGCTCACCCATCCCCATCATCACCACGTTGGTGATAGGACGCGTACCGGTTACTTTTGCCGCACCCACGATTTTCGCGGCACGCCAGACCTGGCCGATAATTTCTGACACCCGCAGGTTACGGTTAAAGCCTTGCTGCGCGGTAGAGCAGAATTTGCACTCCAGCGCACAGCCTACCTGAGAGGAGACGCACAGCGTGGCGCGGTCTTCTTCCGGGATGTAGACGGTTTCAACGCGCTGATCGCCGACCGCAATCGCCCATTTGATGGTGCCATCCGCTGAGCGCTGCTCTTCCACCACTTCCGGTGCGCGGATTTCAGCCACTTCCTTAAGCTTGTTGCGCAGGACCTTGTTGATGTCAGTCATGTCATCAAAATTGTCGCTGCAGTAATGGTACATCCACTTCATGACCTGATCGGCACGAAACGGCTTTTCGCCCATCTCTTTAAAGAACTCGCGCATCTGCTGACGGTTCAGATCCAGCAGGTTGATTTTTCCATTTTTATTGGGAACCGCAGGAATGGCGACTTCGGAGGTATTCACTAATTCAGACATAATATTTTCCGGCCTCGTTGTTACACGTTATGGCCCATGGAGGGTTGAATAGAAACGCCCCGGAAAGCAGTCTGCTCGTCCGGGGCGTTGCATTGTACAAAGTCTGGCGCAGGGATGCCACGTCTGGACGCGGCATTTACGAAAATAATGTGTAAACGAAACCGTTAAATTAACGGGTGCGTGGACACACTTCGCCTTCTGCGAAGAAGAAAGCGATTTCGCGTGCAGCAGATTCAACAGAGTCAGAACCGTGGGTGCCGTTCTCGGTGAAGCTGTCCGCATAGTCAGCGCGCAGAGTACCTGCCAGCGCGTTGTCCGGGTTGGTTGCGCCCAGCAGATCGCGGTGACGCTGTACTGCGTTTTCGCCTTCCAGCACGGATACCACGATTGGACCGGAGGTCATGAACTCAACCAGGCCGTCAAAGAATGGGCGACCTTCGTGCTCAGCGTAGAAGCCGCGAGCCTGCTCAACGGTCAGGTGCAGCATTTTGGTGCCAACAATTTTGAACCCTGCTGATTCAAAGCGAGCGAAGATGCTGCCAATAACGTTTTTTGCCACCGCGTTTGGTTTGATGATGGAAAAAGTACGTTCAATAGCCATGATAACCTCTGTCAATGTTCTGTTGTTTTGCATACCTGAGTATGGTGTGGCGCGGATTATAATGAGCAATAGCGCCATTGCCTATGGATTCAGGTAACATTTTTTTAAAATAAGACGAGTTTTAGCAACAGCTCACATCTGAAAGCTGTTTTCAGATCACTGCAGCGTAAAATTCACCGTCGCGACCTGCCCGGTCTCATCCATAACGAGTAACTGATAATCGCCCGATTTATCAAGCAGTAATGTGTAAACTCTTCCCTTCACATTCAGCGGTTCACCGTTCAAAAACCACCAGCGCTCACCGCTATTGCCGGTCGCCTGAAGCGGCAGCGAAACGCGGGATTCCCCCGGCAGACGTTTGATGACGGCCCCTTCGCGCACGCCTGTCAGGATGAGTGGCGCAGGTGCGTCCTGCGACAGCGGAGGACAGGTGGTTGATGAAGGAGGGACCCGTACCGCACGACGCTCGGTCGCCGGCAGCCAAGGCTCCAGCGGCAGCGGCCAGACATCAAGGACTTTTTCAGTTGCATCAGGGCAATCTGCCGCCACGCGTTTACCCGTTTTATCCAGCCAGACCGGAAAACGAATGCCGCGTATCCCTTCCTGTTCGGGCAATAGCAGCGTGGGCGGCTCACTCCCTTCCAGCAGCCAGGTCGACAGGCGACGCCGACAGTTTTCACTCCCTTCCGGCAGCGACTGGCCTCCCGGCCAGCAGATCACGCCCCGCCCGACGCTCTCCGGACGCGGGTCGCGCGGCAGGCGGGCCTCGTCTACCGTTGAGCGCGACTGAAGCAGGTTATTGACCTGGTTTAATAGCGGAACCGCGCTGGCGAAACCAAACTGCCCCGCTACGGGCGTGCCGTCCGGTCGTCCGGTCCAGATGCCAATCACGTAACGGGCATTCAGACCGATAGCCCAGGCATCGCGGTAGCCGTAGCTGGTGCCGGTTTTCCACGCCAGCGGCGCGATCTGCGGTAACGCATTATCCGGCAGCGGCTGCGCCTCGTTCGCCAGAATACGGCGAATAATCCACGCCGAGCCTTTCGACAGCAGCGGACGTTCAATCAGCGGATCGCCCGGCTGTAACCGCAGCCTTCCCGCCTTACCGTGTCGGGCAAAGGCGCTGTAGGCAGCGGCGATATCGGCCAGCCGCGCGCCTGCCCCGCCGAGGATCAGAGAAAGATTTGGCTGCGCCCCCGCGGGCAGGATCAGCGGCAATCCCGCGTTGCTCAGCATCCCGGCAAACCGTTTTGGCCCGTAGGCTTCCAGTACCTGTACCGCGGGCAGGTTGAGGGAGCGCACCAGCGCTTCACTCATGCTGACCGGTCCGTGGAACCCGCTATCAAAATTCCCTGGGCGATAATCACCGGTTTTTCTGGGAACGTCCTGGAGCAGCGAGGCGGGATGGATCAGGCCATCGTCCAGCGCCATACCGTAAATAAAGGGCTTTAACACCGATCCCGGGGATCGGATCGCATTGACCATATCCACGTGGCTGAAACGCGTGTCATCGTTAATATCCACCGAGCCGACCCAGCCACGCACTTTCATATCGGTGTGATCCACGACGATCATCGCCAGCGAGCTGCGTGCCGGCAGGCGAGATTTCCAGTTCATCGCCAGTTCTTCCAGTTGCCGCTGTAGCCCGGCATCCAGCGTGGTGACAATTTTAGTGTCGCGGCTTTTGCCTAGCATCATGCGTGCAAAGAGCGGCGCCAGCTGCGGCATCTGCCGGGGCGCCAGCCATACCGATTCCTCCCGTGATTCTATGACCTGCTTCGCGGACCAGACGCCCTGCGTTACCATGCGGTCTAGCACTTTGTTGCGCGCCGCCTCGGCCCGGTCAGGCCAGCGGTCCGGACGTAAGCGGCTGGGTGCCTGCGGCAATACCGCCAGCAGCGCCGCTTCGGAATAGCTGAGCTGCGACGGCGGTTTGCCAAGATAGGTCCAGCTTGCCGCCCCGACGCCCTGCAGCGTGCCGCCAAAGGGGGCACGGTTGAGATAGAGCGTGAGGATATCGCGTTTAGAGAGGTGCCACTCCAGCTGCATCGCCCGCCAGAGCTGACGAATTTTACCGCCAAAGGTGCGCGGATGCGGGTCCAGCAGGCGTGCCACCTGCATGGTGAGCGTACTGCCGCCAGAGACGACTTTGCCAGAACTGAGATCCTGCCAGGCGGCGCGCAGAACAGAGAGCGGGTTTACGCCAGGATGATCCCAGAACCAGCGATCTTCGTACTGGATCAGCGCCTCAAGATAGCGGGGAGAGACCTCTTCAATCGTAACCGGATAGCGCCAGATACCGTCGCTATCGGCAAAACGCCAGAGCGGCGTGCCCTTCTCATCCACCACCACCCGGGCGGGGTTAACCTCTTTCAGAGGCAACGGCCACAGGCGGTCGGCGGCGACGATCAGCCCCCATAAAACGAGAAGCGCTCCCGCCAGCCATAGCCAGCGGGAGCGTGTCAGACGTGCCATTCGCATATTATGGAACAACAATCAGCGGGCCGCTGGCCGCCCCCGTTGCCCGCCACTGCGGAACGTACATAGACTCCACCATCGGCACCGGCACCTGGTAGGTTCCCGGCGTCACGGCACGGGCCAGATAAACCAGCGTGACCGGCTGACCTTCGTTTACCGGCACGGCAGCCACAAAGCGGTCGTCGCGGAATTCCATATGCTGAATGTCCGCCTGCTGCATCTGGCTGAGCAGGTTCTGTACCTCACTGCCGCTGTCCTGCAGGCTGGCGCTGCTGCTCGCCAGGTTCTGGTTTTCGAGCTCCAGACCCGCAGGGAGCAGATCCACCACCAGCGCATCCGGCACGTTCTGGCTGGCTTTAACTTCCAGCCACACCAGCACCAGCTCACCGCTCTTCAGCGAAGAGAGCGATTTACTGCTGCCGTCGGTTGCCAGGATATGACGTTCCACCTGCAGCACGTTCGCGCTCGGCTGAGGGGCATATTCCGGATAATCGGTGCTGTCCAGGCGTACCCACAGCGGTGTTGTCCCGGTATTGGTCACCTGCAGCGCGCCAAGCTCGTCGCCGCTCACGTTTTGCACCAGTGACTTATCGCCGCCTGATGCGGTCTCAGACAGCGAAGTTTTCGCCTGCCACGCACCAGACAGGGTTTGCAGCGAGCGTCCTGCCAGGAACAGCGCATTGCTCTCCTGCGTTGACAGCCAGCGCTGGCTGAAGGCCTGTTCAGACAGGGCATTCAGCAGCGTATTTTGCGCATCAGGCAGCAGCTTGTACTCCTCCAGAAGAGAGAGCATCAGCGCGTTATCGCGAAGCTGGCTGCCGTAATCGGCCATCCAGGTTTTGCTGTCGTTACGCGATGTTTTGAGCGCCAGATCCAGCGCCTGCTGGCTTCGCGGCGCATCGCCCATCAGTTTGAGCGCCATGCCCAGCTGCATCAGCGGCAGCCCGGAAGCCGCCTGCTCGTGGCGATCCCAGATTTCACGCAGCGCGCCCAGCGGCGCTTTTTGCTGACGTGCCAGCACCAGCGCGGCATAGGCCTGCACGGCAAACTTGCTGGCCTGAGTATCATCGCTGTAGCGAATGGACATCATTCCCGGATCCTGCAGGTAGCGCAGCAGGCGGTTATTGGCGTTATTCACTGCATCGGCAGGTACGCTGTAACCCTGCTCGCCCGCGCGCACCAGGAAGTCGGTCACGTAGGCCGTCAGCCAGTACTCTTCCGGACCGTTTTTATCCCACAGCGCAAAACCACCGTCCTCACGCTGCATCTGCAACAGGCGAGAGATGCCAATATCAATCGCCGCACGGCGCTTGTCATCGGTGTCGCCCTTGATGCCAAGTGCAGTCAGCTGCGCCGCGTTGGTGTAGAGCGACGGGAACAGGCCACTGGTGGTCTGTTCCAGGCAGCCATACGGATACGCCTGCAGTTCGCGAATGTAGCGCGCCAGGTTAAGCGGTGGTTTGCCGCTCAGCAGCAGTTGTCCCTGCAGGGTAGCAGGGGAGAAACCGTTGCTGTGCTGCGCCGGTGCGGTCCAGGACTCGCCGGGGTTCAGCATGGCACCGGTATTCACCGTCTGCGCCGGGAACGCCGGACGCACGCCGATTTTCCAGCTCTTTTGCTGCGGTGCGAAAGTCTCGCCCGGAAGCTGCAGGCCGGTCACCTGAGCGGTCACCTCACCGTCACCATAACCCTCCAGCGCACGCACCGGAATAAACAGGGTGCTGCGCGCGCCCGGAGACAACTGAACCGGCTGCGGCTGCCCGCCTTCCAGCGACAGTTTGCCTGTCGCGGTCAGGGCGACGTTCAGCGTTTGCGGCTTGTCGGTCAGATTGGTGAGATCCAGCGTCAGCCGTGAGGTGTCCCCGCTTGCCAGGAAGCGCGGCGTGTTAAGCTCGGTAATGACCGGCGCGGCCACTACAACCTTGCTTTCACTGCTGCCGAAATCGTCTTCCGTCCAGGCCTGCGCCATCAGACGCAGCTCGCCGTTGAAATCACCAATCGGCAGCGTAATCATGCCTTCTCCGTTGGCATCCAGCGTCACCGGCTGTGCCTGCTGGGCAATAATGGTGACGTGGTTCACCGGCGGTTTACCGCCGCGCTTCAGCTCATCACCGTCACCACCAAAGCGCAGCGCGGCCAGGCGGCCCTGCCCTTCGATGACCTGTCCGTAGATATCGTAGATATCCGCGCCGTAGCGCTTCTGGCCGAAGAAAGCCTGCCACGGATCGGGCGTAACGTAATCGGTAATATTCAGCACGCCGCTGTCCACCGCCGAGACAAGCACGTTCACTTTCTGCGGCACCGCACCCTCTTTCACGCTGGCTTTCACCTTCACCGAGAGCGTCTGGTTTGGACGCATTTTCTGCGGGTTATCGAGCGCAATGTTCAGACGGCGATTTTCATCGCCCATCGGCAGATGCAGCAAGCCGACCGCACGTTTCGGCGTGGCGGATTTGGATTTATCACCAGGACGCACCACCAGCGTGCTCAGGTAGAGATCGTGACGTTTCCAGGCTTTGTCGACCGGGATAGCGAGATCGAGGCCGTTTGCCGGTACGTCGATCTCTTTCCACCACAGCGGCCCTTCGCTGGACTCAATCATCGCATAGCCCTTACCTGCTGACGGCGCTGCAATGTGCAGGTTAATAGTATCGCCTGGCTGATAGGCTGGCTTATCCAGCTTCAGCGTCACGCGGTCAGGGCGCGCAGCCCCGGTGCCGTCGCTGTTATCCTGCCAGCTGTAGCCAGCCCAGAAGCGCACGCTGCTAACCATCTCATCAGGCGCTTTAACCTCCAGACGGTATGAGCCCCACTCCACCGGGAAGGTGACTTTACCCGTCTCGTCAGCCTTGAGAGTCAGCTCCTGCTCGCCTTCAACCAGGTCTTTCTGATCGAACTGAGACTGCCAGCCTTCGCTCTCAGACCAGTTCCAGAAGTAGTCACGGCGCTCGCGAATGAGACGAACCTGTAACCCTGAAACCGCTTTTTTCGCTCCGCTGGCATCGGCGTAAACGATGTCGAAGCTGGCATTGCCGTTCTCGTCAACAATCGGCTGGTTGACGGTGGTATCGGTTCGGTAGTCGTAAACGGCTTTACTGGCGAACTGAGGGCGGATACCCGGCAGCTCAGCCGCCGGCCAGATGGCCTGCTCAGCGCGACGCGTCACCGGACGACCGCCCGACTCCAGCAGGCTGGCCTGCAGGATCAGCTGCAGCGGAGAATGCACCTCTTTCCACTGGCTTTCGGTAGAAACCTGCCCACGCCCCTGCTCATCAAGCGTAAGCTGAACTTCATCCAGGCTGCGGCTCAGGTTCTCCTCGGCGATATCGCCAAACTGGAAGCCCGGCAGCGCAGCCACCGCGTCACGCAGCGGACGCAGGAAAAGCTGGCCCTGCAGAGAATTACCGTTGGCCGGGGCGCCATACAGGTAATAGCCCACCACGTTAAAGTCCACGTTATCCTGCGGTGAAACCGGCGTTTTTTGTCCGCTCAGGTTCAATGCCATACGCTCAGGCATGAAGTCTTCGACGTGGAAATCCCACATGCGCTGCAGGTTATCCCCCGTGTTGGCGCGGATATGCCACATACCGGTCTGCGCCCCGCTGTCCAGCGGATAGTTAAAGCGATAGAGCCCGTTCTCTGGTTTGACGACAATCGTACGCGCGACCTGTCCATCCGGGCGCAGCACGTCAAGCTTCACGGGCTGATCCGGAAGCGGCTTACCGTCACTGTCGCGCAGTAAGCCGTTGAGGATCACCGTTTCACCCGGACGATAGAGATCGCGCGGGCCAAACATAAAGAATTGCTTGCTGTAGCCGGGGCTACCGGCAATATCGAACTCCGCCAGATCCAGCGCCGGAAGCTTAAGATCAAGCAGCGTGGTCTGGCCGTCTTTGCTCGCCAGAATCAGCGCGGCTTCTTTGTCCGTTTCAAGCTTCGCATGACCGTCAGCGTCGCTATTTGCCTCGGCAAGCGTCTGGCCTTTGTCGTTCAGCAGCGTGACGGTCACGCCGGACTGCGCAGCACCGTTTTCCAGCCTCTGAGTGAAAATATCCAGGCGGTTATGGTAACGGTGAGCGGACAGGCCAATATCGCTTAAGGTAAAGAGCGTTGCGGCGTTGCTGTAGTTGTAGTGCCCTGCCTGGTTCATGACCGCGATATAAACGCCAGACTGCTGGAGCGGTTTAATATCCTTCAGGGGCAACAGCAATTTTTCGCGCGTATTGCGTGCCGGATTAAGATCGAATCGACCGGTGTAAACCAGCTCCGCCATCTTCAGCAGGTTATCGGATTCCCAGTTGGTCAGCGAGTTACGGTACTCCCACTGGCTGACAAGGGAGGCCAGCGATTCCGGCTTCACGCGGTAAAAGTTGACATCGACATTGTTGACGTTGAGCGCCATCACCGGCAGACCTTCCACCACCTTACCCGGCAGCAGCGAGCCGCGGCTGGCAAAACCAACGGTCGGTTCAATGTCCCGGGTGGTCAGGGCTTTTTCATAATCAATGCCAAACGTCGCCTTGTTCAGCGCCTGCAGGTCACGTTCAACGGTGACGACCAGGTTACGGTTAGGCTCCAGATGGCGCAGTCGAAGCTCTTTCAGGTTAGGCGCAAGTTCCCACGCCCCGTCAACCTTACCGCTTTTCTTATCCACGACATGCACCGTTTTGGCGAAATCCTGATCGGGATTTAGCGGAACAGAAAAGGTCAGCACCAGCGTGGCGGCACCGTCGAGCTGAACTTCTGAGGTATCCAGCAACGTCAGCGCTTTTCCCTGACTCTGGGCAGCCAGTTTAGCCAGCGTTTCAGCATTAGGCTTTTCTGCAGCTTTCGGTGTAGATGCGGTGGATGCCGCGGGAGCCGCAGCCTGAGATTTATCGTCGCTGTTATCACAGCCGACAAGCGTAAACGTGGTAAGCAGCGCAAGAGAGAGCGCGGCTAAGCGAAACGGTTTCATCCTTTATCCCTGGCCCATGGAGCCTGTTGGTCGTCGTCCGGATAAGTATTATCCGCAAGTTTCATTAATTCAAAAAGGTCAATTTTAAAATCTGGAAAGCGCCTCGCAGAATGGCATCACGTCGCTACACCGTGATGGAACCGCGATCACAGCGCATAACGTCACATGTTACCTTTCAAGTCATTTGTTTTTAAAACAAGAAGATAGCTGGCTAAGCTCGCCTGAAGGCTGCTAGTTTTATGACCATGACGCACCCCGAGTGCGCGGTTCAAAAAGAGAGAAAGCCATGAAACGAGCCGTGAACGCCCTACAAAATTTCGGAAAATCATTGTACGGACCGGTACTTATCTTACCGATCGTCGGTCTGTTTATCGCCTTTGGTAACGTGCTGGGTAACGGTAATCTCGCTGAATACCTGCCGTTTCTGGGCCATCCGCTGATTCAGCATACTGGTCAGCTTATCGCTAAATCTGCCGTGTCGGTGCTGGTTAACCTGGCGCTGGTGTTTGCCGTCGGGATCCCGATTGGTCTGGCGACGCGTGATAAAGGCTATGCCGCGCTGATTGGTCTGGTGACCTTCGTCGTGTTCATCAACGCCATGAACGTCACGCTACAGCTGCAGGGCGCGCTGGCGCCAGCGGCCCAGATGAAAGCGGCCGGGCAGGCCATGGTACTGGGCGTGCAGGTGCTGGAGATGGGCGTTTTTGCCGGGATCCTGACCGGGGCGCTCTCCGGATATCTGTACAACAAATACTCCGGCGTAGAGTTTAACGGCGCGATGGCGATTTACTCCGGTCACTGTTTTGTCGCCATCGTCATGCTTCCCGTCTCCATGCTGCTCGGCGTGGTGATGAGTGAACTGTGGCCGTTTGCCCAGCAGGGCATTAGCGCCCTGGCGCTGGCCATCAAAGGCTCCGGGCCGTTTGGCGTGGCAATCTACGGTTTCCTGGAACGTATTCTGGTCCCCACCGGCCTGCACCATCTGGTTTATACGCCGTTCCTCTATACCGAGCTGGGCGGCACGCAGGAGGTGTGCGGCGCAACCTATCAGGGCGCGCGCAATATCTATTTCGCCGAGATGGCCTGCCCGGACGTGAAGCAGCTCAGCAGCACCGTGGTGTGGGACGCGCGCGGCATCAGCAAGATGTTCGGCCTGCCTGCCGCAGCCCTGGCGATGTATATGACCGCAAAGCCAGAGCGTAAAGCCATTGCGAAAGCCATTCTGATCCCGGCGGCGCTGACATCGCTGCTGGTCGGCGTAACCGAGCCGATTGAGTTCTCCTTCCTGTTCGTCGCCCCGCTGCTCTTCGTGGTGCACGCGGTGCTGACCGGCATCGGCATGATGCTGTTCTCGCTGCTGGGCGTTCACGCCATCGGTGCCAACGGGATTATCGACTTCATCCTTTACAACCTGCCGCTCGGCACGGAGAAGTCCAACTGGCCGATGTACATCGTGGTCGGGCTGATCATGTTTGCACTCTACTTCGTGGTGTTCCGCTTCCTGATCCTGCGCTTCAACATGAAAACGCCGGGCCGCGAGGATGACGATCAGGAGACGCGCCTCTACAGCAAGCAGGAGTATCAGTCCAAAGGCAATAACGACGGGCTGGGCGAATCCATCGTGACGGGTCTGGGCGGCCGGGAAAACATTGAGGTGGTGGACAACTGCTACACCCGCTTACGCGTCACGGTGAAGGACGTCGACATCATCGACGAGCCGCGCCTGAAGGCGACCGGCGCGAAAGGGATTATCAAACAAGGTAACAACGTTCAGGTGGTCTACGGGCTGCACGTCAAAAAAATGCGAGAAGCCGTTGAGACGTTTCTCTGAGAGGAGCTAAAGATGTTTACACCCCCATTTATTCTGTCGATTGCCGGCGGCGGCAGCACCTACACGCCGGGCATTGTGAAAAGCCTGATGGTGCGCCTGCAGGATTTCCCGCTGGCTGAAATCCGCCTTTATGACATCGACGAGGCGCGTCAGAACACCATTGCGCCCGTCGTCGAGAAGGTTATTCGCGACCACAGCCAGAGCATCAAGTTCACCGTCACCAGCGACCCGGAAGTGGCCTTCAGCGGCGCGCATTTCGTCTTCGCCCAGATGCGCGTCGGCCAGTATAAAATGCGAGAGCAGGATGAGAAGATCCCGCTGCGCCACGGCGTGGTCGGCCAGGAAACGTGCGGACCCGGCGGGCTGGCCTACGGGCTGCGCACGATCCTGCCGATGGTGGAACTTATCGATCTGGTGGATCGCTACGCGCACGAAAAAGCCTGGATCGTGAACTACTCCAACCCGGCGGCAATAGTCGCGGAGGGCGTGCGCCGGCTGCGTCCGGACGCGCGGGTTCTGAACATCTGCGATATGCCTGTGGCTGCAATGCGCAATATGGGGGCGATTCTGGGTGTCGATCGCCGCAGGCTGGAGGTGGACTACTTCGGCCTGAACCACTTCGGCTGGTTTACCCGCGTGCTGGTGGACGGCGAAGACAAGCTGCCCGAGCTGCGTAAGCATATCGCGAAGTTTGGCCTGCTGACGGAAGACGCGGCCAAAACCGACCCGCAGCACTCGGATCCTTCGTGGGTAAAAACCTGGCGCAACATTAAGCCAATCATGGACAACTTCTCGGAGTATCTGCCGAACCCGTATCTGCAGTACTACCTGATGCCGAACCAGATTGTGGAGCATCAGAACCCGGACTATACCCGCGCCAATGAAGTTATGGACGGGCGCGAGAAAAAGCTGTTCGCCGCAGCCGAAGAATATAAGCGCACCGGGATCCTGCCGGACGCCTTCCACGTGGGCGTGCACGGCGAGTTTATCGTCGATGTCGCCCGCTCGCTGGCCTTTAACCTGCGGAGCCGCCACCTGGTGATGGTGGAAAACCGCGGGGCGATTACCAACCTGCCGTACGATGCCGTGGTGGAAGTGCCCGCGTATATCACCTCCGAAGGCCCGGAACCGATTCGCATCGGTCAGGTGCCGCTGTTCCATCAGACACTTTTGCAACAGCAGCTGGCGTCTGAACAGCTGCTGGTGGAAGCGACCATCGAGGGCAGCTATGAGAAAGCCCTGCAGGCGTTTACCCTCAACCGCACCGTGCCGACCATGGAACACGCGAAAGCGATTCTGGATGAGATGATCGAGGCTAACCGCGACTACTGGCCTGCGCTGCAAAAAGCCTGGCAGGACGGTGAAACGGTGAAAAAGTAGGGGCTTGCTCGCGAGTTGAACGTGGTTTGCTTGTCGGTGTCAGAAAAAACACCGACAATCCTTTTTTACGGAAAAGAATGGAGGCAACCCATGTCCACCTCATATTTTGTCGCCGCCGACTGGCTGATTGAGCACGGTGACGATCCGGAAGTTCAGATTATTGACGCGCGTATGGCCGCGGCCGGGCAGGAACACCTTCGCGATATGGTCGCGGAATACCGTGCCGGACATCTTCCTGGCGCGGTATTTTTTGATATCGAAGCCCTCTCCGATCACAACTCTCCCCTTCCGCACATGCTGCCGCGTCCGGAAGCATTTTCCGTGGCGATGCGCGAGCTGGGCGTCAGCAAAGACAAACACCTCGTTGTCTATGATGAAGGTAACCTCTTCTCCGCACCGCGCGCGTGGTGGATGCTGAAAAACTTCGGCGTGGAAAAAGTCTCGATTCTGGCGGGCGGGCTGGCGGGCTGGAAGCGTGACGAGCTGCCGCTGCAGCAGGGCGACGTGACGCTGCCGGAAGGCGAATTCGATGCCACGTTCGACGCGCACGTGGTGAAACGCCTGACCGACGTGCTGGTCGTGAGCCATGAAAAAACAGCGCAAATCGTCGATGCCCGTCCTGCTCCGCGCTTCAATGCCGAAGCGGATGAACCGCGTCCAGGGCTGAAGCGCGGACATATTCCGGGCGCGCTGAACGTGCAGTGGGGCGACCTTGTGTTTGAGGGCGAGCTGAAAACCACCGACGAGCTGCGCGCCATTTTTGACCGTGCAGGCGTGGATTTACATCGTCCGATTATTGCCAGCTGCGGCTCCGGCGTCACGGCCTGCGTGGTGATCCTGGCGCTCGCCACGCTCGGCGCGCGCGACGTCACGCTCTACGACGGCGCCTGGAGCGAATGGGGTGCGCGGGACGATCTTCCTGTCGAACCCGCGAAATAATGGATAACCGCCTGGCCACGCTGTTAACGCGCGGGGCGTTGCTGACCCGCGCGGAGTATCGCGTCCTCGCCCACCTCACGGAGCACCCGCTGCTGGTGGGCAACATCACGGTACGCGAGCTGGCGCAGGCGACATTTGTTTCTACCGCCACCATCATGCGGCTGTGTCAGAAGCTGGGGTTTAGCGGCTTTAGCGAGTTTATCTGGCACTGCAAGCAGCTGCTCTCCGACACGCCGCATATTGCTACCCAGGCTCCCTCCCTTCCAGAACTCCCGGCGCTGTTTAATCAGTTTATCGCCAACTATCAGCACACCTTCCAGTGGGTCACACAGGAGAAGCGCCAGCAGTTTGCCGACCTGCTGCGCCAGAAAGAGAGCTTCTTTCTCTACGGGGCCGGGTTTTCCTATCTGTTTGCGGAGTACCTGACCAAGAAGCTGCAGGTGCTGGGCAAAACGGCGTTTATCTCGGGGCCGGGAGACAGCCGGAATATTTTCCTCAGCAACGCCTCACGCTATCAGGTGTTTATTGCCGTCTCGCGCAGCGGCGAAACGGAGCAGGTGCTGGATAAAGCGCGGATTGCCAAAAACGTCGGTATGACGATCGTCGCGTTTACCCGCGCCTCGGCCAATACGCTGGCGGGGATGGCGGACGTGCATTTTGCCCTCTATGACGAAGCGGTACACTTCGCCGCCGAAGCCGCGGGGGTGACGTCGTTTGAGTCGAATCTGGTGCTGCTGATGGATTTACTGCTGCTGGAAGCAACGGGGTGATATTCACCCCGCCATAATCAGATGATGCGGTTAGTTTTGAGATCGCGCAGGAAGCCGCCCCAGCGGCGCTCGTAGAACGGGGTGATGTGCTCGGTAATAAAGTGGCTGATGCCCTTCTCACCGTTCTTCACCTGGCAGATATCAATCGGCTCATCGCCCGGCAGCGTGTCGGTCGCCACGCTTCCCGCCGCCTGAATGATTTCGTCGATATCGCCGTCCGCCTCAATACCAATCAGCAGTACCGGATGCTCGTCCGCGCGCTCTTTAATGGAGCAGAGAAACGCGCGTCTAACCGGTTTCAGGGTTTTGAACAGCGTCGTCAGGGAATCAATCATCTGCGCGGGCGGCTCGGCTACTTCAGACAGCAGCAGCGTTTCGCCCCCTTCCAGCACTTCCTGGGTGCTGAGCGGGTTGCCCTCTTCGCCAATCAGATGGCTGATTTCACGTGGCGTAAACTCTTTCCCGGTCGGCAGCTTCGCGTTAAGGAACAGCGTCTGGCCCAGCGTCATTTCGAACAGGGTACGCACCGGCATCACCACGAACGCCTGTTCGTCTTCTACCGCTTCCTGCAGGGCTTCCAGCGAGGTGAAGAACGGGATCACCGACGTGCCGTCGTCTTTCTCCCAGTGCAGCAGATCCAGCGCGCTGTCTTCTACGACCTGCTCACCTTCCGCCGCGGTGCCCGGCACCCAGACGGTGGATTCCAGCAGCGTGCGGAAAAATGCCGGACGATGGGCGGGCTCGGTCGCCGCCTGCTCCAGCAGGGTTTCTAATTCGTTTTTGGTTTCGGACATAACAATTCCAGATGTCGAATTTCCCCCTCCCCCCTGCCCTCTCCCCATGGGAGAGGGTTAGGGTGAGGGCAAAGAGCATTACTCAGCCGTCAGCAGGTTCGCCACGGTACGCACGCCCAGACCTGTCGCGCCCGCGGACCACTGCTCAACCGCCGCTTTACGGTAGGTTGCGGAGCAGTCGATGTGCAGCCAGCCTTCGTGGTAGTTCTCAACGAAGTGGGACAGGAAGCCTGCCGCCGTGCTTGCACCCGCCGGGTACGCCGCGCTCGCGGTGTTGTTCAGCTCGGCAAAGTTGGACGGCAGCTGGCTGCGGTGGAACTCGGCTAGCGGCAGACGCCAGAACGGCTCGTTTTCCGCAGCGGCGCTTGCCAGCAGGCGAGCGGCCAGCTTGTCGTCGAAGCTGAACAGCGCATGGTAATCGTTGCCCAGGGCGGTTTTCGCCGCGCCGGTCAGGGTTGCCATGTCGATAATCAGCTCCGGCTTCTGCGCAGACGCGTCGATCAGGCCATCGGCAAGCACCAGGCGGCCTTCGGCGTCGGTGTTCATCACTTCGACGTTTTTGCCGTTGCGATAGCGAATGATGTCGCCCAGCTTGAAGGCGTTACCGCTCACCATGTTGTCCGCGCAGCAGAGATACAGCTTCACGCGCTTGTTCAGACCGCGGGTGATGGCAAACGCCAGCGCGCCGGTGATAGTTGCCGCGCCGCCCATATCGGACTTCATGGAGTCCATGAACGCGCTCTGCTTCAGGCTGTAGCCACCGGTATCGAAGGTGATGCCTTTACCCACCAGGCAGGCAAATACTGGCGCCGCTTTATCGCCGGTTGGGTTGTAATCCAGCGCCAGCAGGACCGGAGGACGCTCAGAACCACGGCCCACGGTGTGGATGCCCATGTAATTCTGCTCGCGCAGATCTTCACCTTTGGTGATGCGGTAGGACATTTTCTCGCCCGCCACGCCGCACAGCAGATCAACCGCGCGCTGCGCCAGCTGTTCCGGACCAAGCTCTTCCGCCGGGGCGTTGATGGTGTCGCGGACCCAGTCGATAATTTGCAGGCGGCTTTCCAGCTCTTTTTGACTGGCAGCGTCAAGGTTCGCCCACTCAATTTTGCGGGTGCCTTTCGGCCCTTTGTAGCCAGCCCAGAATGCCCAGCTGCGGTCGGTATCCCAGCCTTCGCCTTCCAGGGATACATGCTTAATGCCCAGGCCATCAATTTTACGCGCGGCGCGCTGGATCAGGCCCAGATCGTCTTTGCCCGTCAGGTGCAGGGTAATACCGTCGTTGTTAATGCTGTAGGTGGCTTTTTCGCCCCAGCGTGCGTCAGCAGGCTGATTCGAGAGCGTAATCTTCATCGCTTCGGTCATTTTATTTATCCTTATTAGCAACTAGCAAACGGGCCGCCTGAAGGCAGCCCGTTATGTTATTTATTCTGCTTCATCTAACCAGACTAACAGAATCGCCTCCAGAATTTTTTCATTGGATGCGTTTGGATCGTCGTCGAAATCCTCTAAATCGCAGATCCACTGATGCATGTCGGTGAATCGTACGGTCTTAGGATCGAGATCCGGGTTCGCGTCGTAGAGCGCTTCGCCGATTTCACGGCTGTCTGTCCACTTAAGTCCCATATCAATGCTCGCGTGCGTGGTTGATGGTGTAGCGTGGGAATTCCACGACCAGATCTTCATCGGTCACCGCGGCCTGGCAGCTCAGGCGGCTGTCAGGCTCCAGACCCCATGCTTTATCCAGCATGTCGTCTTCGTCTTCGGTGCTCTCGGCGAGAGAGTCGAAACCTTCACGCACGATGCAGTGGCAGGTAGTGCAGGCACAGGATTTTTCACAGGCGTGTTCCACTTCGATACCTGCACGCAGGGCAACATCGAGAATGGTTTCACCGGTCTTCGCTTCCAGAACAGCGCCATCCGGACAGAGGTCCGCATGAGGCAAAATAACAATCTTTGGCATATTAAACCTCGTCCACGGACTGGCCTTTCAGCGCGACGCGGACAGATTTGTCCATGCGGCGAGCAGCAAAGTCCTGGGTTTGTTTATCAACGTTTTTAATGGCTTCTTCTATTGCGTCAGCGTCATTACCTTCTGCTACTGCGCTTAAGCGCGCGGCAGCGTCGTCAATCACATGGCGCTCTGCGGCGCTTAACAGCGCGGCATCGGCAGCGAGCGCGCCGTTCAGGCTCTCCAGCACGCGGGCGGCTTCAACTTTTTGTTCAGCCAGCATACGCGCCTTCACATCCTGCTCGGCGTAGCTCATTGAGTCCTGAATCATGGAGGCGATTTCGCCATCGGTCAGGCCGTAGGACGGCTTCACCTGAATGGACGATTCCACGCCGGTGGATTTTTCCATCGCCGTGACGCTCAGCAGACCGTCGGCATCCACCTGGAAGGTAACGCGGATATGCGCCCCGCCCGCAGGCAGCGCCGGGATGCCGCGCAGCGCAAAGCGCGCCAGAGAGCGGCAGTCCTGCACCAGCTCGCGTTCGCCCTGCATCACGTGGATGGACATCGCGGTCTGACCGTCTTTGAAGGTCGTGAACTCCTGCGCGCGCGCCACCGGAATAGTGGTGTTACGCGGGATCACTTTCTCTACCAGGCCGCCCATGGTTTCTAACCCGAGCGACAGCGGAATGACGTCCAGCAGCAGCATTTCGCTGTCCGGCTTGTTGCCGACCAGAATATCAGCCTGGATTGCGGCGCCCACGGCAACCACTTTGTCCGGGTCGATGGAGGTCAGCGGCGTGCGGCCAAAGAATTCGCCCACGCGCTCGCGCACCAGCGGCACGCGGGTCGAACCGCCCACCATGACCACTTCCAGCACCTCGTTCGCCTCAACGCCCGCATCTTTCAGTGCGCGACGGCAGGCCAGCAGGGTGCGCTTCACCAGCGGGGCAATCAGATCGCTGAACTGGTCGCGGGCGATCTCACCCTGCCAGCCCGCAACGTTTACGGTAACCGTCTGCGCATCGCTCAGGGCGATTTTGGCGTCAATGGCCGCATCCAGCAGCTCACGCTGCACGCGCGCATCGCTGCGATCGCTGATGCCCGCCTGCTCGCGAATGTAATCCGCCAGCAGATGGTCGAAGTCATCGCCGCCCAGCGCGGAATCCCCGCCGGTCGCCAGCACTTCAAATACCCCGCGGCTTAAGCGCAGGATCGAGATATCAAAGGTACCGCCGCCGAGATCGTAAACCGCAATCACCCCTTCCTGACCGGAGTCGAGGCCGTAGGCAATCGCCGCCGCCGTCGGTTCGTTCAGCAGGCGCAGCACGTGCAGGCCTGCCAGACGCGCGGCGTCTTTGGTGCCCTGACGCTGTGCATCGTCAAAATAGGCCGGAACGGTGATGACTACGCCGTCCAGATCGCCGCCGAGCGTCGCCGTCGCGCGCGCGGCCAGCGCTTTGAGGATGTCGGAGGAAACGCGAATCGGGTTCAGCAGACCGGCCGCGGTCGCAATCATCGGCAGGCCGTTTTCACTGGCCTGCAGCTGATACGGCAGATGCGGATAGCGGGTCTGAATATCGGCCAGCGAGCGGCCCATCATGCGCTTTACGGAGCTGATGGTGTTGGCCGGATCGCGCGCGGCGTTGGCGCGGGCGTCATAGCCGACCGCGTGACCCTGCTGCTGGTAGTGGACCACGGAAGGCAGCAGATGGCGGCCCTGCTCGTCGGCCAGCGTTTCCGCCTGGCCGCTGCGCACGGTCGCCACGAGGGAATTGGTGGTGCCCAGATCGATACCCACCGCCAGACGACGCTGATGCGGTGCGGCACTTAAGCCAGGCTCACTAATTTGTAATAAGGCCATAATTGCTTCCGAAATTAAAAATCGAGCAGCTTTTCTTCGAGTTGTTCAGCACTGCTTCGCAGTTTATCGAGAAAACGGAGTTTGCGCACAGTGTCTGCCGCCGCGTCCCAGGTCTCGTTGTTCAGTTGCTCCACCATCTGCTGATGGCGGGTATCGAACATGCCCTTCACGCGCGTGATGAAGCTTTCCAGACGCGCTTCGTCTTTGGCCTGTTCAATCTCATCCAGCTCTTCACGAAGCTCCAGCTGTTCTATCAGAAACGCGGTGTCGCGCACGGTATGCTGTTCGCTCGCCAGATCGAAACCGTGGAGCGAGAGCAGGTACTCGGCACGGCTCAGCGGATGACGCAGCGTCTGCCAGGCCTGGTTGATGGTCGCAGAGTGCGATACCGCAGCCAGCTGTTCTGCCTGAGTACCACTAGCGAATTTGTCCGGGTGATACTGACGCTGAAGATCCTGAAAACGGATCGTCAGCGCCTGGAGATCAATCGGGTATTGAGCGGGTAGTCCGAAGAGAGTGAAGTAATCCATAACAATCTCAGGGGTAGCCTGTTAGAACAAACCCCACGCGTAGCGGGTAACGCCACGGTGGGGTTTCGGATGACGCGCGGTTAAACGTGGAAGCTTTCGCCGCAACCACACTCGTCTTTGACGTTCGGGTTCGTGAATTTGAACCCTTCGTTCAGGCCTTCTTTAACGAAGTCCAGCTGAGTGCCGTTGAGGAATTGCAGGCTTTTGCCATCGACCACCACCTTCACGCCCTTGTCTTCAAACACGGTGTCATCAGACGCCGGCTCGTCAACAAACTCCAGTACGTAAGCCATACCAGAACAGCCGGAGGTACGTACGCCCAGTCGCAGGCCAAAGCCTTTACCACGGTTCGCCAGAAAAGAGCTTACTCGCGCGGCAGCGCTGTCGCTAAGGGTAATCGACATACTCAAACCTCAATTATTTTGCTTCACGTTTGCTTTTATAGTCCGCAATGGCGGCTTTGATCGCGTCTTCTGCCAGAATTGAACAGTGAATTTTCACCGGTGGCAGTTCGAGTTCTTCAGCAATATCGGTGTTCTTGATTGCCTGTGCTTCGTCCAGAGACTTGCCCTTCACCCATTCGGTGACCAGGGAGCTGGACGCGATAGCAGAACCGCAGCCGTAGGTCTTGAAGCGCGCGTCTTCAATGATACCTTCATTGTTGACTTTAATCTGCAACTTCATCACGTCGCCACACGCCGGTGCGCCAACCATGCCGCTACCGACAGATTCGTCGCTGTTGTCAAATGAGCCAACGTTGCGCGGGTTCTCGTAATGATCGATGACTTTTTCGCTGTATGCCATGATTGAATTCTCCTTATGTACCGATTAGTGATGTGACCATTCAATGCTGTTCAGATCCACGCCCTGCTTGAACATTTCCCACAGTGGAGAAAGGTCGCGCAGACGGCCGATGGAGTTGCGAACCAGCTTGATGGTGTAGTCAATCTCTTCTTCGGTAGTGAAACGACCTAAAGAGAAACGGATAGAGCTGTGTGCCAGCTCGTCGGTCATGCCCAGCGCGCGCAGCACGTAGGATGGCTCCAGGCTTGCAGACGTACAGGCAGAACCGGAAGAAACGGCCAGGTCTTTCAGCGCCATGATCAGCGATTCGCCTTCAACATAGTTGAAGCTGACGTTGAGGATGTTCGGTGCGCCCTGCTCGAGATCGCCGTTCAGATACACTTCTTCCATATCTTTCACGCCGTCCCACAGACGGTTACGCAGCGTGCGCAGGCGTGCCATCTCGGTTTCCATCTCTTCTTTCGCAATGCGGTACGCTTCGCCCATGCCCACGATCTGGTGAACAGGCAGCGTGCCGGAACGCATGCCGCGCTCGTGACCGCCGCCGTGCATCTGTGCTTCGATGCGGATACGCGGTTTACGACGAACGTACAGCGCGCCGATCCCTTTCGGGCCATAAATTTTGTGGCCGGAGAAGGACATCAGGTCCACTTTCAGCTGGCTCAGATCGATAGGCAGTTTGCCCACGCTCTGGGTCGCGTCAACGTGATAGATGATACCGCGCGCGCGGCACATTTCGCCGATGGTTGCGATGTCCTGAACGACGCCGATTTCGTTGTTAACGTGCATGATGGAAACCAGAATGGTGTCATCACGCATGGCCGCTTCGAGCTCTTTGAGGTCGATGATCCCGTTGCTCTGCGGCGCCAGGTAAGTCACTTCGTACCCTTCACGCTCCAGCTGGCGGCAGGTATCCAGCACGGCTTTGTGTTCGGTTTTGCTGGTGATGATGTGTTTGCCTTTTTTCTGATAAAAGTTGGCTGCACCTTTGATCGCCAGGTTGTCGGATTCGGTCGCACCGGAGGTGAATACAATCTCACGCGGGTCGGCACCCACCAGGTCGGCAATCTGATTACGGGCGATATCAACCGCCTCTTCAGCATGCCAGCCAAAACGGTGTGAACGGGAAGCTGGGTTACCAAAGTTTCCGTCCAGGGTCAGACACTGCATCATTTTCTCGGCAACACGCGGGTCCACCGGCGTGGTTGCGGAGTAATCGAGATAAATCGGTAATTTCATTGCTCTTTAAACTCCGTACATCGCTTCAATGCAAGGAATCAGGCAACCGGCTGGATGTACGACCGAGTACGCGGGGCGTGACCGCCCCGGCCTGATTCTGAAATCTTTATCGTTTTATTACGCGCGCAGTTTGACGTCGATAGCGTCCTGCGCGCGGGTGCTGCGTTGGGAATCCTGACCGTGCTGACGACCAGAGACATCCAGAACTTCCTGGTTATTGACCAGTTCACCCAGGGTGATGTTGTTCAGGAAGCCGGTGAGACGGTCGCTCAGATCGCGCCACAGCGCGTGGGTCAGGCATTTATCGCCGCCCTGGCAGCCGCCTTTACCCTGGCAACGGGTCGCGTCAACGGATTCGTCAACTGCGCTAATCACTTCACCAACTGCAATACTGCCCGCGTCTTTACCCAGCAGATAACCGCCGCCTGGGCCACGAACGCTGGAAACCAGTCCATTTTTACGCAGTCTGGAGAACAGCTGTTCCAGGTAAGAGAGGGAGATCCCTTGTCGTTCAGAAATATCAGCCAACGGAACCGGGCCCGCTTCGGAGTTGAGCGCAACGTCCAGCATCGCGGTCACGGCATAACGCCCTTTAGATGTCAGTCTCATGTCTTACTTAACCTCAAACTCGCCCCTGCCCGGGGTTTTTTATTGTAAAATGGGGGTATTGCATAGCAGGGCCAAGTCTGACATTCCTGACTAAAATGGTCAACTATTTACTTGACTGTTTTAGTCAGGTATTTAACGTTCCGTGCCTTCATAACCCAGGTGCGGCCTGATGCCCTCACCCTAGCCCTTTCCCGCGGGGAGAGGGGGAAATCGACACTACTCTTTATTCTTCTGCTCAATCGACGCCAGAATCCCGCGCAGGATGTTCAGCTCCTGGCTTTCCGGGCGCGCGCGGGTAAACATGCGGCGCAGCTTGTTCATCACCTGGCCCGGGTGACCTTCACGAATAAAGCCGGTTGAGAGCAGCGTCTGCTCCAGATGACCGTAGAAGCGCTCAAGGTCGTCCACCAGCGGGTAGGCCGTCTCTTCTTTCTGTTCGACAGGTTTCTCCTGCGTCGCCAGCCACGCCATACGCACCTCATAGGCGATAACCTGCACCGCCATCGCCAGGTTCAGCGAGCTGTATTCCGGGTTCGCCGCGATGGCGACGTGATAGTGGCACTTCTGCAGCTCGTCGTTGGTCAGGCCAACGCGCTCGCGGCCAAACACCAGCGCAACCGGTGCCTGCTCCGCTTCTGAGACGCTTTTCAGGCCGCATTCGCGCGGGTCCAGCATCGGCCACGGCAGCGTGCGTGAACGCGCGCTGGTACCAACAACAAGGCTGCAGCCGGCCAGCGCTTCGTCAAGGGTATCGACGATCTGGGCGTTGCCGATCACGTCGCTGGCACCGGCCGCCAGGGCAATAGCCTGCGAGTCAGGTTTCACCAGCGGATTAACCAGCCACAGGTTCGTTAAGCCCATGGTTTTCATAGCGCGGGCAACGGAGCCCATGTTGCCGGTGTGCGATGTTTCGACCAGCACGATTCGAATGTTTTGCAGCATAATTTTTAATGTCTGAATTCAGCGTCTGAAGAATATTCCGGCATATTATCATAAACGGGAGACATAATCCGATCCCACTGCTATACTCTGCGCCGATTTTCCTGTTCTTTAACATCCAGTGAGAGAGACCGATGCATCCGATGCTGACCATCGCCGTGCGCGCAGCGCGCAAGGCGGGTAATGTAATTGCCAAACACTACGAAACGCCAGACTCCGTAGAAACCAGCCAGAAAGGCAGCAATGATTTCGTGACTAACGTCGATAAAGCCGCAGAAGCGATTATTATCGAAACGATCCGCAAATCTTACCCGCAGCACACCATCATCACCGAAGAAAGCGGTGAACATGAAGGTACCGATCAGGATGTTCAATGGGTTATCGATCCACTGGATGGCACCACCAACTTTGTTAAACGCCTGCCACACTTCTCTGTGTCTATCGCAGTACGCATTAAAGGCCGTACTGAAGTCGCCGTTGTTTACGATCCAATGCGTAATGAACTGTTCACCGCTACCCGCGGTCAGGGCGCACAGCTGAACGGCTACCGTCTGCGCTGCAGCAACGCACGCGATCTGGACGGCACCATCCTGGCGACCGGTTTCCCGTTCAAGGCGAAACAGCACGCGACCACCTATATGAATATCCTGGGCAAACTGTTTACCGAATGCGCTGACTTCCGCCGCACCGGTTCTGCCGCGTTGGATCTGGCTTATGTAGCAACAGGCCGCGTTGACGGTTACTTCGAGCTGTCACTGAAGCCGTGGGACTTTGCTGCGGGCGAGCTGATCGCACGTGAAGCAGGCGCCATCGTGTGTGATTTCACCGGCGGCCATAACTATATGTCTACCGGCAACGTCGTTGCGGGTAACCCACGCGTTGTGAAAGCCATGCTGGCCAACATGCGTGATGAACTGAGCGATGCGCTGAAGCGTTAATCCAGTTAGTTAAGCCCGGTGGCGCTACGCTTACCGGGCCTACAAAATCCCTCAGTACGCTAGAAAGGCCGCAATCCCCTTCCCACCGGCACGGCGCTCATCCACATCGTCACCGCCGCCACCAGCAGAATCATCCCGCCCGCCAGCGCAAGCGTTGTCCACCCTACCTGCCGCCACAGCACCGGCGTTTTATTGCCGCTGAGTCTGACCGCAAGCTGACGGAAGCTGTGAACCAGCAGCGCTAAAGACGAAATGGTGAGAGACGTCCCTGCCGCCATCGCCAGCGCGGAAAGCATTCCCCAGCCAAACACGCCAATCACCTTACTGAACAGCAGCACCATGATGGCCCCCGAGCACGGGCGCATGCCCATCGAGAGAACAATCATCAGCCGCGCGCGCCAGTCGTCACCGCTCTGCAACTGTTCCTGCGTGGGCAAATGCTGATGCCCGCAGCCGCAGTTTTCATCATGAACATGATGCGGCGTAAAGGTTTTGAATTTCGGTTTTTGCAGCAGCACGCGCAGCTTTTTCAGCGCCCGCCAGCAGAGGATCAGCCCCAGCACGCCCACCAGCGCGTAACTCCCCTTTTCCAGCCAGAAACTGCTCATGTGCAGCTGGCGCGCGGGAAGCTGCAGCAGCGAAAGCACGACCACGACGAGCGCAATCGCCACGCCGCCCTGAAGCAGCGAGGAGGCCAGCGTCAGCCCGATACTCGATTTCAGCTTCGACGGATGGGTGGCGAGCCAGGTCGTTATCACGATTTTTCCGTGCCCCGGCCCCAGCGCGTGCAGAACGCCATAGATAAAGCTGAACGCCAGCAGGGATCCGCCCGCTTTGGTCGGGTTCTCCGCCACCGCCTTCAGCAGACCGCTCATCTGCTGGTTGACCTCACGCTGCCAGACGATGCTTTTCATCATGACCTGCGGCCAGGCCTGCCATAGCCAGAGCGAACCGCAAACGGCTAGCAGGAGAAAGAGCGCCAGCGGCCAGAGGTGCAGCCAGCGGCGCGGTTTCCGAACCGGAGAAGAGATCACTGACATTGTAACGTCACCTCCTGCGCGAACTGTTTACCCAACTCCATGTCCTCAGGGGGTGCATCTTCTTTATCAAGCGAGACCGCAAAGTTCAGCGTCTCTTCGCTGGGTTTCGGGGTGTGCACGCCAATTTTGCAGTTTTTTTGCAGAGCGTCCGGCAGCCGTACGTCGCCGTCTTTGTCATAGCGCATGTCGACATAGTAGGTAGGATCAAAGGTAGAAAAGCGGTACGTTTGCCCCGCCAGCGGCTGCGGATGCGCCAGCGGAAGCACAAACGTCAGCACCGCCTGATGCCCGTCACGCGTCATACCGTATTCCGTTGGCCGGTTCAGAAATTTGACCTTCTGCCCGTTGTGCCAGAATTCCGTGAAGTAGTGCTGGCCGAGCACGTTGGCCATCACTTCCGCCGCCAGCTTTTTCCAGATTTCATCGCCGGGCTTCGCGTTTCCCGCATCATAGAGCAGATCGGCCGAGGTGATTTCATCCATCGTCCAGCGCATCTTCAGGCCGCTCAGCTGCGTGCCGTCGGTAACCAGCTCGGTCTGGAGGTCAATAAAACTGTGAGGGTGTGCGCTGGCGGTGAAGCTGATAACCGCCAAAAATAACGCCATCGCACTTTGTTTAACTGTTTGCATCAATTCCTCACGTCAAAAATTCTGTGATGTTCCCCAGCAATCCTGAGTGAAAGGCCTGCCGGCGCGCTTTTCAGCGCTCATCCTTTAGCTATTCTTATCAAACATTCACACTGGATACCCGACAGATGATGACGACGCTTGAAATTCCATCTGTGCTTTCCAGTTCGCAGCGCCGCTGCCAGGTGCTTTTGATGCTTTACCTGCCCGATGCTGCCGTCACCGCACAGAGCATAACTGCTGCCAACGGGGTGGACGACGCGATGGCACGGCAAGATATAGCCGAGACGCGCGATGAAATCCAGCGCTATCACCGGCTGGACATCGTTACGCACCACGACGGCAGCTACCGGATTGAAGGCACAGCCCTGAATCAGCGTTTATGCCTGCTGCACTGGCTGCGCCGGGCGCTGCGGCTTTGCCCGCAGTTTGTCTCGCACCAGTTTACCCCCGCATTAAAAACCGCGCTTAAACAACACGGTATTGCGCGGCCGCTTTACGATGATGCGAACCTGCGGGCGCTGATCGGCTTCTGCTCCCGCAAGCTGCAGCGCCAGTTTGAATGCCGCGACGTCCAGTTTTTACAGCTCTATCTGCAATACTGTCTTATTCAGCACCAGCTCGGGAATACGCCGCAGTTTTCTCACGTTCAGCGCAGCTGGACCCAGTCGAGAGGGGAATATTTTACGGCCCAGGAGATCGTGCGTCACTGGAGACGTCGCGTGCCGCAGGGCGCGCACGGGGATGAACAGCTGTTTCTGGCACTGCTGTTTATGATGCTCCGCACGCCCGATCCGGTGCTCGATAAACACCAGCAGGATCAGCGCCTGCGTCGGGCCATCGTGCGCATGGTCGCCCGTTTTCGCTCGCAGACCGGGATGAACTTCAGCGATGAACAAGGGCTGACCGATCAGCTGTATATCCATCTTGCTCAGGCGCTGGACCGCTCGCTGTTTGAGATCGGCATCGACAATAGCCTGCCTGAGGAGATCCATCGCCTCTATCCCCGGCTGTTACGCACCACAAAGGAAGCGCTGTTTGAGCTGGAAGCGGAGTTTGGGCTGCGTTTTTCAGATGAAGAGATGAGTCTTGTCGCGGTGATTTTCGGCGCCTGGCTGATGCAGGAGACCGATCTGCACGAAAAACAGGTGATCCTGCTTACGGGAGACGATAAAGCCAGCGAGGATCTGATTGAACAGCAGCTTCGCGAGCTGACGCTGCTGCCGCTCAACATTCGCTATCTGACGCTGCAGGCCTTCCAGAAAGAGGGGGCACCGCGCGAGGCCGCTCTGGTTATCACCCCCTACCCTACCGTCCTGCCGCTGTTCTCGCCGCCGCTGATTCATGCCGTTGAGACATTGAACGCGCAGCAGCAAGAACATATTCGCGCCATGCTGGAATCATAGCGACGCGCGAGCGGCCACTTTAGGGCGAACAACGATGGCGGGTAAGGCGACCAGCGCCATCACCCAGAAGACGCCATGCCCCAGATGCTGGTAGAGGAACCCCGCAAAGACCGTCATGATCGCGATACTTCCCCCCATTGCGACCGCCGAATAGACGGCCTGCAGGCGAATTACGTCTCCGCCCTCGCGCGCTGCGATATAGCGCATCGCCGCCAGATGACACACGGTAAAGGTGCCACAGTGAAGAATTTGCGCCACTATCAGCCACGGCAGGTCGGTCGTCCAGCCCATAATGCCCCAGCGCGCCACGCCGCACACGGCGGAAAGCAGCAGCAGGTCTCGCGCGCCAAAGCGACGGAACAGCTTCTTGCTCAGGGCGAAGATAATGACTTCGGCCACTACCCCCAGCGACCAAAGATAGCCCACTGCGGAAGCTGAGTAACCCGCCCCCTGCCAGTAGATGGCGCTGAACCCATAGTACGCGGCATGCGCTCCCTGAAGCAGACAGACACAGGCCAGAAAACGCCAGCTCTGGGCCACCAGGCTCCGCCAGGCGGGCCAGCCTGCGCTCTCCTGATGGCGGCTTTCCCCTTTCGGCATCACCGACGGACGCAGCAGCATGCCCAGCAGCATTGAGGCAATACCGATACTCAGCAGGGCGAGAATGGCGCGGTAATCGTAAAGGCTCACCAGTTTGCCCACCAGCGCGGAGCCAATCACAAAGGCAATAGAGCCCCACAGGCGCACGCGGCCATAGTCCATGGTGATCTGCTTTTGCCAGGTGTTCGCCAGGGCATCCGTCAGCGGTACCAGCGGTGAGAAGAACAGGTTAAAGCCGACCATCACTACCATCAGCCAGGCAAACTGGTGGCTGACCCAGAAGCAGGCAACGAAGACTAGCGTCAGCAGAGCAAGAATGCGCACGGCCTTGATCAGCAAGGAGGGATCGCTGACGCGCGGGGCAATCAGCAGGCTGCCGAGGAAACGCGCCACCAGCCCTGCCCCCAGCAGGACACCGATGGTCTCAGGAGTCAGGCCGATACCCTTGAGCCAGACGCTCCAGAAAGGCAGAAAAATACCGTAGCTAAAGAAATAGGTGAAATAACTGAGCGCCAGCCAGCGCGTGGAATGCAAGACCATGAATCCCTCCCGAAATCGAGGCCATAGTCTGGCGTTAAATCAAAGCCTGCGCAAGCAACTATTAACAAGTGAATAACACGCACATTTTACAGGGCCATAGCGGCCCTGCGAAACGTCTAGCGTACAAAGACCTGATTAATGCGTTTGGAAACCAGGAAGTAGGGGATCCAGATCAATGCGCCAACAATGGAGGAAAGCGCATTGCGAATATCAGCCGTATCCAGCCTTGCGTCGAAGAGCCAGGCAGGTATGCCCACAAAATAGAGCATAAAAACAACGCCCATTAAATAGTAGGGAATGATGACCTTACGGATACCCGACTTTCTTTTAAAGAAATACCAGCCTGCGGCCGCGGTCAGTGCCACATCAATTATCATTACAGCGATACCCACGGCCCCAAACAGGTTAATTCCCCCTGACTGGAAAAAGTGGAACACCGCCGCAAAGTAATTCCATGCCCCAATGGGCGTCATGATGAGGTTAATCACCAGGCCCGCCGCCGGGAGATAAAGCAGCCCGTTAATTTTCTTTTCGTCTGCACGCTCACACTGATTGCACAGCCCGGATTCTTTATTTGCCTCTTCTTGCTGACATGATATGCACTGCATAAATTTCCCTTGCCAAAGAAAAAAGACAATTTTACACGAAGTCTGAATTTAACATCACGCGAACGCCTGATTTATGAAGAAAAGCTGAATGGAAGACTCTGGATTTGTGTATTAATTTTAGATTGGGTCCCCTGAAAAATGAGCCAGCCATGAACACTCTACGTTATTTCGATTTCGGTCAGTCACGTCACCTGCTGCTGCTGATTGGCCGCATCGCGCTTGTCGTGCTGTTTATTATCTTTGGTTATCCAAAACTGACGGGGTTTAGCGGCACCGTACAATATATGACCTCGCTGGGTACGCCGATGCCCATGCTGGCGGCCATTATTGCGGTGGTGATGGAAGTGCCTGCCGCTATCCTGATCGTCCTGGGCTTTTTCACCCGCCCTCTCGCGGTACTGTTTGTATTCTATACGCTGGGCACGGCGATTATCGGTCACCACTACTGGGATATGACCGGTGATGCGGTCGTGCCGAATATGATTAACTTCTATAAGAACGTCAGTATTGCTGGCGCCTTTATTTTGCTGGCGATTGTCGGACCTGGAGCCATTTCCCTCGACCGGCGTTAAGCCATAAAAAAAGGCCGCAAGCGCGGCCTTTTTTATTTCTGCCAGGCAGAGGAATTATGCGTATACCGGGAAGCGTGCGCAGATATCCAGAACTTTACCTTTGACGCGCTCGATTACCGCTTCGTCATTGATGTTGTCCAGAACGTCACACATCCAGCCAGCCAGCTCTTTCACTTCCGCTTCTTTAAAGCCGCGGCGAGTTACGGCCGGAGAACCGATACGGATACCGGAGGTCACGAACGGGCTCTTCGGATCGTTTGGCACGCTGTTTTTGTTCACGGTGATGTTGGCGCGGCCCAGGGCTGCGTCAGCTTCTTTACCGGTCAGGTTCTTATCAACCAGATCCAGCAGGAACAGGTGGTTTTCAGTACCGCCGGATACCACTTTGTAGCCACGATTCAGGAACACTTCCACCATCGCTTTGGCATTCTTAGCAACCTGCTGCTGATAAACCTTGAACTCTGGCTCCATCGCTTCTTTCAGCGCTACCGCTTTAGCCGCGATAACGTGCATCAGCGGGCCGCCCTGCGCGCTTGGGAATACGGCGGAGTTCAGTTTTTTGTACAGCTCTTCGTCACCGCCTTTCGCCAGGATCAGGCCACCGCGTGGACCCGCCAGGGTTTTGTGGGTGGTGGTGGTCACAACGTGAGCGTGTGGAACCGGGTTCGGGTAAACGCCAGCGGCAATCAGGCCCGCAACGTGCGCCATGTCGACGAACAGGTAAGCACCGATGCTGTCCGCGATTTCACGCATTTTTGCCCAGTCAACGATACCGGAGTAAGCGGAGAAGCCACCGATGATCATCTTCGGTTTGTGCTCTTTAGCCTGCTTCGCCATGTCTTCGTAGTCAATTTTACCGGACTCATCAATACCGTAAGGGATGATGTTGTACAGTTTGCCGGAAAAGTTAACCGGGGAGCCGTGAGTCAGGTGGCCGCCCTGCGCCAGGTTCATACCCAGAACGGTATCGCCCGGCTGCAGCAGCGCGGTGTAGACCGCGAAGTTAGCCTGAGAGCCAGAGTGCGGCTGCACGTTTGCGTAGTCAGCGCCAAAGAGTTCTTTCGCACGGTCGATAGCCAGCTGCTCAACGATATCAACGTACTCGCAACCGCCGTAGTAGCGTTTGCCCGGGTAACCTTCAGCATATTTGTTAGTCAGCTGAGAACCCTGCGCCTGCATGACGCGCGGGCTGGTGTAGTTTTCGGAGGCGATCAGTTCGATGTGCTCTTCCTGACGTACTTTTTCCTGCTCCATAGCCTGCCACAGTTCGGCATCATAATCGGCAATGTTCATTTCACGCTTTAACATCCGCATCTCCTGACTCAGCTAACAAGTAAATTTTGGCCTGAAAAGGCAGTCCTGTTGGACGACGGGCAACAGTATAACTGATTAGTTCTGTGATAACAGGTCTTGACAAACGATTTTACGCAAACGTTTTCCTACGCGCCACGCAAGGGTTTGAGGAATAAAGCTCTCGTCATTTCCAGCGGATTTCTTTTCAGGTTTGTGATGCATATTTTTCATCTTGCAAAGAACCATTTACAACGCAGGGGTATTTTTTATAAGATGCATTTAAAATACATCATTAAAGTCACATCAGAAGGATGCGCTCATGCTCGACGCCCAAACCATCGCTACCGTTAAAGCCACCATTCCCCTGCTGGTGGAAACCGGCCCTAAACTCACCGCCCATTTCTACGATCGCATGTTCACGCATAACCCGGAGCTCAAAGAAATTTTCAACATGAGCAACCAGCGTAACGGCGATCAGCGCGAAGCGCTGTTCAACGCCATCGCGGCCTATGCCAGCAATATTGAAAACCTGGCTGCGCTGCTGCCCGCGGTGGAAAAAATCGCTCAGAAACATACCAGCTTCCAGATCCAACCCGAGCAGTACAACATTGTGGGTGGCCATCTGCTGGCCACGCTGGACGAAATGTTCAGCCCGGGCCAGGAGGTGCTGGACGCGTGGGGTAAAGCCTACGGCGTGCTGGCAAACGTGTTTATCAACCGTGAAGCACAGATCTACAGCGAAAACGCCAGCAAGAACGGCGGCTGGGAAGGCACGCGCGCCTTCCGCATCGTCGCGAAAAACCCGCGCAGCGCATTGATTACCAGCTTTGAATTTGAGCCGGTGGACGGACAGCCGGTTGCCGATTACCAGCCAGGCCAGTATCTGGGCGTGTGGCTGAAGCCTGAAGGTTTCCCGCATCAGGAGATCCGCCAGTATTCTCTTACCCGCAAGCCAAACGGTAAAGGCTTCCGCATTGCGGTGAAGCGTGAGGACGGCGGTCAGGTCTCCAACTGGCTCCACAACGAAGCTAACGTGGGCGACGTGGTCCATCTGGCCGCGCCGGCGGGTGATTTCTTCATGGCGGTTGAAGCGAATACCCCGGTTACGCTGATCTCTGCGGGCGTCGGCCAAACGCCAATGCTGGCGATGCTCGATACGCTGGCGAAAGCCAACCACGGTGCGCAGGTCAACTGGTTCCACGCTGCGGAAAACGGCGACGTGCACGCCTTTGCGGATGAAGTGAAAACGCTCGGGGCGTCCCTGCCGCGCTTTACCGCGCACACATGGTATCGCCTGCCGACGGATGCAGACCGCGCGGCCGCGCGGTTTGACAGCGAAGGTCTGATGAATTTAAGCCTGATGGAAGGGGCGTTTAGCGCGCCGGACATGCAGTTCTACGTCTGCGGGCCAGTGGCGTTTATGCAGTATGCCGCGAAGCAGCTGGTGGAGCTGGGTGTGAACAAAGACAATATTCACTACGAATGTTTCGGGCCCCATAAGGTGCTGTAATGAAAAAGCCCCTCGTTCGAGGGGCTTTTTTTCGCCGGGTTGTTGCACCTTACCCGGCCTACAAAACCGTTGGCAATGTTAAATCGCGGCGTCGTCTTCTTCACCGGTACGGATACGGATCACGCGCGCCACGTCAAAGACGAAGATTTTACCGTCGCCGATTTTGCCCGTCTGCGCGGTGCGGATAATGGTATCCACGCAGGTATCGACGATATCGTCGCTGACCACGATTTCAATTTTTACTTTCGGCAGAAAGTCGACCATGTACTCTGCGCCACGGTAAAGCTCGGTGTGGCCCTTCTGACGACCAAAACCTTTCACTTCCGTCACGGTCATCCCGGTGATGCCGACTTCCGCCAGCGCTTCACGCACGTCATCCAGTTTGAAAGGTTTAATAATCGCATCAATTTTTTTCATGGTGGGTCCTTAAACTCTTGCCTGTAAGCTGCCTCGTAATCGATTGCTCACAGTACCATACGGCATTACTCTTTAAAATCGTTTGCTTCCAGCTCGTGGCGCGACAGCAGCTTGTAGAACTCGGTGCGGTTGCGTCCGGCCATGCGCGCCGCGTGGGTCACATTGCCTTTGGTGATCTGCAATAGCTTGCGCAGATAGTTCAGCTCGAACTGATTCCGCGCTTCCGCAAACGTCGGCAGAGCCGTGTTTTCCCCTTCCAGCGCCTGCTCCACCAGCGCATCGCTGATCACCGGTGAGGAGGTCAGCGCCACGCACTGCTCAATCACGTTCACCAGCTGGCGCACGTTACCCGGCCAGCCTGCGGCCATCAGCCGCTTCATCGCATCGGTGGAAAACGCGCGCACGAACGGTTTATGGCGATCGGCCGCCTGGCGCAAAAGATGGTTCGCCAGCAGCGGAATGTCTTCCGCACGCTCCGCCAGCGCGGGGATCTTCAGATTCACCACGTTCAGACGGTAGTAGAGATCTTCGCGAAACTCGTTGCGCGCCATCACTTTTGGCAAGTCGCGGTGGGTGGCGGAAATAATGCGCACGTTAATATCGATATCGCGGTTGCTGCCCAGCGGGCGAACTTTTCGCTCCTGCAACACGCGGAGAAGTTTAACCTGCAGCGGTGCGGGCATGTCGCCAATCTCGTCCAGGAACAGCGTGCCGCCTTCCGCGGCCTGGAACAGCCCCTCCCGACTGCTAACCGCGCCGGTGAATGCGCCGCGGGCGTGACCAAACAGTTCAGATTCGAGCAGCTGTTCCGGAAGCGCGCCGCAGTTAATGGCTATAAAGGCGTTTTTACTGCGCGGGCTGGCGTTATGGATCGCCTGGGCCAGGATCTCTTTTCCGGTTCCGCTCTGGCCGTTGATGAGCACGCTGACGTCGGACTGCGCCACCATCCGGGCCTGTTCAAGCAGACGCAGCATAATCGGGCTGCGGGTGACGATGGACTCCCGCCACGCTTCATCCCCCGCCGGGGCAGCATGTTCCAGCGCGCTGTCGATAGCTTTATAAAGCGCGTCTTTGTCCACCGGCTTGGTCAGGAAGCTGAAGACCCCCTGCTGGGTCGCGGCAACCGCATCCGGAATCGACCCGTGCGCCGTCAGGATAATCACGGGCATACCCGGCTGCTGCTTCTGGATCTCCGCAAACAGCTGCAGGCCGTCCATTTCGTCCATCCGCAGGTCGCTTATCACCAGATCGATTTTCTCGCGGGTGAGGATCTTCAGCCCCTCCAGCCCGCTTTCAGCGGTCACGACGCTGTAGCCTTCGCTCGCCAGACGCATCCCCAGCAGCTTTAACAGCCCGGGATCGTCATCCACCAGTAAAAGATGGGCAGGTTTACGGCTCGTCATGCTTCACATCCTCTTGTTTCGGCGTATCGCTGTCCGGTGCCGCGGATGAACTCCCCGGCTGATATTTACGCGACGAGAGCTGCCTTTCGATATCGGTCAGGTTTTCCAGCTTGCGCGTCGTGGTATCCAGCTGCGTACGTAAATGTTGCTGCTGTTGACGCAGCGTATCAAGCTCGCTGTCGGTTGACTGCTGCAGCTTGCTGTAGCGGGAGCGCTCTTCAGACAGCTGAAGCTGTAATGTCTGCCCATCGCGCCAGAGCTGGTATACCGGACGTACCTGCACGGGAAGATTGACCACGTACGTGTCCAGTCGGGTCACATTGACGCGGCGTTCAACGGGAGTGATTTTCGCATCTGCGAGTAAAATCCCACGCTTGAAAGCGTCCTGCCAGGTGTCGTCATCCAGCATCGCCGCCTTCGAGCGGGCGTCTACCGGCGCAAGACGCTGGGCGCAATCTATTCCACGCAGCCAGAACAGCGGGTTGCTTTCAACGTCATGTCCTGACAGGTTCCAGATGTCTTCACAGCGGGTTGAGAGAAAATCTGCCAGCTGGTTATCGGGCCATTTATCTTCCTGTTTATCGCTAATGGCACTTTGTGGCGCATGGGAAACACACCCTGCCAGAAATAAACAGGGCAGGCTCAGGCTAAGCGTTTTGCTGGAAAACACCGCGCGTACGGCGCGGAAAAAGACGTGTGACATACTCACCAGACATAGATTCATTTTATTGATTTTTCCGGCTCAGGGGCAGTTCGATACGGAAGCAAACATCTGAACGTTCGTCCGCGGCAATGTTTAGCTCACCCTGCATGCGTCGTATGCAGTCCCGGGCGATGCTCAAGCCCAGACCGCTTCCTTTAACCGCGCCTTTCCGCTGATGACTCCCCTGGAAAAAGGGTTCGAAGATCATGGTTTTTTCGTCATCGGGGATCGGGGTGCCGGTGTTTGCGACGTCAATAAACACCCGTGAACCATTCGTATTACTTCGGATATAAATGTTACCGGATTCAGTACCATAGTGCACCGCATTGGAGTAAAGATTATCCAGTACGCTCATTAGCAGCATAGGCTCAGCCAGGCACGCAGGCGCATTGAGCTCGACGCCGGTATGCATCATTTTAGCTCTTGCTGGCAAGCTGTGGGCGGAGATCACCATATCCACCAGCGGCTCAATCTCAACGTTTTCCAGTACGACCGCCCCGTCTGCCAGCTTGCGGTTGTAGTCCAGCAGTTGCTCAATCAGCTTTTGCAGATTGCGGCTGCTGTTATCCAGGATCTCGACAATTTCTTTCTGTTCTGGCGTAAGGGGGCCGGCCACTTCGTCCGCCAGCAGCTCCGTTCCTTCACGCATGCTGGCCAGCGGCGTTTTAAGCTCATGAGAGATATGGCGCAGAAACTGATGGCGCTGAGATTCGAGCCACGCCAGGCGCTCGGACAGCCAGATAATGCGCTGACCTACTGATCGCAGCTCGCGGGGACCTTTAAAGGCGACCGTATCCCCGAGCGATTTCCCCTCCCCCAGGCGGTTGATCATACGCTGAATGCCCTTCACCGGGCCGATGATCATGCGGGTAAAGAGCAGAACCAGCCCAAGACTCACCAGGAACAGCACCAGCGCCTGCCAGCCGAAGAACTGGCCGCGCTCGGCAATCTCCTGCTGGAGCTGCTGGCCGCGAGAGAAAATTACCGTGCGCGTAGACTGCACCATCTCGGTGTTGGCGCTGGCAAAAGCTTCAAGGCGCGCGGCGGCGGCGGCATCCGGCCCGCTGTTGCTGCACTGCAGCTGCGCGAGATCGTTCAAATCCTGACGTAACGCCTGATAGAGCTTGTCGTCAGGCAAAACCCCCGCATGAGCGTCCAGCATTTCGCTGTAGCGTTTACGCTGACTCTGATAAACCTTTTCCAGCGTCCTATCGTCAAGCACGCAATACTGACGATAGCTACGCTCCATCTCCAGCGCGGCGTTGGTCATCGCTTCACTGCGTCTGGCATCGATGAGCGTTGTGCGGTTGGTCAAAGCCGCCTGCGCGCTCAGCGCGTTCAGGCTTTGCCACGCCTGCCAGGCAAGGATCAGCAGCGGCAGCAGGATCAGCAGGAAGGCCATCATGACGAGCTGCCGCAGGGAGCGGGGGAAAACGGGCCAGCGTTTCAACGCATTACTCTCTTAATGGGGATTTACGCAGAGCGTAACTGAGTCTGCCCTTCAGATACAACAAAGCCGGGTAAAAACCCGGCTTTGTCATGGAATGAGGCGGTGCCTAACTCGACGTTTCGCCCTGGCCTGATAAAGCATCGCTATGATCAGTAGTTGGACGGCAGGCACCTTTTTGTGCGTCATTCGAAGTTTATGTAGCGCGTCCCGAAGGGGCTGACATAAGAAGGTGAATGAGCCACTGGTTAATATTATGCAACACCCGTGCCAGGATGCAAAACAAAATATTAACAGTTTGAAATATATGAGTTTTACTCGTTTAGCCTGTTAATTATCGGTTGAATGATTTTCAGGCTAAGTGTCGCTATTAAGCAACACCTTAACGGGAACCTTTACTGCCACATATAAATCAATGAGTTAAATGTCGCCTTTTGGAGACAGTCATATTGCGGGTCTGTCGCGTAATTGCGACACAAATAAAAAAGCCCGGTGGAACTTTCGCTTACCGGGCCTGGAAGGGTGTGGGGCTAAAACTTAACCCAACTGTTTACGCGCGTTGCGGAAGATACGCATCCACGGGCTGTCCTCGCCCCAGTTTTCCGGGTGCCAGGAGTTGCTCACGGTACGGAACACGCGTTCCGGGTGCGGCATCATGATGGTCGCGCGACCGCTTTCGCTGGTCACCGCCGTAATACCGTTGGCGGAGCCGTTCGGGTTAGCCGGGTAGGTTTCTGTCACCTTGCCGAAGTTATCGACAAAGCGCAGCGCCACCAGGCCTTTGCTCTCCAGCTGAGCCAGATGCGCAGCGTCGCGCACTTCTACCTGACCTTCACCATGGGAAACGGCGATTGGCATCTGAGAACCGACCATCCCCTGCAGCAGCAGAGACGGGCTTTGGGTCACTTCCACCAGGCTGAAGCGCGCCTCGAAGCGGTCAGACTGGTTGCGCACAAAGCGCGGCCAGGCTTCGCTGCCCGGGATCAGTTCGCGCAGGTTAGACATCATCTGACAGCCGTTACACACGCCCAGCGCAAGGGTCTGCGGACGGTGGAAGAAGGTTTCGAACTCGTCGCGCACGCGGCTGTTGAACAGGATGGACTTCGCCCAGCCTTCGCCCGCGCCCAGCACGTCGCCGTAGGAGAAGCCGCCGCACGCCACCAGCGCCTGGAAATCTTCCAGACCGGTACGCCCGGCCAGCAGGTCGCTCATGTGGACGTCGATAGCGTCAAAGCCCGCGCGGTGGAAGGCAGCCGCCATCTCAACGTGGGAGTTAACGCCCTGTTCGCGCAGCACGGCCACTTTTGGACGCGCGCCGGTCGCAATGTACGGCGCAGCAATGTCTTCGTTAATGTCGAAGGAGAGCTTCACGTTCAGGCCTGGATCCTGGTCATTCGCTTTCGCGTTATGCTCCTGATCGGCACATTCCGGGTTATCACGCAGGCGCTGCATCTGCCAGGTGGTTTCCGCCCACCACATGCGCAGCGTGGTGCGGCTTTCGCTGAACACGGCGTGACCGTCTGCTTCAATCACGAAGCGGTCGCCCTGAACGGCCTTACCCAGATAGTGCACGCAGTCTGCCAGACCGTGCTTCGCCAGAATCGCTTCAACCGCGTCGCGATCCGCCGCGCGCACCTGAATCACGGCGCCCAGCTCTTCGTTGAACAGCGCCGCCAGACGGTCTTCGCCAAGCGTCGCAATGTTCGCTTCCACGCCACAGTGGCCGGTGAAGGCCATCTCTGCCAGGGTCACCAGCAGGCCGCCGTCGGAACGGTCGTGGTAGGCCAGCAGCTTACGCTGCGCCACCAGCGCCTGAATCGCGTCGTAGAAGCCTTTCAGCTGGGCCACGTCACGCACGTCGGCTGGCTTGTCGCCGAGCTGGCGGTAAACCTGCGCCAGCGCGGTAGCACCCAGCGCGTTGTGACCTTTACCCAGGTCAATCAGCAGCAGGGCGTTGTCTTCGGTCGCAAGCTGCGGCGTAACGGTGTGGCGCACGTCTTCCACGCGGGCAAACGCGGTGATGACCAGCGACAGCGGAGAGGTCATCTCGCGCTGCTCGCTGCCTTCCTGCCAGCGGGTTTTCATCGACATGGAGTCTTTGCCCACCGGAATGGTCAGGCCGAGGGCAGGACACAGCTCCTCGCCCACCGCTTTCACGGCTTCATACAGGCCAGCATCTTCGCCAGGGTGACCGGCTGCGGCCATCCAGTTTGCGGAGAGCTTGATACGTTTGATATCGCCAATCTGCGTCGCGGCGATGTTGGTCAGCGCTTCACCGACCGCCAGACGGGCAGAAGCAGCGAAGTCCAGCAGCGCCACCGGGGTACGCTCGCCGAGGGCCATCGCTTCGCCGTAGTAGCTGTCGAGGCTCGCGGTGGTCACGGCGCAGTTAGCAACCGGGATCTGCCACGGGCCGACCATCTGGTCGCGCGATACCATACCGGTCACGGTGCGGTCGCCGATGGTCACCAGGAAGGTTTTCTCTGCCACAGCTGGCAGGTGCAGCACGCGGTTGACCGCTTCTGCCACGGTGATGCCCTGGCGATCCAGCGCTTTGCCGGCCGCTTTGCGGGTGGTTACGTCGCGGGTCATCTTCGGCGTTTTACCGAGCAGCACGTCCAGCGGCAGATCGATCGGCTGGTTATCAAAGTGGGTGTCGCTTAAGGAAAGGTGCAGCTCTTCGGTCGCTTCACCGATGACGGCATACGGCGCGCGCTCGCGGCGGCACAGCTCGTCAAACAGCGGCAGCTGATCCGCAGCAACCGCCAGCACGTAGCGCTCCTGGGATTCGTTACACCAGATTTCCAGCGGGCTCATGCCCGGCTCATCGCTCAGGATATCGCGCAGGTTGAAACGCCCGCCGCGGCCGCCGTCGCTTACCAGCTCCGGCATGGCGTTGGACAGGCCGCCCGCGCCCACGTCGTGAATGAAGAGGATCGGGTTAGCGTCGCCCAGCTGCCAGCAGCGGTCGATCACTTCCTGGCAGCGGCGCTCCATCTCAGGGTTGTCGCGCTGCACGGAGGCGAAGTCGAGATCCGCATCAGACTGGCCGGAGGCCATAGAAGAGGCCGCGCCGCCGCCCAGACCAATGTTCATCGCCGGGCCGCCCAGTACGATCAGCTTCGCGCCGACGACGATCTCGCCTTTCTGCACGTGATCGGCACGGATGTTGCCGATCCCGCCCGCCAGCATGATCGGCTTGTGGTAGCCTCGCAGCTCTTCGCCGTTGTGGCTGTCCACTTTCTCTTCATAGGTACGGAAGTAACCGTTCAGCGCCGGACGACCAAATTCGTTGTTAAACGCCGCGCCGCCCAGCGGGCCTTCGGTCATGATATCCAGGGCAGTCACAATGCGCTCTGGCTTGCCGAAATCTTCTTCCCACGGCTGTTCAAAGCCCGGGATACGCAGGTTGGAGACGGAGAAACCGACCAGACCCGCTTTAGGTTTAGCGCCACGACCGGTCGCACCTTCATCACGGATTTCACCGCCGGAGCCGGTCGCCGCACCCGGCCACGGGGAGATCGCCGTCGGGTGGTTGTGGGTTTCCACTTTCATCAGGATATGCGCGGGCTCCTGATGGAAGTCATAGCGCCCTGCTTCGCGATCGGCGAAGAAGCGGCCCACCTCGGAACCTTCCATTACCGCGGCGTTGTCTTTATAGGCAGACAGCACGTGGTCCGGGGTTTGCTCCATGGTGTTTTTGATCATTTTGAACAGCGACTTCGGCTGCTGTTCGCCGTCAATAATCCAGTCGGCGTTGAAAATCTTGTGGCGGCAGTGCTCAGAGTTAGCCTGTGCGAACATGTAGAGTTCGATGTCGTTCGGGTTACGGTTGAGCTTAACAAACGCATCCTGCAGGTAGTCGATTTCGTCTTCTGCCAGCGCCAGGCCGAGACGCAGGTTGGCGTCAATCAGCGCCTGACGGCCCTGCCCCAGCAGGTCTACGCTCTGTACCGGCGCAGGCTGATGGTGAGAGAAAAGCTTCTGCGCGTCATCGAGAGAGGCAAATACGCTCTCCATCATGCGGTCGTGCAGTTCAGCCGCAACCGCCTGCCACTGCGCCTCGCTCAGGGTAGAGGCTTCCACGTAGTACGCCACGCCGCGTTCCAGACGGTTAATCTGGTTCAGGCCACAGTTGTGGGCGATGTCGGTGGCTTTGGAAGACCAGGGGGAGATGGTGCCCGGACGAGGCGTCGCAAGGATCAGTTTGCCGGTTGGCGTGTGGCTGCTCAGGCTTGGACCATACTTGAGCAGGCGTTCCAGCTGTACGCGCTCCTCTGCATTCAGGGGGGCATTCAGGTCAGCAAAATGGACATACTCAGCGTAAATATTGCTTACCGGAAGGTCGGCCGCCTGAAAACGTGCCAGCAGTTTAGTGATACGGAAGGCAGACAGTGCAGGCGAACCACGCAGAATTTCCATCATAAGTCTCTCGTCTTCGAAGCGCCGGGGCGCTTACAGTGTGCGCAAGGGGGGAAAACGGGCGTCATTATAGAGAATCCTGAGCGCCGACGAAACCGTTTGCGTCGAAATAAAATTTGCACAGAGATTTAACAATAGATGTGACCTGTCTCTCTAATTGGTTGCCAAGTGGCGTAAGTTTACGCAAAATGCCGCTCATTCAATGGCAAACCTTATGATTAACATGGCTACAGCAGACTGAGGCAACCGGCGTCGCAGAGAATTAACTAATTGAAAAAATTAAAGATTAATTATCTGCTCATCGGCATTGTAACGTTGCTGCTGGCAGTGGCCCTCTGGCCTTCCATCCCCTGGTTCGGCAAAGCCGAAAACCGTATCGCCGCCATTCAGGAGCGGGGGGAATTGCGCGTCAGTACCCTCAACTCCCCGCTGATTTACAGCGACGTCAACGGCAAAATCATTGGCCTGGATTACGAGCTGGCACAACAGTTCGCCGATTATCTTGGCGTGAAGCTTAAAATCACCGTCCGCCAGAATATCAACGAGCTGTTTGACGACCTCGATAACGACGATGCCGATATGCTCGCCGCCGGGCTGGTGTATAACAGCGAGCGCAGCAAGAACTACCAGCCAGGCCCGACCTACTACTCCGTTTCTCAGCAGCTGGTTTACCGCGTCGGGAGCCTGCGCCCGCGCTCGCTGGCTTCAATTAACGATCGGCAGCTGACGATTGCGCCCGGCCACGTGGTGATTGACGATCTGCGGGAGCTTAAGGAGAAGAAATATCCCGACCTGAGCTGGACGGTGGATCCGAAACTCGGCACGACGGAGCTGCTGGAGCAGGTAAAAGATCAGAAGGTGCCGTACACCATCGCCGATTCAGTCGCGATCAGCCTGTTCCAGCGCGTTCATCCTGAAATCGCCGTGGCGCTGGACGTCACCGACGAGCAGCCCGTGACCTGGTTTAGCCAGCTTGATGACGATCAGACCTTCTCTGCCGCGATGCTTGATTTCTTCAACACCATCAATGAAGACGGTACCCTGGCGCGGCTGGAGGAGAAGTACCTCGGGCACGGCGATGACTTTGACTACGTTGACACCCGCAGCTTCCTGCGCGCGGTAGACAGCGTCCTGCCGGACCTGCAGCCGTTGTTCGAAAAATACGCCCAGGAGATTGACTGGAAGCTGCTGGCGGCTATTTCGTATCAGGAATCCCACTGGGACACCCAGGCCACGTCGCCCACGGGCGTACGCGGTTTGATGATGTTAACCAAAAATACCGCGCTGAGCCTGGGCGTCAATGACCGTACCGATGCCGAACAGAGCATCAGCGGCGGCGCGCGCTACCTGCAGGATATGATGGCCAAAGTACCGGAAACGGTGCCGGAGGAAGAGCGGATCTGGTTTGCGCTGGCGGCATACAATATGGGCTACGCGCATATGCTTGATGCGCGAGCGTTGACGGCCAAAACGAAAGGTAATCCGGACAGCTGGTCAGACGTTAAGCAGCGCCTGCCGCTGCTGAGCCAGAAGCCATGGTATAACAAGCTGACATACGGCTACGCGCGCGGACATGAAGCCTACGCCTACGTGGAAAATATCCGTAAATATCAGATTAGCCTGGTCGGGTATCTGCTGGAGAAAGAGAAAGAGGCGACGGAGGCCAAACAGCTGGCTCAAAGTTACCCGGTCGTGGCGCCGGACGAGCTCAATCGTCCGACAGCTTCAATTCTGCCTTTTGCTGCTTTTTCTGCTGACGGCGCATTCGAAAGAAATCGCTTAATAGCCCCGAACACTCTGGTGCAAGCACCCCACCGATAGTCTTCACCTGGTGATTCATACCCGGGTGACCCAGCACGTCCATCAGCGAACCGGCCGCACCGGTTTTTTCATCCCGCGCCCCGAAGACCAACGTCCCGATCCGGCTGTGCACCATCGCGCCGGAGCACATCACGCACGGCTCCAGCGTCACGTACAGCGTGGTATCAAGCAGGCGATAGTTTTGCAGCACCAGACCGCCCTGGCGAAGCGCCATGATTTCGGCATGCGCAGTAGGATCGTGGCGACCAATAGGACGGTTCCACCCTTCGCCAATCACCTGGTTGTTATGAACCAGCACCGCGCCCACGGGCACTTCGCCCTCTTCCCAGGCGCGTTGAGCCAGCGTCAGCGCGTGGCGCATCCAGTATTCATGATTGTATTCAGGGTTGGACAACGGTTGATACTCCAGTCGAAAAGCGGGCGGCATTATACACGCCAGTTTTAGAGAAGACTATTCGAGTTGCTGAAGTTCGCCTGAGGGCGTGACGCGCCAGCGGTGCTGGCAAAAATAGAGCAGCGGGTTGTCCTGCTTGCTGTCGCTGTAGCCGCTGTACAGGCGCAGCGGCGTACCGATGCGTTTTTCCAGCTGGACCACTTTTTCATGCCCCAGGCAGCGCAGGGTCAGCACCCAGCCGCCGTAGCCGCGGGCAATTTGCGTGGCGATAAGATTCACGCGCGGAAGCCAGGGGGTATCAAAATAGACCAGCTCCACCAGCGTCTGCGGGGAGCCGGTAATCAGCCAGATGTCGGCATCGTTCGCATCGAGGTAGCTGGTCAGGCGCGCCTGCACCACCGGAAAGGCGGCGACGTGGCCGCGGAACCAGTGCGCAAAATCCTTTTCGAGCTGCTTGAGCCGCGCTTCGCTGTGCCCAAAGGTACATCCCCACAGCAGCAGGCTCATCGGCCATCGCGCCGCCCGGCCTTTAACAAGCAGCGCGATACCGATAACCGGCAAGAGCGGCAGCACGAGCAGCGCATTCAAAGGCTGACGCCGCAGCAGGTAACGCATAAACGTACCAAACATATCCTGCTGATGCAGCGTTCCATCCAGGTCGAAAAAGACAACGCGACGCCCGTGATTTGCCAAACCTTACTCCTCTGGGTCGTTGAAACCTAACAGCCAGGTAAACAGGAACCCGGCGATCACCGCTACTAAATAGCCTAACAGATAGAGCATCACTTTTCCGGTCACGATGGTTAATGCCAGCGGTAAACCGGAAAGACCAAAGGTGATAACGGTAGCGACTTTCCAGTAGCTAATGAGCGCCCCGCCCACCGCGCCGCCCAGACAGGCGGCGAGGAACGGTTTACCCAGCGGCAGCGTAACGCCGAAAATCAGCGGCTCACCGATGCCGAGCAGTCCGACCGGGAGCGCGCCTTTAATCATTTTTTTCAGACGCGCGTTGCGGGTTTTCATCAGTACGGCAATCGCCGCGCCCACCTGCCCCACGCCCGCCATCGACAGGATAGGCAGCAGCGCGTTATAGCCGTGCGACTGCACCAGCTCGACGTGGATCGGCACCAGCCCCTGGTGCAGACCGGTCAGCACCAGCGGCAGGAAGGTACCGGAAAGCACAGCGCCAACCAGCAGCCCGCCGCGGTCAATAGCCAGAGACGCACCGTGAGCGATGGCTTCAGAGATCCACCCGCCTAACGGCTGGAGGGCCACAATCGCTACGCTACCGGTAATTAACGTGGTCAGCAGCGGGTTGAGGATCAGCTCGATCGAGCCAGGCAGGATCGCGCGCAGCCTTTTCTCGATCCAGCACATCAGGATGACCACCAGCAGCACGGCAATCACCCCGCCGCGCCCGGGCTGGAGCGCCTCGCCAAACAGCGTTATCTGCGCCAGCTGCGGGCTGGACAAGATACCCGCCATGACCCCGCCCATCGCCAGCGATCCGCCAAACACCTTCGCGGTATTCACCCCGACCAGAATGTTCATGATGGCGAAAACAGCGCTGCCGAAGATCCCGAGAATCCCCAGCAGGTTCGGATACTGCGTGGCGAAATCCCCCACAATATCCGGTCGCTTGAGGATGTTGATGATCCCGGTGATCAGGCCTGAGGCAATAAACGCCGGGATTAGCGGAATGAAGACGTTTGCCAGCTGACGCAGCGCATCGCTCATGGGGGCTTTGTATTTGGCCTTTGCCTGCGCTTTGGTGCGCTCCGCATCGTCCATCGACGCGCTCGCGCTAACGCCCATCAGCGCGCGCATGGCATCGACAACCTGCGCCGCTTTCCCCGGCCCGACGATCAGCTGGTGCTGCTGCCCTTGTTTCACGTAGCCGCTGACGCCGGACAGTTGCTTCAGGCGCGGCACGTCAAGCTGGTCGTCGTTATGCACCTCGACGCGCACGCGCGTCATGCAGTTTTCGAGACGCTGAATATTTTTTTCCCCACCGATCCCCTGCAGGATATCGCTGGCGAGCGCTGCTGTTTTGTCCATAGACGCCTCTGTTAGTTTTCTAATGCCGCCCGTAAGAAGCCGTTATGCGCAGCGAGTTTGGCTCTCGCGGCCGCCGCATCCAGCCCGCTTAAGATCATCAAAATAGCCGGTTTAACATCGTGCTCGGTCTGCTTGAGTACCGCTTCTGCCTCTTCACGGCCTGCGCCTGTCGCCTCCATCACCATGCGGCAGGCTCTGTCCACCAGCTTGACGTTGGTGGCCTGCATATCCACCATCAGGTTCTGATACACCTTGCCGAACTTCACCATCGCGCCGGTGGAGATCATATTGAGCACCAGCTTTTGCGCGGTCCCGGATTTCAGGCGCGTGGAGCCGGTGAGCGCTTCCGGTCCGACAACCGGAGAAATGGCGATAGCGGCCACCTGCGCAATCGGGGAGCCCGGATTACAGGAGATGGCGACCGTCGTGCAGCCCGTCCGGTTGGCGTATTCCAGCCCGCCAATGACGTACGGGGTGCGCCCGGATGCCGCCAGCCCGACCACCAGATCCTTCGCGGTCAGATTAAGATCCTTCAGGTCATCCTCGCCCAGCTGTGCATTGTCTTCCGCTCCTTCAACGGCTTTCAGCAGCGCGCCGGGCCCACCGGCAATCAGCCCAACGACCAGACCGTGCGGAACCCCAAAGGTGGGCGGACATTCTGACGCATCCAGAACCCCAAGACGCCCGCTGGTGCCCGCCCCCATGTAGATAATGCGACCGCCGGCCTTGAGGGCTTCCGCCGCCGCATCGACCGCTTTCGCCACCTCGGGTAATGTCTCTTTCACTGCCTGCGCGACCAGCGTATCCTGTTGATTAAAGCGGTTAACCAGCTCCAGGGTTGAGAGCGCATCCAGATCCATGGTTTGCGGGTTACGCGTTTCAGAAACAAGTGAGCCAAGATTCATTTTTGTACCTCAAGAATTTTTAATTCATAATAATCACACTATAATGGAATATAAAATTCATTCAGGCGAGCAAAATTCGTATTTGCGCAGATAATCACATTTTCGCCAGGAGACCGTATGAACTGTTTAATTCGCATTCGCCAGCGCTATGCAGGCTTTGCCCAAAGCGACAAGAAGCTGGCGGATTTTCTGCTTTCTCAACCCGACCATGCACGCCATCTCAGCTCGCAGCAGCTGGCGAGTGAAGCCGGCGTGAGCCAGTCCAGCGTGGTGAAATTTGCCCAGAAGATTGGCTTTAAGGGGTTCCCCGCCCTCAAGCTGGCGATAAGCGAAGCGCTGGTGAGCAACCCCAACCCGCAGTCAATGCCGGTGCATAATCAGATCCGCGGCGATGACCCGATGCGGCTGGTTGGCGAAAAGCTGATCAAAGAGAACGTGGCGGCTATGCACGCGACGCTCGATGTGAACACCGAAGAGAAGCTGCTGGAGAGCGTGGCGATGCTGCGCGGCGCGCGGCGGATCATTCTGACCGGTATCGGCGCGTCCGGACTTGTGGCGCGTAACTTTGGCTGGAAGCTGACGAAAATTGGGCTTAACGCCATCGTCGAGCAGGATATGCACGCCCTGCTGGCGACCGTACAGGCGATGGATCCTGACGATCTGCTGCTGGCCATCTCCTACTCCGGCGAGCGCCGTGAAATCAATATGGCAACCGATGAAGCGCTGCGCGTCGGCGGTAAAATTCTGGCGATCACCGGTTTTACGCCGAATGCCCTGCAGCAGCGGGCAACGCGCTGTTTATATACCATTGCCGAAGAGCAGGCCACGCGCAGCGCGGCTATCTCGTCCACCAGCGCGCAAATGATGCTGACGGACCTGCTGTTTATGGCGCTGGTGCAGCAGGATCTGGAGCGCGCACCCGAGCGCATTCGTCACAGCGAAGAACTGGTAAAGAAACTGGTTTGACGCGTATAATGCCCGCCCGGTTTGTGTTGTTTCTGAGAATTTCCTGATGGCGCTGTTAATTACCAAAAAATGCATTAATTGCGATATGTGCGAGCCCGAATGCCCGAACCAGGCGATTTCGATGGGCGACAGCATTTATGAGATTAACAGCGACCGCTGCACGGAATGCATCGGCCACTATGAAACGCCGACCTGTCAAAAAGTGTGCCCGATCCCGAATACCATCCTGAAGGATCCGGCCCACGTCGAGAGCGAAGAGCAGCTATGGGATAAGTTTGTCCTGATGCACCACGCGGACAAGCTTTAACTTTCGATGATCACCGTCGCGCTGGCATAGTGGCGTTCATCCGCGATCGTTACGTGCATGTGATTCACCCCCAGCTTTTCCGCCAGCTTTTGCGCTTCTCCCCACAGACGCAGGCTCGGTTTGCCCAGCTCATCGTTAAACACTTCGAACTGATTAAACGCCAGGCCGTTACGAATGCCGGTCCCGAAGGCTTTGGCCGCCGCCTCTTTTACCGCAAAGCGCTTTGCCAGAAAGCGCACCGGCTGCTGATGCGCTTCCCAGATGGCCCACTCGTTATCGCTCAGCACGCGTCTTGCGAGGCGATCGCCGCTACGGGCGATCACCGCTTCAATGCGGGCTATTTCAACGATATCGGTGCCTAAGCCCAGAATGGCCATTACTGACGCGCTTCCTGCATCAGGCGTTTCATTTCTGAAACCGCCTCTTTCAGGCCGCTCATCACCGCGCGGCCAATGATGGCGTGGCCGATGTTCAGTTCGTGCATTTCCGGCAGAGCGGCAATGGCCTTCACGTTATGGTAGGTCAGGCCGTGACCGGCGTTCACCTTCAGTCCCAGACTTGAAGCATACGTGGCCGCTTTGGCAATACGCTCCAGCTCTTTGGCCTGTTCGGCATCATTTTTGGCATCGGCATAGCAGCCGGTGTGGATTTCGATATACGGTGCGCCCACGTCGGCCGCCGCTTTAATCTGGGCGAAATCGGCGTCGATAAACAGAGAAACCAGGATACCGGCATCCGCCAGGCGCTTGCAGGCATCGCGCATTTTGTCGAGCTGACCGGCCACATCCAGACCGCCTTCGGTGGTCACTTCCTGGCGTTTTTCCGGCACCAGGCAGCAGAAGTGCGGCTGGGTCTCGCAGGCAATCGCCAGCATCTCTTCGGTGACCGCCATCTCCAGATTCATTCGGGTGTCCAGCGTCTGACGCAGAATGCGCACGTCGCGATCGGTGATATGGCGACGGTCTTCACGCAGGTGAACGGTAATGCCGTCGGCGCCAGCCTGTTCAGCGATAAACGCCGCCTGAACCGGATCGGGATACGCCGTGCCGCGCGCATTACGCAGCGTGGCGATGTGGTCGATGTTGACGCCTAACAGTAATTCAGCCATGACAATCCTCGGTATTTTGGTTCATTTCTCTTCCCCCTCTCCCTCCGGGAGAGGGCTGGGGTGAGGGGTAAAACGTTAACGTTTCGGCACAAACTGCCTGAATAATTCGCGGCTCTTTAAGGGCTTGCCGCCAAGATACGGCTTGAGGGCAATCCGGGTAAAGCGTTTTGCTGCGCGCAGGGTGTCCAGATCGGGAAACTCGCGCTCATACAGCGCCCGGAGCTGGCGCCCGGTAAAGGTGCTGTTGTCTATCACGATACTGGCAATGAAGCCTTTTTCTTCGCGGTAGCGGTAGGTCATGGTGTCTTCTATCTCGTCACCACTGCCCGCGCAGTGCAGAAAATCTACGCCGTATCCGAGGTGGCCCAGCAGCGCCAGTTCAAAACGACGCAAGGCGGGTTCGGGCGTGCCGGTTGCGCCAGCCAGCGCCTGGATACAGTGCAGATAATCGAAGAAAAGTTCAGAGAAGCGGGTCTCATGTTCAAGAACGCGTGAGATGAGTTCGTTGACATACAGACCGCTGTAGAGCGTGATGCCGGAAAGAGGAAGCGCCAGGGAGACGGCTTCAGCGCTGCGCAGGGTTTTCACTTCCCCTCGCCCACCAAAGCGTACCAGCAGCGGCGTGAAAGGCTGTAGGGCACCTTTCAGGTTAGAACGTTTGGAACGTGCGCCTTTCGCAACAAGGCGCACGCGGCCCGACTCTTCCGTGAAGACGTCCAGCATAAGGCTGGTTTCGCTCCAGGGACGACTATGCAGGACAAAGGCGCGCTGCCATCCATCCATATGCTCGTCGTCTTAAGTTACTGGTCTTCGCCGTAACCGAGGCTGCGCAGAGCACGCTCATCATCGGCCCAGCCAGATTTCACTTTCACCCACAGCTCGAGGTGAACCGGCGCTTCGAACATCTCCATCATGTCCTTACGGGCTTCAATACCGATGGTTTTGATCTTGGCCCCTTTGTTGCCGATCACCATCTTCTTCTGCCCTTCGCGCTCAACGAGGATCAGGCCGTTGATATCGTAGCCACCGCGCTCGTTGGTCTGGAAACGCTCGATCTCTACCGTTACGGAGTAAGGCAGTTCAGCACCCAGGAAACGCATCAGCTTTTCACGGATGATTTCAGACGCCATAAAGCGCTGAGAGCGATCGGTGATGTAGTCTTCCGGGAAGTGATGAATCGCTTCCGGCAGATGCTTACGCACGATGCCCGCGATGGTATCCACGTTCAGGCCGGTCTCAGCAGACAGCGGAACGATGTCGAGGAAGTTCATCTGGCTACCGAGCCACTGCAGATGCGGCAGCAGGTCGGCCTTTTCCTGCACGTTATCAACTTTGTTGACCGCGAGGATGACCGGCGTTTTGCCGTCACGCAGCTTGTTCAGCACCATCTCGTCGTCCGGCGTCCAGCGGGTGCCTTCCACAACGAAAATCACCAGCTCTACGTCGCCGATCGAGCTGCTCGCCGCCTTGTTCATCAGGCGGTTGATTGCGCGCTTCTCTTCCATGTGCAGGCCCGGGGTATCGACGTAGATCGCCTGATACGCGCCTTCAGTATGGATGCCGACGATGCGGTGACGCGTGGTCTGCGCCTTACGCGAGGTGATTGAAATCTTCTGCCCAAGCAGATTATTCAGCAGGGTGGATTTGCCAACGTTCGGACGTCCGACGATGGCAATAAATCCGCAATAGGTTTTATCTTCGCTCATTCCAGCTCCAGCATTTTTAACGCCTGTTCGGCGGCAGCCTGTTCAGCCTTACGACGGCTTGAACCTGTGCCCACCACCGGTTCACTCAGGCCACTGACCTGGCAATGGATGGTAAATTCCTGATCGTGCGCTTCGCCACGCACCTGTACCACCAGATAAGACGGCAGCGGCAGATGACGACCCTGCAAATATTCCTGCAGACGCGTTTTCGGATCTTTTTGTTTATCGCCCGGGCTAATTTCGTCCAGACGGGTCTGATACCAGTTCAGGATCAGCTTTTCTACGGTCTGGATATCGCTGTCCAGGAACACACCACCAATTAATGCTTCGACCGTATCGGCAAGAATAGATTCACGACGGAAGCCGCCGCTTTTCAGTTCACCCGGTCCAAGACGCAGACATTCGCCCAGTTCAAACTCGCGCGCGATTTCCGCAAGGGTATTACCCCGAACCAGCGTGGCACGCATGCGGCTCATATCCCCTTCATCCACACGCGGGAAACGGTGATAAAGCGCATTCGCAATCACGAAACTTAAAATAGAGTCGCCTAAAAACTCGAGACGCTCATTATGTTTGCTGCTGGCACTGCGGTGGGTTAATGCCTGTTGCAACAACTCCTGATGATGAAAAGTGTAGCCCAGCTTCCGTTGAAGCCGATTAATTACGATGGGGTTCATGCGATACCAATAAATGAATGCGTCAAAAATGCAGCACACGAAACCGACCTGAGAAAACCAACGCGGTTTCGTGTGCCGTGGCACCCTTGCAGGGCCAACCTTAAACTTCGGGGGAATATTCTATACACAACGACAGGGGATGTCGTTAGTTCGAAGAGATTTATCGTGGAAATAATTCACGTAGCCGCTAATTAAAGCGGCTACGCGTTCATTTATTGAGAATTAATGGATTCCGCCGATACGATTCAGGCGTACACCGGTCGGCCATTCGCCTTCCTGCTTCTCAAAACTCATCCAGATGGCGGTGGCTTTTCCGACCAGATTCGCTTCCGGCACAAAGCCCCAGTAACGGCTGTCCGCAGAGTTATCGCGGTTGTCACCCATCATGAAGTAATGTCCTGGCGGTACAATCCAGCTCGCCAGCTGCTGGCCCGGCTGGCGATAGTACATACCCAGTTGATCCTGCGCAATTGGCACAGTGAGGATTCGGTGCGTCACATCGCCCAGCGTCTCTTTGCGCTCAACCAGACGGATGCCGTCCTCTTTGGTTTCACCTTTCGGTACCTGGAAGAATCCGCTGGTCGCTTCGCCGCCGTTACGACGGGCGAAGGTCTGCACAAAATCACTTGGCTCAACGTTTGAGTAAGTGATTGGCAGCGCGTTTTCACATGCGGTACCGGAGCTGCAGCCCGGCTGAACGGTGACTTCTTTCGCAACCGGATCGTAAGTCACTTTATCACCCGGCAGACCTACCGCGCGCTTGATGTAGTCCAGGCGCGGATCTTCCGGATATTTAAACACCACGATGTCGCCACGTTTCGGATGACCGGTTTCGATCAGCGTCTTTTGGTAGATAGGATCTTTAATGCCGTAGGCAAACTTCTCTACCAGAATAAAATCACCAATCAGCAGCGTTGGCATCATTGAACCTGATGGGATTTGGAACGGCTCGTAAATAAACGAACGTACCACCAGCACAATTGCCAGCACCGGAAATACCGAGGCGCCCGTTTCCAGCCAGCCCGGTTTCGGGCCGACTTTCTTCAGGGTTTTCGCGTCAATCCCATCTCCAGTGGCTGCCTGAGCGGCAGCCTGACGTTCACGACGTTTTGGGGCGAAGATAAACTTATCCAGACACCACAGCAGACCTGTCACCAGGGTAGCAATGACCAGGATCAGGGCAAACATGTTCGCCATGCCAACTCCTTAGGGTTATTTGCCGTCTTTACCAACATGAAGGATGGCAAGGAATGCTTCCTGCGGCAGCTCGACGTTACCGACCTGCTTCATACGCTTCTTACCTTCTTTCTGCTTCTGCAGCAGCTTTTTCTTACGGCTGACGTCACCGCCATAGCACTTCGCCAGAACGTTTTTGCGCAGCTGTTTCACGGTTGAACGCGCGATAATGTGGTTGCCAATGGCCGCCTGGATCGCGATATCGAACTGCTGACGCGGGATCAGATCTTTCATCTTTTCAACCAGCTCGCGGCCGCGGTACGGCGCATTGTCGTTGTGGGTGATCAGCGCAAGCGCATCCACGCGCTCGCCGTTAATCAGCACGTCCACACGCACCATGTTGGAGGCCTGGAAGCGTTTGAAGTTGTAATCCAGTGACGCATAGCCACGGGAGGTCGACTTCAGACGGTCGAAGAAGTCGAGTACCACTTCCGCCATCGGGATCTCATAGGTCAGCGCCACCTGGTTACCGTGGTAAACCATGTTGGTCTGCACGCCACGCTTCTCAATACAAAGCGTAATGACGTTCCCCAGGAATTCCTGCGGCAGCAGCATGTGACACTCTGCAATAGGCTCACGCAGCTCCTGAATGTTGTTCAGCGGCGGCAGCTTGGACGGGCTATCGACGTAGATCACTTCTTTCGAGGTGGTTTCAACTTCATAGACTACGGTCGGCGCCGTGGTGATCAGATCCAGATCGTATTCACGCTCCAGACGTTCCTGAATGATCTCCATGTGCAGCAGACCGAGGAAGCCACAGCGGAAGCCGAAGCCCAGCGCCGTTGAGCTTTCTGGCTCGTAGAACAGGGAAGCATCGTTCAGGCTCAGTTTACCGAGCGCGTCACGGAAGTTTTCGTAGTCGTCAGAGCTGACAGGGAACAGACCCGCGTAAACCTGCGGTTTCACCTTTTTAAAGCCTGGCAGCGCTTTATCTGCCGGGTTACGGGCGCCGGTCAGGGTATCGCCCACCGGCGCGCCGAGGATGTCTTTAATGGCGCAGACCAGCCAGCCTACCTCGCCACATCTCAGCTCGGTACGGTCAACCTGTTTTGGCGTGAAGATGCCCAGACGGTCGGCGTTGTAGACCTGTCCGGTACTCATTACCTTGATTTTGTCGCCTTTACGCATGGTGCCGTTTTTAATACGCACCAGAGAGACAACGCCCAGATAGTTATCGAACCAGGAGTCGATAATCAGCGCCTGCAACGGGCCATCCGGATCGCCTTCCGGGGCCGGAATGTCACGTACCAGGCGTTCCAGCACGTCGGTCACGCCCACACCGGTTTTCGCGGAGCAGCGCACGGCATCGGTCGCGTCAATGCCGACGATATCTTCAATCTCTTCCGCTACGCGTTCAGGGTCGGCGGCTGGCAGGTCGATCTTGTTCAGAACCGGCACAACTTCGAGATCCATTTCCATCGCGGTGTAGCAGTTTGCCAGGGTCTGGGCTTCAACGCCCTGCCCGGCATCCACCACCAGCAGCGCGCCTTCACAGGCCGCGAGCGAGCGTGAAACCTCATAGGAGAAGTCAACGTGGCCTGGGGTGTCGATAAAGTTCAGTTGATAGGTTTCACCATCAGCCGCTTTGTAATCAAGCGTAACGCTCTGCGCTTTAATGGTGATACCGCGTTCGCGTTCCAGGTCCATGGAGTCCAGAACCTGGGCTTCCATTTCACGATCAGACAGGCCACCGCAAATCTGGATAATACGGTCAGACAGCGTCGACTTACCGTGGTCAATGTGAGCAATGATCGAAAAGTTACGTATGTTCTTCATATAGTTAAATAATTATGCCTTACGAATTCCTGGAGGCCGCTGTTCTTAGCCTGACGTTTTTCAGTGCGAAAACGCAGCATTCTACACTACATCCTCGCTACCTGGAAATGCACTTAGAAGCAGGTATAGCGTGAAGAAAGGCCGTTTTCTGTTTTAGGGTGTAAAAAATGATAAAGCCCGATGGATCACCGGGCCTCAGAAGAGAGCGTTTCAACACGAAGCTGGTCTGGCGCCAGCCCAACGCTGAGAATGACAGGCTGCCACTCCTCGCGTGCGGCGAGCGTCGGAGAGAGCCCTTTGGCAAGCCAAAATCCCCCCACGCCACCCAATGCGGCCCCGCACATAGCGGCCACATCGGTACCAAACAGCATCTGAAACAGGCCGCCCATGATAAACAGGCCGACCAGCGGAGAGAGATACACCAGCATAGCGGAGCTGAGCAGGCTGCCTTCCGCGATGCCCAGTTCTACCTTCTGCCCCGCCATCAGCGGCTGTTCGCTTGGCACAGAAATCGTGTGCGATGTTTGTGGCCCGAGCTTATTCAGCACGCGGCTGCCGCAGCCGGCGCGGGATGCGCAGCTATTACATGAGGCTTTTACATCGCAGCTCACCAGCGCGATGCCGTTCTGCCACGAGACAACCGTCGCCCACTCTTTGATCATTGTGCAGCCCTAAATTTAATGCTGTCGGAGATGCGCTTCGCAGTCTGCGGAGGGAGTTCTCCCACAATGGTGATCTCTGCGTTATCGCGTACCGTTGTACTCACCGTACGACGCCCGGTACGCAGCATTTGTTCGGCGCTGTTTGCCGTTGCGCGATTGATATTCACCGAGAAGCTGAACAAGCCGTCGGAATAGAGGCGCGATTCCACCGGCGTTTCAATCGTTGGCAGCTGACGACGGCTGCTGGACACTTCGCTAAATCCTTGTGGGATCCAGGCAGGTACCCAGTTGAAATTAACGGAATCCCCGGCAGGAACAGAAAGCAGCGGCGGCAGGCTGGCCTTAGCCAGATTCTGCATGCTGTTGCCGACCTGATTGTTCACGCTGAAGGAGATAACCCGGAACTGTTCCAGCGTTTCACCGTCACGGTCGAGCAGGTCAACACGCATGGGGAGTTTGGTTTCGGCATCAATCCAGACGATATAGCTGTATCGCGTTCCGTCCCGGGCAACAACGCGAATTACCTCGCACAGTCTGTCCGCGATGCGGGTACGCCCTACCGAAATAAAATCGTAGTAAGGGGCAAGCCGTTTAAAGTCGGTGTAAATGAGTGACGGCAGGGAATCAACGATATAGTCGCCATTCAGCGTGAAAGGCTCCAGGCCTGGCTCGAAATAGCTGATTTCGTTACCACGCTGGACAACTTCCCGACGCGGGCCATCCATCTGTAGAAGCTGGGCGAGCGGCTGGTTATCAAGACGGGCATGGCGATAGCGTAACGACTCGACGCCCTGCTTATTGATGCTGATAAATGCCAACTCGTAATTGAGTGACTGGCTGGCCAGATTCATTTGCTGCAACAACGCCCCGGATGAAACATCAGCCGAGGCGTTGGCAGAGAAGAACAGGCTACCCGCCATCAGAGACATGGCGAACCAAAGTTGCTTCATTACTGCGATTGCGTTCCTAAAGTTTGGTTTCCGGGCACCTGCACAGCAGCTTGCTGTGTCTGCGCCTGCTCAAACTGAAGCTGTTCAGAGTGCAGACGACGCTGCAACTCGTAATCCTGCAACATCGCATTAATGCGACGGCGCTGCTCCTGAACCTGCTGTTGCTGGCCGCCGCTGGCGGATGCATCAGCCGGTACGCCCAGGCTTACCGGGCTGGCTTTGCCCATCATCGGCAGTGTGTTAAACACTGGCGCTTCTGGCTGCTGATTAGTTTCAGACTGAGTATTATAGTGCTGGACGCCAACAATAACTGCAAGCGATACGCATGCAGCCACACCCATTTGGGTAAGCTGGCTGGCCCACGGACGCACCTTTTGCCAGAACGGCATTTTCTGCCACTGGTGAGGCGCGGGTTGAGCTTCAGGAATCAGCGGAGTGGTCTGATGAACAGGCTCATTCTCAATCGCCGCCATGACGCGGGCTGAGATATCGAAATGGAGAACCTCGCCGGTGTCACCGCGAAGGGTGTCACGGATGAGATGGTAACTCTCCCAGGTCTCTTGCATTTCGGGTGAATGAGACAGCTCGTTGAGCAGCTCACTATCCACCGTTTCACCATCCATTAAAGCGGAAAGTTTTTCTTTCTGCATGCCTAATACCTTTTCCAGTATCCCGCTATCGTCAACGCCTGATAAGCGGTTGAACTTTATTATCAATAGCTTCTCGCGCACGGAAAATTCGTGAACGTACCGTGCCGACCGGACAATCCATGATAGCGGCTATCTCTTCATAGCTCAGACCATCCAGCTCCCGTAACGTAATTGCCATACGTAAATCTTCCGGGAGCGACTCGATCGTGCGAAAAACGATTTGTCTCAGTTCTTCTGACAACATTAAGTTCTCAGGGTTCGAAATTTCTTTCAATGCGCCGCCACTTTCGAAGTTTTCGGCGTCGATTGCGTCCACATCACTTGAAGGCGGACGACGGCCCTGAGCGACCAGATAATTCTTTGCCGTATTGACCGCAATACGGTACAGCCAGGTATAAAAAGCACTATCTCCCCGGAAAGAATCCAGCGCGCGATAGGCCTTAATAAAAGACTCTTGCACCACATCAGGCACATCGCCTGACGGTACATAGCGGGAAACCAGGCTCGCCACCTTATGCTGGTAGCGGACCACCAGTAGGTTAAAGGCTTTCTGATCTCCCTTCTGGACCCGTTCAACCAGGACCTGGTCCGTTAACTGCTCGCTCATCCGAGGTAATGTCTCCCCAAACCTAAATTCCACGCGTTATCGAAACGCCACTCTAAAATACCGCACTTTGAGCAAGCACCATTTAGAGTGTCTGATCTTCAATAAGTTCCGTAACGCCTTTGTTTTTGTTCATCGCGCCGCAGACCGTTCATTTTCTCTCATTATAAGTCTGTTCACGATACGCACCACTTTCTGACAAGAAACATCTTTTTCCCGCCAGAAGAGTAACGCAACACAGGCTTTATTTCACCACAAAATCTGACGCTAACGATCTGCTTCGCAAAATAATTTCACTCATTTACCCTCCGTTTACCTCCGCTTACGCGTTTAGCCATTGCGACAGCCTCTAAAAAAATACGTGCGATATATCGCATTCAGGTGCTATTCTGCCCCAACACTGTTTAGTAAATTAAACAACAATCATGAACACAACACCTGAACTCCATTGTGATGTACTGATCATCGGCAGCGGTGCTGCCGGTCTCTCTCTGGCGCTGCGCCTGGCCGAGCATCAAAACGTTATCGTTCTGAGTAAAGGACCGATAAGTGAAGGTTCCACGTTTTATGCCCAGGGTGGCATTGCCGCCGTGTTTGATGAGACAGACAGCATTGCGTCTCATGTCGAAGATACGCTCATTGCCGGGGCTGGGATCGTGGATGCACACGCCGCAGAGTTTGTCGCCAGCAATGCCCGCCACTGCGTTCAGTGGCTCATCGACCAGGGCGTCTTGTTCGATACTCAGGTTCAACCCAACGGTGAAGAGAGCTACCACCTGACTCGCGAAGGTGGCCATAGCCACCGCCGCATCCTGCACGCAGCGGATGCCACCGGAAAAGAAGTTGAAACCACGCTGGTTAGCAAAGCGCTGAACCATCCTAATATTCGGGTTCTCGAGCGAAGCAATGCCGTTGACCTGATTATCTCTGACAAGATTGGCCTGCCCGGTACGCGTCGCGTGGTTGGCGCCTGGGTCTGGAACCGCAATAAAGAGAAGGTGGAGACCTGTCAGGCGAAGGCTGTGGTGCTGGCGACGGGCGGCGCCTCCAAGGTGTATCAGTACACCACGAACCCGGACATTGCCTCCGGCGACGGTATCGCTATGGCCTGGCGCGCAGGCTGTCGGGTGGCAAACCTCGAGTTTAATCAGTTTCACCCCACCGCCCTGTTCCACCCTCAGGCGCGCAACTTCCTGCTGACGGAAGCCCTGCGCGGTGAAGGCGCTTATCTGAAACGTCCTGACGGCTCCCGTTTTATGCCCGACTTTGACGCCCGCGGTGAACTGGCCCCGCGCGATATCGTTGCCCGCGCCATCGATCATGAAATGAAGCGTCTTGGCGTAGACTGCATGTATCTCGATATCAGCCATAAGCCAGCAGAGTTCATTCGCCAGCATTTCCCGATGATTTACGAGAAGCTGCTCAATCTTGGCATTGATTTAACGCGCGATCCGGTGCCCATTGTGCCAGCGGCACACTATACCTGCGGTGGCGTAATGGTTGACGATCATGGACGTACTGACGTAGACGGTCTGTATGCTATCGGTGAGGTCAGCTATACCGGACTTCACGGCGCGAACCGTATGGCCTCTAACTCGCTGCTTGAGTGTCTGGTGTACGGCTGGTCAGCAGCGGAAGACATCACCAAGCGCATGCCTTACGCCCGCGAGACAGAGCAGTTGCCAGCCTGGGATGAAAGCCGGGTGGATAACCCGGACGAGCTGGTCGTGATCCAGCACAACTGGCATGAGCTACGGCTGTTTATGTGGGACTACGTGGGGATTGTGCGCACCACGAAACGCCTGGAACGCGCCTTGCGCCGCATCACCATGCTGCAGCAGGAAATTGATGAGTATTATGCCAATTTCCGCGTATCCAATAACCTGCTGGAGCTGCGCAATCTGGTGCAGGTGGCCGAGCTGATTGTTCGCTGCGCGATGATGCGTAAAGAGAGCCGCGGGCTGCACTATACTCTGGACTACCCGGATCAGCTTGCTGAGTCCGGCCCGTCGATACTCGCCCCGCAGGTTTACATAAACAGATAAAATGCCTGGGTCAGAGCCGTGTAATCTTCGGAATAACGCTGGTCTGGCCCACGGATCACCATCCGGTCATTAAAGCATTCACCCTCTTTTGGCGAGAGCGCCAGCAGCACGCGGTGCGGCAGTCGTCCTTCCGTATCCGAAATATCGGTACGCAGACGTAACGTCCAGCCGATCTCCAGCGCGATACTGATAAACGTGTTGCCGGTACTCTCAGGCAGGACCACACAGAAAAAACCTTCTTCGGAGATGAGTTCTGCCGCACTGGTGAGCAGCGCTTTATGATCGAGGGAGCCGGTATAACGTGCCTGTTCACGCTCGGGTGTCCCGCACTCAACGCCGGGTTCGTAGTAGGGAGGGTTGCTGACGATCAGATCGTAACGCGCGGTTTGTTCAGGTGCCCAGGCGAGCACATCTGCGCATTCCACCTTCATTCGGGCTGCCCACGGAGATTCGGCCATATTGTCACTCGCCTGCTCTGCGGCCTGCGCGTCCAGTTCGACGGCATCAATGATGACATGTTCTTCCGTACGCTGCGCCAGCATCAGGGCCACCAGCCCGCTGCCGGTACCGATATCAAGAATACGCTTAACACCTGCGACAGGCGCCCACGCTCCCAGTAAAATACCGTCTGTACCGACCTTCATGGCACAGCGATCGTGGGCGACAAAAAATTGTTTGAACGTAAAACCATCGCGGCGCAGCTGCGCTTTGAGTTGAGACATGTCGGGGCAACCTTCTAAGTGAAACTGGAGTAGCATAGGGGAAAGCGAAGTGGCCGAAAAGCGATATCCATACAAACAGATGAAGATTACAGCCGTAACGTCTATAATCAGCGCCCCACACAGAGGTAGAACATGACTGTAACGACTTTTTCCGAACTTGAACTCGATGAAAGCCTGCTCAATGCACTTGAGAGCAAAGGCTTTACACGCCCGACCGCCATTCAGGCAGCGGCCATTCCGCCTGCGCTTGAGGGCCGCGATGTGCTCGGTTCTGCGCCAACCGGCACGGGGAAGACAGCAGCCTATTTGCTGCCTGTGTTGCAGCATCTGCTCGACTTTCCGCGTAAAAAATCTGGCCCGCCGCGTATTTTAATCCTGACGCCTACGCGCGAACTGGCAATGCAGGTTGCCGATCACGCGCGTGAACTCGCGGCAAATACTCATCTGGATATCGCCACCATCACCGGCGGCGTTGCGTACATGAACCACGCCGAAGTGTTCAGCGAAAACCAGGACATCGTCGTTGCGACGACGGGCCGCCTGCTGCAGTACATTAAAGAAGAGAACTTCGACTGTCGTGCGGTTGAAACGCTGATCCTCGACGAAGCCGACCGCATGCTGGACATGGGCTTCGCACAGGATATCGAGCACATTGCCGGTGAAACGCGCTGGCGTAACCAGACGATGCTGTTCTCTGCCACCCTCGAAGGGGAAGCGATCAAAGACTTCGCAGAGCGTCTGCTGGAAGATCCGGTTGAAGTCTCGGCAACGCCGTCCACCCGTGAGCGTAAGAAGATCCACCAGTGGTACTACCGCGCGGACAACCTCGAGCACAAAGTAGAATTGCTGAAACATCTGCTGAAGCAGGAAGATGCTCTGCGCACAATCGTTTTTGTTCGCAAGCGCGAGCGCGTGCACGAGCTGGCTGAAATGCTGCGTAACGCCGGGATCAACAACTGCTATCTTGAAGGCGAGATGGCGCAGATCAAGCGTACCGAAGGCATTAAGCGCCTGACCGATGGCCGCGTTAACGTGCTGGTTGCGACTGACGTTGCCGCACGCGGGATCGACATCCCTGACGTCAGCCACGTCATTAACTTCGATATGCCGCGCAGCGGAGATACCTATCTGCACCGTATTGGCCGTACCGGCCGCGCGGGCCGCAAAGGGATTGCGATTTCACTGGTCGAAGCGCATGACTACCTGCTGCTGCAGAAGATTGGCCGCTATGTTGATGAGCCGCTGAAAGCGCGCGTTATTGACGAACTCCGCCCGACCACGCGCGCGCCGAGTGAAAAGATGACGGGTAAACCGTCCAAGAAAGCACTCGCGAAACGTGCTGAGAGAAAAGAGAAAGAAAAAGAGAAACCGCGCGTGAAGCAGCGCCACCGCGATACCAAAAATATTGGTAAGCGCCGTAAGCCAAGCTCTGCCGCACCAGAGACGAAAACTGAAGAGTAAAAAAAAGCCGGGGAAATCCCCGGCTTTTTTATTCCCCCCCTGCTAAAGCCGTTACAGGCTTTCAGTAAAGGTACGGGCGATAACGTCGCGCTGCTGTTCTGGAGTCAGTGAGTTAAAGCGAACCGCATAGCCGGACACGCGGATGGTCAGCTGTGGGTATTTTTCTGGGTGCTCAACGGCATCCATCAGCGTTTCGCGGCGCAGCACGTTTACGTTCAGGTGCTGACCACCTTCCACGCGCACTTCCGGCTGCACTTCCATAGGAACTTCACGGTATTCGATTTCGCCCAGTTTGTTTACCGGTACGATTTCATCTTCAGCAAAACCCGCTTTCGCAACGACGCAGCGCGCTTCGTTCTTCTCGCTGTCCAGCAGCCAGAAAGAATTGAGCAGATCGTCATTTGCAGCTTTAGTAATCTGGATACCTGTAATCATGTGTTGCCTCCCTTAGGCTACATTAACTCGTGTCGGCCTCTCGCGGCCAATTGGTAAAACCATTGTTTCTTGTGTGTATATATAACATTCACACCCCGGTGATTTATTGATTTAAATCAACAAAAACACCAACCACATAAAGAGTGTGGTTTGAATTTATTGTTTTAGATCAATTTCACAACCTTACCAATTCAACTTACCCTGTATCTTTTCAAAATAAATTTAGCCACTTAGCACGTATTTCAGCGCGTAATTTTGCTCACCGGGGTGAAACAGGTAAGCTAGTCAGAGATTGAGATTCGCAGGAGAGCGAGATGACGACACCTTTAACCTGGCATGACGTGCTGGCAGAAGAAAAGCAGCAGTCTTATTTTATCAATACGCTCAGCACCGTTGCCGCTGAGCGTCAGTCCGGACAGACGATTTACCCGCCGCAGAAAGATGTGTTCAACGCCTTTCGCTACACCGAACTGAGCGATGTGAAAGTGGTCATTCTTGGCCAGGATCCCTATCACGGCCCCGGGCAGGCGCATGGGCTGGCGTTTTCCGTCCGTCCGGGCGTGGCTATACCCCCTTCTTTGCTCAACATGTATAAAGAGCTTGAGGGAACCGTGCCCGGTTTTACCCGGCCAAACCACGGCTACCTGGAAAGCTGGGCGCGCCAGGGCGTGCTGTTGCTGAATACGGTGCTTACCGTACGGGCGGGCCAGGCGCACTCGCACGCCAGTCTGGGCTGGGAGACGTTTACCGATAAAGTCATCAGCCTTATCAACGAGCATCGTGAAGGGGTAGTGTTTTTACTCTGGGGTTCTCACGCGCAGAAGAAAGGGGCGATTATCGATCGTCAGCGTCATCACGTGCTGAAAGCACCGCACCCGTCACCGCTGTCTGCGCATCGCGGTTTCTTTGGCAGTAATCATTTTGTTCTGGCGAATGAATGGCTGGAAAAACGTGGCGAAACGCCGATTGACTGGATGCCTGTATTACCGGCAGAGAGCGAGTAGTTTGAGTTTGTATGCCCGGTTCACCGGGCATACAAAAAACACAATGGATTATGCCTTGTTCTGACGCCACCACTCGGCCAGCAGTACGCCGGTCGCAACGGATACGTTCAGACTTTCTACATTGCCTGTTCCGTCGATAGAGACGCTCAGATCCGCACTGGAGAGCGCCGCGTCAGACAGACCATCACGTTCCTGACCCAGCACCAGCACCATTTTGCGCGGCAGCGTCGCTTTAAACAGCGGCGTACCGGCATGGCTCGAGGTGGTCACGATGGAATAGCCCGCTTTACGGAACTGCTCAAGGGCATCCAGAACGCTGTCGCCGGTGATTGGCTGTACGTGCTCGGCTCCGCCTTCCGCAGTACGGATCGCGGCGCCGGATTCCAGCAGCGCGGCATCCTGCAACAGCACGCCTTTCACGCCAAAGTGCGCGCAGCTGCGCATCATTGCGCCCAGGTTGTGCGGGTTGCCCACATCTTCCAGAGCCAGCACACAGTCATCGGCATCCGCCTGGCTGACCCACTGCTGCACGGTCGTGCCGTTACGCTTTTTGATCAGGAAGCAGACGCCGCCGTGGTGTTCAGTACCGGAGGCTTTAGTCAGCTCGGCATCATCCACCACGTGGTAGGCTTTACGGTTCGCGGCCATCCAGCGCAGCGCTTCTTTGAAGCGCGGGGTCACGCTCTGGATAAACCAGGCGCGAACGATACACTCAGGACGGCTCAGGAACAGCGCCTGGCAGGCGTTCTCGCCATACACGCGGGTCTCTTCCGCACGCTGACGGCGCAGCACTTCCGGATCGATAAAGCTTTTACCGCTGATACCGCCGTGATCGGCTTTTTCCGGCGTCTCATCGCCAGGGGCGCGAGAAACGGTGCGCCACGGGGAGGCATTATCACGTGAGAAGTCATCACGCGGACGATCGTCGCGTGGTCGGTCACTGCGTGGGCGGTCATCGCGTTTGCGATCGTCACGTTTGCGGTCATCACCGCGGTTATTTCTGTCATCGCGGGCGGGGCGACGGCCACCGTCTGCACGAGAAGACGCCGGACGCCCGCCACCTTTTCCGGTACGCGGATTTTGGGTGCGTTTATCAGAGTCATCATCACTGCGGACATACATCACTTTGACCTTGCCGCTTTTGTTTTTCATTTCGTCGTTCATGCTTTTCTCCACCAGCGCTGCGCGAAGCGCGCAGATTACCCGATGTGCCAGCGCATAGCCATAATTTCGTACAAAAGCCTGTGACTATTGTTCTCATTGAATAAAACGCATTGTTGTTTAAAACAGGCTCATTGATAATATGTAACATATTAGAAACATTATCGGCGTTCTGCCGCTGTCCCACGGCTCTATCAGAGGTTAGTTATGAATACCGTATGTGCCAACTGTCAGGCTCTTAATCGCATTCCGGACGATCGGATGGAAGATGGTGCGAAATGCGGACGATGTGGCCATGAATTATTTGATGGCGATGTCATTAACGCAACGGGTGCTACGCTGGACAAACTCCTCAAGGACGATCTTCCTGTCGTGATCGATTTCTGGGCGCCATGGTGCGGCCCTTGCCGTAGCTTCGCGCCGATTTTCGAAGATGTGGCCGAAGAGCGTAGCGGAAAAATGCGGTTCGTTAAGGTCAATACCGAAGCCGAACCAGAACTGAGCGCACGTTTTCGTATTCGCAGCATCCCGACCATTATGATTTTCAAAAATGGCGAAGTGATCGATATGCTCAACGGCGCGGTTCCAAAAGCGCCTTTTGAAAGCTGGTTAAACGAGTCGCTCTAACATTCTCGGGGCACGTCTTGTGCCCCGCTCCCGCCTCTGCGAAAATAGCGTTTTTCCTGCATTTCGCCCATGACTGATAACGCTGTCCTTAAATTACGCGCCGAACGCCTTGCGCGCGCCACCCGACCGTTCCTCGCCCGTGGCAACCGTATTCGCCGCTGTCAGCGCTGCCTGCTGCCGCTGAAGGTTTGTCTGTGCGAGACGCTCGCTCCGAGTACGGCGGAAAGCCGTTTTTGTCTGGTCATGTTCGATACCGAGCCGATGAAACCCAGCAATACGGGGCGTCTTATCGCCGATATTCTGCCGGATACCGCCGCGTTTCAGTGGTCCCGTACGGAGCCGCCTCAGGCCCTGCTCGATTTAGTGGCCAGCCCCGACTATCAGCCTATGGTCGTTTTCCCCGCGTCTTATGCAGGCGCAGAGCGCCAGGTGCTTTCAACGCCGCCATCCGGTAAACCACCGCTGTTTATCATGCTGGACGGTACCTGGACCGAAGCGCGAAAAATGTTTCGCAAAAGCCCCTATCTCGACGCGCTGCCGGTGATTTCTGTCGATCTTTCCCGCGTCTCAGCCTACCGCCTGCGTGAAGCGCATGCTGACGGGCAATACTGCACTGCCGAAGTGGCAATTGCGCTTCTGGATTTAGCGGGAGATACCGCTGCGGCTGGTGCCCTGGGCAACCATTTCTCATGCTTCCGGGAGCGCTATCTGGCGGGAAAAACCGTTCATAAGGGCAGCATCACAGCGCCCGAGCCAGAAAGCGTTTAAAATCATCAGGTCGCTTGCATTCACAGGAGGCCTGCATGAGCCAGCGAGGGTTAGAAGCGCTACTTCGTCCTAAATCCATTGCCGTTATCGGCGCATCAATGAAACCGGATCGTGCTGGCTATCTGATGATGCGCAATCTGCTGGCCGGGGGCTTTAATGGCCCCGTCATGCCCGTCACGCCGTCTTATAAGGCCGTTCAGGGAGTGCTTGCATGGCCTGACGTACAAAGCCTGCCCTTCGTGCCGGATCTTGCCGTACTCTGTACAAACGCGAAGCGTAACCTGGAACTGCTGGAATCACTCGGCAAGAAGGGGTGTAAAACCTGCATTATTCTCTCGTCCCCCCCTGAACAGAAAGCCGAGCTGTTGGCCTGCGCCAGCCGCTATCAAATGCGAATTCTTGGGCCAAACAGTCTGGGCCTGCTCGCCCCCTGGCAGGGGCTGAATGCCAGTTTCTCCCCGGTTCCAATCCGCAAAGGCAAACTCGCATTTATCTCGCAGTCGGCTGCGGTATCGAACACCATCCTCGACTGGGCGCAGCAGCGTGAAATGGGATTCTCCTACTTCATTGCCCTGGGCGACAGCCTGGATATCGACGTTGATGAGCTACTGGATTTTCTGGCGCGTGACGGCAAAACCAGTGCGATCCTGCTTTATCTTGAGCACCTCAGCGACGCGCGTCGTTTTGTCTCGGCTTCGCGAAGCGCTTCGCGCAATAAACCGATCCTGGTGATCAAAAGCGGACGCAGCCCTGCGGCACAGCGTCTGCTGCATTCTCATTCCGGCATGGATCCCGCCTGGGACGCCGCCATTCAGCGCGCGGGGTTGCTGCGGGTACAGGATACGCACGAGCTTTTTTCCGCCGTTGAGACGTTAAGCCATATGCGCCCGTTGCGCGGTGAGAAACTAATGATTGTCAGTAACGGTGCGGCGCCTGCCGCGCTCGCGCTGGACGAGCTGTGGCGGCGCTTCGGCAAGCTGGCAACGCTGAGTGAAGAGACGCTGCAGCGCCTGAAAGAAGCGCTTCCGACCAGCGTGACGCCCGGCAATCCGCTTGATTTGCGTGATGACGCCAGCAGCGACCGCTATATCAGGGCGATATCCATTTTGCTGGATAGCCAGGATTTCGATGCGCTGATGATTATCCACTCTCCCAGCGCGGTCGCGCCGGGCAGTGAAAGCGCGCGCGCGCTCATTGATGCCGTGCGCAATCATCCACGCGGTAAATACGTTACCCTGCTCACCAACTGGTGCGGTGAGTTTTCCTCTCAGGAGGCGCGGCGCTTGTTCAGCGAGGCCGGGCTGCCAACCTACCGCACGCCGGAAGGCACCATCACCGCATTTATGCATATGGTGGAATATCGCCGCAACCAGAAACAGCTGCGTGAAACACCTGCTTTGCCGGGGAATCTGACGGCGAACACCGTCGACGTTCACCGGCTGTTGCAGCAGGCTATTGAAGAAGGCGCGACCTCGCTTGATACGCATGAGGTCCAGCCCATTCTGGGCAGCTACGGGATGCAAACTCTGCCGACCTGGATCGCCAGCGACAGCGCAGAGGCCGTGCATATAGCCGAACAGATTGGCTATCCGGTGGCTCTGAAGCTCCGCTCCCCGGATATCCCGCATAAGTCTGATGTTCAGGGGGTCATGTTATACCTGCGTACGGCGACTGAGGTGCAGCAGGCAGCTGATGCTATTTTCGACCGGGTCAAAATGGCCTGGCCGCAGGCAAGGATCCACGGATTGCTGGTGCAAAGCATGGCCAACCGCGCGGGAGCTCAGGAATTACGGGTGGTGGTCGAACACGATCCCGTCTTCGGACCGCTCATCATGCTGGGAGAGGGTGGCGTTGAGTGGCGTCCGGAGGAGCAGGCCGTGGTGGCGTTACCGCCGCTGAACATGAACCTGGCGCGTTATCTGATCATCCAGGCGATCAAAAGTAAAAAGATCCGTGGCCGGAGTGCGCTGCGCCCGCTTGATATTGCCGGGTTAAGCCAGTTCCTGGTGCAGGTCTCTAACCTGATTGTGGATTGTGCCGAGATCCAGCGGCTGGACATTCATCCGCTGCTCGCCTCAGGCAATGAGTTCACGGCGCTGGACGTGACCCTGGATATTGCGCCATTCGAAGGAGACAGAGAGAGCCGTCTGGCGATCCGCCCGTATCCCCTGCAGCTGGAGGAGTGGGTTGAGATGAAGAATGGGGAACGCGCCTTGTTCCGCCCTATTCTGCCGGAAGATGAGCCCCAGCTGCGGGCCTTTATCTCTCAGGTCACGAAAGAGGATCTTTATTATCGCTATTTTAGCGAAATCAACGAATTTACCCACGATGATTTAGCCAATATGACCCAGATCGACTACGATCGAGAAATGGCGTTTGTTGCCGTTCGTCGCTCCGATAAGGGAGATGAGATCCTTGGCGTCACGCGTGCGATTTCTGACCCGGATAACGTCGATGCGGAGTTTGCGGTGCTGGTGCGCTCAGATCTTAAAGGCCTGGGTCTGGGAAGACGGCTGCTGGAAAAACTCATCAGTTATACGCGAGATCACGGATTGTTACGCCTCAATGGCATTACTATGCCTAACAATCGCGGTATGGTGACCCTGGCGCGAAAACTTGGATTTGACGTTGATATTCAGCTGGACGAAGGTATTGTGGCCTTGTCCCTCAGTCTGACATCAGCAGACAAACGCGAGTAAGCTACTGGAAATGTTACCCACTTTGGACGGGACTGGTGGTATCATTGTCCGCTTATGTTGTTTGCATGGTACAGACAACCCTTCAATGAACAGAGAAGAAACGCACTGTGATGTTGTCAAAATTTAAGCGTAATAAACATCAACAACACCTTGCTCAACTACCGAAGATTTCTCAGTCAGTTGATGATGTAGAGTTCTTTTACGCTCCCGCTCATTTTCGGGAGACGCTTCTGGAAAAGATTGCCAGCGCCACGCGACGCATTTGCATTGTGGCGCTGTATCTTGAACAGGATGAAGGCGGGCGCGGGATCCTGAACGCGCTCTATGAAGCCAAACGTCAGCGCCCGGAACTTGATGTTCGCGTGCTGGTAGACTGGCATCGCGCTCAGCGTGGTCGTATTGGCGCTGCCGCGTCAAACACCAATGCTGACTGGTATTGCCGTACGGCGCAGGAAAATCTTGGCGTTGATGTGCCTGTTTATGGCGTCCCGGTTAATACCCGTGAAGCGCTCGGCGTTCTCCATTTCAAGGGCTTCATCATTGATGACAGCGTGCTGTACAGCGGCGCAAGTCTGAATGATGTTTACCTTCATCAGCTCGATAAATATCGCTACGACCGCTACCATCTGATCCGTAATCCGCAGATGGCCGATATCATGTTTAACTGGGTTGATAAAAATCTGGTCCATGGACGCGGTGTTAATCGCCTTGACGATCCCGAGCGCCCTAAAAGCCCGGAAATCAAAAACGATGTTCGCGCCTTCCGCCAGGAACTGCGTGATGCGGTCTATCATTTCCAGGGCGATGCGAACAACGAAGAGTTATCCGTTACCCCGCTGGTAGGGCTCGGCAAATCAAGCCTGCTGAACAAAACGATCTTCCATCTGATGCCGTGCGCGGAGCAGAAACTCACCATCTGTACGCCGTACTTCAACCTTCCAGCCGTGCTGGTGCGTAATATCATTCAGCTGCTGCGCGACGGTAAAAAAGTGGAAATCATCGTTGGTGATAAAACCGCAAACGACTTCTTCATTCCTGAAGATCAGCCGTTCAAAATCATCGGTGCGCTGCCTTATCTCTATGAGATTAACCTGCGCCGTTTCCTGAGCCGTTTACAGTATTATGTAAACACTGACCAGCTGGTTGTGCGTCTCTGGAAAGACGAAGACAACACTTACCATCTGAAAGGAATGTGGGTCGACGATGAGTGGATGCTGCTGACCGGTAACAACCTGAACCCACGCGCGTGGCGACTGGATCTGGAAAACGCTATCCTGATCCATGACCCGCAGCATGAGCTAGCCGCAAAACGTGAGCGTGAGCTGGAGCTGATTCGCACACATACCACTGTGGTGAATCACTACCGCGAACTGCAGAGCATTGCCGATTATCCGGTGAAAGTCCGCAAGCTTATCCGCCGCTTACGTCGTATTCGTATCGACCGACTTATCAGCCGTATTCTGTAATGTCCAGGCCCTGCCACCCGCAGGGCTTTTTTATGGAGCCCGTTGATGCGTATTCCTCTGTTACTGAGCGTCCTCTTTCTGAGCGGCTGTAGCCATATGGCCAACGATAACTGGTCCGGACAGGATAAAGCCCAGCATTTCCTAGCTTCCGCGATGTTGTCCACAGCCGGCAATGAATATGCGCAGCATCAGGGATACAGCCGGGATCGTAGTGCGGCAATTGGGTTGATGTTCTCAGTCAGTCTTGGAGCATCAAAAGAACTGTGGGATAGCCGCCCCGCAGGGAGCGGCTGGAGCTGGAAAGATTTCGCCTGGGATGTCGCCGGCGCAACGACCGGCTATGCCGTGTGGCAGATGGCGCGCTATTAAAGTCGTATACCTTTCCCTTTGCGATGCAGCATCAGGGAAACAACAAAGGCCAGTGCGCCCATTATCGTTACGTACCAGAAGAATGTCGTTTCACTTCCCCATGATTTAAGCGATAACGCAACGTACTCCGCCGATCCGCCAAACAACGCATTAGCTACCGCATAAGAGAGCCCTACCCCTAAAGCACGTACCTGCGCCGGGAACATTTCGGCTTTCAGTATTCCGCTAATAGAGGTATAAAAACTGACAATCACCATCGCCAGCATCACCAGCGCAAACGCGGCATACGGCGAAGTCACATGCTGAAGGGCAGACAGAATAGGTACGGTACATAACGCCGACAGCCCGCCAAAAATCAGCATCGACGTACGTCGACCGATTTTATCCGAGAGCGCACCGATAATAGGTTGTATAAGCATAAAGACAAACAGCGCCACGGTCATGACTACGCTGGCAACGTTTGCGTGCATGCCGGTGGTGTTCACCAGGTACTTCTGCATATAGGTCGTGAACGTGTAAAAACTGAGAGATCCGCCCGCAGTAAAGCCCAGCACCATAAGGAAAGCTTTACGGTTACGCCATAACCCTTTGAATGTTCCCGCCTCCTTCAGCGTTCTGACTTCCTTCTGAGAGGTTTCATCTAACTGACGGCGTAGCCAAAGTGCGACAACCGCCAGTACTGCGCCCATCGCGAAAGGAATTCGCCATCCCCAGGCGTGAAGTTGTTCATCCGTCAGAATTTGCTGCAGGATCACCACCACAAGAATGGCCAGCAGTTGACCACCAATCAGCGTGACATACTGGAATGAGGCGTAAAAACCTTTACGTCCTTCCAGTGCAATCTCACTCATGTAGGTCGCACTGGTACCGTATTCACCGCCCACCGATAATCCCTGAAATAAGCGGGCCAGTAATAGTAGCGCCGGTGCCCAGGTACCAATCGATTCATATCCCGGTAAGCAGGCGATCACCAGAGAGCCAAAGCACATCATGCACACCGAGATCAGCATAGAAGCCTTACGGCCGCGACGATCCGCAATGCGACCGAACAGCCAGCCCCCGATGGGTCGCATTAAAAACCCTGCAGCAAAAACCCCCGCTGTTTGTAGCAGCTGCGTTGTGGTGTTGCCGGATGGGAAAAAAATATGTGCGAAGTAGAGTGAACAGAATGAGTAGACGTAAAAGTCGAACCATTCAACCAGATTCCCTGAAGAGGCGCTGACGATTGCCCATACCCTTCTTCGGGTATCACTGTTAGCCAGCGTCCCGTTTGATGTAATGCTTTCTGTCATTGTGATTATGCTCCTGCCATAAACAGCGGCGTATTGAGCCATGAGACTCAATTACCTCGTAAATGAAATGTTATAATTTTGTTATAAATAACATTGAGACAAAGATCACACATTCCATTAGCAGGATAAGGGATTAAGAGAAAGGCCAGACAGGGAAACAAAAAGCAAAAAACCCCGCACCTTACGGTACGGGGTTCTTCTAATTGATGCCTGGCAGTTCCCTACTCTCACATGGGGAGACCCCACACTACCATCGGCGCTACGGCGTTTCACTTCTGAGTTCGGCATGGGGTCAGGT